>NZ_JAASTZ010000001.1 GCF_014322765.1 Listeria immobilis | reverse complement strand
AAGCTTAAATTCCAAACTGTATTTTGCCATACAAAAAAACCTCCAAAAGTTAGATTTTCAGGTCCAACTTTTGGGGGTCAGCTCAAATTCAGAGGCTTTTTTTTCAAAAAAAATAAGCAAAATACTTGAAAGTCAAAATAGGTCAGTATATAATAAACACATAAGGTCAAAGTTAGTCAAAGTCAAGGCCTTCTATTCTCATTTTTAAAGGAGGAAGTTAATTTATGAATTGTGAAAGATGTAATCAAAATCAAGCGACAGTCCAATTATATATGAATATTAACGGCAAACGTGTTGAAATGCCACTTTGCGCGTCTTGTTATGCCGAAGTTAGAAATCAAGCAAATTATGGAGGAAATGAGTTTTCAACAGGTGGTAGCTCACCGTTCGATGATATTTTCCGCCAACTAAGTGGTGCTGCTAATCAAGCAAACCAAGCGCAAAGAAATCAAGCACAAGTGCAAACCCAAACTGGAAATGATGGCAATGGTTTACTAGATGAATTTGGTACCAATTTAACAGATATGGCAAAAAACAATCAATTAGATCCAGTGATTGGTCGGGATAAAGAAATTAAACGTGTTATCGAAATATTGAATCGTCGTAATAAAAATAATCCTGTGCTAATTGGTGAACCAGGTGTTGGTAAAACTGCCGTTGTTGAAGGTCTTGCGAATGCCATCAATTTAGGAGAAGTACCTACTAAATTACTAAACAAAGAAGTCATTTTACTTGATGTAGCTTCTCTTGTTTCTGGTACTGGTATCCGTGGTCAATTTGAAGAACGAATGAAACAATTAATTAAAGAGTTACAAGATCGTAAAAATACAATTTTGTTTATTGATGAAGTGCACACTATTGTTGGTGCAGGATCTGCGGAAGGTTCAATGGATGCTGGAAATATTTTAAAACCAGCACTTGCACGAGGTGATCTACAAATGATTGGTGCAACTACGCTTAAAGAATATCGCACCATTGAAAAAGATGCAGCACTTGAACGTCGCTTCCAACCAGTGACTGTAAATGAACCAACTACTGATGAAACTTTAATTATTTTAAATGGTTTAAAGGATAAATATGAAGAATTCCATGAGGTTGTATACTCTCCAGAAGCTTTAAAAGCAGCCGTAGAACTAAGTACACGCTATATTCAAGATCGTCATTTGCCAGACAAAGCAATCGATTTAATGGATGAAGTTGGTTCTAAATATAATCTTGCTATCGAAAAACTAGATGAAAATACGATAAGCGAACGTGTTGCACGTCTAGAAGTAGAAAAAAATCAAGCTCTTCAAATGGAAGACTACGAAAAAGCAGCAAAAGTTCGTGATGAAATTTCTCGCTTAGAAGAAAATAAAACAAATAACAATTTCTCCGAGCGTTCTGTAATTCAAGCATCCGATATCCAAGCAATTATTGAAGAAAAAACAGGAATTCCAGTCGGTCGTTTACAAGAAAATGAACAATCAAAAATGAAAAACTTAGAAAGCAACCTATCTGGAAAAGTAATTGGACAAGCTGATGCCGTGAAAAAAGTAGCAAAAGCTATTCGTCGTAGCCGTGTTGGCTTAAAGGCAAAAAATCGTCCAATTGGTTCATTTCTTTTCGTTGGACCTACCGGAGTCGGAAAAACAGAATTAGGCCGGACACTTGCACGTGAATTATTCGGTACGAGTGAAGCAATGATTCGTTTAGATATGAGTGAATTCATGGAAAAACACAGCGTTTCTAAATTAATCGGTTCTCCTCCAGGCTATGTTGGTCATGAAGAAGCAGGACAATTAACCGAAAAAGTTCGTCGTAATCCGTACAGTATTATTCTATTAGACGAAATTGAAAAAGCACATCCAGACGTACAACATATGTTTTTACAAATTTTAGAAGATGGTCGTTTAACTGACTCTCAAGGTCGCACAGTTAGTTTTAAAGATACTGTCATCATTATGACAAGTAATGCCGGAACCACTGACACAGAAGCTTCTGTCGGCTTTAACACGACAACTGATGCTAAACTTGAAAAAGGTTCGGACATTCTTGCAAAATTAGGCGCTTACTTTAAACCAGAATTTCTAAATCGTCTAGATAGTGTCATCGAATTTAAATCACTCGAAAAAGCTGATTTAGTACAAATCATCGACTTAATGCTTATTGATTTAAATACAATGCTAGCAACAGAAGATGTGGCTATCGATGTTTCCCAAGAAGTAAAAGAACATTTAATTGAACTTGGTTATGATCCTAAATTTGGTGCTAGACCTCTTCGCCGGACAATCCAAGAACATTTAGAAGACGTAATTGCTGACAAATTAATCGATCAACCAGAAGCAAAAAAACTTAGCGCAACGCTTGATGGTGCTAAAAATATTGTAATAAGCGAACAAGCTACTGTATAATGCAAGCCTAAAATAGAAACGAAAACATCAATAAAAAAAGCAAGAATCTTGTCTATTCCATTTTCTAAAAATGGTTCTATACAATGATTCTTGCTTTTTTATGTTTATTTTAATTTTGATATGTTTTCCAATGTTTTTTTAATGCCAATGCTTCATGATTTTTTATAAATAAATCTTTTCCATCACAATACCCCTCAATATCAGTTGAGTATTTTTGAGCAAGCGCCTTTTTTAATTCTGCATATTCATTAGCAATCTCTTTATTTTCTCTTAAATAATCTCTAAAAGAAAGATGGCGTTGTATTTCTGATATACTATCAAATTGATATGCGTGGATTTGATGTGTTCGAGTATCTCCGCCTTTTCTCATATATCTCCTGCCAGGAAGACCAAACTCTCCCATGTATTCATACCCGATTTTTTCAAATTCTGTCCTTGCATTATCTAATTGGGCTAGGTCATTTACAACCAATAGTATATCAATTATTGGTTTGGCACTTAAATTTTCTACGGAAGTACTTCCAATATGAGCAATTAGCACTTCATTTTTTTCAATAATTTCTCTAATAATGCTCTTTTCTTCTTCAAAAAGCGTTTTCCAGTCACTTTGATAGTCAACTATTTCTACTTTCATTAGACGTCTCCCCTCTCTCCTACTTTTGTAATAGAATTTCTTTTCATTTTACTCTAAATTCTCCATAAAGAAAATGGCTCAAAAAAGCATTTAAACAACTTTATTATCAAAAATTACACTATTCACTGATTTTAGTATGTTTCTAGTGCCAATAAATATTGTTTTTTATCAATATCAGTTCCATTATATCCGCCAAGTTCCCCGTTACTTTTTACACACCGATGGCAAGGAATGATAATCGGAATTGGATTGGCGCGATTTGCTTGCCCTACTGCTTGAACCGCTTTAGGACTCCCAGCGGAAATGGCAATATCTTTATAACTCACAACTTCTCCATATGGTACCTCACTTAAGGATTGCCACACTCGCTTTTGAAAGGGTGTCCCAACAAGTATTAACGGTAAATCGAACTGCTTTAATGCACCGTCAAAATAAGCTTCTAACTGCGTCACTAAATTCGTATAGATTACTTGCTCGGTTTGCCCTCCAGCAACTATCTCCCAATTAGACGGTTCATCGTATGAAATGCTTCTTATTCCTTCTGATAATATACTAATATATAAAGTTCCTACTGGTAAAGCCATTGTTTGTTTTAGCATAAAATAGTCATACCTCCCGTTCATTTTTATTTCTATAACGATAGCATGCCTTAAAAAAATCCGCAAACAAGTGTCATCGTTCATTAATATTTGAGATATTTTGTTATCCAACTGTTGGTTAATCGTTACAGAATTTAGGGAAAACAAAAACAGGTAAGTTCAACATAGAAAGGATTGTTCGTTATGGTAAGCACCGCACAAAAACGGGAAAGCTATTTTGATAATGCCAAATTCATTTTGATTTTTTTAGTGGTTTTTGGCCATTTTCTTCAAACATTTATTGCAGAATATGCTAGTGTTCGTGTTTTATATATTTATATTTACACTTTTCATATGCCTGCCTTTATTCTTATATCTGGCTTTTTCGCCAAAAGTTATGGTAAGCCCGGTTACTTGAAAAAAATGATGAAAAAGCTAATTTTACCTTATGCTTTTTTTCAATTGATTTATAGTATTTTCTATTATTTTTTACTAAATAAAGATAACCTATCTATTACTTTTTTAGATCCTGAATGGTCTCTTTGGTTTTTGCTTAGTTTATTTTTTTGGAATTTAATGTTGCTTGTTTTTGCTAGAATGAAACCATGGAAATCGGTCTCATTAGCTCTATTTATTGGACTAGCAGCGGGATATTTTGATGTCATTGGTGGATATCTTAGTTTATCCCGGACACTTGTTTTCTTCCCATTCTTTTTAGTAGGCTTTTTTTTAACAAAAGAACATTTTTACTTTCTTAAAACACATTTTGTTACTATTATGAGCGGGATTTTCATTATATTATTACTTATTTTTATTGCTTTAAATCCCAGTTTAAATGATAAATGGTTTTTAGGTTCTAAACCTTATGCAAATTTTGTTGAAGTAAAATCTTTAGGACTGTTTATCCGCTTTTTAGTTTACTTCATAAGTTTTTGCTCCATTGCTGCTTTTTTTAGTTTAGTTCCAAAGAAAAAGCTATTTTTCACTAAATGGGGTAAAAATACGCTTTATGTTTATTTACTTCACGGTTTCTTTATTAAATTCTTTCGTGAAGGAGGTCAAATAGAGTTCCGACATAGTCCGTCTACTTTTTTCTTATTATTCGCTTCCACTTTCGCTTTAACCATTTTACTATCCAGTCGACTAGTCAAAACATTTGTTCAGCCAGTAATTGAACTTCGAACTTCTATGATACATGATGTGTTTAGTAGACTTACAAAGCGGGAAAGTTATTAAAGATATAGAATGAAAAAAGGAGGCTTTATTATGGAATCGAGAAAACCAGAAATTATTATTGGATTGATTGGCTCTATTATTGGTATTTTTGTTGGATTTTGGATTATTAATTATGGAGATAATGTAACAGATTATATTCAAACTTTTACTTATTTGCCCGGTAATATAGGTGATGAATTAGCAAATCTTGGGTGGATTACCTTAATTGCATCTGTTGTTGCGCTAATTGCTTCATTGCTAATTAAATCAGCGCCGCGTGGTTGGGGAGTTATCTTAGTTATTATTGGAATTGTATTATTCTTTATTATCGGTACAGCATGGGTAGTATCTGGTATTTTAATTACTTTAACTGGTTTAATGGGCATTTTCAGACAACCAACACCTAAATCAAAATATTAAAGACAAATCCCTGATCTCATTGGTCAGGGATTTTTTCATGCAAAAAACCTCTCTGCTGCGAACGGCAGAAAGGCTTTTTATTAACCAGTAATTATCTTCTCTTTCGGTAAACGAATAGCATTTTTAGGTTGATTTTTATTTCTTAAACTTAGCATTGAATACATAATTCCAACCCGACCAATAAACATTAATATTATGATAATTATTTTCCCTGGTGTTGATAAATCTGGCGTTAATCCAACTGATAAACCACTAGTACCAAACGCCGAAAATACTTCAAATATCACAGCACTTAGTGGCGCTTGCTCTGTTTGCATTAAAATAACCATTGCCGAGATACATAGGAAGCCTGCAACAAGTGTTACTGCAAGCGACTTTCTCACGTCTTCTTGATGCAATTCTCGTCCAAAAATATAAACATGCTTGCGACCGCGAATCACTGAATAAATAAATAAAATCGTAATAGCGAAAGTCGTCGTTCGTATCCCGCCCCCGACAGAACTTGGTGAAGCACCGATGAACATCAAGAAAGATACGAGTAGCAAAGTGGAGACGGAGAGCGCCCCATTGTCAATCGTTTGTAATCCGGCACTTCGAGAAGTCGCAGATAAAAACATGGAGTTAAAGAAGCCAAAGTCCCAAGTCTTCCCACTAAAGAAATGATTGTACTCAAATAGCCAAATTAATAAGCCTCCAGCAATTAGTAACACAAAATAGGTCAATGTCGTTACTTTTACAAATAAAGAAAAGCGGAATGGAATTAATGTATTTTTTTCAAATAAAAATTTTCGAGTTTCCAGTAATACCGGAAAACCAATCGCTCCGGCAATAATGAGTAAAATAGAGACAAATTGTACAAAATAATCATTCGCAAATGGAATCAGTGATTTCCCAGTAATATCAACTCCGGCATTTGTTACTAGCGAAACCGAGTTATACAATCCTTGGAACATCGCATCACCAACATTAGGATAAAGTGGAACAAAATAAATCCCCAAAATAAGTGCACCTATTAACTCAATCCCAAAAATAAGCATTAGAATTTCTCTTAACATCCTTACCATACCGCTCATTGTAAATTGATTAGTATCTGTCATAATAAGCTGTCTTTGTTTTAAACCAATACGTCTTTTTAAGATTAAATAAAAGAAAGTACTAATCATCATCACGCCGAGTCCGCCAATTTGGAAAATCGCCATTAAGACCCAGATTCCGGCTGTACTGTAAGTTTGACTAACATCCACTGTTGCAAGACCCGTTACACTAACAGAACTTGCCGCCGTGAAAAGCGTATCAATAAATGACACTTTAACCCCTTTTTGTAGCGTAAACGGCATGCTAAGAACAATGGTTGAAATTGTAACAGCAAAAAAGTAATATGTGATAATGACTTGAACTGGTGTCATACGTGCTAACACAAGCTTTAATCTTCTACGCAATTTTACTTCTTGATCATATTCAAATTCTTTTGTTTTGTTTCTCTTTTTTTCTCGCAATGATATAACCACCCAAACCTATTATTATCATAACCGACCAAAATGTCAGCTTCCAAACAGCTGAATCTGGAAAATCTTCTGGAATGATGGCAACTGAAGGATGTGCAAGTGTTAAAACCGCCATTTTCACCCCTACCCAACCAACAATTAAAAATGCGGCTGTTTCTAAGGTAGGATAGCGTTCTAATAATTTTACTACTTGGGTAGCTGCAAAACGAATAACAACTAACCCGGCAATTCCCCCAAGGAACATAACAATAAATTGCCCACCATTCATTCCACCTATTTCAAAGTTGCCCAAATCTGGTAAAGTAACGACTAACGCAGCTGCCGCTAACATCGAATCTAGCGCAAATGCAATATCTGTTAACTCCACTCGGGCTACTACACCCCAAAAAGAAGTAGATTTTGCATTCGCCACTTCTTTGACATCCTCTTGCTTACCTTTTTTCAGTTTCCACATATGTTTAATTGCTAAATATAACAAATAAATGGCGCCAATAGCTTGAATTTCCCATATTTTCACTAAAAATGAAATTAAAAAAAGTGCAATAAATCGGAAAACAAATGCACCAACTAGCCCATAAAATAATGCTTTTCGTTGTTTTTCATGTGGTAAACCTTTAACTATTACAGCCATCACTACAGCATTGTCTGCTGAAAGAATTCCTTCTAAAATAACTAACACAAGGAATACTAAGGCATATTCACCCCAAATAGAAACATCCATCTTTCCTCCACCATCCTTCTACTCTATCATAAAAATGTGTTTTCGGCACCTTGTTGTATGTAAAACCAGAAGTACAAAAATGCACTTCTGGTTTTTTATTATTTAGTTAGTAGTTTCTGTCTTTTTCTTACTACGATATGATACAAACCAGCCCCATATGATAATTAGAATCATTACACCCCAGAAAATAAGTTTCCAAAGCGTTGACTCAGGGAAGCTATGTGGAATAACACCAAGACTTGGATGAGCTAATGTGTAAATAACTAGCTTCACTCCTACCCAACCAACTATTAAAAATGCGGCAGTTTCTAGACTTGGATAATTTTTCAGTAATTTAACAAATTGCGTTGCTGCAAAACGAATAATAATTAATCCGACTAAGCCGCCTAAGAACATAATCGCGAATTGCCCAGTATCAATTCCACCAATGTGACCCCACCCAGTTTCTGGAAGTGTAATCGCAAGTGCAACAGCAGCAAGCATCGAATCAATCGCAAAGGCAATATCCGCAATTTCTACTTTTAAAACGGTCATCCAAAAACCAGAACCTGCTTTTTCTTTCTTTTCTTTTTCTCCATCTTTACCTTTTGCATGCTTCCAAATATGGCTAATTGCAATATATAGTAAGTATGCGGCACCAAGCGCTTGAACTTGCCAAACGTTTGCCAAAAAGGAAATAAGGAATAGTGCCCCAAACCGGAAGACAAATGCCCCCATAAGTCCATAAAATAATGCTTTTTTCTGTTGTTTGTCTGGGAGATGTTTGACCATAACCGCCATAACCACGGCGTTATCTGCTGCCAGAATCCCCTCAAGACCGATCAGGACAAGTAACACCCAACCGTATTCTAAAATCATTGCTGTATCCACTAATAAATTTCCTCCTTTATTCTATAAAAAATGTCAAAGATCTCCTAATTTAAAGAAACAAAAAAGCGAGACCTGCCCATAAAGGCAAAGGTCTCGCTAACATTTAAAAATTAAATGTGATAAAACCGATGATATCTCTACCATGTAATGACGACTTTATCCTGATTAAAAAGCTAATCAGCGCTACTCCCCTCTGACATTTGTCAAAGAACGATATATGATTACCTAGAAAATAATACCATAATTTAGAAGAGCTCGTCAACTATATATTCTCACAAACTTTTTAAACCGCTAAATCTTTGGCTTTTGTACTACTAGCGATTTTTATATTGTAAATTGTGAAAAGTGTCACACCGATAATACAAGTGAGGATTTCTGTTGCAGTTAACGACCAAATAACGCCAACTAAGCCAAAATAATGCTGTCCCAACATAATCACTGGAATAAAAATAATCCCTTGCGAAACAGACATAATCGTTGCTGGAATCGCTTTTCCAATTGCTTGGAACGTACTTGTGAAAAGACCAGTAAATCCACTAAATAAGGAGGAAATCAACATCGCAACCATAATGTGCACACCAAGCATGATGACACTTGGACTTTCACTAAATAAATGCATCACTTGAAAACGGAACAAAAATACCAAACTTGAAATAACTAAGACAATAAAGCCGATACTTATCGCTGTAAAACGAATTGCTTTCTCAAATCTAGCAATATTTCCTGCACTATAATTATAAGCTAACAGAGGAATTATCCCCATATAAAGCCCCATACAAATAAATTCAGGTAATTGTACGACGCGAAGTGCTACCCCAAAGCCAGCCACAACTCCTTCTCCGTAACTAATCGAATAATAGTTTAAAATTAAGGTAGTTACAATTAGGAATAATGATAAAAGCAGTTCGGAAACGCCAATTTTAAATACATTGCTAATCATCTCTTTAGTAACCCGAAACCATTTAAACTGGATGGATAAATAAGCACTTTTTTTCTCTAAGTACCAAGCGTAGTAAACAAGAGAAACGGCACTTGCTACGCCAACCGAAACCGCAGCTCCAACCACATTAAAATCAAAATATAAAATCAATAGCGGATCAAAAATCAAATTAACGATAGTGCTAATAAACATTCCGTTCATCGAAATTTTCGAAGCACCTTCCGCACGAACCACTTGCTCTAGCGCAAAATTGGCAATAATAAACGGACTACAAATTAATAGTGCTAACGTATAATTTTTGGTGTGTAAAAAGCTTGCTGCATCTGCTCCAAGAAAGTGAGTTACTGGATTAATCATTAATCCCAAGATGATTGCACAAAGTATTCCTAACGCTAAACTACCATAGAGTACAAACGCCGAAACCGCTCTAGCCTTGCTGTTTTCTTTTTTACCAAGTAAGCGAGAAATGTAAGTTCCGCCACCAACACCAAACATATTTCCAATTGCCATTAAAATCGTAAACATTGGAAGTCCAAGTGTTACCGCAGTTAGCATTGAGGTGTCGTGAAGCATGCCGATAAAAAAGGCATTAATTATATTATAGATAACACCGACTGACATCCCAAGCATCATCGGGATGGATAAATGTGCAATTGCTTTTGGGATGCTCGCTTTTGTTAAATAAAATTCATCTGTTTGTTTCATGTTATTTCCTCCTGTTAAATTAGTTAGAATTCTAACTATATAGTTAAATTTTTTCAATCTGAATTATCATCAATTTTGCTAAGTAGTGCGATTAGCGTTTTATATTCCTCGGCTGATAATACTTTTTTTGCCTTATCATCTTCTCGCGGAAAGAATGCATTAAATTCATCTACAATCTCCTTCCCTTCTTTTGTTAATATCACGACTTTTTCTCGACCATCGCGGAGACTTGGCTTACGCGTGATTAGCTTCTTTTTTTCCAAGCCTTGAATCAAACTAGTAATACTCGCGCCACGTGTTTGGAAGATTTTTTGAAGATCTTTTTGGATAATTTCATTCGCATCATTATCATTTAAAAATCCAAGTACTCTAGCCTGTTGTGCTGTTAATCCAAATTGAGCCACTTTGGCATCCATTTTGCGCTTTGATTTAATCATTATCGAGCGAATAAGTGTATCCATCGTCTTCTCTCTTCTCATACAGCTGCCTCCTTATTAATTAGAATTCTAACTAATTATAGCGCGATTTTTAAAATTGTCAAGCAAAAAAAACCTATTTGCTAAAAACAAATAGGTTGCGACTTTTATAGTAAAGAAGTTAATTCAATATCTGGATTTTTATCATTAAACCAATTGATTGCAAACTCATTCTCAAATAAGAATAATGGTTGGTCGAAGCGATCTTTCACTAGCATACTTCTTGCAGTGGAAAGTTTTTCATCCGCATCTTCTTCTTTTACCCAACGAGCAATTTTCTTCCCGATTGGCTCCATCCTAATTTCCGAATTATACTCCCCGCGCATCCGATGTTCGAATACTTCAAATTGCAACTGACCAACAGCTCCAATGATGTATTCTTCCGTACGCCAAGTTTTGAACAACTGTATGGCACCCTCTTGAACGAGTTGTTCAACACCTTTATGAAAATGTTTTTGTTTCATGACATTTTTCGCATAAACACGCATAAATAATTCTGGTGTAAATTGTGGTAGTTTCTCAAATTCTAATTTTTTGCTACCATTCGTAATAGTATCACCGATTTGATAATTTCCTGTATCATACAAACCAATAATATCACCAGCCACAGCCCGATTAACAGTTTCCCGATCATCTGCCATAAACTGAGTAGAGTTAGCTAGCTTAATATTTTTTCCAGTTCGAGTTAACGTCACATTCATCCCACGCTCAAATTCCCCAGAACAAATCCGAATAAAAGCGATACGATCACGGTGAGCTGGATTCATATTTGCTTGAATTTTAAAGATAAAACCTGAAAACTTCGGATTATCCGCTTCAATAATACCCTCGTTTGATTCATGGCTTGATGGAGATGGGGCAAAGTCAACAAAAGTCCGTAAGAATGTTTCTACTCCAAAATTAGTAAGCGCACTTCCAAAAAACACTGGCGTTTGCTCTCCAGAAATAATTCGTTCACGGCTAAAATCGTTACCCGCTTCATCTAGTAGCATAATCTCTTCCAAAGCTTGATCATAGTAAAGGGAACTCTGAATAGCATGCCGTTCTTTCAAATCACCGTCTTCCCCAAGTGGCAAGAAACGCTCCTCTTCTTCTGAACGATATTGCTCAATCACCTGGTGATAGCGGTCATACAGCCCAGCAAGCTCTTTCCCCATACCAATCGGCCAGTTCATTGGATATGATTCAATTCCAAGAACTTCTTCTAACTCCGCAAGTAATTCCAGTGGCATTTTCCCTTGACGGTCCATTTTATTAATAAAAGTAAAAATCGGAATTCCACGCATTCGACAAACTTTAAATAGTTTTAGTGTTTGTGCTTCAATACCTTTCGCCGCATCAATTACCATTACTGCGCTGTCAACTGCCATTAAAGTCCGGTACGTATCTTCACTAAAGTCAGAGTGACCTGGTGTATCTAAAATATTAATTCTTGATCCTTTATAATCAAATTGCATCACAGAACTCGTTACGGAGATTCCACGTTGTTTTTCAATTTCCATCCAATCACTTGTCGCAAATTTTCCAGATTTCTTTCCCTTTACTGTCCCTGCTGAACGGATAACGCCACCAAATAGCAATAATTGCTCTGTAATGGTCGTTTTTCCGGCATCCGGGTGAGAAATAATCGCAAATGTTTTGCGTGAAGCAACTTCTTTTTGCAAATCTTGACTCATTGTTTTTTTCCTCCTAGATTCATTCACATTTCATAAGTATAGCATAACTAGGAGTATTTCGGCTGTTTTTTTATCCAAAAATTATTTTGTTTGTCGTTTCATTAGAATCACTGATAATATACCAAAAATGAGTGCAAACCCTACTAAAATAAGCAAACTTAGCGCCATTGCTACATTATTATCCCCCCAATAAATTGTCACACCAATCATTTCTTTCGTCGTTTTGAGCGCTTCCGCATTACCTGAAAAAACTTGTTGCAATGGCTCTTTCGTCATAATTTCACGAATAGCCGATGCTCCGTATGTAAACGGGAAACACTTCATAATTGTTTGTACAGTATCTGGAAGTGAACCAATTGGCAAATAAATCCCAGCGATAAAACCAATAACTGTACCTACAATAGTAGAAACAGAACTAAACGCACTCGCTTTTTTTACCAAGCTAGTGATAAAAAACATTATACTGCTACAACAAAGCACATTAATTAACATAATACCAATTAAACTCAGCCAACTGTCCAGTGGTAAAATTACTCCACCTGTCAACCAAATATACATTTCTCCAACAAATAAAGTCACTAACGAAAGCAAAAAAGAAGCAATCAGCCCACTAGCAATATAGCTTAAAACAATTCGCCATCTTGATGCAGGAGAAATCGCAAAACTTCGAGCGATACTTAATTCTTCATCGTGAACTTTCAAAGAAAACACGGCTAACGATACAGTCACAGGCGTAATCGATAAAATCCCAGCAATTACCCAAGTATTAACTAATTCTGCAACTCCTATCGTTTTCTCGGATGCTTCTTTAAACATTTGTTCCATATTGTTTCCTAAAAAAATCGCGTATAAGCCAATAATAATTAAAATCGTCAGTAACGACATAAAAACAGAAGTTCGATCACGAAAATATAGTTTTAAATTTCGACTAATCATTAGAATCCTCCTTAATCATCGAAATAAAAGCATCATCTAAATTCCCTTTAATCACCTCAAAAGAGCTATACAAGCCTGCTGTTCGGTTTAATAGTTCCAAAATTCCGACTTTTCTTTCTGTAATATCTACCTGCATAGTTCCTTTTGATAACTGAAATGGCAAATTGGCTTTTTCAATAATTGGCTGAAGTCCCGCTACATTAGCCTCATAAAAGAAAATTTTATCCATGGAAAAGCGATTTCTAATATTAGCTGGTGTCCCTTGTGCAATGATTTTCCCTTTATTAATAACAGCCAACTGGTCGGCATCGCTTGCTTCTTCTAAATAATGAGTTGTCAAGAAAACAGTTATTCCAAATTGTTCCCGTAAATAATCAATAATCTTCCAGACACTCACCCTTGTTTTCGGATCAAGACCAGTTGTTGGTTCATCCAGTAGTAAAATTTCTGGATCATGCATAATCGCCCTAGCAATTTCCGCCCGCCGTTTTTGTCCACCAGATAATTTTCCAAAACGACGATTTAAAATATCCTCAATCCCCATAATCGCAGAAACTAACTTAAGTCGTTCGGAAATTTCCGCTTGAGTCTTTCCATATAAACTTGCTCTATTATACAAATTTTCTTTAACAGTCAATAAATCATCCAAAACATTCTCCTGAAAAACAACCCCTAATTTTTGCCGGAAAGCAGTTCTGTTCTTTGCAGTTAATTTTTCACCATCAATAAAAATGGCTCCAGATGTTGGTTCACTTTCGGTACAAATCATACTAATCGTTGTTGATTTACCCGCACCATTCTCACCAAGAAAGGCGAATAACTCTCCTTTTTCAACTTCCAAATCAATTCCTTTTACTGCTGCCACTTTTCCATAGTTTTTAACGACATTTACTAGTTTTATCATTGTTTCTCCTTTTCTCGCATTGCTGCTAGTTTTTGATTGATTTCATTGCTTACTTTCACTGCTTGCATATGGAAAAAAAGATACATAATAAGAAAGGTAATGCAAACAGATCCGAAAATAATCAGAAATCCATTAATTGAATCATACCAATTAAGCATCCAGCCAATTCCTAAAATCGCTGCTTCAATAAAAAGAAAGAAAATAATTATGCGAAAACGGAAAGTTTCTTTTACTTTCTTTGATTCTTTAAAAAGTAGTTCATCCACAACGACCACGATAATACTAAAAAGAATTAATACAAAAACGTCTTGAATTGGTACCCCATCCATTTTAGCCAGAAAAGTATAAGAAAAAGTTGTTGTTAAAATGGAGCCTGTAAAAATAATACTAAAAGTTTGGACAAGTTGTACGACTTTTCCACTCATTTCTTTTTCCCTCCAATCTGCAATTTTTGTTTTAACACTTTCGCATATTGCCTAGAAATAATGACTTTTTCATTGTTTAACAAGCGCGCTTCCAATCTGCCATTAAACCCAGGAGCAACTTTTTCAATCCATTTAATATTTAAAATCATTGACTTTGAACATCTAAAAAAAGAGCTTTCATTAAATCGTTCTTCTAATTCATACAATTTCCAATTAGTTTCATAAACCTCTGTTTCAGTGTAAACAAAAATTTTATTTTCGACAGCTTCAAAATATAAAATAACATTCGGTTCGAGCAAGTAGGTTTCCGCATCTTTTTTCACAGAAATTTTTTCTTTTAAATTGGAAACAATATTAGTTACCTTATCGACATCATTTGGGTGGCAATGTATGTCCACTTCGCCAACCGTCCTGCTATTATCCTGTTTCACCCGAAATTCCATCTGGCCACCGCCTCTCTATTTCATTATAAATAGTCTTATAAAAACTACAAGCTAATATTAGTAACCTGCATTTTATCCTCCTTAAGATGCAAAAAAACTCGGTATAATGTTGCTACCGAGTTTTTCTATCTATTATTTTACATTTGCAACCAATGCTGCAACTTTGTCCTCAAAATCTTCTGGTTTCATTTTTGAAGGAAAGCGTTCAACTACATTCCCATTTTCGTCAATTAGAAATTTAGCAAAATTCCATTCTATTTTCTTTCCACCAGTTTGCTCTGTTAAATATTTATAAAGTGGTGTTGCGTCTTTGCCTTTAACCTTAATTTTAGAAAACATTTGGAAGGTCACTCCATAATTCATTTGGCAAAATTCCAAAATTGCTTTGTCACTACCTGGATCTTGGTGTAAAAATTGATTGCACGGAAATCCAAGAATCTCAAAATGATCTCCGCCAAGCTTTTTGTACATTGCTTCAAGACCTTCTAACTGAGGTGTTAAACCACATTTACTGGCTGTATTAACGATTAATAATACTTTTCCTTTATAATCACTTAGCGTTATATCTTTGCCATTCATTGCTTTTTCAGAAAAATCGTGAACATTCATGATTTGTTCCTCCTATTTTAATATATTCGAAAATAAATATGCATAGACTAATTTTTCTGTATGGTAAAGTGAATCGCGATGAGTTCGTTCGTATGCGTGACTTGCATCAACACCTGGGCCGATTAGACCATGTACAATATCATTTCCAGCATGGATTGCAGCACTTGCATCAGAAGCATAATACGGGTAAATATCTACTTTATAATCAATGTTATTTTTTTCAGCAAGTTCCACTAAATGTTTACGTAATCCTAAATGATATGGACCACTACCATCTTTGGCACAAATGGATACTGTATACTCATCAGATGTTTGTCCGTCTCCTAGCGCTCCCATATCTACAGCCAAATATTCCACTGTTTCTTCTGGAATGTTAGAGTTTCCACCATAACCAATTTCTTCATTATTAGAAATTAAAAAATGGGTTGTGTGCGGTAATTCCAATTGATTATCATTGATAAAATCAATTACTTGTAATAAAATCGCGACACTTGCTTTATCATCTAAATGGCGAGATTTAATATATTCATCATTAATTATTTGTGTTCTTGGATCAAAGGAAACAAAATCTCCCACTTCTATCCCTAGTGCACGAACACTTTCTGCATCCGAAACTCGCATATCTAAACG
Source organism: Listeria immobilis (assembly GCF_014322765.1). Classification (GTDB taxonomy): domain Bacteria; phylum Bacillota; class Bacilli; order Lactobacillales; family Listeriaceae; genus Listeria; species Listeria immobilis. The sequence goes on along the minus strand of NZ_JAASTZ010000001.1, from coordinate 240,031 downwards.
AACTTCCATATTTTTTTCATTACGCTCTGCTGTTCCTGCATCTTTATATACATGAACAGAGGTTTGATGCATTAGAATCGTTCCATTATATACATCGCTATTACTTGTTTCAATCGTACAATATTCTCCTTCAATCGCATTAAAACGGTATCCACCAATTAAACTTAAAAGCAAGCGACCATCTGCTTTAATTTCTTTCACCATGGCACCAAGCGTATCTACATGAGCAGTTAACATCCGCTGTTTTGTATCATCTTTACCAGCAAGAGTGACAATTAAACCACCCTTATTATTTAATTTATACTGGATTTTGGAGGCAGCTAAGTCCTTCGCAATCGTTTCAATAATGTTCCCAGTATTTCCAGTTGGACTTGGGATAGATGTTAATTTAGTAATTCTTTCCATTGTTTTGTTTGTATTTGGTTCGTAAGTCAAAAAAATTCCTCCTTTAGTTCGCTTTTCTCTACTTTATTATAGCGCTTATCCGAATAAATCGCATTTCTAATGACCAACTTTTTTCCCACTTTCCTTCTTTTCTATGCTATAATTCGGTAGATGAAAAGGGAGGGAATTTTTTGGAACAAACAAAAGTGAAAGCCGTTACCATCGCCGTATTTGTAGCCACATTTATGGCAGCTATTGAGGGTACCATCGTAAGTACTGCGATGCCAACGATTGTAAGTCAGTTGGACGGTATAGAGTTAATGAACTGGATTTTTTCTGTTTATTTACTAACATCCGCAGTGACAGTTCCGATTTATGGAAAACTATCTGATCTGTATGGACGAAAAAATATTTTTGTGATTGCGACAATTATTTTTATTATTGGTTCATCACTTTGTGGATTTGCACAAAATATGGAACAATTAATTATTTTTCGCGCAATTCAAGGTATTGGTGCAGGCGGTATCTTACCTTCGACTATGACGATTATTGCCGATGTCTACCCATTTGAAAAACGAGCAAAAGTACTTGGATTTATGGGTTCTGCATGGGGAATCGCTGGCGTATTTGGACCGTTAGTAGGTGGTTTTTTAGTTGATCAACTTTCTTGGCACTGGATATTCTTTATTAATGTACCAATCGGACTTTTAACTATTTTACTCATTTTACTTTACTTACGTGAAAATGTGGAGCATGTGAAGCTACCCATTGATTTTCTTGGCGCTTCGTTATTTACAGTTGCGTTACTTGGATTGTTATTTGCCCTTCAACGAGCAGGCGAATCGCTCAACTGGACAGAACCACTCGTTGTTATATTGTTTGTCATTTCTATAGGATTATTTATTGCTTTTTATTTTGTGGAAAAAAGGGCTCAAGATCCAATTATGCCATTTGTTTTATTTAAGAATCCCGTTGTTTTAATCGGTAATTTAATTGGCTTTTTAATTAGCGCCTTTTTAATTGGAATCAATGTTTATATTCCTATGTGGGCACAAGGAATGCTTGGACACGGTGCGACCATCGCTGGATTTATGTTAGCGCCACTTTCCGTCACCTGGATTATTGGCTCTTTCATAGGTGGAAAATTATTAATGACCCTAGGAAACCGCCATACTGTTGGACTTGGGGTTATAATTACTGCCATGAGTGGATTAATTCTTGCTTTATTCCCAGCTAGTACAAATGATATTTTCTTCTATTTAAATAGTGCCTTTATGGGATTTGGCTTTGGAATTATCTTTACTACTACTACAGTGACAGTTCAAGATGCTGTACCGAGGTTTCAAACAGGTATTGCGACCGCCTCCAATACGCTTTTTAGAACAGTTGGTCAAACAATTGGTGTAGCAGTCTTTGGTACCATTTTCAACTCTGTACTAACTAGTCAATTCCGTGAAGTTGCTGGAAGTGAAGTAAATCGTGACAATTTAAACCAATTAATCAGTCCACAAACTTCTGGAAATGTCAGTGCCAATCTTGTTGAACCACTTCGAGACATTCTATATAGTGGACTTCATATGGTTTTCTGGGTGATGTTTGCTTGTTGTATTGTTAGCTATATTTTACATTTCATCTTACCTAAAAAACATATTTCTGGTTAAAATTAAAAACAGGGTTGGCGCTACGTGTGCGCCAACCCTGTTTTCTTATTTCACTTTATAAATCCAGTTTTCAGGTGCTTCAATATCCCCAAATTGAATTCCGTATAATTCATCAAATAATTGTTTTGTTACTGGTCCTACTTCTGTTTCACTATAAAAAACGTGGAAGTCATCTTTTGTTTGAATTCCTCCAATAGGTGTAATAACAGCTGCAGTCCCGCAAGCCCCAGCTTCTTTAAATTCATCTAGCTTATCAATAAATACATCGCCCTCTTCTACTTCAAGCCCTAAACGATGCTCTGCTAGATAAAGCAATGAATATTTTGTAATACTTGGCAAAATGGATGGAGAATATGGTGTAATAAATTTATTGTCTTTTGTAATTCCAAAGAAATTCGCAGCTCCAACCTCTTCAATTTTTGTATGTGTAGCTGGATCTAGGTAAATACAATCACCAAAATTACGAGTTTGTGCATTTTTTCCTGGTAACAAACTAGCAGCATAGTTACCACCTACTTTTGCTGCACCAGTACCATTTGGAGCCGCACGATCATAATCCGAAACGATAAAGTTCGTTGGCGTCATTCCACCTTTAAAATAAGGTCCTACTGGTGAACAAAAAACAGAGAAAATATATTCTGGTGCAGCATGTACACCAATATTATCACCAACACCGATAACAAATGGACGTAAATAAAGCGTTGCACCTGAACCATATGGAGGTACAAATTCTTCATTTGCTCGAACAACTTGCATACAAGCATCAATAAATTTTTCAGTTGGAATATGCGGCATTAATAAACGCTCACAACTTTTTTGAATTCGAGCAGCATTACGGTCTGGGCGGAAAAGATTAATCGAACCGTCCTTACAACGGTATGCTTTTAAGCCTTCAAAGCACTGTTGGCCATAATGAAGTGCTGTAGATCCCTCACTAATATGTAGCGTGTTATCTTCTGTAAGTGAACCTTCATCCCATTCCCCGTCTTTCCAATAAGAAATGTAACGTTTATCCGTTTTAATATAACTAAATCCTAAATTGCTCCAGTCAATATCTTTACTCATTCAAAATCCCCACTTTCTATCATAAAAACTGAATTATTGTACGTTCCAGTATAGCACATTAAATAGCAATATTGCAGTGAAGTAAGGTCAAAAGAAAAGTTTTTTTCTATAAATAGGCAAAATGTTCTTCTTTTTATTAGTTTCATGCTAAAATAGAGTAACTTTTCAAAAAACAATCCACTTAATAGGAAAGATTTCTAGAAAGGAGAGAATGAAAATGACAGCTCACAAAATGTTCGATGAAAAATTTTATAGTAAGACGCTAGGAGAGGAACTAGATTTAATTATTTGCTTACCGCCAGATTTTTCGCCTCTATATAAATACCCATTATTTATCGTGCAAGATGGCAAAGATTATTTTCAGTTTGGGAAATTAGCTAGAAACGCAGAAGAACTTGCGCTAAATGAGCAAATTCAAAAAGCTATTTTCATTGGCATTCCTTACAAAACTGTCATAGATCGTCGGGAAAAATATCATCCAGATGGTAAACAAAACGATGCTTATATCCGCTTCTTAGCTTTTGAACTCATTCCTTATCTTGAAGAGCGCTTTCCTTCTTTCCAAATGCCAACTAGTAGATTCCTAATGGGTGACTCACTAGGTGCTTCTGTATCATTAAAAGCAGCCTTATTATTCCCGTTCACATTCGGTAATGTTATTTTACACTCACCTTACGTGGATGAGGCCATTCTTACGCTAGCAAAAAAAGCAGATCCTTCCAAAATGAAAATTTATCATATCATCGGTGATAAAGAAACCGCAGTGGAAACAACTGGTAATGAAGTACTTGATTTTCTTTCACCAAATAAATCATTAGAACAAATATTAACCTCTCGTGAGTTTGATTATTATTTCCATGTATTTAATGGCGATCATCGCTGGAAATACTGGCAGCCTTTCATCAAAGAATCGCTTCAATTTATGTTGCCAGTAAATACATTCGACTTAGAAAGCATGCGTGCATAAGAAAGGACGAAATATATTGACTGTAAAAAAAGTAATAGATGAAGTAGGTAAACAAGCTGCACTCAAAATCAGAAATGATGTTTTTGTTGTTGAACAAAATGTTGATCCAGCGCTAGAATGGGACAAATTTGATGAAATGGATTCCGTTGTTATGTTTGTCGACTATGCAAAGGACGGCACGCCACTTGCAACCGGCAGATTTCGCGAGCAAGACGGCTATGGCAAAATCGAGCGTATCTGTACACAAAAAATCGCTCGGGGTTCTGGTAGCGGACGTAGCATCATGGAGGCAATTGAAAACGAAGCAAAAATGCGCGGCTTAACTAAATTAAAGCTAGGCGCACAACTAACTGCCATCCCTTTCTATGAAAAACTTGGCTATGAAACTTGTTCAGATATTTTTCTAGATGCAGGTATTAAACATAAAGAAATGAAAAAAACATTAAATTAATCAAAAGTAGTTATTTCTTTTATTATAGAAGAAATAACTATTTTTTTATGATTTCTATTTCTCCGTTTTCCTTTCCACAAATTACAATATCCACATAATTTAAAAATAGCCCATGTTCTACAATTCCTGGAATTTGCGCTAACTTTTCTTGCCAACTCACTGGATTCGTATAGATTTGATTGATAATATCCAAAATATAATTTCCATTATTAGTTTGATAAACTTCTTCATTTTCTTGCTTGCGAAGTTTAGTTTGAATCCCTTCTTTTTTCAGTGTTTGTTCGATTTGTCTCCAACCAAAAGGAACAACTTCTATCGGTAACGGAAATTTGCCCAAGGTATCAACTAGCTTATCTTCACCGACAACCCAAATATTTAACAAACTTGCTTCTGCCACCATTTTTTCACGTAAAAGTGCCCCACCCCCGCCTTTTATTCCTTGAAATTGCGTATCCACTTCATCGGCTCCATCAATAGTTAGATCAATCATCGATACATCATTTAACGATTTTAAAGGTATTCCTAAATTTCCTGCTTGCTCTGCTGTTTGTTCTGAAGTAGCGACTCCTGTTATATTCAAACCATTTTGCACCATTTTCCCTAATTTTTCAATCGTGTAGTAAACCGTACTCCCAGTGCCAAGACCAATAATCATTCCATCCTTTATCCATTCACACGCCTTCTCACCAGCAATTCTTTTCTGATCCATTATTTTCCTCCTCCATTCTTACCAAAAACACAGTATTCTCTATGGTTTTTATTATACCCTCACTGCTTCCAAACGCAAAACAAGTAAATTATTTCAACCTTACAAAAATGTAATTAGACATTTGAAGTCAAATGTATTACAGTAAACTAAGTATTAAGGTTTAATTTTAATATTTGTTACACAAACGAAATAATAATGAGGTGGATTTATGAATAAAATAAAGCTATTTCTAAATCATCCGGCAACCATTTTCACTTTAAAAACTTGTTTTTACTTTGCAATATTGCTTGGATTACTATGGTTTTATGGCTTCAAAAACCCTGAAGGCGCTAAATTTATTTACAATGAATTTTAAAAAAGAAAGGACTGTGTAAGAATGGGAACTTCGATAATGACGACAAGTATTATAGAGAGAATTGATGCATGGGCAGAAAATACACCTAATTTCCCTTGCTATGAATATGCCGGAACACGTCTTTCCTACCAAGAATTAAAGCGTCAATCTGATGCATTAGGTTCTTATTTACTTAAAAACGTGACAACTGACAAACAAAGACCAATTATTGTTTATGGACATATGTCGCCACTCATGATAATCGCATTTTTAGGCTCTATCAAATCAGGTCGAGCTTATGTACCCGTAGATGTTTCGATGCCAGTTGAACGAATAGAACAAATAAAAAAGGCTGCTAATCCAGCGTTATTTATTTGTACAGAGGCGCTTCCAAGTAATCTAATTATTTCAGATTGCCCTATTTTAAACCCTGAAAATTTAGTAGATTCCTTGCAAAACCATTTAGATGAAACACCCCATCCAGAAGCATGTGTAAAGAATGATGATAATTACTATATTATATACACATCTGGAAGTACTGGAAATCCGAAAGGTGTTCAAATCAGTCAAAATAATTTAGTTAGTTTTAGTAACTGGATTTTACAAGATTTTTCTTTAGAGCAAGGGTTGCGTTTCTTAAATCAAGCCCCCTTTTCATTTGATTTATCCGTGATGGATTTATACCCGTGTTTGCTTTCAGGGGGAACACTTGTGCCTCTTGATAAAACAATTTCTGCTAATTTGAAAGATTTATATTTTGAAATACCCGTACAAAATTTAGATGTATGGATTTCAACTCCTTCCTTTGCAGAATTATGCTTACTAGACGCCAATTTCAATCAGGAGAACAATCCAAACCTAACCCGCTTTTTATTCTGCGGCGAGGTTCTTGCAAAGAAAACCGCACTCGAACTTTTAAATCGTTTTCCAGATGCGGTAATTTATAATACGTATGGCCCAACAGAAGCAACTGTTGCTGTAACTCAGGTGAAAGTTACACGTGAGCTACTCGAGGCTTATCCTAGCTTACCGCTTGGTGTTATTAAACCAGATATGCGTCTTCACATTATTGATCAAGAATCTGGTGAACTAGTTCCAGATGGTCAAAAAGGCGAAATCGTCTTAATTGGTGCAAGCGTCTCTAAAGGTTATTTAAATGAACCTGAAAAAACAGCCCAAGTATTCTTTGATTATAAAGGCTACCAAGCTTATCATACGGGCGATGCAGGACTAATAAAAGATGGCTATCTTTTCTTCCAAGGACGTCTTGATTTCCAAATTAAACTTCATGGTTACCGAATTGAGCTAGAAGATATTGAAAATAATTTAAAAAAAGTAAGTTTGATTCATAACTGCGCCATCATTCCTAAAATAAAAGATGATAAAGTCGAAATGTTAGTCGCTCAAGTCATTCCTTCTACTAACGACTTTGAAAAAGAATACCAGCTAAGTGCAGCAATCAAAAAAGAATTAAAAAAATTTATGCCTGCATATATGATTCCAAGAAAGTGGATATATAAGACAGAATTCCCGCTTACAATGAACAGTAAAATTGATCGCAAAATGCTGCATAATGAGGTTAACAAGTGAGCACACCCTACGGTACAATTCTTTATTTTGGTGTACTTCTCCTATTTTTACTTCCTATCATTGTAGCTGGTTTGTTAGGAAAGAGATTACCTATTTATAACGCTTTTGTCACACTTGCATTCTTATATTTTTTATTTTCAACTAGTACTGTTCAAGCTGTCACTTTTATTGTTTTTGTCTTCTGGCAGCTTGCACTCGTTCGACTTTACTTTCATTACCGGCAAGAACGAAAACAGAATCATGGTGGCGTATTCGTACTTGCCATAGTTCTCTCTATTCTTCCGTTAGTTATCTCTAAAGTCGTTCCAATTTTAGGAGACCATGTTACGATGATTGGCTTCTTAGGTATCTCCTACTTAACTTTTAAAGCAGCACAAATGATTATGGAAATACGTGATAACTTAATTAAGCAATACAACGCATGGGATTTTGTTCATTTCTTACTATTCTTCCCAACCATTTCATCAGGTCCAATCGATCGTTTTCGTCGCTTTAAAAAAGATATAGATAACCCACCTAGTAAGGAAGCTTATCTGGCTTTACTAAATCGGGGAATATTCCTTATTTTCCTCGGTTTTCTCTATAAATTCATCATCGCCTATTTAGTGAATAAGCATTTTGTTGTTCCATTAGATTTTGCGATTACACATCATAATGACACAACACTAAGTTTATTTGGTTATATGTATGCTTATAGTATGTATCTTTTCTTTGATTTTGCTGGTTATAGTGCCTTTGCAGTCGGAGTTAGTTATTTGCTTGGTGTTCAAACCCCGATGAACTTTAACAAGCCGTTTGCCGCACGAAATATTAAAGAATTCTGGAATCGTTGGCACATGACGCTTTCGTTCTGGTTCCGTGATTATGTATTTATGCGTTTTGTCTTTTGGCTAACAAAAAAGAAATGGTTTAAAAGCAAGTTTACCATCGCCTACCTAGCCTATTTTGTTAACTTTTTTATCATGGGTGTATGGCATGGACTTCATTGGTATTACATTGTTTATGGACTTTATCAAGCGACTCTAATTGTCGGATTTGATCTTTTCGAACGATTGAATAAAAAACATAAGATCTATCCAAAAAACAAGGTAACCTATGTTATCGGTATTATCCTAACGTTTCATTTTGTTTGTTTCGGATTCCTGATTTTCTCAGGTATTTTAGATAAAATTAATTTTTAAAACTAACTAAAGGTGGTAATTTAAATGGCATTCCGTGAAAATGTATTAGAAATCTTAGAAGAAATTACAGAAACAGAAGAAGTAGTACAAAATACAAATATTAAATTATTTGATGAAGGGTTACTTGATTCAATGGCGACCGTTCAGCTTTTAATTGAGATAGAAGAAAAATTAGATATTACCGTACCCGTTTCCGAATTTGACCGCGATGAATGGGCTACTCCTGAAATGATTATTACACAACTCGAGGCGCTTAAATAATGAAAAAAAAGCTGTGGATGACATTTGGCCCATTATTGGTGGCATTCGCGGTTTTCCTTTTCGTTCTCTTTGGACCTAGCAGCCTATTTTCACATGTTTCTTCTGATACGGTGAAAAAAAGTGCTACTTCTATGAACGAATCCGTCATCCAAGGTCTAGACATCCAAGAAAAAGCGATGCAAGAAGGAAATTATTTACCAATTTTTGGTTCATCTGAGCTTTCTCGTGTCGATCCTTTTCATCCTAGCGTCGTTTCAAAAAAATACAATCAAGGCTATACTCCCTTTCTTCTTGGGCGTCCAGGAACACAAAGTCTAAGTCATTTTCTAGATGTAAATGCACTTGGTAATGAACTTAAAGGTAAAAAAGTGGCTGTTATCCTATCTCCGCAATGGTTTGGACCAAAAGGAGTTTCTGACACCTCTTTCGGAGCAAATTTCTCTCCACTTCATGCGTACAAATTTGCACTAGAGGATACGCCAAACACACCAGAACGAATATATGCAGCCAAAAGATTATTAAGTTTCCAAGTAGTACAAAGCGATTCAACTTTAAAAAATCTATTAGAAAATATAGTTGCAAAAGGTCCTAAAAAGCCACATGATAGCCAGCTTACTAACTTAGCTGGCAATATCGAGCTGAAAATTTTAGAGCGCAAAGATGATTTAGAATCTAAAGTCATAGCTGGCTCCAAGCAAGATCGTATTGATAAAGAAGTAAAAAAACTTCCTGAAAAACTAGACTATTATCAACTTGATCAATTAGCAAAAGATTTTGGCGAAAAAGGAACTGGGCCCAATATTTTTCAAGTAAAAGAAAAATATTATAAAAAGAAAATCCAACCAATTGAAGCCAAATTAAAAAACAGCCGAATAAACTTACGCTACGATGAATCGCCTGAATATGGTGATTTACAACTTTTAATGGATGCCTTCAAAAAAGCTGGTGCTGATGTTATTTTCATCAATCCTCCTATCAACGGAAAATGGGTGGACTATATCGGTTTAAATAAACAAGGATTGGAAAACTATTATGCAAAAACAAAACAACAAATTGAAAGTCAAGGTTTCCACTATTACTCACTAGAATCCTACCAAAATGAACCCTATTATTTAGAAGATCCAATCCATTTAAGCTGGCGAGGTTGGGTGAAAATCGACCAAGTTCTTGCTAACTTTGTCAAAGCCCCTGTGGAAACAAACTATACACCAACAGCAAATGAATTCTATATAAAAAATCATCCTGACTTTGGACCAAAAAAAATCCAGAAATAGTTATGAAACTACTTCTGGATTTTTTGCTTTTTAGAATCCGATAATATGATAGCCGCTGTCCACATGAATCACTTCACCTGTGACACCGCGGGATAAATTACTAAATAAATAATAGGCTGTATCGCCAACTTCTTCTGCCTGTGTTGCTCTTTTTAGTGGCGCTCTTTCTTCTACTAAAGAAATAGAATCTGAGAAACCGCTAACTCCACGTGCAGAAACTGTTCTAATTGGTCCAGCTGAAATAGCATTTACACGAACTCCAATTGCACCTAGATCCATTGCTAAATATCTAACGCTTGCATCAAGGGAAGCTTTTGCTACACCCATGATATTATAGTTTTCCACAACACGTTCCCCACCTAAGTAAGTTAGTGTTAATAGACTTGCATCTTCTGTAAGCATTTCTAAATGTTTTAAGGCGCGAGCAACTGCTGTAAACGAATAAGCACTAATTTCATGCGCTTGTAAAAAGCTTTTACGATCTACTTCCAAATAATCCCCAGTTAAGAAATCTTTATTGGCAAAAGCGATACAATGTGCTAACCCACTTAATTTACCAACTTTATTTTTAATTGTTTCAAAAGTTTCTGTGATTGCTTCTTCACTAGTCACATCACATGCCAAAATTAGCGGTGATTGATTTACTTCATTTAAAGATGGTACAAGTTCGGTAATGCTTTTTTTCGCACGATCATCTGCATATGTAAATACTAATTTCGCTCCCGCTTCGTTTAATGAGCGAGCAATAGCCCAAGCAATACTACGTTTATTTGCAACTCCCATTACTACATATGTTTTTCCCTCTAATGATAAATTCATGTTATTCCTCCTAAAATTGATGCGAATTCGTTCGCTTCTTTTATTTTACATGACCCAATAACTTTTTCAAACTCTTATTACTTCGATTTTGGAATAATCTCTTCCATATCTTTGGGTAATGGCAAATCAAATGCTAAATATTCTTCTGTAAGTGGATGGATTAAATGCAGATGACAAGAGTGAAGTGCCTGTCTTTTTAATAAAGTGGTGTCCCCACCGTACATGTCATCACCAATCAACGGATGACCAATATAGGAAAAATGGACACGTATCTGGTGTGTTCGTCCAGTTTCCAGCTGAATAGCCACATGATCAAATGTATCATAACGCTCTATCACTTCATAATTTGTTTTGGCATATTTCCCTTCTGGAGTAACAAAACGCTCCATAATACTAACTGCTTTCCTCCCAATAGGTGCTTCTATAGATCCTAATTGGTCTGTTAAAACCCCAGAAGTAAACGCCTGATAACGTCTTTTTAGTAAACCTTGTTGTAAAAAAGTGCTTAATCTTGCATGAGAAAATCTATTTTTCGCAATTAGCATTAAGCCAGAAGTTTCTCGGTCTAATCGAGTTACAATATGAATCGCACTAGTAAGTCCTTGCGCTTCATAATGCCCTTTGACAAAATTTGCTACCGAGCCACTAGGATGATACTGCGAAGGAATAGACGCCATCCCTGCTGGTTTATTAATAATTAACAAAAAATCATCTTCAAAAACAATTTCCAGCTCTGTATGTTCTGCTAGCAGCCGTTCATTTTTCTGCTCCATTGGAAAAGTAAGCCGCACTTCATCTCCTGTTTTCACCTGATAAAGCACGTTTTGTTCTTTGCCGTTGATTTCTATTTTTCCATCATCACTAAATTTCACTGCAGTTAATAATTGTTTTGAGATATGCTTATTTCTAAGAAAAGTCCTAAGAAGTAAGTCATTTTCTTCTTTATCTACTCGCCATTCTAAAAACACATGCTTCCTCCTGCTATTTAATCTTCAATAAATGAATCGTGTACACGTCGCCAAAATGGGAATGAACGAAATCTGGCAAAATGAATTTTCTTTGGCGATACTTCATAACGAATTTCCTGTACATCTCTGTGTAAAATGCTTAAGTGATCCACAGAAATCTGGAAGTCCTTATCATTTACTGGTTGCAAACTAACCATATGATGCTTTGGAAAAACAAGCGGGCTACCTATCGTTCGGTATACACGGTTATTAATGGAAGCCATCTCCGTTAACTGCATTGCTTCAATGGATGGATGCATTAATGCCCCACCTAAAGACTTATTATAAGCCGTTGTTCCGCTTGGTGTTGACATGCAAAGTCCATCCCCACGAAAACGCTCAAAATGAATATCATTAATAACTACATCCACAACAAAAGGCCCTCCTGAACTCTTCACAGTAGATTCATTTAGCGCTAAATACTCTGCTTCTTTTTTGCCAATACCATACTTTACTGTCGTTTTTAAAAGTGGATAAGAAACTTTTTGATATTCTCCTTTAGCTAAAAGTTTTACTAATTTTTCAGCTTCTGCCGGACGCCAATCTGCATAAAACCCAAGATGCCCGGTATGAATTCCAATAAAAGCAATCTCATCAAGTCTAGCTTCATATTGATGAAAAGCGGACAAAAATGTTCCATCTCCACCAATTGAAATAACGATTTCTGGCTCCTCTTCATCATATTCCATATCGTGTTCTCCAAAACCAGCAATCATGTTTAATCGAAGTAAATCAGACTTTTCGTCCCCTTTGGAAGTAATCATATATTTCATTATTCCTATTCGCCCCTATTCTTACGCCTATTACTTATTTTTTTTTGGCATTTCATGATGCGCTGATTTTTTATCTTTAGCTACATCTTTATTTTGCGAAAAATAGACTTGCGCTTCTTGTACTTCTTCTCTAATTTGAGACATTTCCTCATCAAGTTGAAAAGCTGCTTCTGCCGCCCGTTTTAATCTAGTGTTAATTGCTTCTGGAAATTCTCCTTGATACTTATAGTTTACTGAATGTTCAATAGTTGCCCAAAAATTCATTGCTAAAGTTCTAATTTGAATTTCCGCAAGAATTTTCTTTTCCCCTTGAATTGTTTCTACCGGGTACTCAATAACTACATGATATGACCGGTATCCACTAGGTTTCTTATTTGTAATGTAATCTCGCTCTTCCACAATCCGAAAATCCTTTCGTTGCCGTAAAAGACGAACCACCACCTCAATATCATCAACAAATTGACACATCATTCTAAGCCCAGCAATATCTTGCATTTCCTCTACTAAATGATCTAACGCAATTTTCTTTTGATTCGCTTTGTCTAATATGCTCGCAACCGGCTTCACTCGACCTGTAACAAATTCAATTGGTGAATGGTTATTCTCAAGCTCAAATTGTGAACGCATTCCTTTAAGTTTAATTTTCAGTTCTTCAACAGCCTGTTTATACGGCGCTAAAAAATCTTCCCAACGGTTCAAATTGCTCACCTCAAGTATCTTCCTGATTAAATTAATGCAACATCAGTTATATTTTAACACAAAAGCACACCATCCAGCTTGCTAAAAGTAACCTTTTTTTCTTTCCCGTGGTAAAATAAAACCGAAGCGCTAAATCCACCAAAAAAAGGAGGAGCTGAATTGATACGTTTGTTACTTCAAAACGGCGATTATGAATCCGCTCGTACGAACTCACTTCTAAAACTTCAAGCTGATCCAGAAAACGCTGAACTAAACTATTTTGCTGCATGGGCGCATGATGCCCTTGGAAAAGAATCATCCGCCATTCCCTTTTATGAAAAAGCACTACATAATGGGCTATCTGAAATTGATCGTCAGGAAGCCTATGTTGGTCTTGGCAGTACTTATCGTATCACTGGATCTCCTGAAAAAGCTGCTGCTTTATTTCAAAAAGCCTTACTAGAATTCCCTGAAAACAAAGCACTTCAAACCTTTTTCATTATGACAAAATATAGCCAAGGTCTTGCGAAAGAAGCACTAGAAGATGCCTTAATGCTACTTACAGAGACCACAGAAAATAAAGATATATTAAATTATAAAAAAGCTATTCAATTTTATGCCAAAGATTTGGATGCATTATTTCATTAAGAGGAGCTGAACCACATGGTAAAAGAATTAGAAATCGAGTTTCGCAATCTTTTAACACAAGATGAATATATTAGACTTATTGATGCTTTTCACATAAAAGAGGATGATTATTTTGAACAAACAAATTATTATCTAGACACAGCTGAATTTGGGCTAAAAGAACGGCAGTCTGCGCTTCGTATTCGCAAATTAGAAACACAATTCCAACTAACACTTAAAACCCCTGAATCACGTGGATTAATGGAAACAACACAAATTTTAGGGGCAGATCAAGCAACTGCCATTTTAAATGGTGCCAATATTCCAGTTGGTCCAGTTCGAGATAGCCTAAAAGAAATTGGCATCAATCACGAAGCATTGCAACTCTTTGGTTCTCTAAAAACGATTCGTGCGGAAAAAGAGTACAAAAAAGGACTTTTAGTATTTGATAAAAACTTTTATGGGACAATTTCTGACTTCGACTTAGAATATGAAGTGGCTGATTATGACAAAGGTAAAGAAATTTTCGCTAAATTATTGAATGATTACCAAATACCTAATCAACCTGCAGAAAATAAAGTTGCTCGTTTTTATAACCATGTCTACCGTAATAATGATTAAATTTGTATCTAAAATGGTTTTTATCGCTTTAAATGTCACAAATTATTGAAATATGATGAATATCTACGTTAAGTCAATGACAATTATTTGTTAAATTTACATTACGCTGATAAAATAGATATATAAATATAACACTAAATTTTGTATCAGCTTTTACTTTGCAGTGAATTGTTTTTTCACACTGGTACATTGAAATCAATATCTGCTGAAAGATATTTAGAATTTGAAAATCAGGTGATAACAAATGATTAACCAAAATTTATACTATCAGTCCGTAGCTAATTCTAAACCAATCGAAATTTATCTATTTTTCGATCCGGCTTGTGATGACTGTTGGAATATTGAAGCCAATATGCTACGATTGCAAATTGAATATGGCAACTATTTTAAACTACGCTATGTTTTACATAACAATTTGCAAACATTTGTATGTAAACAAAGACGAGCTGGAAATAGTAATTTAAGCTTAAAAGAACAACAGATAGGGGCGCACCTTTCCTATATTTCTTGTCTTGCTGTAAAAGCTGCTGAACTTCAAGGAAAGAAGCAAGGTATCACATTCTTGCGTAAAATCCAAGAAGCTTATTTTCTTGAAAATAAAGATATCGCTAATGATGATATCCTATATGAAATTGCTGTGGCAACTGGGCTAGATTTAGCTGAATTCAAAAAAGATTTAGCTTCAACAGCTGCTAAACGCGCCTACATTGGTGATCAAAAAGTTGCACAAGAAATGGAAATTCGCGAAAACCCTACAGTCGTTTTTTTCAATAAAAATATAGAAGATGCTGGCTTAAAACTTAGTGGGCTTCATCGTTATGAAGTGTATGTTCATGTTTTATCTGAGCTTTTAAACCATTATCCAGAACCAGAAAAACGCCCGCAAATGGAAGAATATTTAGCTAAAGTGAAAATTGCTTCTGTTGCTTCCATGGCAGATTTTTATGGCGTAACAGAACAACAAATCGAGCGCCAAATGAAAAAATGGCGTCTTCAACAAAAAGTAGAATTAATCGATACAGCAGACGGACAGTCTCATTGGAAATATATCGGCAACGTTCAATAAAAAATAGACATCCGTACTTTTCCAAGCGGATGTCTATTTTTTTATTCATAACGCAATGCTTCAATTGGGTCTAATTTAGAAGCTTTAATTGCTGGCACAAGACCGAATATTACTCCAATCAAAATGGAAAAACTCAACCCGCCTAGTATTGCAGGAATAGAAATAATATATGGATACCCCGCCATATTGGTAAGCCCCACACCGATACCAATACCAAGCCCAATACCGATGCACCCACCTAATAACGTCAGTACCATCACTTCTACTAAAAATTGCCATAAAATTGTGCCTCGTCTTGCTCCAAGCGCCTTTTTTATACCAATTTCTCGAGTTCGCTCCGTTACTGAAACAAGCATAATATTCATCACACCAATTCCCCCTACTAATAGAGAAATACTCGCAATCCCTCCAAGTAAATAAAATTGTGCTTTATTAAACTCCTCAATTTCTTCATCAATATTTCCCATATTATATACACCATAAATAAAATCTGATTCAGGCAAATCAGCATTTAAAAGGGCTGCTGCTTCCTCAGCTATCCTTTGTAAATCATCCGTTTTTTCAGTTTGAATCATTACTGTTGGTGAAGGGTTAATACTTTCTTGTATAAGTGGCCAATTTTTTGTTGTCACATATGCCGCTCCCATTTCCTCTTCACCATACATCATTGACCATTCTTTTGCAGTATCACCAGTTGGCTCCATTACACCAATAATACGGAAAGGATAGCCCGCATACTCAATTATTTTCCCGATACCATCACCTTCTGGAAAAAGTGTATCATAAGCAAATTGATTTAATACGATTCCTTGAGATCCACTCGCATAATCTGATTGGTTAAAGCCACGTCCTGTTGTTATTTTCATCGTATTTAAGTGAAAATAATCCGAATTCACTGCTCGAATATCCACTTCCGAAGATATATTTTCCCGAAAAACCGATCCCCAACTATTATAAGAGACTACCACATTTTTCATTCCTGGAATATTTTTCATTTCATCTATTTTTTCTTGGCTTATTTCTGTCATATATACTGGTGGGCGTTCTTCACCAGTATACCCTTCTCCCCCTGCGCCACTGAATTCCGCTTCCGGTGCAAAGGAAAGTTCTAATGAATTATTCGCGCCACCAACTATCTCTTTCTTTAACGTTTCACTACTGCTTTGAATCAAGCTAACAATAGCAATAATCGCTGCTAGTCCAATAATTACCCCTAACATGGTTAAAATGGAGCGAAGTTTATGTGCCCAAATAGATTGTAAAGAGAGCTTTATATTTTCAAGCATGGATTTCGCTCCCCTCGTCATGCGTTAATTCTCCATCACGAATCATTATTTTCCGATTAGTATATGCAGAGACTTCCGCTTCATGAGTAATGACGATAACTGTAACACCATCTTTATTCAATTTAGAGAAAAGCGACATCACTTGTTCCCCGGTTTTTGTATCAAGTGCGCCAGTTGGTTCGTCTGCTAAAATAAAAGCTGGATTTGTCACTAATGCTCGAGCAATTGCTACCCGTTGTTTTTGACCACCAGATAGCGTTGGCGGTTTAAAACTTTCTCGATCTTCTAAACCAACTTTTTGTAATGCAATCCGAGCTCTTTCTGTCCGTTCTTTTTTCGATACACCCGCATAAACTAATGGTAACTCCACATTTTGTAGTGCCGTCAACCGTGGCATCAAATTAAATGTTTGAAAGACAAAGCCAATGGAATGATTACGTAATTTGGCTAGTTCTTTTTCTGAGATCAACCGAACATTTTTACCATAAAGCAAATAATCTCCAGTTGTCGCTTTGTCAAGGCAACCGATAATATTCATTAAAGTAGATTTTCCCGAACCAGAAGGACCCATAATAGAAATATATTCCCCTTCTTTTACTTCTAAGCTAATATTCTTTAATATCGGAATCTCATTTTTTCCTTGCCAGTACGATTTATAGACATTATTCAGTTGGAGCATCCGTTTGGACCTCCATTCCTTCTTTCACAAATGAATCTGGGTAGATAATGTAGTCGTCCTTTTTAAGTCCCTCTGTTACTTCTACTGTCATCATTTCTTTATCTTCTTTTCCTAATTTAACTTCTGTCGCCTTAGCTACACCATCATTTGCCGTCCAAACAATGGATTTACCATCTCGTTTAGCGATAAAATCAGACGGGATAGAAGGAACACTACTTTTACCTTCACTTGCTTCCACATCTAAACTAATAAAGACGTGTCTTCCAATATTTAATCCTTTAGCTGCACTTAACTCCACTGTAAAAGGATACTTTGTTAAATTAGGGTTTTCTTCCACTTCTATATCTTCTGTTCCAGCATTCTCTTCCATGCCTTCATTCGGTAGCTCACCAATTTCACTAATTTTACCTTGCCATGTTTCCGATTCATCTTGACGGTTTATGATAGTTACTTTTTAGTCTTTTTTTAGTTCATCACGACGGAATTCATCAACAGAACCTTTTATGTAGTATGTAGACATATCAACAATTTCCATAAAAATGGCTGGATTAGTTTCTTCTATTGTAACGGTTTTATTCATTTGTGTTTGATCTAATTTTTTTACTACACCACTTACAGTCGAATAAACAATATTGTTATTATTTTTAGAGCGAACTGCTTCTAGTGCCGCCTCTGCTTTTTCAACACCAAAAGTGGCTTGTTTTAATTCTAAATCGGCTTGTCCTTTTTCTTGTTTTAATTCTTCCTGCTCTTCTGGTGTTGCCTCTTTTATTTGTTTAGTTAACTTATTTATAGCCGCTTGTTGTTGGCTAACTGTTGATTTTTGCATTTCTAATTCTAGTTCAGCTTCTCGAACTTCTAAATCACCCTCAGGATTAGAGTAACTATACAATTTTTGATCTTTTTGGACTGTATCTCCCACTTTGACGTAACATTTATTTACGGTACCTTTAGAACTATCAATATTATATTTGCTTGTTGCTTTTGGCTCGATGACACCTGTGAAATAACTTCCTGAATCCACATCACCTTCACCTAAAATATCTTTGACTTGCATTGCAATGATGGTCGTTTCGTCCCCGTCAACAGTTTCATCACTCTTTTTTATGTTTGTAATAAAAATAGCTATCATTATTGCAGCGATTAATAGTACAACAGAAAGAATAATGGGGATGATTTTTTTCTTGTTCTTTTTTTGTTGTTGATTCTTCACCATATTCACTCCCTTTGAAAAATTCTTACTATTTAAGATTAGCTGATAGAAAATAAAAAGTCAATCACTTTATTACAAAAACATGACATAAGTTACAATAAAATGACATGAAAAAGCAACCTATTGCTAGATTGCTTTTCTTTACATATTGGTTAGACGTTCAATTCTCGCACTGATTGGCGGATGAGAATCAAATAATCCCGGTTTATCTTTTTTAGATTTAAGCGGTGAAGCGAAATAAATAGACTCACTAGATGCACTAACTTCTTCCATTTTCTTTGAATCACCACTAATTTTTTTTAATGCTTCAATCAGTCCATCTGGATTTCGAGTTAATTCAACTGCACTTGCATCTGCTAAATATTCCCGGTTTCTAGAAAGGGCAAACTGAATTGCAGTAGCGATAATCGGGGCCAATATAACGAAAATAAGTGCAACCACATAAATAATTATCTGTGCCCCGCCACCATTATTATTATCGCTTTTACGACTATTTCGACTCC
Source organism: Listeria immobilis (assembly GCF_014322765.1). Classification (GTDB taxonomy): domain Bacteria; phylum Bacillota; class Bacilli; order Lactobacillales; family Listeriaceae; genus Listeria; species Listeria immobilis. The sequence goes on along the minus strand of NZ_JAASTZ010000001.1, from coordinate 220,882 downwards.
CTGTTATACTTCCCCAAAAAATCAGACGCATAGCTAAATCACTAAGAATAGCAACTACTGCAACAAGGGCAATCGAAATTGTGGATAAACGGATATCATAATTACGAATATGAGAAACTTCATGGGCAATAACGCCCTCAAGTTCATATCGTTCTAGTTTATTTAATAACCCTCGAGTAACTGCAACTGCCCCTTTTTCAGGTGAAATACCTGTAGCAAAGGCATTTGGACTTTCATCTTCAATAATATATACTTTTGGCATTGGAATTCCGGCAACTAGGGCCATGCTTTCTACAGTATCCCATAAAATAGGAGCTTGATCTTTTGATTTTATTTCTTTCGCACGGTTCATCGCCATAACCACAGATGAACTGCTCATAATCATAATCAAAATATAAAACACACCGATAACAGCCGCAAGTATAAGCCCATTTAGATAATTATTCCAAACAATAATCCCTATAGCAGCACCCACCATAAGAACGAAAATAAAAAAGCCAATTACAATAAAAATAGTTTTTCGCTTATTTGCTGCGATTTGTTCAAATAGCATGCTTTTCGCTCTCCTTCACGGCTTAAAACTCTACTTTAGGAGCAACACGTTCTACTTCTGGAATAGAAAGCATTTCACGTTCAGTAAAGTTATGCAGTTTTGCAATGATGTTTGTCGGTACAGATTGAACTTTTGTGTTATAGCTCATAACTGTTGTATTGTACAATTGACGAGAATAAGCTACTTTATTTTCCGTAGTAGTTAATTCATGTTGTAATTCTATAAATGATGTATTTGCTTTTAAATCAGGATAAGCCTCACCTAATGCAAAGATAGATTTTAATGCACCACTTAGCATATTATCTGCTTCGATTTGACCTTGACGATTATCAGCAGGCATCTCCATCATTTTATTACGTGCTTCAATTACTTGTGTTAATGTTTCTTTTTCGTGTTTAGCATATCCTTTAACAGTTTCCACCAAATTAGGAATTAAATCAAATCTACGTTTTAATTGTACATCAATTTGTGCCCATGTTTCATCTACACGGTTGCGATATTTTACAAGGCTATTGTAAAGTCCAAAGTAAATTAAGACTAGAACAACCACTACAACAATAGTAATAATCCATCCTATCATATAAATCTCCTCCTTTTAATATAGTCTATTTCATTATACCTTACTTTAAGGAAAGACAACAATCCTACTGCAGAATGAGCTTTTTTATTTTTTCTTTCTCATAAAATCAAATGGCTTTACAGGTTTGTCCACTGGCATTTTTATTGTCATCATCGCATTTGGTGCGCGATCAATTTTTTCTCCATTTTCATTCCAAAGCTCTTTTACAACTTGTCTAAAGCCAGTATCCCCTGGGCCATAAAACTCAATTTCTTCTCCAACACCAAAATTATTTCGTTGTTGTAAAGTAGCAATTTTGGTTTCCTCATCATATTCCAACACTTGGGCAGCAAAAGCATATTGTGGAATTTTACGTGTTTTCCCAAATAACTGTTCGTCCTCAGTAGGTTCTTTATAGAAAAAGCCTGTGGAAAGTTCGCGTTGTGCTACTTTCCATAACTCTTCTTCCCAAGCTGGATCAAATACATAGTTTTCTGGATCGGCACAATAAGCATCTACAGCACGACGATAAACACTTGCAACCGTCGAAACATAGTGAATGGACTTCATTCGCCCTTCAATTTTTAAGCTATCTACACCCGCATCCACCATATCAGGAATATACTTAATCATTGATAAATCTACTGCGCTCATCGAAAATGGTTCTTCATCTGAATCCACCAAATTTTTTGATACGCCATTATCGATTTCAAATAAATCATATTTCCAACGACAACTTTGCGCACAGCCTCCACGGTTTGCATCTCGGTTTGCCATATGATTCGATAGCGTGCAACGTCCAGAATAGGAAATGCACATAGCTCCGTGAATGAAAGCTTCCATTTCAACATCTGTTTGTGCGCCAATTTCTTGGATTTCTTGCATGCTCACTTCACGTGCCAGTACAACACGTTCTAAACCTTGTTTTTTCCAAAATTCAAGTGTCTTATAGTTTGTAGCAGAAGCTTGTGTTGATAAGTGTACTGGTAAACCTGGAGCATCTTCAAAACAAATACTAATTAAAGCAGGATCAGAAACAATTACTGCATCAATACCAATATCTCGAAGTGTCCGAAAGAACTCTCCTGCACCTTCTGTATCCCCTGCATGAGCTACCATATTAGCAGCTACATATACTTTGGCATTTCTTTCATGTGCAAAACTAACACCTTGTTCCATTTCTTCAAACGTAAAATTTCCAGCTCGTGATCTTAAACCAAATGCCTGACCACCAATATAAACAGCATCCGCCCCATAGCGAATGGCGATTTTTAATTTTTCTAAGTTACCAGCCGGAGCTAGCACTTCTGGTTTTTTCATTATTCTAGTCATTATGCTATTCCCCCTACTTCACATCATCCGGATTTTTCAAATAAAATCCAGCATCTAATTTTCTTGTCGGCGGTTGTAATTCCGTTAATTTATTCACAAAATATTCTGCAACGAACTGGTTGTGAATAATTGCTTCTTTTGCTTGAACAAAAAGCGCTGCAATTTCAACAAAGTTATCTGAATTAGCAAGAACCCCATCTAATTTCCACGTTCTACAACCCGCTTCATATAAATCGGCCAAATATGGCACCAATGAAATATCCTCAGAAGCAAAGATATGCGTTCCAGACTCATCTTCATAAATTGGCAATTGACTCGTTTCATCATTAGGCTCACGTAAATAAAGACCTCGTTCTCGAGAAGTATCCTCTTCCATTTCTACAATCCGATTATAATTCGTCACCAATTTGCGCTTAGATTGATGAATACACGTTGGTCCGTAAACCAAAACTTCAGTTGGAATAGAAAGATTTTTAGTAATATCTTTTATTTCGCCTTCTGTTAATTCTCTAGCAAGTACTGCTCCAACTGCTCCTTGTTTTTCCCAAAAAGCAATTTGCTCTGCGCTAGTCACAAATGTTTGAGCATCATAAATAAATGGTAGCGGCTTATTCATTTCTGTTAAAAGCATAATTGCTCCCGGATCGCCACACGCCACAGTATCAACGTCCATTTCTGCAAGTTGTTCCAAAAATGGCGGCAATAACTCCATATGCTCATTATGCATCAGCGAATTAACAGCTACAGTTACCTTCTTTCCTTGTTGATGCGCTAAATCAACTATTTCACGTAATTCCTCGACAGAAAAAGAATGTGGTAATCGCAAGCCAAATTGGCTATTTCCTACATATAATCTGTCTACCCCCGCGCGAAGCAATTTTTCAGCTTGAATAATTGAATCTGCTGTCGCAATGATTTCCATGATTTTCTCCTCATTTCTACAAAAACGTTACTTGATAAATGTATCACAAGATGAGTGCTTACTCAATAAGAATTTTGGCATAGAAAAAAGAGACTAAGAAATGCTTTTAGTCTCTAATCTATTTTATCTTCTTTTGAAATTTTGAAAAGTTTAAGTAAAGGACGATATGTACTTCCTATTAATCCAAGTGTTTCAATCATTATTTCGATTAAAAGTAATAACACACCTATTAATAGCATGGAACCCCACAACGTTGACATCGTAAAAATAAAGGCGAATAAAGAAAACAATGCCGCTATCGCATAAATTAAAATTACCGTTTGTCGATGTGTAAAGCCAAGTCGTAATAAACAATGATGTAAATGAGATTTATCTGCCATTGCAATTGGTTGTTTTGTAACTAGTCTTCGAACGATTGCAAACACAGTGTCTGAAATTGGTACACCCAAAATTAAAATTGGTACGATGAGTGAGATAAAGGTAACGTTTTTGAAACCCATCACTGATAACACAGAGATAATAAAACCTAAAAAAAGTGCCCCCGTATCACCCATAAATATTTTAGCTGGGTTGAAATTGTATGGTAAAAATCCAAGTGTGCCTGCTATTAATACGCTGGCAATCATAATTACAAGTACATCTCCCATAATAAATGCCATTCCTAAAATAGTCAGTAAGGCAATGGTTGAAACACCCGCTGCAAGACCATCTAGTCCATCAATTAAGTTAATTGCATTAGTAATCGCAACAATCCAAATGATCGTTAAAGGAATACTTAATACCCCAAAATGAATCTCGCCACCAAATGGTAAATTAATGAAATCTATGCTAATCCCGCCCCAGACAACAATAATAAAGGCTGCTAACACTTGACCAATTAATTTATATCTTGCTTTTAATTCTAAAATATCATCTAAAAAGCCTGTTAATGCCATAACAAATCCTGCAATCAGAAGTGGCCATAAAAACATATTATCAATCGGGAGTAGTAGCATCCCTACCACAAAACTAATAAATATAGCTAAACCACCTAAACTTGGAATAGGTTTAATATTAATTCGTCGCTTGTCTGGTTTATCTGTAATATCAAAATAAAGCGCTATTTTTCGAATTAGCGGTGTAATTAACACGGACACGCCAAAACAAATCACTATAATCATCCAGTTCATGGCTAGTCCTCCCCGCCAAATTTTTCATTCATCTCATTATACTTTTTTATTTATAAAAAAACAACGAAAATCATTATTCTTGCTACACTTAACTCATTTTTATACAAAAAAGCTTGAAACGAGTTAAAATCATTTCAAGCTTTTTTTTATTGTTTAATCCTTGCTACAAACTGAAATCTACTTCCAACATACTGGGAACGTGTGAATTCAAATGGTCGACCATCTTCTAGCATAGTGATTTGTCGAAGTTTCATAACAGGTGAGCCGAGTTTTACATCAAGATATGGCGCAATTTTTTCTGAGACTAAAGAAGCTTCCATGATTTGCTCTGCTTCTCCAATTGGTTGACCAAGCTTTAATTCAATCGCTTTATAAAGGGAGTCCATAATATCTTCCTTTGTAAGCAGTGAAGCAATTTTTTCTGGAATTGCAGCAACCTCGTAAAGTATTGGAACACGGTCGCCGTAACGAATCCGCTCAATTTTCATCACATTGCTGTCTTCTGGTAGTTGCAGTGCTTCTTGTTCTTGCGTACTTGCTGGACGAATCCCATATGATACAATGCGTGTCGAAGGAACCTTACCCTCTTGCAGCATCAAATTAGTAAAACTCGTGACTGCCTCAAGTCGTTCTGTCAATTTCTTTTCCGCAATAAATGTGCCTGCACCAATACGTCTTTGCAAAATATTGTCATCCACTAAGCCCTGAATTGCTTGTCTAACTGTCATTCGGCTAACATGGAACATTTCTGCAAGTTGACGTTCAGCAGGTATAGAAGTTCCAACACTCCAAATGCCATCTTCCATCTTCTTTTTAATTTCACTTTGAATTTGAATGTAAATCGGTATTCCTGATTGTTTATCGATCATTTTCCCGCCCTCTTCTTATAGAAGTGACGCCGCCTCATTGTCAAGAATCACTGTAACATCTGGATGATTTTGAAGTACAGAAGCAGGGCAATTCACATCTACAGGTCCTTTAATAGTTTCTTTGATTGCTTGTGCTTTGTTTTCACCAAAAGCAAGTAGGATAATTTTTTTTGCATTCATAATTGATTTAATTCCCATAGAATAAGCATGAGTCGGTACATCTTCTTCTCTTTCGAAAAAGCGTTTGTTGGCTTCACGAGTGGAATCAGTTAACACGACTTTATGTGTAAGTGAATCAAAGGAAGTTCCTGGTTCATTAAAGCCAATATGGCCATTTGTACCAATACCTAATACTTGAATATCTACTGGATGCTCTGACAAAATATCTTCATAACGAGAACATTCTGCTTCTGCATCGGTCGCTTCTCCATTTGGTAAGAAACTTTCTTTAAATGCTTTTTTAGAGAATAATAAGTTATTCATATAGTAATGATAACTGTTTGGGTCGCTCGCTGCAAGACCTACATATTCATCTAGGTTAGTTGTTGTTACATTTTTAGTATCTACATTACTCTTTACAAGCTCTGCATATAGGGTTTCTGGTGTACTTCCTGTTGCTAGCCCTAATGTTTTCACTTCACCAGAGGTAATGCCTTTTTCAATCAATTCTAAAGCTTTTTTTGAACCTGTTAATTTATTTTCTGTTGTGATAAGTTGCATAGTAATTATCTTCCTCTCAAGAATGTTTTTTTCCGAATGAATATGTGGCAGTTATTTGTAAATTATCATTTAAAATATTGAAATCTGCATCTTTACCTGCTTGAATAGCACCTTTTTGTGTTAAATTAAACTCGCGAGCTTGGTTTCCAGAAGACATAAGAACTGCTTCTTCCATAGTACAACCAGTAAATTTAATCATATTACGGAAACCATCATCATAAGTTAACACGCTGCCTGCAAGTGTTCCATCTTCTAAACGAGCTTGTTTATCTTTTACGATTACTGTTTGACCGCCAAGTTCAGATTTTCCTTCTGGCATACCTTTTGCGCGCATGGAATCAGTAATGATACAAAGATGTTCTGCACCTTTCATTTTATAAGCTAATTTCACCATATCGGGGTGAACGTGAATTCCATCAACAATTATTTCAGCATTAATACCTTGCTCAAGTAAAACGTGCCCTGGAACACCAGGCTCGCGGTGCGTCATTCGGTGACAAGCATTATATAAATGAGTGGCATGGGTTGCTTTACTTGTTTTCAAGTGTTCCCGAACATCATTAGAGTGTCCAATACTCGGAACAACACCTAGTTCAAAACAAAAATTCTCAAAGTCCGCAGATGTTTCATGTTCTGGTGCATAGGTTACTAATTTGATTAAACCACCAGAAATATCAAACCATTTTTTAAAAAGTTCTAAATCAGGTGCTTGAATGTATTCTTCTGGTTGCGCGCCTTTAAAGACCTTTGAAACAAATGGACCTTCTAAGTGAATTCCACCAATTACTGGCTCTGTTTGTGCTACTTCATTGATTACTTTTAATGCTTTTTCAATATTTTCATGTGATTGTGTCATTGTTGTTGGGAAGTAAGTAGTAATCCCTTCATTTAACATACCATTCACTTGTTTTCTAAGCGCTTCTGGATCTGCATCCATTGCATCAAAACTATAACCACCATGGGAATGAACATCAATAAATCCTGGAACAATTTTTTGTCCTTTAGCATCAATGACTTCTTCTATTTTATCTGCTTGAAAATCAGCCATGGAACCAACTTCCAAAATCTGTTTGTCAAACCTAACAAAAGCGTTATCAAGAACTCCCTTACCAGTATAAATTGTAGCGTTTGTAATTACTTTATTAGCCATTACATATTGCCTCCTCGTTAAATCGGTCTATACCAATTATTATAACATGTATCTATTAAAATGCAACTTATCTTTCCCTATTTACCCCGAACAATATAAAAATAAGCAAAAATAAAACTTTGGAAAAATAATTTCAAGCATCATAGCTAGCCTATTCCATATTATAAAAAATGATATAGCTCTTATTTAGGTAAAATACTAGCTGTATTAATTTCTAGCTAGTTTGAAAACAACCCCTACATTCGAATATAAAAAAAGATTGTAAGCAAAATGATTTCTCACTTTACCTACAATCTTAGGTGTCGCACTTTTTATTTATCTTCTTTTGGCTCTTCTTTTTTCTCTAATTCTGGAATAAGCACTTCTTTTTCTTCTTTTGGTTTTTCTTTTGCTGCTTCTTTTTCCAGCTCATTTAATTGATCTTCCATAGATGCTTTTTCAGGCTTTTTGAAATTTTGTTTTTCGCGTTCAATAATTTCATCTACCATTGTTGTAAAGTTTTGTGCTTTATCTTTGATGACTTCTTTACTTTTCTTCGTTTTCTTTTCTAACTCATCCATAAGATCATCAAAGGATTGAGAAAGTTCTTTGTTCATATCTGCTTTTTTCTCAGCTTCATCTGCTAAATCGCGTTGTTTTTGCGCTTCATGGTAATCACTTACGCTACCCCAACTCATATCATGAATTACTTTATCCATTTTTTCAGATGTTTCTGTGGCATTTTTTTCCGCCATTTCAGCTAGATGTTGTGTTTTAAGATTTTTCCATTTTAAACGCATTTCGTGCATCCGTAATTCCAATTTTTCAAGTTGTTCTGATGCTTGTTCATAATGACCTTTTGTAGCTTCTAATTGTTCTTCATATTGAGCCACTTCTTCTAGAGCAAAATCTGCTAACTTAGTTTCGCCTGCTTCTTTTGCAATTTCAGCTTGGTGACGACGTTTTTCAACATAAACTTCCATTTCTTTGTATTCTTTGTAGAAAAGAGATTTTAATTCACGTTGTTTTTCAACCATACGTTCTGCATCTTTCATTTCTTGTTTGGTTTTATCCATATAGTAGCTCACTGAATTACGACGTTTTTCTTCACGTTTCTCAATCTTTTCGCTTACTTCTTTATTCCATTGTTTCATTTTTTCAAAAAGGTTTGCCATTTTTTTCTCCTCCAATTATTTATTGTATGGGTAGTCAAAGATATCATCATTTTTTTTAGGTTTATTTTTATTTCTAGTTAGGAAGTAAATAATTGCGCCAATAATCACGACAACCAAAATTCCTTTTAAGTTAGCTAGAATAATCAAGGCACCAACGCCGATTAAAACTCCATATAAGATTTTCTCTCCTAAAGAACGTGCTTCGAGAAGTTTCTTTAATGACCAAAAGCCTAGTACTGCACCAATTGTTGCCATAATTGCTGGCCATAGTACTATAAGTATCATTGAAATTAGTAAAACTATTAATACACCGATCAAAATTGCTCTCAATACGTCTACCTCCTTACTTCCAAGAGTAGCTAATTTATCTTTCTTTTATTACTGTACTTATCATAACGCTATGTATCAACTTGAAGAACCCGCTGTAGAAGGAAATCCACCTACAACCTGAGTCCTATTATCTACTTAAAGGATAACATATTTTCATGACAATTAGGAAACATTCCAAGTAAAAAACAGTTTGCCTCTTGCGAAACACAAGAAACAAACTGTTTTAAGGACTATTTAATTTTTTCTTCATATTGGATGGATGAAACCCCACCTTCTGAAACCATGTTGGCTTCTTCAAGTTCCGTTTCTGAAATATCTGCTTCCTCATAGCGCGACCTAATATCATTTACTTCATCAAAAGGGGTAGGTGGCTGTTGTTTTTTCACCACATAAACCGCTACACAGGCAACCACCCCAGCAATTGTTCCAGCAATAATACCAACTTTACTTTTCACACTATCAACCTCCTCTTGAAATCCTCTATATTATTCCCTAAAAAAAGAAAGGCAAAACAAAAAGGAGCTGGAAATTCCAACTCCCTCTTTCTTGCTAAAAATGTAAATAGTTGCTTTTTGGTTTGCGAATAAAACAAAGCATTGCTGCAACTACAAAGATTAATGCTGGGAAAAAGCCTATTAAAACAGTTGAAACAAGCGATACAATTCCTGCTAATAAGAATAAAAAACCAGATAAAACGGGCTTTTTGTTATTAACAATGTAGAATATACCAACTATCCCAAGAATTAAAGTGATTATTCCACCTGATAAAGCTACCCACGACAACGTATGTACAAAATCCAATACTCTATCAGCATCTGGAATTTCACTTTTTGGAATATCCCATTTAGCCATTGTTTGATAGTAATTATTATAATAAGTAGTTAATCCTTCATTGGCTTTAGAACCATTTACCATTAAAAATCCTATAGTAGCAATTGCAGCTTGCATTAATACACTAAAAACTAGACCAATAATAGCAAGTACAACTTCACCTGTTCGTTTAATCATTCTAAATGCCTCCGTTTCTTCGCTTATTTTTACAGTATACTATATGTGTTCCTGAGAATAAACCATTAATTTTACAGAAAAAGAAGACCAATCGTGCGTTTTTAAGTAAAAAAATGTATAATTTGTTCATAACGAAATATAAAGGGGCGTAAAATAATGCTAAAGCGTGTGTTCTTCTCCATTATCTTACCACTAGGCTGTTTAGTTGGAGCACTATTTATACTATTAACCATCAATACTTCCTATCCAAAAGCAGCACAAGACACCATTCCTACGATTTTTATTCATGGTTATCGTGGTACCGATCGCTCACTTCATGGAATGATACGTCGCTTTGATCAAAAATATGATTGGGCAAAAGAGACATTAACTGTAAATGTAAGCCCTGACGGAAATATCTCGACTACAGGTACATATGATAAATCAACAAAAAATCCACTTATAAATATTGTGTTTGAAGATAATCGGGCAACTTTACCACAACAATCTATGTGGACGAAAAAAGTTATGTCCTACCTACACCAAAACTACGAAATCAAAAAATTTAATGCAGTTGGTCATTCGATGGGCGGGGGCGCTTGGGTAGCTTATTTAGCAAGTTATGAAAAAAACAATTCCTATCCACAAGTAAATAAAATTGTATTTCTAGCTGTACCATTTTATCCAGAAGAGTATGTCAACGGAGATCAACAAGTGGATATTAAAAATGCCAACAATGTGCATACAAAATTTGCTGAAAAAATGGCAAAAGTATTGCCTACTAATACAGAAATTATGATTATTGGTGGAAACCTAGAAGATGGTTCTAATAGTGACGGAGAAGTTAAATTAGATAGTGTGCTATATGGTCAAAAATTATTTGCACATCAAAAAGTGACTACTCATGTAATTAAAGGACCACAAGCAACCCATAGTAGCATGCATGAATCTACTGTTGTAGATAAATATGTTGGCTCATTTTTATGGGGGCAGAAATAAAAGTTAAAGGAAGTTTATTATGAAAAAAATTATTATCGGAATTATGATGCTTGCCGTAATTATTACTGGTTTTGGTGTGATATTCCTTCATTTCGAACCAACTAAAAAGAATGCAAATCTAAATACAGCAACTGCTGAGACAAAGAAAAAAGAAACAGCTACTAAAGAGACAACATCTACAACAGAAATAGCTATACCAACACTTTTTGTTCACGGCTATTCAGGTACAGCAAACTCACTCGGAGGGATGATTAATCGCTTTGCAAGTGACGGAGATGTGACAAAATCACTAGTTATGACAGTAGCAACTGATGGTGAGATTTCGACAACAGGTACTTATGATAAATTTAGCCACAACCCTACCATTCAAGTTATTTTTGAAAATAATAAAAGTTCGATGGTTAATCAAACACTATGGATAGAAAGCGTTATGAAAGAACTGAAACATAATTATCACATTGAAAAAGTTAATGCGCTTGGTCATTCCATGGGAGGCGTGAGTTTAACTAACTATATTGAAAAAACAGGGAATGATACAGCTTATCCGGTTATTGAAAAGCTTATTTTGATAGGTGCGCCGCTAAATGGGCTAGTCATTGGTGATAATGGTATTACAGCTTATGACTTAACAGAAGATGGGCCAAAGCAATCTTCTGAACGCTATAGCAATTTTATCAAGAATAAACAAAATATCCCTTCTCAGTTAAATGTTTTAAATATTGCCGGTGATACACTGGATGGGACTAAAAGCGATGGTAGTGTTTCGGTTGCAAGTGCTCTTTCTGGTAAATTTATCTTTGAAAACCAAGTAGCCAGTTATGAAGAGAAAGTTTTTACTGGAAAAAATGCTGCTCATAGTAAACTCCACGAAAATAACGATATTGATACAATGGTAGCAGAATTTCTTTGGAAAACAGAAAAAGTAGATTAAGCACTCGCTTAATCTACTTTTTTCTTACGCCCAAATATCGTTCGTTTTTCTTTGTCCTCTGCATTTCTCACATCTAGAATATCTAATAAAAATACAAATACTGGTATCCCTACAATTAATCCCCATACGCCGAAAAATGTTTCAGAAAAAATTAATACGATAAACGTATAAAAGACGGGCAAATTAGTTTTGGAAGACATTAGCTTTGGATTCAAAATATAAGTTTCCACTGCATGAACAATCACAACTGTAATTAAAATGTAGAAAACATCTTGAAATCCACCAACGGAATATCCAATAAGAACGAGCGGTATACAAGAAATGATAACTCCAGCTACTGGAATTAATCCAAGAACAAACACCATTATAGAAAGACTTAATAATTGCGGAAAATCCATTAAATATAACGCAATAGTTGTAATAACTGTATTTACAAGTGCAATCATTAATTGTGCCTCTAGTACCACTCCAAAAGTGGAAACAAATTTCTTTCCAAAAAATGCTGCTTCTTTAAAAATAAAGCCAATCTTACTTGATAAAAATTGTCCAGTAAAAGAAGCGACACGTTCTTTTTCAAGTGAGAAAAATAAACTTAGTATTAGTGCTAAAAAGAAAGATAATCCAATTGATCCTATCCCTGAAAGCGAAGCGATGATAAAGTCAACGCCAGTTTGTAAGTATTTTTGAATATTAGATTCTTTTAAAAATCCAATTATCCAATTCACTACCGGATTATCACTTGGATTATTATAAATTTTCACTAACGAATCCACTAATTGAGAAATTTGATCAATTAATATTGGTAAAAAATGAACGATTGCTATATACAAAAATATTGCAACTAATGTGTATAAGACAATCACGATTAGCTTTCTTGGTATTCGCACTCTTTTTAAAATCACATTTTCAAGTCGAGTAACTAAAAATGCAAAAATAAAGGTTAACAAAATTAAATCAATCATACTTCTTAGTAAGTAGAGTACAATTCCAAGCAAAATAAACACAAATACCCGTTTTGCCGTGTTATTCGCTTTAAATCTTTCTAACCAATTCATCTTCTCACCAGCCCTTTTCTTTCTCTATTCTATCATAATTCAAAAAATAAGGTTTACAAAAACTTTATTCCTATGTAAAATAGAACCAATCATCCTACCTTTAAAGGAGTGAATATTATGGTAGAAAAACTAGCACGCAAATCGCTAGCTGAACAAGCTTATGAACAAATAAAAAGTGAAATCACTAGTGGTACTTGGAAAATTGGTGAACGTATTCCTAAAGAAGCTGATTTAATGACTCAATTTGGTATTAGTCGAAATACACTTCGAGAGGCTATTCGCGCGCTTGCACATATTGGACTACTTGAAACGAAACAAGGCGATGGTACTTTTGTTAGAAATGATAGTGAACTTAAAGCTATTATGCAAAAACGTGTTCGGGAATCCTCTGTTCAGGAAATACTGGAAATTAGACATGCGCTTGACCGGGAAGCAGTTATTTTAGCCTGTTCACGCCGCACAGAGCAAGATTTACAATCATTAAACCACTATCGCGAACTTTGTATAGAGGCTAGTAACAAAAAAGATATTTCTATGTTTATAAAAGCAGATACAGCCTTGCACTTAGCTGTTGTAAAGGCGGCTCATAATCAATTATTGCTTGATATGTATGCAAATATTTTAGAAGAAATCCAGTTTTCCATTACAAGTACAACAGATATTAATCCAAGCGAAAATAAGCATCATGGTCACACTGCACTTATATCTGCCATAAAAGAACAAAACAAAGAACGAGCAGCCTATGAAGTAACGGAATACATCACCTACTTCCAACAAGTTGCTATACAGAATGGAGAAAAATAATGAATGTTGATTTAACAGAAGACAAAATCCTTACTCGATCAAGTAAGGTAATGCTTATTATCGGTATTATTTTAATTGCTGCAAATTTACGAACACCTATTACTTCAGTTGGTCCACTGATGGGGCTAATACAATCTGATTTACATTTAACTAACACTATGGCAGGTTTGCTTACGACTATCCCACTACTTGCATTTGCCGGCTTATCACCATTTGTCTCTAAACTAAGTCGCTCTCTAGGAATTGAGGTGCTCCTTTTCATTGCACTTTTAACGCTTGTTATTGGTAGTTTTCTTCGTCCGTTTGGTGGCACCGGAAACTTATTTATAGGTACTTTTCTCATAGGTCTAGCAATCGCAGTTGGAAATGTACTTTTACCTAGTTTAATAAAAAAAGAGTTTCCGTTTAAATTAGGATTAATGACAGGGGTTTACTCTATTTCAATGAATTTGTGCTCGGCAATTGCTGCTGGATTAACAGTTCCGATTGCAATGAATAATCCCTATAATTGGCGCGGAAGTATGATTTTTTGGGCATTACTGGGAGTTTTAGCGTTTGTTTTTTGGCTACCTCAATTAAAATTCAACCAAAAAAACACTGTTAAAATAGCTTCTCACTTAGCGACAACTTCTGTATGGAAATCTCCACTAGCTTGGAAAATTTCTTTATTTATGGGTTCACAATCAGCCATTTATTATATTTCGATTGCGTGGTTACCAAATATTTTAGCAGAGCAAGGTTTATCAAATACGTCCAGTGGATTAATGTTGTCGCTTATGCAATTTGCTGTAATGCCTGTGACTTTTATTATTCCGATTATTGCTGGTCGAATGAAAAATCAGCAGTTACTTGTTGGTATTTCTATCTCATTATTTCTATTAGGAATTTTCGGGATTATGTTTGCAAATGGGAATCTAATTATTTTGTCACTAGTTATTATTTTATATGGAATTGGTTCGGGGATGGCTTTTAGTCTTTCGATGATGTTCTTTAATTTGCGAACAGCAAGCGCTGCCGAATCAGCAGATTTATCAGGAATGGCACAATCTATTGGTTATTTATTTGCCGCTTCTGGTCCAATACTTTTTGGGACACTGCATGATATTCTCGGTAGTTGGCAACCAACCTTATATGTTCTAATTGGTATTTCCCTATTAATGCTTTATTGTGGTCTAGATGCTGGCCGAAATAAATTTTTATTTGCGCACAAAAATTAAAATTGCACATAAAAAAACTAGTGCGGAAAAAGGGAGTAAACCGCACTAGCAAAAAGGGAGTTTGGGATTTTCATTCTAAAAAGGGAAAGAAATGAAAATGTTTTGCTTGTTGTTAGCTTATACATATAATAACTTTTCTAAAAAAGAATGCGCTGAAAGACAAATGATAATTTCATGAGATTTCAACAAAGTTTTTCTCAGTTTTTTTTTCGTAGTTTTTCAAGTTTTTCGGCAATACGTTTTTTCATATCGGCTGTTTCTTGGGGTTGTGTGATTATTTCATTAGTTTCTGAAATAATCACTACATCTCCTTCTTTAATAGTTGGAGCTAATTTATTTTTTTCGACCAACCATTCTGTATTATTTGGTTCTAGTAAAAAAACTGCTTTTCCATCCTCTATTCTGTCCAAAATCGCTTTTTTCAAACTAATCACCTACTTTGTCACAGCAATGCCTTGTTCTTTTATCTGTCTCACTATTCCATCGCCAATGCCGTTAATTTTTTTTAAATCATCCAATGTTTGATATGGCCGCTCTGCGATGATTTTATCCGCAAGCGCCGGTCCGATTAATGGCAGTAGTTCCAATTCTTCTTCTGAGGCAGTATTAATATTAATTTTTTCTGGTAATTCTTCTGAAGTGGCATCTTCTGTTTTTTGTGTTCCTTCTTCATTATTGTAGCTACTTCCTGGTTTTGGTGTTCCATTTTTTTCCGTTTGAACATGAATTTTTTCACCGTCTGTTTCAATGGTTACAGTCCCATTTACATCGGTTCCGTAAGTAGCAATTTTTCGATCTTTTAGCCATTCTAATACTTCTACATGTGGGTGACCGTAGCTGTTTGCAAGTTCAGCGGAATAAACAGCTACTTGTGGTTTAATTTCATCTAAGAAGTAGGGTTGATTCGATGTAGAAGAACCATGGTGACCTAAATCAAGAATGTCTGCTTTCAAATCCTCATCGCTTTCAACCATTTCTTTTTCACGCCCTTTTTCCGCATCACCAGTAAAAATGGCTGAAATATCTTTATAAGAAATTTTTACTGCAATAGAATCGTTATTGGCATCATTTTCTAACTTATCTGGGCTAAGAACGGTTAAGTTAAATGGTCCAAAAGTTGCTGTTTCACCCCGCCTTGGTTCTTTATAAGTGGCATCAGAAGCAAGCGCTGCATCAATCACTCTTTCATATATACTACTCGAAAAAGCTAGCCCATCCATCCAAATCTCTTTTGGTTTATATGTAGCAATTATTTTATCCGCATTTCCAATATGATCGGCATGCGGGTGTGTTAATAGCAACAAATCTATCTTTTTCACATTGGCTTCTTTCAAATAGGTCAATATTCGATCATCATCTTGTCTACCTGTATCAATTAGGATGGTCGTCCCATCTTCTGCTTGAATAAGTGTGCTATCACCCTGTCCAACATCAAAAAATTGGAATTCAGCTCCTGTTAATGACTTCTCTGTTACATTAGATGTTTTTTCTGGCTGTGTTGAAAAACTACAACCGCTTAGAAATAAAGCGATTAAACTCATACATATTACTAATTTCTTTGTCATGCTATTCCTCCTGCTCTCTTAGTAGAATAGCAAAACCCCGTAAAACAGTAAAGGCTTTTTAAAATAAAAACCGTATGCAATCAACTTGATTACATACGGCTATTTATGTGGTGGTCATTTCACTTTTTCTTTAAAGGAAAATGATACTTCTTCGGTTTTTGGTTCATAGTCGATTTTCCAATCATGATCTTTAAAATACCAATAATCATGATCTTCAATAAAGAAGGTTAAATCTTCTTTTTCTTCGGCCACTGCTGCTTCTTGCGGTTTTTCGGCGGTTAAACCAATAGAGAAACCAGGGTGCAAGGAACTATTGGAACCACCATATTTCGCAAAAAGTCGGATTCCATTACCATCTGAAACATCAAACTCATCATGAAACCATTTATTTGCTTGGTCCGTTACCTCGATATTCATACGCTCACTCCTCGTTCCAAATTTTTGTACAGAATTTTCACTTTATGTTACTAAAGAATAGCAGATTTTTCGTCTGATTTCACTTTTTCTGCTTTTTGTTATGAAGTTTATATACCTCTTTCTGCTATTATCTAAACCAAATTGTATTAAAACAACTTAAAAATGATAATATTGTACTATAACAGATAAAATAAAAAAACTGTGCAGAAATAAAATTCCCGCACAATCTTCACTTTTTTATTCTAATGGTGCTTTACCTAAGAATGCTTTAAACATCCAAATATGTTTATCGATACTTGCCTTAAAGGAAATCAACATATCATTTGTGACATTATCGCCTTCTTTGTCAGTCAGCTCAATACCTTGTTGATATTCATCTCTAAGTAATTCTAATGTCCCAACTAAATCTTCCATTAATTGATCCATTGTTTTTGGTTTTGTATAAGGAGCTTCTTCTACACTTGCATTTTCTAAAAACTCTTTCAAAGTAGAGAATGGACTGCCACCGATTGCAATTAAACGTTCTGCTACTTCATCCATTTGCTCTCCAAATTCGCTATATAAGTCATCCATTTTTTCATGTAACGTAAAGAAATTATGACCTCGCATATACCAATGGATTTGATGGATTTTTACTGTAAATACATTTAAATTTGCTACCTGATGATTCAAAAATTCCTTTGTGTCTACTGAGTTAATTGTTTTCATAATACTTCCTCCTTATTTATAATCGTTACTACTTAATAATTATTATAAACTACTTTCTTTCCCATGTCTAGTGTGGAAACCATCACAAAGTATTTACCACTGCTAAAAATTATTAAACATTTTTCAGCATTCTACTACTCTCTTATGATAAAATAAAAACTAGACTTAATCAATTAGGAGGCAGATAGAATGGATTATTCACACCGTTTTCAAGTGAATTTAGCTGGTATGATTGATATACTCTCTAATCACTTATATGATGAAAAAGATGTATATATTCGCGAAATATTGCAAAATGCAACAGATGCAATTAGAGCTAGAAAAAAGATAGAGCCCGAATTAGAAGGGCAAATACATGTTTCTTTATCTGGTGAGACAGACGAAAAAACATTAATTGTAGAAGATAATGGTATTGGTTTAACGGAAGAAGAGGTGCATGCATTCCTTGCGACTATCGCTAATTCTTCTAAAGGCGAAAAAAAATTTGAAGGTCAAAGCGCTAATGATTTTATTGGTCGCTTTGGGATTGGTTTACTTTCTTGTTTTATTGTAAGTGATGAAATTGTGATGATTTCTACTTCGAAAAAAAATAACGAAACAACAGAATGGCGCGGAAAATCCGATGGAACCTACTCTGTTCGTATATTAGATACAGAATCGCGCGAACCTGGAACACAAGTATTTTTACGCCTTAGAGCTGATTTAGAGGAACATCCAGAATGCGAAGAAACTCCGTATTTAATTAATACACTTCGAAAATATGGTTCCTCTTTAGAAAGTACAATATTAATAGAAAAAAATGGTTTTGAAGAAAGTATCAATGGATGGACTAAACAATTTGCTAATAAAGAGACTTTACATCAACTTCCGAGAGAACAAATTATTCGTTACGGAGAGCAAATCCTTGGAACCCGTTTTAATGATTATTTTTTAATTGAAAATGAGTCTGGTCGGACTTTTGGTATTGCATATATGATTCCTTATACTGTTCAAATGAATGCTGTTCGCAAACAAACTGTATTTTTGAATAATATGTTTGTTACAAGTGAAGCGAACAATGTCTTACCTGATTGGGCATTCTTTGCTGAATGTATACTCTGGACGGATGAACTTCAACCTGTGGCTTCTAGGGAATCGTTTTATAAAAATGAACGGTTAACTGCTGTGGCAACAGAACTAGGTGTAGCACTTAAAAAAGGTATTGAAACATTACCAGAAAAAGCACTAACGAAATTACTAAATACGCATTATCTAGGTTTTAAAGCACTTGCGAGTGAAGATATCCCATTTTTAACACTGATTTATCCTTATTTAACTTTTAAAACGTTAAATGGGGAGGAAAAGCTAGCAGATATTTTGAAAACTGAAACTACCATTTATTATACTTTTTCAGTAGATGATTTCAGACAAATGTCCGATATTGCTCGTTCAAGCGGATTGACCTTAATAAATGGTGGCTACTCTTATGATACGCCTATTTTAGGAACTTTGAATCATTTGCTCGATCAAACAAATTTTGTTTTAATTCAACCAGAAGAATTGACAGATAAGCTCTTACCAATGACGCTTGAAGAAGAGTCTGCTTATCAATTAATTTTGAAAGAATTAA
Organism: Listeria immobilis; assembly: GCF_014322765.1. Classification (GTDB taxonomy): domain Bacteria; phylum Bacillota; class Bacilli; order Lactobacillales; family Listeriaceae; genus Listeria; species Listeria immobilis. The sequence continues at coordinate 201,832 of NZ_JAASTZ010000001.1, read as the reverse complement.
ACCAAATGATGATGGAATTTGATGCAGATGTCGCTATTAAACATTTTGAACCCAATAACTTACCAATTATTTTTATTCATTCAGCTGCTACACAAGCATCTCGCGAAATGGAACGAGCTGCGGAAGAGACGAGTTCTGTTTTTAGTGATATTTTAGAGAGCATTCAAAAAGAACAGACCCCTGCCCCACTTGCGCATCTGTATTTAAACCTAGACAATGAATTAATTAAACGACTTTTTACATCTGGTAAATCTATTGATGAACTAAGTGTTATTGTAAATGTACTGTACATTCAATCATTGCTACTTGGACATTATCCACTTAAACGAAAAGAAATGGAATTAATGAATCAAAATCTAATACGCATTTTAGAATTACTTTAGGAGGGAAATATATGAGTTATTTAGAAGATTTAGAAATGGCATGGCAAATGGAAGATGATGCAGAAAAGATTAAAGTATTAGAAAGAGCCATTGCGAGCGCAGATATGTATAATGATGTGGATAATGCAATTGAAGCACGCGAAATGCTCATTGATACTTGTTTAACTGCTGGTTTCCCCAAAAAACAACTACAAGCTTTTAGTTGGTTAGTAAAGAAATGGGAGGATGACGAATCAATTATTGATCTTTATTCCTTTTTTTGGAAATACAAATGGATTAGTGAGCATGTTCCAACATTTGACGAGATTTCTAAAGAACAAGTAGATAATCTTTTGTTGGATATGAAAGCCAAATTTGAACAGCAAAATTATTCGCTTCGTCCATACTATAAAGTTACGACGCTTGCAGCCATGCGGATGGGTGATACGAAAAAAGCAAAACAATACTTTGAAAAGTGGCATTCAACCAAAGCTGATTACTTAAATGATTGCCCTGCTTGCGAAACAAATGATCAAGTACACTATTATTGTTTTACTCAGGATTACGAAACAGCAAAAAAAGTGGCTAAACCAATTATTAAAGGTAAACAACGCTGCGCAGAAGTTCCACATTTGACTTACGGTAATATGGCACTTGCTTATTTAGAGTTAGGTGATACTAAAATGGCACAGGAATGTTTTGATAAAGGATATCCGCTTGTAAAAAACAAAAGCGCATTAGTTCCACCACTTGCGAACCTACTTCAATATTTAGTTCGCTCGAAGCAACTTGAAAAAGCACGAGAAGTATTTGATACAAATAAAGAAACAGCCCTTCAAACAGAGAGTGGCTTAGATCGACTTTTATTTCTTCAAGCCGCATATCCCCTATTTGATGCAGAAAAAGAAGCGGAATTAGTAGAGCAAACGGAGGCACTTACAGCTAAATTTGACGCTCGAAATGAAAATAATTATTATAGTAATCGTCTAAAATAAGTTTTTAATACATGATCAGTTAAATCCGATTTTTACGGCTTTACTGATCATGTTTTTCGATTGCGCTTATGACTTTATTTTAGGATAATACAGGAAGGAGTTGAAAAAGATGAGCATTTGGATTGATAATGGAAAACCAGGCATATTAGAGCAAGCAATTCGTACAAAAGAAGCGGAATTAGGTGTCACCTTTCCTACCGAATATCGCGAATTAATCCTAAAGCAAAACGGCGGACTTATTAGAAAAAATCATTTTAAAACAAGCGAGCCTACTTCTTATGGGCTTGATTATGGAGAAATATATTATTTGGCTAGTTTAGATGAATTACTGTTTTCTATTCCGGAACAAAATGATGTGGAGCTAGCTGGCAAACAAATCTTTTTTCATCAAGATGAAGCTCGCTATATTGGTTTTTCTTACACAGATGACCTTCAGAACCCAAGTATTATCTATGTAGAGTTTGAAACTTTACAAACGCTTGTGATTGCAGAAAATATGGCTGATTTTTTAACTCAGTTATATTTTAGTCCCTTTCCAATTGATATGGCAGAACATTTTTCACGTTTCAAATTAGATCAAATACTTGCCTTATGTGATGTGCAAAGAACGCAGCAGTTAATGGAAAGTTTAGAAGATTATCCAGATAAAAACTGGTATCTACAAACTTTAATCACTATTTTACAAAAACAAGCGATTCCGTATAATATGCTCGCTTACCGTTTATTTGAAAATCAATTGCTTTATTTCCGGCGCAAATTAGCTCCTGATTTAGTAGTAACTGTTTTTTCATTACTTTCCAAAAGTAAAGGAATCGATTCAGACGAATTAGATTTATTAAAAAAGGAATGGAATGATTAATAAAGGAGGAAATTTTTTGATAAAAGTAGTATTTGTATGTTTAGGGAATATTTGTCGTTCTCCTATGGCGGAAGGACTTTTCAGAGCTGAGGTAGAGAAAGCTGGACTGAGCAACCAAATTGCAATCGATTCTGCTGCAACTGGTACTTGGAATTTAGGCAAACCACCACACCGAGGAACAAAAGAAATTTTGAAAAGACATCATGTCGATTATCAATTTATGAAAGCAAGAAAAATTTCTGCTACCGATTTTGCCGAGGCTGACTTTATTATTGGCATGGACCAACAAAATATAAGTGATTTAAAAGCACTTGCAAACAACTCAAAAGCTACAATTCGCTCACTAATGTCCTTTGTTTTAGGGGAAGAAGAGAAAGAAATTCCAGATCCTTATTATACTGGTGATTTTAAGGAAACTGAACAAATGGTCACTGCAGGCGTAAAAGCACTACTTGAATACATTACTAAACAACTGGACTAATTTTTTAAGTTACTATGTTTAAAGAATGGCCTTGCGGGAAAAGATAACCGTACAATCAAATGTTATTTCGGAAGAGGTTTTTTAAATGTTAGGCCTTATTTGGGGAATTATTGTTATTTTGGTAGTTGTATGGTTAATTGGAATTATTTTCCATATTGCGGGTGGATTGATTAACATCCTGCTCGTTATTGTTTTAATACTTGTTATTTGGAATTTAATTCAAATGGCTAGAAACAACCGTAAATAAAGAAAGAGAGCGGACTCGCTGTTTTAAACAGCGAGTCCGCTCTCTTTTTATTTTTGGCTTAAATGTTGTTTTTCTAAGAAGGCTTTTAAATCTAGCCGGTTTTTCTGACCTATTCCACGTGCCATTTGTTCAGACCAACTTTCAACACGCTTTCCTGATGTTCTTTTATTATAATACTGTTTTATTTTTTCATCATAGCTTGCCAAAATAGCAAGATCCATTTTTTGATACGTATTTTGATGATAAATCAATTCTTGTGGTAATCGTGGTTTAGCCTTTTCCTGATTTGCCACTGGATAGCCCACTGTTAGCCCAAATAATGGCATAGTATATGGTGGCAAATCGAGTAGTTCCGCCATTTTTTTAACATCATTTCTAATTCCACCAATATAACAAATACCTAGACCAAGCGATTCAGCAGCAATTGCCATATTTTGAGCTGCGAGCGCCGCATCAATGATAGCTACCAACGATTTTTCCGATGTAGATAAAGCTTCTATATCGACTTCTTCTCTTTCCAAAATTGCTTGATGCCTTGCTAAATCAGCTATAAAAATAAATAATTGACCTGTTTGAACCGTATAGGCTTGATTTCCAGCAATTGCCGAAATTTTTTCACGAATTTGTTTATCAGATATACCGATAATTGAATAGGCTTGAACAAAACTAGAAGTGGAAGCAGCTTGTGCACTTTTAATCAGTACCGCCAATTCTTCTTCCGTAAGTGCTTTATCTGCAAATTTCCGAACAGAATAATGTCCAAGGATTGTATCAATTGTTTTATTCACCTTAACTACCCCTTTTATCTTGAAAAATCTTTCTATCATAATTGGGTTCTTGTAGAAGTGCGCCAAAATTTTGCTGACGAAGTGCTTCATAAGCTAAAACTGCTGCTGTATTGGATAAATTTAATGATCGGATATGGTCTGTCATTGGAATTCGCAAACAATTTTCTTCATTTTCTTGTAAAAGAGCATCCGGTAAGCCAGTTGTTTCTTTACCAAAAATAAAAAAATAATCTTTCGTTGTATCACTATAGTCAATATCACTATAAACATGTCGACCAAATTTAGTAATATAGTAAAATTCTCCACCTTGATTTTTTTCAAAAAAGTCATCAATAGAGTCATAATACGTAAGTTTGACATTATCCCAATAATCAAGCCCCGCGCGTTTTAGCATTTTATCATCTGTTGAAAAGCCAAGTGGCCGAATTAAATGTAAAAAAGTATCTGTTCCAGCACAAGTTCTGGAGATATTTCCGGTATTTGCGGGGATTTCTGGTTGATAAAGTACGATATGGTTTGGCATTTCTTTTCACCTGGTTTCTATTAATTTGGTATAGCTGTTAATTCTTGAAGTACTTGTTCATCTTGTTCGATTTGGAGAGCTTCTTCGATGGCTTTTTCTGCCTCATCTCCGCCAATTTTGCGTAATGCCCAGCCTGCAGTTCCTCGGATAACTGGTCGCGGATCATTTTGCAAACAATTTATTAACTCTGGAACAGCCGTTTTATCTTTATAACGTGCTAAAATAATAATCGCATTGCGCTGAATAGGCTTTTTACCACGCCACGAGCCTGCCATCTCACCGAATTGTTCTTTAAATGCTCGGTTAGATATTGTAAGAAGCGGCTTTAATTCAGGTCGAACGAGTTCTGGTACAGGCTCCATTTCTGGATGGAAATGGAAATCATGACCGCGATTATATGGACAAACTACTTGGCAAGTATCACAACCATACAAACGATTATGCAACACTTCGCGATATTTTTCATCTAAGAAGTCTTTTGTTTGTGTAAGATAGCTTAAACATATTTTAGGATTCATTTTCCCCTCGCCAAGAAGAGACCCCGTCGGACAAGCTTTCACACATTGATTACAAGTCGCGCACAGGTCACTTGCAGGTTGATCTGGTTCAAAAGGAATATTGGTTATCATTTCGCCTAAATAGACCCACGAGCCATATTCTGGGGTTATTAATAGCGTATTTTTCCCACGCCAACCAATTCCTGCTCGTTCCGCAACTGCTACATCAGAAAGTTCTCCTGTATCAACCATTGATTTCATTCGAACTTCTGGTAGTCGCTCCGCTAAAAAAGCTTCTAATAAAGCTAATTTTTCTCGTAAAATGGTATGATAATCTATCCCCCATGAAGCTCTTGCAAATACACCACGTCTTCCTGATTTTTTACTTATTGGCGTTTCTTTTAATTTAGAAGGATACGCTAGAGCAATTGCAATAATAGATTGTGGTTCTTTAAAAATAAGTTCTGGATATACACGTTCATCAAGGTTGGGATGCTCAAATCCAGTAAATAAATCTAATGCTTCTGCCATTAGTAATCGTTCTTTTAAAAATAAAAATGGGTCAGCTGTTGTGAAGCCGATTTTTTGAATACCAATTTCATGTGCATAGGCAATTAATTCGTTTTTTAGATTAGCGTAATTTGACTTAGTATCCAAGCTTCAAGCCCCCTCTCATTATTTTCAGACAATAAAATAAACGCAATGCTTCGCTTAAAAAGGTCGAAACACTGCGTTGATAACAGGATTTTTAAAATATAAAGCGGGTGATGGGAATCGAACCCACGACAACAGCTTGGAAGGCTGTAGTTTTACCACTAAACTACACCCGCATAGTAAGTAGTTCTTAGTGTTTTAACAACTTTTATATAATACCATTCTATGGGAGTTTTGACAAGACTTTTTCTAGAATTTCTTTAATTAAATTAAATAGCTATTTTATTTCTATATTTATTCACGTTTTTTTCATATTTCACCTCTAAAATAAGACGTATTATCTTATGGAGAGAAGGGGAAAATATGAGAAAGTGGATTAGAAACTTAGACTTTTATTTTGTCGGGATTATCATTATTGCTATTTTTTTTAATTTTTATGGTATTTGGAATGATGATACTGTAAATCCTTACTATACGGCAGCGGTGACTAGCATGGTACAAAACTTCCATAACTTTTTTTATGGTGCTTTTGATCCAGCAGGTTTTATCACAGTTGATAAGCCACCTGTTGCACTTTGGTTGCAGGCGATTAGTGCTTTGATTTTTGGAGTTCATGGTTGGAGTGTAATCTTGCCTCAAGCACTAGCTGGTGTTGGTTCTGTTATATTACTTTATATTTTAGTTAAGCCAAAATTTGGTGAATGGGCTGCACGGATTACAGCGCTAATTATGGCACTCACTCCTATCGCTGTTGCTGTTACGCGAACAAATAACATGGATGCTATTCTTGTTTTCATTTTATTACTAGCAACTTATTTTCTTTTTAAAGCGGTTTATCAAGCAAAATTTCTTTGGCTTTTGCTTGCCTTTTTGCTCATTGGTGTAGGTTTTAATGTTAAAATGCTTCAAGCCTTTATGGTCGTCCCCGCTTTTGTGTTATTTTACTTTATTGCGGTTAAGTTAAGTTGGAAGAAAAAAGTTATTCAATTATTCGTAGCGCTAGTTTTGATGTTAGGTGTTTCGATTTCGTGGGCAGTTATCGTTGACCAAACTGCTACTTCTGAAAGACCTTATGTTGGAAGCAGTCAAACAAACTCGGTATTAGAACTGGCCTTTGGGTACAATGGTGTAGAACGGCTTCTTGGTCAAGAAACTGGAATGGGAACTACCAATAATAGCCCAGAAGCGCCTCCATCTCAAAATAATATAGGTAGCTCTAATGAATCTATACAAGCTCCTCCAAATGATGGTATGGGCGGCGGAACTCCTCCGACTGGCGGTAACGGAATGGGTGGAAACGTTGGTGGCAATACTGGTTCTAAAATGACTGGTAGTACGGGGATGTTTGGAACAGGAACAGCTGGACCACTTCGCCTATTCCAAACTGCCTTAGGAGACCAGATAAGTTGGTTCTTACCACTTGCTCTTATTGGAATACTAGCAATATTTTTAGCCTATCGAAATGAAAATAAGCGATTCTATCCACTAAGCTTGAAACAAAAAGAGATGATTTTCTGGGCGGCATGGTTGCTTCCAGTTGCAGGATTTTTCAGCATTGCAGGATTTTTCCATCACTATTATTTGATTATGTTAGCTCCACCAATAGCAGTACTTAGTGGAACTGGATTAGTTGCTTTATTCCAACTATATCGCGATAAAACAAACTGGCAGAAATTTCTACTTCCCCTATCAATCGTCTTCACTGGCGCATTGCAAGCATTTTTTATTTTTTCTTATTTACCTCTGCTAGCTATTGTTACTTGTCTTGCGGCTTTAAGTGTAGCCATAATTTTAAGCGGTATCCAACTGCACACAAAGTTAGCTGCAAAAATCACAGCCTTAGCATTAGCTATTTTACTTATAGCACCGTTTTATTGGTCACTAACGCCGATTATTTATGGTGGAAATAGTTCTTTACCAGAAGCTGGTCCTCAGTTAAAACAATCTAGTCATGGCGGGTTTAAGGATGCTTCTGTAGATGAGGGATTGATTAGTTATCTAGAAAAAAATAATAGTGGTGAAACCTATTTATTTGGAACAACAGATGCTACAACAGCTGGACCATATATTATCCAAACGAAAAAAGCAGTTATGGCTCTTGGTGGTTTTAATGGTACAGACCCAACTATTACCGTTAAAGAACTGAAAAAAATGATTAAACATGAAGAAATTAAATATTTTTATCTTCCAACAAATAGTAAATCTTCTGACTCTGATGTGGTAAAATGGATAGAAGAAAATGGTACCAAAATCGCTAGTGATGAATGGAGTAGCTCTACTTCAACTAACGAAAGCACATCAGAGAATTCAGTTAGTGGTATGCCCGGTGCGAATGGCACTGGAGGCGGGACACTTTATCAATTGAAATAAGGATGTGTGTAGTATGAATAAAGATATTGATTTTTCTTGTATAGTTCCTGTTTTTAATGAAAAGGAAGTATTAGTAAAAACTTATCAAAGACTTACTAAAGTGATGCAGTCTCTCGCCGGAACATACGAAATTATTTTTGTAAATGATGGAAGTAAGGATTTAACAAGGAGTATCTTACAAAAATTAAGCAGTAAGGATAATTGCGTTAAGGCGCTTCACTTTTCAAGAAACTTTGGTCACCAAATCGCGATTACGGCAGGAGCAAATTATGCAAGTGGTAAAGCGGTGGTTGTTATTGATGCAGATCTACAAGACCCTCCAGAATTAATTATTCAAATGGTAGAAAAATGGAAGGAAGGTTACCAAGTGGTTTATGCCCAGCGTATCAAACGGAATGGGGAAACTTTCTTTAAAAAACAATCAGCTTCTCTTTTTTACCGTATTTTAAGTAAATTAACAGATATAAATATTCCTGTAGATACTGGTGATTTCCGTCTGATGGATGCGCAAGTTTGCCGAGAATTAGCCAGCCTACATGAAAAAAATCCTTTCGTTCGCGGTCAGGTAAGTTGGCTTGGATTTAAACAAACAGCGATTCATTATGAACGTGATGAACGCGCAGCCGGAGAAACAAAGTATCCTCTCCAAAAAATGATTAAACTTTCCATTGATGGAATTACATCTTTTTCTTATCGTCCTTTAAAACTGGCTAGTTATCTAGGTGTCATTACTGCTTTTATTGGATTTGTATATTCACTCATTGTTCTTTTTCAAAAATTCTTTACAAATACAACATTAACCGGTTGGACTTCTATTATCATTTTACAACTTGTATTTGGTGGTATCATTCTATTTATCCTTGGCTTAATTGGTGAATATATTGGTCGGATATATGATGAAGTAAAGGACCGTCCACTCTATATTATAGAAGAAGAAAATGGTTTTTCTAAATAATGATTGATAAAACTCCTGGCTTAATGCTAGGTTTTTTATCATTTTCAAGTTGTTTTATTAACTATTTATCAAATTAATATGAGAAAATAAAGTAAGCTGTTAGAGAATATGGAGGCTTCTTTATGAATTTTTGGCAGGATATGATGAATTTCTTTTCATATGATAACTTAATGTACTGGCTAAGTGAGTATCGGAATTTAGGACCACTTTTAGCTTTTCTCTTACCATTTATTGAAGCATTTTTACCTTTTTTACCGTTTATTTTATTTGTGGTTGTTAATGTGAATGCTTATGGTCTACTTGGTGGATTTGTGATTTCAGTTACAGCAGCAATAGCCGGTAGCTTATGTGTCTTTTTTCTTGCACGAAAGTTTGGCCAAACACGCTTTCTACGTTTTATTTCAGGGCATAAACAAATCAAGCGCGTGATGGAGTGGATAGATCGGCATGGTTTTAGTCCTATTTTTATTTTGCTAGTGATGCCTTTTACACCTTCTTCTGCGGTTAATATTGTGGCCGGGCTTTCTAAAATAAAAGTTTATCAATTTGTTCTTGCGCTTATTGGCGGAAAAATGGTCAAAGTTTTTGCGATTAGTTATATCGGCTATGATTTTATGGATTTAATTCATCAACCGCTTAAATTAGCTATTTTAATTGTTTCAGTGGTCATTCTTTGGTTTATTGGAAAACGCCTGGAACACTGGATGTCTGGAAAAAATCTAACATAAAAACGGAAAGTACGTGATAAAACCGTACTTTCCGTTTTTTTAATATAGTAAGTCTAAAAATTCGTCTTTTGTTACATTTCCAAAATAGGATTTTATTTCTACATCTGCTAGCGCTTCTTCCAATGCTTCTCGCTTATATGTGGCATGTAGCAATTTTTGTTCGATTTCTGCTACATCTTTAACACCAAAGAAATCTCCAAAAATTTTAATAGCTGTAATTACTCCTTTTTGGACATTTAACCGTATATCTATGGATCCAACTGGAAAACGCTTTGTTCGCTCTAAATCAAATTTTGGTGATTTCCCATAGTTCCAATCCCAGTTTCCGTAACGCTTAGCCGATATTTCTCGGATTTTCTCCCAATCAGCCTCTGTTAGTTTATACTCTTTTACATCTTCCACTTTATCTACACCGAAAATATAAAGAAGCAATAAATCACGAAATTCCTCTGTAGTCATATCTTGGTCCATAAAATCAGAAATATTAGCTACCCGACTGCGAACTGACTTAATTCCTTTTGATTCAATCTTATCTTTTCGTGGTTTTAATGATGCAACGACATTATCAATATTTAGATTGTACATCAGCGTCCCATGAGAGAACATCTTTCCTTTTGTAGCAAACTGGGCATTACCAGAGACTTTAAACCCATCAATTAGTAAATCATTTCTACCTTTTAACTCAGCGTTTACTCCTAGACGTTTTAACGCTTCAACAATTGGTTGTGTGAATTTGGCAAAATTATGGAAAGACTCTCCATCATCCTTAGTAATAAAACTAAAATTCAAATTACCTTCATCATGATAAACTGCCCCACCACCTGAAAGTCTACGAACAACTATTACATCATTTTTTTGAACGTACTCCGTGTCAATTTCTTCTACCGTATTTTGGTTTCTTCCAATGATAATGGACGGTTTGTTAATATAAAATAACAGCACTGGCTCATCTAATTGTAATTCCGTTAAAATAAATTCCTCCACTGCTAAATTAATACGTGGATCTTTTTCATTATTATTATCTACAAAATACATGCCCCTACCCCTTTTCTTCTATATTAAAAAGTTTTAGTAAATCCTTTTGAAGCAAGTGCTATTTCTCCGTTATAAATCGCGGATGCTTCTGCTTTTAACTCTTCCAAATCGCCAACTTCTGGTAAATGACTAAGGAGTAATGATTTTACATTTGCTTCTTTGGCAATTTTCGCCACTTCAATACTTGCCATGTGCACTTTGGTTTTTCCAGCCAGTTCCTGGAAAAAATTTGTATCTGCAACAAGTAAATCAGCATCTTTTGAAAAAGAAATAAAGCTATCTTGGTAAGCACTATCTGCGGTGTATACAAAAACTTTTCCTGCTGCTTCTATACGCATTGCATAGCAAACAACTGGATGAATAGTTTTTAAGAAAGTTACTTTAAAAGGTCCAATTTCTAGCTCGTCATCTTCTTTATACTCTATCGCTTTAGTAACATTTGACATCTCTAAATAAGAATAACCGCGTTCATCCTCTCTATGCCCATAAATAGGAAGAATTGGTGGTTTTTCTTTTTTTTGTGATAATAATCGAATATGCTGTAAAATCCCAACATCTGCTACATGATCTGGATGATAGTGAGAAATTATCGCCGCATCAATATCATCTGGGTCAATATAGTTTTGCATAATAGAAACAGCACTTGCCCCCACATCAATTAATAATTTAAATCCATTTTCCTCTAGCAAGTAGCTGGATGTCCCTTCATTTGCTACTGGATATCCACCCCAATGGCCAAAAACCGTTAGTTTCATCACTGGCACTTCCTTTCTCAAAATAAACCTCTATTCATATGATACAACATTTAGAATGAAAGGAGAAATCATCCAGAAAAAAAGCCACGAACAAAGGATACAAATGCTAAAAACAGGCTAAATCCCTCCTAATTATAATCTTTTATCCATTTTCTAAAACTTCTTCATTTTAATGCTACACTATGGGTATCTTAAAGAAGGAGCTAATATATGTTAAATCAAGCAAAAGAACAAATTCAAAATGTCGGCAATGAATATATGCGCAGACAACTAATGAAATCACTTAATACGATAAAAAATTATGATGAATTCGCAAATCTTATGATGCATTAATAAAAGCAAGTAAGGACAAAAAATAACTAAAAAAATCTTTAAGAAAGTAATCTTATCTTCATTTTATCTGTAAACAAAAACCCCCTAACAGAAACATGATTTCGGTTAGGAGGTTCATTTATTTATTCGGAAAATATTTACTTTCAAGCTCTTTTGTTAGTTTTTCAGTTTTTTGCAATTCGCCAACTGCTACAAATCGTTTTGTAGTTTCTGTAGGTTTATCACAAGTTATCAATGTGATTCTGGCATCTTTTGTTTCATCAATAACGCTAACCTCTGTCTCATCAATTGTTTTTGTTTCCGTTACTTCATATTCATATAAATTTTCTAAATCAGTCAAATAGATTTTGTCGCCCTCTTTAATTTTCATCACCGGACCAAAAAGCATCGATTCATCTCGCATATGGTGTCCAGCAAGCGGATAATTACCTTTCCCCATAACTTGATCAGGGCGCATTGTAGTCGCTCCTGCAAGTAAATTAGCTGTATTTGTACCTTTAAAAACAAGTAAATTTACATCAACAGAAGGAACAGCGATAGATCCAACAACGGCATCTTTATCATAATTCGTTGCACCTTTGACAACAGATGTCATCGATGGAAGTTGCACACTTTCAAAATCGAATGTAGCTTCCTTATCATTATTTTTCTTAATGTCTTCTGGTTGATATTGTTCGATTGTTTCGTGTCCACTTAAATATTTCACAATACCATTTTTAATGAATGGGGAAAAAATCAATAGTAAACCGATAACTAAAATAATTATAGCAATTGTTTTCTTTAACATATAATTCCTCCTTGTAACTATTTTATTATATAGTAGCCATCCTCTTGACGCAAAGAATATTAATAATAATTCAAAAAATATAACGCATCTGTGACAAATTTGTAAATTTATTGCCAAATTTTAGCAGATACAGATTTTTTTCTTTGAGCGGAAATATATGGGCTGCCATTCACAGTAAATCGCAGCGGGTAATATGTTGCAATACCTTTATTTGGTATACCAATTCGATTAGTTGCTTCTATTGAATGTGGTGTTTTCGCTTCTTCCAACCAAATATTGCTATTAAAAAGTGTTTTCCCATAATCTTGCATACTTAATCCTAACGCTTGTGTCATTTTCCCAGGACCATTAGTTAATTCTATACCTGTTTTTCCGTGTCTATTTTGCTCCATTCGCTGTATGGCTAATTCATCTGGTTCGATTGCTCGAATTAAAATAGCTTCTGGAATGCCTTCGTTCATCGTAATAAAATTAAGCAATACTTGCCGGTGCATTTGATACATATAAATCGCACCAGCAGATTGAAACATAATAGCAGTTCGCTTCGTTTTAAGGTTTTGAAAACTGTGTGCTGCCATATCGGTCGCTCCTAAATATGCTTCTGTTTCGACAATATAGCCCGAAAGTATCCCATCGCATGTTAGATGAACTAAACGCAAACCAAGAACATCTCGTGCTAATTCGATCGTTGTTTTATTCTTAAAGAAATCTTTAGAAATAATCGGTTTCATTTTTCACCTCTATGTTTTCTTCTTATTTTAACAGAAATCCATTATAAAATGGCTTTTTACACCTAGTAAAATCAGCCTATTTCAGCTAAATTCATACTTGAGTCGGATATGTTATAACTTGCCTTTTATTAATCTTGTGTTAGAATTATGTTAAAGTGGGTGCTGTATGGTAAGAATTATTTTTTAATATATACAGCTTCTTTTTTCATTCTCAAAAAACAAATAAATTAAGTAAATAGTGTGTAGGAGAGGTGTTTCATGAAGGATTGGAAAATAAAAATCCAAACGTTTTTAAGCAAGAATTATGGATTTTTTGTTCTAGCCGTCATTCTGTATTGGCTAAAAACGTATATTGCATATCAAATGGAATTTAAATTAGGTATTGAAAATCTTATGCAGCAAATTTTGCTGTTTATAAATCCTTTAAGTGGGGCTATATTTTTCCTTGGCCTTGCACTTTTTGCTAAGGGACGTCGTTCGTTTATTTGGATTATCGTTATTGATTTCCTAATGACTTTTATTCTTTACGCGAACATAGTTTACTACAGATTCTTTAGTGATTTTATTACACTTCCGAATCTTAATCCAAAACAAATGCAAAACATGGGTGATATGGGTAGTAGTATCACTGCTTTACTTAGCTGGCACGATATAATTTACTTTGTAGATATTGTGCTATTAATTGCGCTACTTGCTTTCCGCTTTGTAAAACCTGATAAATCCGCTCGTATTCGCGCAAGAAAAGTGGTTGGTGTACTAACTCTTGGTATTGCAATGTTCTTCGCAAACTTAGGATTAGCTGAAATTGATCGTCCACAATTATTAACTAGAACATTCGATAGAAACTATATTGTAAAATATCTTGGTATGACTAACTACCAAATTTATGATGCAGTGAAAAGTACAGAATCATCCACGCAGCGAGCACTTGCTGACAGTAGCGATGTAACTGAAGTACTAAATTACACAAAATCAAAATATGCCGCACCAAACCCAGAATATTATGGTAAGGCAAAAGGCAAAAACGTTATTTATATTCATTTAGAAAGTTTCCAACAATTCTTAGTGAATTATAAATTAAATGGCGAAGAAGTCACACCGTTTATTAACTCTTTCTTTAAAGATCAAAATACACTAAGCTTTACGAACTTCTTCCACCAAACTGGACAAGGTAAGACGGCCGATTCTGAAATGTTGCTTGAGAATTCTCTTTATGGGTTAGCTCAAGGTTCTGCCTTTACTACAAAAGGTCAAAACACATATGAATCAGCATCAGCTATTTTAGGTCAACAAGGTTACACTAGTGCCGTTTTCCACGGTAACTATAAGAGCTTCTGGAATCGTGACGAAATTTATAAACAATTTGGTTATGACCATTTCTTTGATGCTAGTTATTATGATATGAATGAGGCGGATGTTTCTAACTATGGATTAAAAGATAAGCCGTTCTTCCAAGAGTCGGAAGAATACCTGTCTTCCCTACCGCAACCATTCTATACCAAATTTATTACACTAACCAATCACTTCCCTTATCCAATTGATGAGAAGGATGCGACGATTGCTCCAGCGACAACTGGTGATTCATCTGTTGATACTTACTTCCAAACAGCGCATTATCTAGATGAATCCGTGAAAAGCTTTGTTGATTACTTGAAAAAATCCGGACTTTATGATAATTCCGTGATTATTATGTATGGTGATCACTATGGTATTTCTGATAACCATGAAAAAGCAATGACAAAAATTCTTGGTAAAGACTATAACTCTTTTGAAAATGCTCAAGCTCAACGTGTTCCTTTAATGATTCATGTTCCTGGTGTTAAAGGTGGCGTTCAAGAACAATATGGTGGCCAAGTGGATCTGCTACCAACGCTACTCCATTTACTTGGAATTGATAATAAAGAATACTTGCAATTTGGTACAGACTTACTTTCTGAAGATCATAAACAATTAGTTCCTTTCCGAAATGGTGATTATATTACTCCGAATTATTCCATGATTGGTGGTAACATGTATAATCAACAAACAGGTGAACCTATTGCAACAGAGACGCAAGAAATGAAAGACACGAAAGAAAAAGTATCAAAAGAGCTAGAACTTTCTGATTCGGTCTTACAAGGCGATTTATTACGTTTCTATGCTCCTGAAGGATTCAAAAAAGTAGATCCAAGTAAATACAATTACAATAAGAAAAAAACAACTGATTCAGAAGAAAATAAATAAAAATAAGCGAGCCCTGATTATTCGGGACTCGCTTATTTTATCGGGTTACTTTTTATATTCGTTTATTCATCAAGTGCCCTTCTGAAAACTGAACTAAATCCCATAAATTGCCATATAAATCCTTAAATACTGCAACTTCTCCGTATTCTGTCGTTTTCGGCTCTCTTACAAACTCTATCCCTTTTTCTATCATTTCGTTATAATCCCGGTAAAAATCATCTGTTCCTAAAAACAAAAAGACCCTACCACCTGCTTGATTACCGATAAAATCAGTTTGTATTGGTTTAGAAGCTCTCGCAAGTAACATTGTTGTCCCTGTGGAATTAGGTGGCGATACCACGACCCATCTTTTATCTTGTTCTGGTTGATAGGTATCCTCCACTAATTCAAAATTTAACTTTTGTGTATAAAATGCAATAGCTTCATCATAATCTTTAACAACTAAAGCGATATGAACGATGGATTGTTTCACTAATTAACCCCCTTTCCTAAAAAGAATTCATTTTTTATATTTGTGCTTATATTTTACTTTCCCAAGCCATGCATAATATACGTAACAGTATCATCTATTTCTTTTGGATCATCCCAATTAGCTTCTGGCATAACAACAAATCTCGTCAACATAAAACCAACGATATTCGTTATTAAGGCTCGCATAATTGTACTATTTGGCATATCAACTATTTCGCCGCGTTCTTTGTAATAATCAATCATTTGATCAAACTGTCCTTTCACATGAGTCATAAATATTTCGGAAAATTGGACTCTAAGCTCATCATGATAAAACAATTCCATAAAGTAAATTTTAATAACTTTTCCATTTTCTTTGGCAAATTCAAAGCGATTCACAATAATTTCTCGAATGAACGACTGAAAATCTGGATATTCGCTTTCAAAAACTTCTTTAACAAAGCTTTGTGCTAAAAAAGGAATAACGCCTCCAATTAAAGTCGGCATTGTAATAGCCATAAGTAAGTCTTTTTTTGTCTTATAATGCCTAAAAATCGTTCCTTCAGCCACGCCTGCTTTTTTAGCAATTTCGTTCGTCGATGTTCCAGCATAGCCTTTTTCTGCAAAAAGTTCAATTGAAGCCGCGACTATACGACGTTGTTTCTCGCTCATTTTTGTTTCTTTTTCAGTTAAATCAAGCATTTGGCGCAAGATGTCTCCTTCTGCATCCACTTTCTATCGCTTCCTTTCTAATTAAACTTTCCGGTATTTTTTTAACGCAAAAATATTTAATACAACAAACACAAGAACAAAACCAAGTAAAATATAAAAATCTGTCGCAAAGGAAGAAAAACCTTCTCCTTTTACCATGATAGTTGTTAATGCATCTGCTCCGTAATAAAGTGGCATAATGTGAGCAATCCATACTAACCAATCAGCCATTCCATCTAACGGGAAAATCCCACAGAACAATATTTGAGGTACTATTACAATCGGTATAAATTGGACGATTTGAAACTCATTATTCGCAAATGTCGAAAGCAGAATCCCTAGTGCAAGCGAAACCAGACCAAGTGTAAGTGTAATTAATAAAACATGGAATAAAGAACCGTTTTGCATCATGCCGAGTACTTGGATAGAAAATACCGCAACAAGAATAGATTGCAGTAAAGCAAAAATCCCAAATCCAATCAAGTAGCCGAGTTCTAATTCTATTCTTTTGATTGGTGTTGCCATTAATCTTTCCAATGTCCCAGTTGTTCTCTCCCTCAGGAAAGATATACCGGCAATTAGAAATACAAAGAAAAAGACGAAAAATCCTATGAAAATAGGGCTTATAGTATCAAAAAAACTAGTGTCTTTATCTCCGTATACATAATCGGTCGAAATGGTTAATTTTTCAGGTCCACTTGAAAGAGAAGGAATTGTACTTGGATCTATGCCAGCTTTTGCCAACGCTTCTCCGGTTGTTTTCGCCTGACTTTTCACTTGTTGTTGCTGCTCTTGCATTAAAGTTTTTTGTAATTTCAAGCCAATTTCTTTACTAATGGCAGGCTCGCTATTTTCATATGTTACTTTTATTTTCTCACCGTTTTGCTCAAAAAATGCGTCTAAATCAGCATCTTTTATTTTATCACTAGCAGAAGTATTTTCTGGATAGTTTTTAATGGTTAAATCATTTGCTTTAAGTTCTTTTACCATTGAGTCAGAAATACCGCTTACACCTACAACTGGTTTTACCGTATCGCCTTCAAATAAATAGGTTAACAATGTGATTAGCAAGAGCGGTGCAATAAACATTAAAGCGAGTGTACGTTTATCCCGTCGAAATTGGTTAATAATCCGTTTAACAATAGCTAAAATACGCATTAGTTCTCCCCTCCAAATTCTAAAAAGGCATCTTCTAATTTACCAGATTTGGTTTTGCTTGAAAGCTCCTGAGGCGTCCCAATAGCGATTATTTTTCCATTTCTTATCATTGCAAGGCGATCACACTTTTCGGCCTCATCCATCACGTGTGTCGTTACAAGGATACATTTCCCATTTGCCTTAAGATCTCCAAGTTCATCCCAAATACTTTTGCGTAATTCTGGATCAATTCCGACAGTCGGCTCATCTAATATAAGTACATCAGGGTCAGCAAGCACAGAAATAGCAAGTGATAGTCGACGTTTCATTCCACCTGAATAGTTGCTCACTTTTTTCGTTAAATCTGCTTGCAAATTAACTAAATTAGCAGCGTAATTCATTCTCTCTTTCTTTGTATTTCCTTTAATTGAATAAAGTGAAGCGAAAAAATCGAGATTTTCTTTAGCTGTTAAATCTGTATATAGCGCATCTGATTGTGCCATATAACCAATTTTACTAATGACAGGTAGACTTGGCATCACCTTATTTAATACTTCTGTTTGTCCTGTTGTAGCTTTTTCCATACCAATAATTGTTTTTACTAGCGTTGTCTTTCCAGCACCGGATGGACCAATTAAGCCAAAAATTTCACCTTTTTTGATTTCAAGTGACATATTAGATAGAATTTGCTTTTTACCAATTTGAACATCTAGGTTGGTCACTTTAATTGCTATTTCTGTCATTATTTCCCCTCCTTCAAAATGAGTGATTACTCACTTTGTATTATACGTACTTTTTTGAAAAAGTAAAGGAAAAACCGAATGTAGTTAGAAGTTTTCCTCTAATACTACATTCGGTTATTTTCGTAAATATATATCGGAAATAAGGTGATCTGCGCCCTTGTGAAGGACTAAATCCGCACGATACTTTGTTTTTTCGATATTTTCTTTTAGGTTGACTCCATTGATGGTATCCCAAACATCTAGCGCAAAATTTTCCGCTTCTTTTTGGTCAATTTTTGTATAGGGATGGAAATAAGAACTTTCATCTTGAAAAGCCGTTTCACGAAGCATAAAGAAACGCTCTAAATACCATTTCTTAATGTCTTCTTCATCTGCATCCATATAAACCGAGAAATCAAAAAAATCACTTGGAAATAGACTTTCATGTTGATCCGCTTGTAAAACATTAATCCCTTCGATAATCACAATATCTGGATTATGTAATGTTCTTGTCTCTTCTAACACATCATAGGTAAAATGCGAATAAAGTGGTACCTCAACGTCCTCTTTATTGGCTTTTAAATCGGTTAAAAAACAAGAAAAACGCTCACGATCATAACTTTCTGGAAATCCTTTTTTATTCATAATTCCTTGTTGTTCTAAAACTTTATTAGGATATAAAAAACCATCTGTTGTGACTAATTCTACTTGTCTTGTTTTAGAAAACCAGCGATCTAGCATTAATTTAAAAACACGTGCTGTTGTACTTTTACCAACAGCAACACTTCCTGCTAGTGCAATGATAAAAGGTGCGCGCGATTCTTTTTTCTTTAAGTATTCCATTTTTTCGCCGTGAATAAAAATGGCTTCATGATATTGAATTGCAATCAATTTAATGAGCGGTAAATAAATTTCAGAGATATCTTGTAATGAAATTCGATCGTTTAAACCACGAATTTCTTCCAATTCCTCCGCAGTTAAAATTTGGTCTTTACTCACTTCCAGCTTGCGCCATTCTTCTCTTTGGAAATGAAAGTAGTGCTTATAATCATTCATTTGCATGTCCATCCTTTTATTCATTCGTGAATACGTAAACAGCCTTATATAAGAATAACGCAAGCTGATTAAATCCGCAAGTAGCGATTTTAATATTTACGGTAGACATAAACGGATTTTGGTTTACCGATTTCTTTGAAAGATGACACATCCACTGATGGGATAGTCATTTTGAAAGGTGCATAGTACTCCTGCGTAATCGTCCCTTTAACAGAAAGCCAAGTATCGTTTGGGTAGCTAGTTTTTTCTGGCATTTGAACTAGCATTCCAAACACACCTGAATCTGCTACACAGTGAATAATCCCAAAACGGAATAAAAATAGTTTATTGTCTTTCGTTACATCATCATTATATACAAAGCCAGTAAATTCAATTTCTTTACCTGCAAATTCTCCAGGATAATTGTATAAAATTTCCATTGTCATTAAATAATTACTGTCTGTTACTTTTATAGGATTTTGATTGATAATACTCGCTTTTTCTTTTTCCATCATTTTTTCATAATCGGTTTGACCAAAGTAACCACTTGTATCGGGACGTAAAAATTGATTTTGAGCATAGGGATCATCCCCCGCCTCATTATTTTTTGGAAAATGAAAGCCTTTTGCGGAAACAATCGTTGAATCAAGCGTCGCAACTGGAAACATAAATCCAGCAATTAAAGCGTAGGAAAGTAGCCCATAAACAAGTATTTTTTTCCAAATCGTATTTTCACCTTCATGGGTATGCCCTAAATGTTCTGTTTTTGTGCCAATATCTTCATCTCGAAACACCATAATCAATTGAACGAGTGCAAGTAAAAAAGCAGCAATCATCGCAGAAAACGATAAGTAAGAATACTTCATATTGATATATTTACTAATATCACCCGAAATATGTAGCTGCATTAAATAAAATCCAAAGCCAAATAATATAAAAACGCGAAACATCTACTCACCTTCTTTCGTTTAAATAACCAAAGCATATAAAAAGACAACAATCGTAACACTAGAAACAATTAATAAGACAAATTTCGTTTTAAAAGCACCTAACATCATCATTAAATTTTTAATATCAAGCATTGGTCCAAATACTAAAAAGGCAACGATAGATTGAGTTGAGAAAACACTGCGAAATGATGCAGCGATAAATGCATCTGCCTCTGAACATAGCGAGAGTACAAATGCGAGTACCATCATTAATAGAATAGAAAGTATCGGACCATGACCAATGGATACTAGTGTAGATGTTTTTATATACGTTTGCATTGCGGCCGCTAACAGTGCACCAAATACTAAATATTTTCCAACTGAGAAGAATTCATCTACTGCATGTTGTACTGTATGCCACACTTTTTGGCTAACTGACATTTCTTCATGAACATGTTCTTCGCCGTGATGATGGTGGTGATGCATATGGCTAGTATCTGCTTCTAAAGCTTGAAAATGTGTTGTAGTGATTTCAGTTGGTGCTCCAGCAGTAGCTATATTTCCGGAAGATACTGCAACCTTCTCACTGGCTGTTTCATATTTTAAAAAGCGCTCTTTTAGTCCAGTTCCTTTATAAAAATAAGCAATAATATTTCCAACTACTAAAGCAACAACAAGGCTGCCGACAACGCGTAATATTGGAACTTCCCAGCTACTGCCAAATGCAACATAGGTTGAAAATAACACAACAGGGTTAATAATTGGTGCTGTGAGCATAAAAGCAATTCCCGCATGAAGCGGCACTCCTTTTGCTAATAAATTACGTACAATCGGGACAATCCCACATTCACAAGACGGAAAAAGAACACCAATTAATGAACCAACAATAACTGCTAGAAATTTATTTTTAGGGATAACACGTGCAATAAACTTTTCTGAAATAAACATTTGAATAAATCCGGCAATAAACACTCCAATAAGCACAAATGGTAATGCTTCAATTAAAATTGAGATAAAAATCGTGTTCATTTGTAGGAATGAATCCGGAAGATGACTAAACATGGGATTCCTTCTTTCTTTGCTCTTTTAATAACTATTTGATTCTAAGCCTATCTTTTAAAGAAATCAAGCATAAAGGAAAGTTCCCATTAACTAATTATTACTCGGTTTTCGTTCCATTTACCAAATGATTCATTATAACTATTTATTAAATGCCAAAAAAAGCCATTCAATTGAATAGCTTTCTTTTGGCGATAACTTCTTGATAATCTTTTTCTAGTAGGGTTTTCTCTTCGGCTTTTAAATTAGGCTGCATTAGCTTCCCGGCGATTTCTGACATTCGCATTTCAAGAATAAGCTTGTCCTCTTCTGTGACATCGCTAGGTGCTTTACTAGCTTCGTATTCTGCAAAACTCATTCGGTAAAAGTTCATCTTGCCAGCTTCAATCACTAGAAGCTGTTCTGCTACATGCTCTATAAATGTCCTATCATGTGAAACAAAAAGAACTGTCCCAGTGAAATTTTGAATAAATATCTCCAATGCTTCCATCGCAAAAATGTCCAAATAATTTGTTGGTTCGTCAAGAATGAGAAAATTAGCATCACTTACAAGCAGCATACTAAGAAGCAGCTTCACTCGTTCCCCACCCGATAATAGCCTTACTTCTTTTTGCCAATCCGCTTCTTTAAAGTGCATACTCCCAAGCACTTCTTTTGTAATTTGTTTGTTTTGAACGCTCATTTCAGTAATATTTTCTAAAAGTGATTTTGTTAAATCTAAGCCTTTTAATTCTTGGTCAAAATAGGCAATCTTTGCTTGATTATTACTTACTAGTTTAGGATTTTCTTGAATAATTTCTCTTAGAAAAGTTGTTTTACCACTTGCATTGTCACCAATTAGCGCTACTTTATCGCCTGCCTTTATAGAAAAAGCAGTTGTTGTAAATAGTTGCTTTCCAGCTATTTCATATGTGGCTTCTGCGGCACTTAAAACGGTATTTCCTTTTTTGATAATACGACTTTCTGGAGTTGCGATTTTTATTGGTTTGGTTTTATGTGGTTTTTCAACATTTCCAAGACGTTCAATTCGTTTATCGAGCGCTTTTATGGTGCTATGTTGTTTTTTCTGTTGTGTTCCTTTTCCTGCTTTAAAGGCACTTGCTTCTTTTGCATTCAGTCGTTTTCCGGGTTTTACAATTCGCCCAGCTTCAACTTCATGATAGGTTTGCGAGGCTTCTAGTTGTTTCTTTTTATTTTTAAATTCTTTGTATGCCATTTCTGCTTGATTTTCTTGTTGTTTCCTTTGCTCTAAATAAGCATGATAATTGCCTTTATATACCTGGATTTTTTGATTTTTAATTTCCCATATTTCAGTACAAAGGCTATCTAAAAAGGCGCGGTCATGGGAGATGATAATTAATGCTCCATGAAAGACTTCCCATTGTCGTTCTAAATGTTTTACGCTTTCCACATCCAAGTTACTGGTTGGTTCGTCTGCCAGTAGAACACTAGGATTTTGACGCATTGCCTGTTGAATGGCTTTTCTTGTTTTTTCACCGCCGCTTTTTGTGCTTTTTTCGGTTGGTAATTGTTTAATATAGGCGAGTCTTCCTTGAACAGTTACTTCTCCAGCAACTGGTTCTTTAACACCTGCGATTACTTCCATAAGAGTGGTTTTACCAAGTCCGTTATGACCGATAATACCTATTCTTGCTTTACGATTTACAAGCAGATGTGGAATATTGACTAGCTCTCGATCTGCTACTTCTATTTTTAATTGATTAATTTCGATTATAGACATAAAAAATAACCTCCTGAAAATTTCAGAGAGGAATCCGCAAAATACACCAAAAAAACTATTGGCTGTGTTATCATGCAAAATGAACATACGAATCCCGTCCGAAAAAAATAGTTTCTATCTCCTATTGGTGATAGCTTTCTTCATTTTTTCATATAGTGCAGGATTAGAATTTCATTGGCTTAAGATAACACTCCTTTTCGTTTGATAGTTTCATTATAGCCTACTTTAATTAATTCTTCAATAGAAAAAAGCCATGCTATAAAAACACGGCTCTTCACTATTCATTTTCTTCAATCATCATTTTTAACTTTTGAACAAACTCCTCAAAGCTCTCTGCCATGGATAATCTTTTAGCATTAATCTGTTCGGAGACAATTTCAACAAATTTCTCAAAAAAATCATTAAATTCATTAGCATCTTTTTTACTGATAGCAACGAGGGCTATTAATTTTACCTCTACTTCATTCCAAAAAATCGGTTCTTGAAGGGTCATAATTGAAACACCACTTCTCTTGGCATCATTTTCGATAGAGTGCGGAATTGCGATACCTGAAGGAAAACTAGTTGGTGCCATTTGTTCGCGCTTTTCTACTTTTTCATGGAAATCTTTATTCACAAAGGCTCGTTTTTCCATTTTAGTTGCCATTTGAAGTCTAATTTTTACCGGGGTCAGCTCGGAAGGATCTATTTGGTTGGAATAAAGTGATTTATCGATATAACGGTCGATTTGCTTGGCTAATTGATTATTTTCCAGAATTCGTCGCTTCGTGTGAATTCTACTAGTGATTTTTTTAATGTCTTTATTTGTTAGCAATGGATGAATAAAAATAGACCCTGCTTTTTCTAAAGCGATATCTCGATTCGTTGTAAGTAATATATCTAAATCTTTTGCGGCTACTTCTTTTTTAATAACTTTAATTTCTGCTTCTTTTTCAAATAGTTCATGTAATTTATTGACCATATTCATTCGTAAATCATGATAATCATCTGCCAGTAATCCGATTTTTAATTTAACATGATCCCGATTTTGACTTTCTAAAAAGGAACCAATATGTAAGGCGATAAAGGAAATCTCATCTTCATTAAAGTCAATATCCAATTTTTCTTGTAGTACCGATGAAATATACACAGCAATATCAAAAGTGACTGGGTAGGAAGTTTTGATGTCTAACAAACTTAAATTTCTTGTATAGGTTTTATAACGAGCTCGGTAATATAAACTTTGGATATGAATAGCTAATTTAATAAAAAGCTGTTCATTTTGTAAATCAATTAAGTAGGTTTCCCAAACATTGGTAAGGGCTATTTCTAAAGCACGAATAATTTTGCTATCAACAAATTTTTCTAGTTCTGCTTGATTGGCATTGGCTGATTTTTCATTTTGTAATCCCACGTAAAGTAGCGCTAATTGTTTGATTTCTTCTTCAGAAAAATCTAGTTGGTATTCTTCGGAAATTATTCCAGCGATTTTCTTTGATATTTGATATTCTTTTGATGCTTTTTTTATTAGCGCACTTTTGGTTTCAATGAGTGTATTTCCTTGCTGAATGCGCACCATACTAATTGCATAATGTAAAACTATATTCATCATAGAGTACTGATTTGTTGTAATGGATTCCTTAGCTAGCACTTCTCCGACAATATTTTGTAGTTTATCAATAGAAATAGCTCCAATCATTTCTTGAATATGCCCTTTGATGCTTTCCTTGTAGCCACCTTCTTCATATAATAAGGAAATCATATATTTTCGTTTGGCGCGTTCTTTCCCAAGCAGTTTAATTCTATTTTTACTAATAACGATTTGAACATCTACATCTTTAAGTTCTTTTTTTAATTGCTGGATGTCTTTTTTTAAAGTAACTTCTGAAATATATAAAATATCAGCGAGATCAAATAAATCAACGCCTTTGGTTGAATTTTTAATTAGTTGTAGTAATAATAGCGATTTTCGCTCTGTTGAGTCATTTTCCACTGGTAATTCTAATTTTACATTTTCATTTAGCTGGTAGCCTTGTTGATTCGATTTAATTAAATCTGGTTTTGCTTCATTTATTTTAACAACTTTCAAACGAATCGTCCGTGTCGTGCATTCACAAAAATCTGCTAACTCATTTGAGGTAACCCACTTATTTGTATGTTTAGACAAATAAGCTAGTATTTCTTTTTGCGTATCCATTTTTCCGGTACCCCCTATATAGATAAGGCCAGTTGTATGAGGGTTACAACTGGCCTTATCAAATCATGCTTCTAAATCTTCCCCATTAGACTCTATTACTTTTTTATACCATGAAAAACTTTTCTTTTTAAGTCTTTTGCCTGTACCATGTCCTTCGTTGTCTAAATCAACATAAATGAAGCCATATCTTTTTTCCATTTGTGCAGAGGAACAGCTTACAATATCAATTGGTCCCCAAGCACAGTATGCAATCACTTCTACACCATCATACATCGCTCGTTTCATTTCTTGTAAATGTGCTTTTAGATAATCAATTCGGTAATCGTCATTTACTTCGCCATTTTCTACTTTGTCATACATTCCAAAACCATTTTCGGCGATGATGATTGGTTTATGGTATCTATCCCAGTATTGTGATAGGGCGTTATATAAGCCTTTTGGATCAACTGCCCAGCCCCAAGGATTAGCTTTTAAGTGTGGATTTGGCGTTCTGGATGCTGGATCTAAGTCATTTTTCTTAGAGTCTACCATTTGAGAATAATAGTATGAAATAGCTAAATAATCCATTGTATTGTTGCGTAAAATTTCTTGGTCTTCTTTGTTAATGTCTATTGTTATTCCATTTTCAGCAAAATAATTAAGTGCATATTGTGGATATTCGCCTTGGAATTGTACATCTGCAAAGAAGTATTCCATTCGATTGCGTTTCATTGCTAGAACAATATCATCTGGCTCACAAGAATATGGATACGCTGTACAATCGGCAAGCATCGTTCCTATCATTAAATTAGGATTTATTGTTTTTCCATATTCATAAATTTTTGCACTTGCAACAAATTGGTTGTGGATGGCTTGATATGTAGCTGACGGATAATCATCCACGGCATCATTTGGAATAGCTGTTGAGTTAAATGGTTCAAATTGAATTAAATTAATTTGGTTGATAACAATCCAATATTTTACTTTATTACTATATCGATCTAATATGGTTTTTCCGTATTTAACAAATAAATCAATTACTTTGCGATTATGCCAGCCACCATGTTTTAAAACAATCTCAACAGGTGTTTCGTAATGCAGCATAGTAATAATTGGTTCCATACCCAGTTCAATAATTTTATCAATTAAATCATCATAGAATTTTAATCCGGCTTCATTAGGCTCCTCTTCTTCTCCAGTTGGGAAAATTCGTGTCCAATCAATGGATGTGCGGAATGTTTTAAAGCCCATTTCTGCAAGCAAGGCTAAATCTTCTGGGTAAGTATGGTAAAAGTCTATGCCGTGGCGTTTTGGATAATAACTAGTTTTATCGACTATATTTGCTTTTATATCTGCTAAACTAACCCCTTTAATTTGCTCCTCACTAATTTCTTCATTGGTTTTATCCGTATGGTATTTGTGTAAATCTGCCAAACTTATTCCTTTTCCATCTACTTGAAAAGCTCCTTCTGCCTGATTGGCTGCAATTGCTCCTCCCCAAAGAAAATCTTTCGGAAATTTATAATTTTCAAACATAATTGTACCTCCTATTTTTTCATTTATTTATTCATTTTTTTAAATAGTCTAACCATGTGTTCACCAATTAAAATTTCACTTTTCGCTGTCATCAATGTATCTTGTGCGTGGCAGAAAAGGGTTGAATAGCGAATTTGATTACCTGACGCTTCTAATTGGAGTGTATCTGTCTGTAATCCATGTGCGATAACAATTTCTTTTTTTGCTGTTTGGATACTTTCTTCTGCTTTGTCAAAATCTAATTCTTCTAAAAAATTCAAAGCATGTACTAAATCGTTTCTTGCATTTCCTGCATGAATTAATATATTCATTGATAGCTCATTCAAACTATCTGTCTCTTCTATATAGTCTTGCTCTGACATTTTGGTTCCTCCAATCAATTTGTAGCCATTTCTTGATTTGTTTCTTGTGCTTCTAATTTTTCTTTTTTAAGTAAAGAATTATCATATGCTTTAAAGAATGGTAGGTATACAAGCCACGTGATAACAATAATCGCTAAACAGGCAATAATTCCTCGCCAATCTTGTGTTGCTAAATAAGAAGTTACCGGGTACGGCATATACCAAAGTAAGAATGATTGTGCTGGTATATTGACTAAATTAACTGTCATAACAAAATATGCAATACTAGGCACTAAGAAGGCATTTATCCAAGTTGGAATCATTAAGTATGGATTAAATGCAATGGGTGCTCCGAAAAATAATGGTTCATTAATATTAAAAATTGATGGGACGATTACGGCTTTTCCGATTGCTTTTAATTGGATTGATTTACTTAAAATTAGCATCATAATAGAAAGTGATAATGTCGTTCCAACGCCACCAATAGAAATTAAAGCATAGACTGTTTCTTGTGTAGCAATATTTGTAGCTGTTCCACCATTAGCTACTGCTTCTGAATTTGCTGCAAGTCCAGCCATATATACTGGATAAATTGCTGGCATCATGACCCAACCAGAAATCCCAAACGTATAAAGAAATGCGGGAATAAATACCGATAATACAAATCCTGGATAAGATTGTACAATCGAAGCTAATGGACTAAATACAGCAATAATCACTTCAAAGAAATCAATATTAAACTGTACCGTAATTAACCAGCCAACTATTAAAATAAATGTAATTGGTAAAAGACTGTTAAACCAACCAACAACAAAATCTGGAATTGGTGTGTCTTCACTAAACAGAGAGCGTTTTGCAGCAAAATTCATTATTACGCTGACAAATAAACCAGTAGTGATTGATAGAAACATCCCTGTTGCTCCAAATCTAGATAAAATATACACTGCATTTCCATCCGCTGTTATTGTTGGAAATAAAAGCATTAAGAATAGGACTAGTCCAGTCGCACCAGCAATTAATTTTTGGCTGCTATTTCCTTTCTTTTCCATCACATAATAAGGAATTAAAAAGGAAACTACTAAACCAAACATTCCAAAAGAAAAGTTACTAATCATCGAGAAATCAGGCATCTTCGGAAATAAATTTTTAAGTAAAGAGACAATGGTAACTAAAGAACCGACAAAAACGAGTGGAAGCGCCGACATAATTGCATCTTGTATTGCAGATACCCAAGGATTTTTAACAACTTTATTTACTTTTGGAGCAAATTTATTCGTCATAAAATCCATCACTTTGTTGTTCATTGTTTATCCCTCCATATTCAAAATTAGTTCCAAGGCTTTTTCACCATTTAAAGAGCCATAAGTAGCCTGAGGAATAACAGTTACTAATACGTCTTTATCTTTCACTTTTTCTTTTAAATCATCTAACATATACGACAAATGTGGACCAATTAATAAGTAATCAATTTCATTAATTCGTTCGTCGATTTGAGACTCACTTGCTGCTTTTACTGTAACTTGTTCTCCTTGTTTCTTCGCCGCTTTTCTAATTGCAGCTGCCATAAATCCACTGGAAGCTCCTGAACCACAAATAAGTAAAATGTTTTTCATCTGTATCCTCCCTTTCTTTAACTTAGTCTAATTATATAAACCTTTGTATTCGCTTACAAATACATTTTTTTCCTAGTAATAGGAAAAATCCCCTCCGTAATTAACGAAGAGGATTTCTTTCTAAAATAAAGTTTTTACAAAAAAATTAATCATAAAACTCATTTCCTAATAATATATAAACTTGCTTTTTCAACTAATTAATAACTTTTCAAAAAAGCTATCTATTAAAAAAAAACAGATAGCTTCGTTCTTTAACTTTCTTCAATTGGCTGATGTACTTCTTCTTTTACTTTTTTGGGAGCGTTTTTCTTATATGCTAGGAAATAAAACAAACTAACAAATATTGCTCCACCAACTACATTTCCTAAATAAACTGGGATTACGTTCCAAATGAAATCTGCCCATGAATAGTACCCTGCAAAAATTGCGGCTGGGATAATAAACATATTGGCAACAACGTGTTGAAATCCAATAGCAACAAAAGCCATCACTGGGAACCAAATCCCGAGAATTTTTCCAGCGAAATCTTTAGCTGCATAACATAACCATACAGCTATACCAACAAACCAGTTACAGCCTATTCCTGATACAAATGCTACCCAAAATGGGTCATTAACTTTAGCTCCAGCAGTCGCTATTGTTTTTGGTAAAAAGTCTCCTTCTGTTAGTCCAACAAAATGTCCAAAGAAATAAGCCACAAAGAAGGCTCCTACTAAGTTCATTGCTGATACAATTGCCCAGTTTCTAAGTAATTGTTGAAAAGATATTTTTTTGTCATACCATGCAATCGCTACCGCCATCATATTTCCGGTAATTAGCTCTCCTCCACCGAGTAAGATGCATACTAACCCTACTGGAAAAAGGCTTGCTCCTATTAGCGTAGCAAAACTTCCCCATTCGTGAGGCATCGTTCCAACTGCACGTATGTATAATAAGTAACCGAGTGAGATAAATGCACCGCCCAAAAATCCGAGTAAAACAAGCGTTAATGTACTAGAATTCGCTTTTTGGGTTCCTTTCTCAATAGTAATCTCTGTTACTTCCTGCGGGCTATAATATCCCACATGAATCCCTTCTTTCTTGTTAAAATAATCACAAAATAGCGTTATTATTATAGCACAATCAAAAAAAGCTTGCTAGTATAAAAAAGCCCAGAACAAATGTCCTAGGCATCATTTTGCGTATCAAGCTCTTTTATTACAGGGATTCTAATTTCAATATTGGTGATTTGTCCCACCTCTTTAGAATAGACTTCTAATTTGAAAGGTAGTGGATCAAAAATCGGATTATTTGCTGTGATATAAGGTTTATATTTTTTCTCTTTAATCGCATTAGCAATTTGTTGATAGCTTTCGTTTAAATCTGTTTCTGGAATGTGTTCGGCAACAAAGTAAGTATGCGCTGGAACTTCAATCCACTCTAACGGATCTTTTAATTCAGTGTATTTTTGCTCTACAGGAAGAACAGCATAGTGCGTTAAGCCATCTTCTATATTATGCACTGAAATCCCGTAAACTATTTTTTGCTCGGAGAAATCATCTAACTCCTCAGCTAAATGGAGCATTTGTCGAAATGCTAATTTTACTTCTGCTCGAAAAGCTTCCGTTTCCAGCCCTTGACGAACAAGTGCTATACCGGTAAATCCTTCCCATTCTTCTAGTCGTTTTGATTTAATCGCCATGATTATCTACTCCTTTTTTAAAAGAATATGACGCCAGAAGATGTTTGTTTTTTTAAATATAACATATAGTAAATACCCCAATCTGCTTAACTTAAAACAACAGACTGATTAAAACTATAGCTACGATAATAAAAAGGAAAGATAACCAAGCAACTGGACGAGCTGCATTTATGGTCCAACCAATACCAAAGCGTTTTTCAACAAATAAGGCTGGATCGTTGCGATTGAAATAAAAAACGCCTGCTTTCCAGAATGAGTCATCATCACGAATTGGCTTATTCACTCCGTCTGGTTCAGTTGAAAATTTCAATCTACTGCCGCCTTGCCCAACTTTAACAGCAAGCAAAATCACTCCTAAAATAATAACTATGAGCGAAATAATCATCGTAGTAATCATCATTTCAATTGGTAAAGACAATAAAAAGACGAGTTGGATCACAAGGAAATCAATAATTAAAATTGTGCACATAATTAACATAAACTTACTAGATATTTGTCTAAAAAGCATATTTCTTTTTAAAGAGTCTGCTGGATTTTCATTTTCAACGATTTGCTTGCTTCTCGCAATAACAAAATTGATAAATAGAAATACAGCAATCATCACTAATTGTAGCATTGGGAAAAATAAGACACTTCTCGGCGACTTCTCTGTTGTACTCGTTATATTTCCTTGTAAATCCATATGTGTTGGAAACTCCATAGGTGCTTGCGGATAAAATACGACTGTAATAGCTAGTGTAATAATAAAAATAAGCAGTGGCACAATGAACCAAGTATAGGAGATTACCATTTTCCTGCGATGGAAACTCGTATCTACTGTTACGATAGAATTTGTCGAGATTTCTCCAGACATGATTTTTTCTCGTTTCCATTGGAGCGTCGTTTTATGGAACCGATAGTAAATAATAAATGATACAATCAGTTGTAAAAACATGGACCCAATAAAAATTGCAGCTTGGGCAGCTTCATTCATATGAAATCCTTGCAATAGAGCAATTCCGATGATAGCTACAAAGCTTGTCCATAAAGAAACTTGCCCGACATATTGTTTTTTTAGTTGTTTTAAGTCAGCTTTTCGATTTGACCGTTCTCCTACATTGACACCAAAACATTCTGATTTTCGAATTATATATGGTGTAATTGCTTGTAATGAAATGATAGTTATACTAACAAAAATATATATGATAATTTCCATTTTTAGTTCAATCCTTTCAAGTCCTCAAAAATCGCCTTACTTATTTTTATCCATTCTTCTTCTGTTACACTTCTAACAACCGATTCTGCAATAAGTGGCTTTAATTTACTTTGTAGCTTAGCTAAAAATTGCTCATCCGCCTTCTGGACACCATCTGGATGGATAACTACCCCTTTTTGCCGATGAATTTGAATAAACCCGCCTTGTTTTAATATTTGATAAGCTTTATTTACTGTATGAAAATTAATACCAATATCCGCGCCGAGGCTTCTTACTGATGGAAGTTTATCCCCTGGCAAAAGTTCTCGCTTGGCCATTCCTTCAATAATTTGGTCACATATTTGGGTATAAATTGGCTCATCTGATTGAAGATCCACTGCAAGTAACATAGAAACACCTCTCTCTAAACTGTTATATATATTGTATAACAAATATAACTACTAGTCAATCATAGTAAATTCAGTGGCTATTTAAAGCAGATAATGGTACTATAAAAAATAACAAAAAGGTTTTAGAAAGAAGGGAAAAATTTGAAGTTTTCACGTTTTAGGGATAGTAAACTGTTCTTTTGGACAATTGAGATTTTAGCTGTTGTCGCAGTTGTATTTATCCTGCTCCAAATGAAATACATATTTTCACCAATAGGCATTATCGTCTCTACTTTATTTATGCCAATTTTAGTTGCAGGCTTTCTGTTCTATTTATTTAACCCATTAGTACTATTTCTAGAAAAAAGAAAAGTACCTCGAATTCTTAGTGTTATTATTATTTTCATTGCATTTATTACACTTGTCGTTCTTGCGGTTATGCAACTTGGACCAACACTTGCTAATCAAGTAACCGAGCTTGCTAAAGCAATTCCTGCATATTGGCAAGATTTTGAAAAATGGTTGCAGAGTGTTTCAAATAATCCATCCATCCAGGGAATTGACTTAAAAGCTGAATTAGATAAATTAAATATCTCCCTGCCGAAAATTATGTCAGCTGTAGTAGATGGTGTAGCTTCTAGCTTTGGTGCCATTATTTCATTCGTCTCTAGTTTTGTAATGATTCTTGTTACCGTACCGTTTATCGTATTTTACATGTTTAAAGATGGTCATAAGTTTGTAGAGTCTTCTGGTAATTTCTTCCCAGCGGCAATTCGTGAGGAAGCTAAACAAATCATTAAAGAAATGAACAAAACTATTTCAACTTATATTAGTTCCCAAGCAATTGACTGTTTAGTAGTTGGTTTGTTTACGTTTGTTGGTTATTTAATTATCGGACAGCCTTATGCATTATTATTTGGTTTAATTGCCGGTGCAACAAACATTATCCCTTATCTCGGACCTTTTATTGGAGCAGCTCCTGCAGTCATCGTGGCGCTTTTCACTTCGCCACTTCAAGCATTACTTGTTATTGTTGTTGTAACGATTGTGCAACAACTTGATTCTAATTTACTCTCTCCTTATATTGTGGGTAAATCATTATCCATTCATCCATTAACCATTATTATCATTTTAATCGTAGCTGGTAATTTGGCTGGTATTTTTGGAATGATTTTAGGTGTACCAGTATATGCAGTTGTTAAAACTGTTATCCTCAATGTTAACCGTTTAATTAAATTAAGGCGAGACGAACTGGCCTTAGAAAATAATCCACCTGATCCACCTGCACCAAAAGCATAAAAATAGCGCTTTAGGATTAATTCCTAAAGCGCTATTTTTATGCTTTCGTAAAATGAGAAGTATCATTTAATCGTTCTAATTTAAATAAACCATTTTCATATGCTAGCACCGTTACACTTGCATTATCCAGTATTACTGCCTCATCAAGCGACGGTTCAAGTTCATGAACAATATTACGAATAGTATTACCATGTGCAACAATTAGAACATTTCCACCTGTTTCGCGGTGACGATTAATCACATGTAAAAATCCTTGTTCCACACGCGTCCAAAAAGTCATAAAGTCTTCTGCATCACCTGTTGGATCAGCTGCTTTTGTCCCATTCATTGTTTCGCGAACATCTGCTTTTTGAAATAGTTCTTCTTGGCTTGCATACCCCATATGTTTCGCAATTTCATTCCATGCAACATCGCCTTTTTCGCCTTCATAAGACCCAAAGAAAGTTTCTCGAAATTCACTTAGCGGTTCTAATGTTAGACCAAACGCATGCTTGTTTTCTTTTAAAAGGTAGCCGGCTGTAGCTATTGTTCGGTGTAAATCACTGGAATAAGCGGCTACAAATTCTGTTTCAGCAAGTCCACGACCACTTTCCTTCACCACTTCAATTCCTTCTGGTGTAAGTGGTGTATCGGCCCAGCCTTGCATCCGTAAGTTTTTATTTAAAAAAGTTTGTCCATGTCTTACAAAATAAAGTGATAATTTTTTCCCCATTTAAGTAATCCTCCTCCATAAGCTATTTCTTATTTCATTGTAACAAATTCTTCTGATCCGGTTGGGTGAATAGCGACCGTATTATCGAAATCTGCTTTGGTTGCTCCCATATTAATTGCAACAGCAAAGCCTTGAATCATTTCGTCCACGCCATATCCAATACCATGTAAACCGATTATCCGTTCTGTTTTTCCCTCACAAATTAATTTCATTCGACAAGGTTCACGGTGATCTGTTATCGCTGTATACATAGAAGTAAATTTAGATGTATATACTTTGATATTTTCTTTGCCATACTTACTGATGGCTTCTGGTTCAGTTAAACCTACTGTACCTATTGCTGGATGGCTAAATACGACTGTTGGAATATTTTCATAGGAAAGATGCGCATTTTCTTTATTGTTAAAAAGCCGTTCTGATAGACGTCTACCAGCTGCAATTGCAACAGGGGTTAATTCATATTGACCAGTAACATCACCAACTGCATAAATACCAGGAACATTCGTGTTTTGAAATTTATCTACAGCTATATGTCCACTTTTTAGCAGTTCTACACCAGCTTTTTCAATTTGTAAACCATGTATTACAGGTTTTCGTCCAATTGCCCAAATAAGTACATCGACTGTTTCTGTTCGTCCGTCTTCTAAAAATAAAGTCTTCGTTCCATCCGCGTTTTCTTCAACTTTTTGAGGAGTAGCGTGTTTATGTAATGTCATTTCTGATTCTTCGATTATCTCTGTTAATGTATCTGTTAAAATAGGATCAAACTTTCTAAGTGGTGCATGTTTACGTACAAATAAATGCGTTTCTGATCCAAGTTGTTGTAAAACGCCAGCAAGCTCAACTGCGATATAACCAGCACCAACAATCGCTACTTTTTTTGGTAGTTGTTTTAGGGCGAAAAAGCCATCTGAAGTAATTCCATATTCAGCGCCTGGAATAGAAGGAAATACTGGTTCTCCTCCAGTTGCAATTAAAATATGATCTGCGGTAATTATTTCTCCATTAACTTTTAATGTATTTTTATCTACAAACTCTGCGTAACCTTTGATCCAATCAACTTTATTATTATCTAAACCATTCTTATAAGAGCCACGAATTCGCTCAATATATGCGGCACGATTTTCCACTAATTTTTGGAAGTTAAAAGTTGCATCTACTTTGTAACCATAAGCATCTGCATATAAATCCATTGCTTCTTTTATTTGCGCACCATACCACATTACTTTTTTAGGAACACAGCCTACATTTACACATGTTCCTCCTAAAAATTTCGGTTCAATTAATGCACATTTTGCTCCATGCATCGCAGCTCGGTTAATGGAAGCAATTCCGCCACTTCCCCCACCGATTGCAATATAATCATAATGACTTTCCATACGAATCTCTCCTAACTTTTCTTCATTTCTATAAATACGCCTCGCCTCGCATTATTGTGAGAACCCGCGGATTTGGTAAATAACGTTTGATTTCTTGGAGTTTAGTAAACGTATCATTGTCACCAAGATGCTCAGCAATACCCATGGCAACAGCACTACTTCTACTTACTCCAGCATGACAATGGACAATGATTTGAGTGAAATCTGGATGTGCGTCAATAAACTTATAAATCATTTCCCGATGCGCTTCATTAAAGAGTTTCATCTCTGCTTCTTCTTTCTCACTTAATCCCCAGTAATCATCTTGTTCGTTTATATCGTTAAAGTGAACTGGCAAAATAGCTTCGAAAAGTGATTCATTTTTTAATGGCTGATAGGTTGCGCCGACATCCGCAATACGAATAAGCAATGTGTGCTCGTTTCGTGGTTTAAAAGTAACCGCTACTACTTCTGGCACAGCAACTATTCGTAAATCAAATGGATCAAAGTCAATTTGGCGCCTTGCTTTATTAATATAATTCGCCATCCTGCACGTCCCCTTTTTTCGGTTCACCAAGATTTTTTCTACAATTCATTTCCTCTCTATTCTAACATGCTTATGTTTTTTTACATAAGGAAGCTGTTTCAAACGCAAAAAATAACCAAAAAAATATTTGGTTACTTTTTCCCTTGTCTAAAATGTTCTTTGGTCTTATAACCTTGACTTAATATATCTACCATTTCCAGTCGCCTTTTTTCTTGTGTAGCTGCTTGTTTGGCAGAATAAATATACCTCGCCCAGACTCGTTGATAACCAGTCGCTAAATTACTATAAAAAGTTGCTAAATCTCCTTTATCCGCTAAAAAAGCTACCACTTGCGGAACATAATCGGCATATTCATCGGCGGAAGGATTATTTTTCTTAACACCTTTTATTTTTAACTTTGTTGCCTCTTTCATTCCAACAACTGTATAAGTTTCATCAAGCGCGACCATTCGAGCAAATTTCAAGTTACTTTGTCCAATGTATCCTTCCTCGTCTGTTTTAAGCGCTGGCATCAGCTCATCACGGTGAACATATGTATCCCATTTTTTATTTCCTTTTTTAGGATAGGCAATAAACACATACCCATCCGCTAAAAGTTGATTATCTGTAATCACTTGGTTAATAAATACAACTAATTCATCTAACGTTTTTACAAATTTAAAAATTAAATCATATTGCTTATTAGCCAATTGTTTGTCATAACTTGGTAAATGCTGAAAATAGTCCATATCCGTTGGTGCATCCAGAATCACTGCTTCTTTAAATTTTGTTAGTCGGAGTTTCTCTACTATTGTCTTTTCTTCCATTTCAAGCCACCTCGTTTGCTAGTTTGCTTTCAGTATAAATGCTTCTCTTGAAGTAAGCAAGCCACACTAGATACAAAAAAAAGACTGAGCTTTTTTTGCTCAGTCCTTTCAGAGATTATTTAAAGACAACTATTTCGTTAATTTCAATGGATGGATCCAAACTTTTAGCAACTGGGCAAGCATCTTTCACTAAATGAACGGCTTTTGCTGCCTTTGCTTCATTGTTTTTATCTACTAAGTCAACAGTAAAAGTAACATTTATTTTTGTTATAACATGCACAGCACTTTCTTGATCTTGCTCATATTCTGTATGAAGGCTAAGATCATTTACCTCTATTCGTTTCTTTTCTAGCAAAGTTTGATATACATAGCCACTACAAGCTGCAACTGCCGCAACGGTTATTTGAACTGGCGAAAAACCCTCTTCTTTAATTAAAGGCCAATTGCCATTTGGATGCACGAGTTCTAATACTTTTCCGTTTTTCACTAAATCCATTGTTTATTCCTCCAATTTATATCTTACAATTCTTATCCGATTAATAAGATTATAGCTCAAATAAAAATAGTTGTCCAATTTTGACTATAAAAAAGAATCCAAGTTAAACTTGAATTCTTTTAAGAGCGGTCCCGACGGGATTTGAACCCGCGATCTCCTGCGTGACAGGCAGGCATGTTAACCCCTACACCACGGAACCATATGTATATAAAATGAATAAAAAGTGACCCGTACGGGAATCGAACCCGTGTTACCGCCGTGAAAGGGCGGTGTCTTAACCGCTTGACCAACGGGCCAGAGAAAAATTAAAAAATGAATATATATTCAATAAAAATTCATTTCTCTTACACCAGCTTTTTTATTATAACATAATTTGAGACACTGTCAACGCATTTCCTTAATTTTATTTCATATTTTTAAATTTATTTGCAGAGGATTTTTTATACATTTTTCCTATAAAAATAAAGTCAGAGGAGCGTATTCTCTCTGACTTTATTTTACTTTTCGCGATGATCAACCATAATAAAACTTCTTGTATCATAGCGATGTCTAGATCTTGAATATTCAACAGGTCTTCCATCTTTTAAATAAACGACTTGTTCCACCTCAAGCACTGGATCATGTTCTCCGCAAGCCAAATATTCTTTATCATACTTAGACGGCTTATCCGCATTAATTTTTCGAAATGCGCCGCTAAGAACAAGCTTAAGTGACTCTTGTAAATACGCATAAATTGAATGATGTAAAATTTCTTTTGTTAAACCTGGGACAAGATCTGCGGGCATAGTCGTATGTTCTAATACATAAGGTTTTCCATCCAAAAGGCGTAAACGAATCAATTTATAAACAGGCTGATCCGCTTTAATTAAAAGTTGTTCTTGCGTTTTTTCATCAGGGAAGGTGATGTCGAATGCAATAATTTTACTTGTAATGCGATTATCACCCATCATTTTGGTAAGTCCATCATACTCTCGTAAACTAGCATCTTGTTTGTTCGCAAGCGCATTTTTCATAACAAAAGTTCCCGCTCCTCGTTGCCTGTAAACGAGACCTTCGAGCGCTAACACATCAAATGCTTTTTTTATTGTCATTCTACTACAATCATACGTTTCACATAAACTAACTTGATCAGGAAGAATAGATTCCGGTGGATAAGTACCGTCGTTTATTTTATCGCGAATATCAGCTGCTATCATTTCATACTTAACCAATTCGACCGCTCCTTCATTCGAAATTAAAAATGTCTAGCCATGTCAAATCAAATTATAGCATATCGAATAACAAAACATAACTTATTTTTCAACTGCTTCTGATTCTCTTGCAATATTAGCACGATCAATCAGTTTTAAGAATGGGTACCAAATGACTAAGACAATAAAGAAATCTACTACTTGAAGTGCACCTCCTAGCCATGAGTTAGTTGCAAGAATACCATTAATTACAATTGGTACAGTCCAAGGAACAGCAACCCCTGTTGGAGTTGGAACAATCCCAGCAGCCATTACAAAATAATTCAGTGCTGTTACGATAAGTGGTGCAATAATCCATGGAATTAATATTGTCGCATTTAATACAATCGGCATCCCAAAAAGTACCGGTTCATTTACGTTAAAAAGTCCTGGTCCAAGTGCTAATCGACCAATTTCTTTACTTTGCTTACTTTTCATTAGAAATGCTAGCGCAATTACAACTGCTAGAGTCATCCCAGAGCCACCCATACCTACCGTAAATACTTCCATAAATGGTTTGGTAACTATGTGCGGTAATGGTAACCCAGCCTTATATGCATCTAAGTTTTCCAGCATTAAAGTATTCCAAATTGGATCCATCACCGAGTTGACAATAATTTGCCCGTGTAGCCCGAAAAACCACAATACTTGAATAAAAAATAGCGCAATTAAAGTTGGAACAATTCCAGAACCTAGCCCTACTAATGGCTTTTGAATAACTGTATAAACAACATCATGTAAGTTTGTATTAAAGAAGAATTGTACAATAACATTAATTATTAAAAAGATACTTAATGTTAAAATTGCCGGAATTAGTGCTGCAAATGATTTAGCTACTGCTGGTGGAACTCCTGCTGGCATTTTAATTGTCCAATCGCGTTGAACAAAAAAACGATATAATTCTGCAGCAATAAAACCGCTAATCATCCCGATAAACATTCCTTTTGCTCCGAGGCGATCAAGTGAAAGAGCTCCAGTAATAAGTTCTCCATCTGGACTATTAAAGAAAAATGGCGTTAAAATCAAGAAACTAGCAAGGGCAACAGCACCCCCGTAAATCGCTTCCACTTTATAATATTTAGACAAAGAATACCCGATTCCAAAAACAACAAAAACAGTCATAATACTCATCGTGGCGCTTTGTGCATTTCCAAGGTATAACTGCAATACCGCTTTTGTCTCATCGCTCCAAAATGGTAAATTCATTAAAACAACAGCAATCGAACCAAACATAGTTAGTGGGAATGCCAACATAAATGCATCTCGTAATGTTGTTAAATACCTATTCTCTCCCAGTTTTGCAGCAAAAGGCATTAATTTCTCCCCAAGTAACTCCATAAACTTATTCAATTTACTTCCCCCAAACATGATATATTTCTAAAAAGAAAACGTTTTCTATTTATTATTATACTCATTTTAAATTAAATGTCTAGTCTTTTATATATAAATGACCAAACAAAAAGCTTCCTCCCTTTAAGGAGAAAGCTTTTTTACTATTTTTTCTTTTTTTTTGCTAACTTTTCTGCTGCTTTTTGTTTGTTCTCAGCTAGTCGAAAAGTAACCATTTTTGTTATTAAATCGTATGGAACTGGTTGATTAATCGGAAATTGAACGGCTCCTTTAGAATGTTTATATTCACTTATTTCAGACTCAAAAGCAACAATACCACTGGGCGCTGGATAAAAACCAAAATGATTTTTTGCAACCGCAAAATGAACAAGATTTCCTTCAAAATAGAACGTTGGCATCTGATAACTAATTTTTTCGGTTGCCTCAGGAGCGACGGCTTGGATAGTTTCTCTAATTCGCTGTAGAGTTGCTTGTGTTTCTGGCGGCATCCCTTCGATATATTCATCAATCGTTGAAAATGCTAATTTATTATCCATATCTATTCCTTTCTTGAAACCTTTTTATTATTATAACAACTTTATTTATGAAACCCAACTTTAAATAAAAATGGATCTCTACTAATAATATTTTCCAAATAAAAAAACACCTTAAAACTATAGCTATGCCATCTAGTTTTAAGATATCTTTTAAAAAAATACCTATAATATTGACTTTGTGTATATTTAGGTTAACTATATCATGTTATTTTAAGAAGGATTTGTGGCAATCCAAGTCCAATCGTTCTCTATATAAATTGTACCCCAGTCACAAAGAGCTTTTAATATTGGCGTTAAACTCCGCCCAAAATCTGTCAAAGCGTATTCTGTCTTTGGAGGAACGACCGGATATACCTTCCGACTAATTAACCCATCTCTTTCAAGTTCTCGTAATTGCTGTGTAAGCATTTTAGGAGTAGCTTTTGAAACAAGTTTTTGTAATTCATTAAAACGTAAAGTATAGTTTGTTAAGTAATGAAGAATAATAGCTTTAAATTTCCACCAATGAAAGAAATAGGTGCTTCAACCGGGCAATTAAAATTTTTTTCTCGATTCATAATTTTCTCCTTACTATCATTTTAGGTAGTACCTTACAAAAAAGTGCATTTTTGTGCAAATGAAAATAACTGTTAAAATGATAACATCAGTTGATGCAACAAGCAAGTAAGCCGGCAAACAACATCACATTAAAAATCGGAGGCTATTAGCAAATGGCAAAAATATTATATATCGCAGCAAATGTAAAAACCGTCAATGATTCATTTAGTTTATCTGTTGGACAAGAATTCATTCAAGAATATAAAAGATTAAATCCCAATGACGAAATTGAAGAGCTAGACTTATTTAAAACAGAAATTCCTTTTCTGGATCAAGCAATTTTAGGGAGCGTTTTTGGAACAGTCAAATACGATGAACTTTATGAAGAACATCAACGAAAAGTTCAATTGATGACGGCAAACTTGGATCAATTTATCCATGCAGACAAATATGTTTTTGCAACTCCTCTTTGGAATCTTGGTGTCCCTCCAGTGCTTAAGGCTTATTTTGACAATATTTCTATCGCAGGAAAAACATTTAAATTTACAAAAGAGGGGCCACAAGGACTTTTATTAGAAAAAAAGCATTATGCATTCAATCTTCGGGAGGAAATTATCATACCGGTATATCGCAAGGCGAAGAGCACGGCTTTTCTTATATTAAAACAATATTAGCCTTCTTTGGTGTAAAGGATGTTCAAGCTATTTTTATTGAAGGTGTTACGAAATCGTCAAATGACACTAATAAAATAAAGAAAAATGCTATCAAGGAAGCGAAAATTATTGCAAGTAATTTTTAATTTTTCATAGAGAAACTTGCCTCCTCCCATTCGCTTGGAAAGCTTAACCAATTCCTAACGCTACTGTAAAGTTTGCATAGTTGCTACAATCAGGCATAATTTTAATTTAAGTGTGCCAAATTTATTTTGCATGAACAGCAAATCCTTTTAGAAAAAAATTGCATTGAAATTCCTTATAATTTCGGGCAATCATAAAACCAGTTAATTGGGCAAATTGAAAAGTAAGAGAGATTCGTTTTTTAGTTCCATATAAAAAAG
Organism: Listeria immobilis; assembly: GCF_014322765.1. Taxonomy (GTDB): domain Bacteria; phylum Bacillota; class Bacilli; order Lactobacillales; family Listeriaceae; genus Listeria; species Listeria immobilis. The sequence goes on along the minus strand of NZ_JAASTZ010000001.1, from coordinate 159,909 downwards.
CCAGTAATTCTAGATTACTGACTTTTGTTTCAACGGAGAAGGAGGGATTTGAACCCTCGCGCCGCGCGAGCGACCTACACCCTTAGCAGGGGCGCCTCTTCAGCCACTTGAGTACTTCCCCAAACTCCACAGGCAGGACTCGAACCTGCGACCGATCGGTTAACAGCCGATTGCTCTACCAACTGAGCTACTGTGGAATTATCTGACTTCCATAAGTATACGCAGAAAACGCTTAAAAAGCAAGACTTTTAAGCATTTTCTGTATAAATTTTTTGGGAGCCAGTTTCTCTTAATCTACCTTGGCAAGCCCCACAGCGATAACGATTTACATTAAAACGTCGTTGTCTTAAAAAGGATTTCTTGCAATGCTCGCATGTATATTCATGCATAGTTATTTCTCGTGGTATTGTTGCACAAAATCGTGGTGCACCTACTTTTTTTAGTAATTCCCGGAAATCCTTATCTCGATGTTGGTACCCTTTTTTCTCTAGGTGTAGATGATAATGACATAATTCATGTTTCATAATATCTATAAAATATGCTAATCCAAAATTTTCAAGATATTTGGGATTCATTTCGATATTGTGGCTTTGAAGTAAATATCTACCTCCAGTTGTGCGCAGTCTATTATTAAAGCTTGCCTGGTGGCGAAATTCTTTGTGGAAAAATTGCAGCGACACTTCTTCCATGTGTTGCTGCAATTCTGCTTGTTTCATTATTTAACACTTCCGTTTGGATTCCGCATTGTTAGTGCAATACGATTTTTCTTCATATCTACTTCATCCACCCAAACAGTGACAACATCTCCAACTGAAACAATGTCCATTGGATTTTTAACAAAGGAATTGCTAAGTTTTGAAATATGCACAAGTCCATCTTGTTTGACACCAATATCAACGAAGGCTCCAAAATCAACCACATTACGAACAGTACCTTGTAATTCCATTCCTTGTTTTAAATCTTCCATCGAAATAACATCTTGTTTTAAAAGTGGTGCCGGAAGCTCATCACGAAGATCGCGTCCTGGTGCAATTAAATTATCAATAATATCACGCATCGTTTCCTTACCAATTGCTAGTTTCTCTGCTTCTTCCGGTACACTTAAAGCTTGAAGCGCCTCTTTTAACTCTGCGCTACCAATATCTTTTAAATTAAAACCAGCAGCTTTAACGATTTGTTCTGCTGCTTTATAGCTTTCCGGGTGAATTGCAGTACGATCAAGCGGATTTTCACCTTCTAAAATTCGTAAAAAACCAATACTTTGTTCATATGATTTTGCTCCAAGACGAGGTACTTTTTTCAACTCTTTTCGAGATGTAAAAGAGCCATTTTCTTCCCGGAATTTGCGAATATTATTGGCTACCGTTTTATTTAATCCAGCAACATATTGTAGAAGTGAAGCAGAGGCAGTATTTACATTTACGCCTACTTGGTTAACCGCTGTTTCTACAACAAATGTGAGTGTTTCATTTAAGCGTTTTTGGGCCACATCATGTTGATATTGACCTACACCAACAGATTTAGGGTCGATTTTCACAAGTTCAGCAAGTGGATCTTGTAAACGTCTACCAATAGAAACAGCGCTACGTTCTTCTACCTGATAATCCGGAAATTCTTCACGTGCTGTTTCACTTGCCGAATAAACACTTGCTCCTGCTTCATTAACGATACAATAATAAGCATTTGAATGAGACTCACGGATTACTTCGACGATAAACTGCTCTGTTTCACGAGAAGCAGTACCATTTCCAATAGCAATAACTTCTACTTGATAGGTGGACAAAATTTCTGCAATTTTTTGCTTAGCTTCTGGTCGGCGCGCTTTAGCTGTATGTGGATAAACCACACCGATTTCTAACACTTTTCCAGTTTTATCTAGTACAGAAAATTTACAACCAGTTCGAAAAGCTGGATCGACTCCAAGAATTATTTTTCCTTTTAGAGGTGGTTGTAAGAGTAATTTACGCAAATTCTCCGAAAAAATATGAATTGCTTGTTCTTCTGCTTTTTCTGTTAGTTCTCCGCGAATTTCGCGCTCGATTGCTGGACCTATAAAACGTTTATACGCATCTAAAATTGCTTCTTCTACGTATGGGCGTGTATTGGAATTTCGGTTCTGAATCACTTTTTCAAATAAATAAGCAAAGATTTTAGTCGTATCTACTTGTACTTGTACACGTAAAATATCTTCTTTTTCTCCACGGTTAAATGCTAAAACGCGGTGACTTGCTACTTTGCCAATCATTTCATTGAATTCATAATACATTTCATAAACGCCTTTTTCATCGGCTTCAATATTTTTCCCTCTTGCTTCTACCATTCCAAATTTACGTGTAAAATTACGAATCCATTCACGGAAAGTTGGTTCATCACTGATTTGTTCTGCGATAATTTCATGCGCGCCAAGTAAGGCTGCTTCAGCTGACTCAACTTCTTTTTCTTCGGAAATATAGTTCGCCGCTTCTGCTAATGGATCAGCGTTAGTTGGAAAACTCATCAACCAGTTCGCTAAAGGCTCTAAACCTTTTTCTTTGGCGATAGTTGCTTTCGTACGTTTTTTCTGTTTATATGGGCGATATAAGTCTTCTAACGCTTGGTGTTTTTCGGCTTTAATAATGGCATTTCTAAGTTCATCAGTTAATTTTCCTTGCTCATCAATCAAACGAATTATTTCTTCTTTACGATTTTCTAATTTGGTAACATATTCAAATGTTTCTTCAATATCACGAATTTCAACTTCATCCAAGCTACCAGTCATTTCTTTTCGGTAACGAGCAATAAATGGAACAGTATTGCCTTCTTCCATTAATTTTATGACTGCATTAATTTGATTTGGTTTATACTGTAGTGATTTATGTACTAATTTTATTATTTTATCTTGCATTTGTTCCATAACTTGGTTGCCTCCAATATTCATTATTTATTAAGTGTACCATAACTAGGATTCAACTGACAAAAGCTATCTATTCTCTTGATTTAAAGCAATTTCGGCATAATGAATGTTTATAAAAAGATATGCGCTTCATCAATTTGATTATATTGTCCGCTATTTCCAAGCCTCTCTTTGGCTTTTTCATTTAGTCCAGTAATGAAAATTTGTTCGCAGTGCTTGAGAAATCCTGTTTTAATTTGGTGAAAATAATCTATTCAAACCCACCAAAAATTGACACAATCATATCGGCTAGCATGTCTTTTCTATATCTTGCCCCTATATCATCTTTCAAACTACTCCATAAAACTTTTTTAATTTACGCTCTCCTCCTTACATATATATTTTAATCCGCGCAAAAAACGCAAAGCAACTTTGCTCTGCGAATATAAAACGACATTTTCCACATAATTAGATTTTAAAAATTGCTGGTTTTTGTAAGATAATATTATTATTGTCTTTTTCTCATCCTTAAAAACAAAAAACATCTTTCAAGCCTTTTCAAGCTCAAAAGATGTTTTTCTTAATCTGGAAACTGACCTAACAAAAAAGTAACATCATCGGAAGGTATATCTAAAATAGCTTGCTCGATTAGATGTCCTAGTTTTGTCACACACATTTGAGACTCGAGATTATTTCTAACCCGAGAAAGAACAAGCCCATCTGAATGAAGAATAAACTTACTTCCAGGTTTATATTTATAAGTCTGCAAGCGGTACTTCTGCTTTCTTCCTGATAAAAAACCAGATCCCGAAAGCGGAAAAACAAGCTTATCCTCTGAACCAATCATATAAAACCGAATATTTCCCATACCAGTATAATAAATAGTTTTAGTTAAGTAGTCTGCTTTGATAATCGCAATAGCAGCACCACGAAGCCCTGAGACTGCCTGATTAGCCTTTTCAAGCATCAAAGTCAAGTCAATATGGATATCTTCTTTTATAGCATCAATAGTGGCTCTCGCCGCTCTATTAGCTTCTATCCCACTACCAAGACCATCAGAGAGCACATAAAGAAATCCAGTTTCGTCTTCATGGGTAAAATAAACATCCCCGCAATATTGTTGTAAGGCTTTAGAACGTTGAAATGCAAATAAATTATTTGATTCAACTGTGTTGTGCATTTACTCCACTTCCTCATTTTGCAAAGCCTCTCGAAGTTTTTTTATCGCTTGACGCTGAATTCTAGAGACATGCATTTGTGATATATCAAGTAGCTCACCAGTTTCTTTTTGACTGCGATTTTCAATAAAAGTATATTGCAATATTTTTTGTTCTCGCTCATCTAAAACAGGGAGAACTTTCTCTAAAAGCATGCGTTGATTCACACGTTCAAAACCATCATCAGTACCACCAACAACATCTAGCAATGTAATTGTACTTCCATCCGAATCTGCTTCTATCGAATGATCCACAGAAAGCGCTTGATAACTTTTGCCCATCTCCATTGCCTCTAAGACTTCTTCTTCAGTCACACCGATAAAATCAGCAATATCACTGATCTGAGGTGAATTTTGGAGTTCTCGTGTTAACTCTTCGACGGCATTCTTAATTTTGGGTCCAAGTTCTTTGATACGACGCGGTACGTGCACACTCCATGTTTTATCACGTAAAAAGCGTTTAATTTCACCCACAATTGTAGGCACAGCAAATGCTTCAAAACTTTTTCCAAATGTTGCATCATAGCGTCTAATCGCACCGAGTAAACCAATATTTCCAACTTGAACTAAATCTTCGTGAAAAGACTTACCTTGAGAATATTTTCGTGCAATAGATTCTACTAGATTTTTATAATGTACTACTAAATTATATTGAGCATCTTGATCACCGTTTTCTTGATAGGCGGCAATCCAAATATACACTTTTTCTTTTGCTTCTTTATCAGGTTGAGATACTTTTGGCATTCTCCTCCACCTGCTTTTCATTAATATATTTGGTCATAACGACAGAAACCCCTTCATCATAATAAAGTTTCACATCGTCCATTAATGTTTCAATTAAAAATAAGCCTAACCCGCCAATGCGCAACATTTCCGCATCTTCCCCTACATCATAGGGACCAATTTCTTGTTTACGACTTTCTAAATCAAAGCTGGTTCCACTATCGGAAACTCGAACTTCGAGTCTATCTTCATATACAAGATATTCTACTGTGACTTCACCGTCTTCTTGTTCTTTAAATGCATGTTTCACAGAATTAGTAATCGCTTCACTAACAGCTATTTTCAAATCTTCAATTGCTTCATAGGAAAATCCTGCACGGCTTGCTATACCTGATAATGAAAGCCTCCCTAAGCTGACATATTCAGGCTTGGCAGGAAGTTGTAATGTAATTTTGTCATGTGTTGTTGCCATTCATTTCACCCTCTACATTTTTGATTTCAATGATATCTGACAATCCTGTAATTTCAAATAATCGGAAAAGCCGGTCGCTTAAACCAAACAAGACAAGTTCACTTTGACGTTGGCGTAAGTTTTTAAATGCTCCTACAAAAACACCTAAACCAGTGCTATCCATGTAGCTTACTTCTGTTAAATCCACGCGTAAAACGATTCCTTCTTGTACTTGATAAATTTCTAGTGCTTCTTTAATTTTTGGAGCTGTATATGCATCAATTTCTCCAGCAACAAATATATCTACGTGTTTAGCATCTCGTTCTTTTACTTCTATGTTAATATTCATCACTTCACCCCATCATAATTTTAAGTATCTTTGCAGTTTACCCTTACAAATAAAAACAAAACATTGAAAAAATAAAAACGTCTCTGCGTATGAACGATTACTCACATTAATGTGGACAAACGAGAAATGAGATACGTTTTACTTTATTTCTCTGTTCGTTTAATGCAAATAAGTGTAAAGTCATCATGTAGTTCAAAGTTTTGCAGTTTGACTAAATGGTCGTAAATTGCTCGTACCATTTTTTTAGCAGGTAAACTAATATAGGTTGCTATTATTTCTGTTAATTCTTCACGTTCAATAAAACCATTCGCAGTTCTTGTTTCAGTTACACCATCAGACATAATAAAAATGGCATCACCCACTTCAATCTTTTTATCAAATTGACGGTAAATAGTATTTTTATCTACGCCTAGTGGTAACCCTTTGGCATAAAGATCAGAAAATATACCTTCTTGATGCTGATAATATAAGCCAAGTTCATGACCAGCAGAACCGTATTCAAATAAATGTGTATCTTCATGATAAAGGCCATAAAACATCGTAATAAACATGTTATCATCAATATTTTCTTCTGCTACTTGATTTAGTGTTTCCAGTACAATAGATGGTTTTCTATCATCGCCAGTCATTCCTGCCAAAGCGTATTTAATCATGGAGATACTAAAGGCAGCTGGAATACCTTTGCCAATAACATCTGCAAGTGCGATGCCAATTTTATTATCGCCTTCTTCTGTAAAACTATAATAATCTCCACTCATTTGTCTGGCTGCAATACTAATCACACCAAAATCAAGTTCAGCTTGTTCAGGTACTTCTGTCTTCATTAAAGTTTTTTGCATATCTTCTGCTTGAGCAATTTCACTACGTAATTCTTTTTGTTCTGTTCGCAGGCTCAGATGTTCCATATATGCCAAACCATAGCCAACCATAATTTCTAACAATATATCAAATGATAAACGCACAAATTCTGGTAGCTCTTCACCATATTGTTCCAATACCGAGCGATGCAAATGAATAATTTCTTCTGGTGAAACACGTTCTTCCATTGCCACTCGGGACAATTTTTCACAAGTATAAAGTACTTCTTCATCTTGATGTTCTAAATATTGAATAAGAATATCTCGGTATTTTCCCTCAAAAGCTTTTTCCATTTTTTCTAGCTCTCCTTACCGAACCCATTTCGTCGTTGTAATTACCGTTCCTTTAGATTCTCCTTCAATACTGGTTTCAATATCAAAACTATCCATTAAACGCTTCACTCCTGGAAGTCCTGCACCAAGTCCACCTGATGTTGTGTAGCCATCTTGCATTACTTTTCTAAGGTCAACAATTCCTGGACCATTATCTTTGGCAACAATAATCATACCTTGTTTACCTGATTCGCTAACCTTTTCGATACAGATTTCTCCTTTTCCAGCATAAAGGAAAATATTTCTTGCTAGTTCACTGATGGCTGTCGTAATCCTAGCTTGGTCAACTGTTCCAAAGCCAATTTCTTTGGATATTTTTCTTCCTAGTTGCCTTGCAGCCACAATGTCCCATTCATTAATTATCTTCACACAGGATTGGAATGTCATATTCATTCCCCCAATTCCTGTTTAAGTTTTTCCAGACCACTTTCAAGATCCATCGCCGAAAGTACTCCACTAAAAGTAATTCCGAGTTCAATTAATGTAATCGCAACTGCTGGCTGTATCCCAGTTACAACCACTTTTGCACCCATAAGTTTAGACATACTTACTACATCTCCAAGAATTTTTGCAATAAACGAATCAATAAAATCGATCGAAGTGATATCAATAACTACTCCTCTGGCCGACGTTTCATGGATTTTTGCTAGTAAATCTTCTTGGAATTCTACCGCAGTATGATCATCTAGTTCACTTTGGATAGAAATTAATAAACATTCACCTAATTTTAAGATTGGTATCCCCACAGTATTCACCCCTCTTTTTCTACTATCTCTCTGTTCGTCAAGGCAAGCGCTCGCTCCATGCCTTTTTTCATTGTGTTGGTCGTAATTATTTGATCTAATTCAATTCCTAAGTTAACGATAGTCTGCGCTATTTCTGGTCTAATACCTACAAGCATTGCCTGGCAGCCGACAAGTCTAACTGCTTCCGAAGCCTGAATGATATGATGCGCAACCATCGTGTCCACTACTGGAACTCCCGTAATATCAATCAATACCACTTCTGACCGATTTTTTACAACGCCTATTAGTAAGTTTTCGATGATTAACTTAGCTCTTTCTGTGTCAATCGTTCCAATTAGAGGCATTACAGAAATTTTTTCAAATATTGGCAAAAGTGGTGCCGATAATTCCTGTAACGCACTTTTTTGGATAGAAACTGTTTTTTCCCACGTATCCGCGTAGGCAGTAACCACTTTGTTATACATGGAGGAAAGCCATGTTTCAAAGCGATAATAGGCGTCATCTTCTGGTTTTTCTTCTCTTTTTAAAAATAAATCCTCATCTCTCATAGCTGCATATACTAAAAGCCCGAAAACACGAAGGCCTGTGGTGACAAAATGGATTGGCCAACCTAGATGTACTACTTTCTCTGCAAAATCATCTAATTTTTCATTAAACTTAGAACCATTTTCTGTTATATTCGAAACAATCAAATTAACAAATTCCTTGCTTGTTTCTTCATACATTGGTTCATTTGCGATGTTGTTAATTAATTGGTCCGATTGTTTCTCCATTTCATTCATCCAATTATTTAATAAGTCTGCTTTATTGGCACGGATGAAGTTTGCAAAATCTTTATACATTGGATATTTTCCAACCTTTCTCCCCTTTAAAATCTCTCTTTTTTTCTGCGATTTGATCAACTACTTTTCAAAAAAAGACATTAGAAACAACTTTAGTGTGGAATTAATCATCCGCATTGATTGTAGGTTTCTGATGTCTTTCAAGTTAACAAAGTAATTCATTATGTATTTGGTATTCTTCTACGTCGGACTTTTTTTCCTGTATTCATCATTCTATGTTATGTTTTTTAGGGTTTGTTTAGAATTCTACTACTCCAAGACTGACTTCTAGCGCCTGATTTACCTTGGCCATTAGTTCCTCGTCCAAATGCGTAATCTTATCTGTCAGGCGTTGTTTGTCAATTGTTCTAATTTGTTCTAAAAGAATGACAGAATCTCTTTCAAAGCCATCTTTACGAGTAGCTTCCACATGTGTTGGCAACTTCGCTTTTTGTATCTTTGCGGTTATCGCTGCGACAATCACTGTTGGACTGAATCTATTACCAATATCATTTTGAATGATGAGAACAGGCCTTATTCCCCCTTGCTCGCTTCCGACCACGGGGGAAAGGTCCGCGTAGTATACGTCACCACGCTTCACCATTAGCCATTAACCTCCTAAAATACTAATATTCCTGTCTTCTGCTTCTGCTTCGACATGGGTACACTCGCATGCGATAGCAAAATTAATAGTTGCCATTTCCGCATAGCCGCGTTCCATCTCGTCTCTTAATTCACGTGCCCTTTTCTCTTGCAAAAATTGTTGCGTTGCTTCCATTATAACTTCACTCCGCCCCATTTTTTCTTTTTCTACAACTACGTCGAGTTCCTGTACCATTTCCTGTGTCAGTTCTACGGATATTATCGTCCGCTTTTCTTTCTCTAACACCTGTCACACCCCCAAAGCCTCGTACCTGTAAGTAACAACTATATCGTACCATTATCAAGCCATGAAGAAAAGAGTTATTTAGTATTTACTTATTAAGATTATCGTATATCGACCTAACTACCTTACTTAAGCCCTAGATATAGCAATAAAGTTTTATATGTTAGATTATAAACTTTTCCCTAAAAAAAAGCACGAATAACACCTTCTAATTGATGTATTTTCTAGGGATTCGCTCTGTTAACATACAAGTAACTTCATAATTAATTGTGTCTAAATATTCAGCTGCATCATCGGCTGTAACTGTTTTTTCTTGATCAGTACCAATTATCGTTACTTTTGTACCAGTTTGAAATTTATATGGTAGTTTTATAATTATTTGATCCATACACACACGACCTATTATAGGAACTTTTTTTCCTGCTAACAGTACTTGAAATCCACTATAATGGCGAATAAGCCCATCTGCATACCCAATTGGTAGTGTTGCCACCCATTCTTTTTCAGTTGCGGTATAGGTTGCCCCGTAACTCACGCTATCACCAGGAGAAAGTTCTTTCACATGTACTATCTCAGTATATAGTGCGAGTGCTGGTTTTAATTTAAAAGGTAAACTTGTTTTCACTTCAATGGATGGTGTTAAACCATACATGGAAATGCCAAAACGTATTGCATCAAATCCTACCTGAGATTGCAATAAAGAAGCCGCTGAATTTGCCGTATGGACATATGTTGGTCGCGCTTTTAAACCGCTTAATATAGAATGAAATTTTGCTAATTGTTGTTCAAAATAACTAGTTTCTAATTGATCCGCTGTAGCAAAATGAGTATATACTCCTTCTAAAATCAAGTTCGTATTCTGAGTGATTTCCGCTTCCATTCGTGCAGCTTCTTCCGCCTCTCGAATACCCAAACGCCCCATTCCACTATCTATTTTCAAATGAACTTTTAGTGGCAGTTCGGGATCCACACCTGCTAACCAGTCTTCTCTAAAAATCGTTAATGAAATATCATTGCGTGCTGCTAGATTTACATCTTCTTTTCTTGTCGCACCTAGGACTAAAATAAAATCATCTTTAAACCCTGCTTCTCTTAACGCAAGTGCCTCATCCAAAATAGCTACACAAAAACCTTTTGCCCCTGCTTCTTTAGCTGTTTTTGCCACTTCGATAATTCCATGACCATAGGCGTTTGCTTTAACAACTGCCCAGACTGCTACGTTTTCTGGAAGTCTTTTTTGTTCATTTTGAATATTTTCGCGTATTGCTGCACAATCGACTTCAATCCATGTTGGACGATGCCAGCCTGTTACCATAATCTACACATTCCTTTCTATACTTCAATAATTACTTGGGCCGCAGCTGATCTCGCAGTATGGGTAATGCTCACAAACACAGTTTCACCTGAATGGGTTGGCATTGTCACATGAGGTCTGCCATCTTCTACTTGCAAAATTTCCACATCTGTAAAGCTTAAATGTTTTCCGAAACCTGTTCCGTTCGCCTTAGCGTATGCCTCTTTGGCAGCAAATCGACCTGCTAAAAATTCAATTTTACGACTACTTTCATATTTTTCAAATTGACTAATTTCTTTTTTTGTTAAAATCCGTTCAATAAAACGAGGATTTTTTTCTAAAACTTGTTTGACGCGTGCTAAATCAATCATATCTAGCCCAATCCCTTTAATCATCTTACACCTCTCTCAAAAAATCTGTTAGGTTGTTTGCAGCAGTTCTTGCACCAGCAATACAATCAGGAATGCCTACACCCTGATAACTCATTCCCGCAAAATAAATTCCAGGATAATCTGTTGTTATATTTTCTTTTAGTTGTTTTAATCGCTGCTGATGCGTTACTAGGTACTGTGGCATCGCTGACTTCATTCGGCTCACCTCATAAAAAAGCGGGGCAGACTGAATATCCATCATTTCTGCATAATCTTTTAAAACTGCCGAAACAATTGCTTCGTCACTTGCTTCTTCCAACCAAGATTCTCCTGCTTTACCAACAAAACCTCGCAGTAACATTTTATTTTCAGGGACCATGTGTGGCCATTTTTTTTGCACCCATGTACAAGCAGTGGTCTTATATGGCGCTGTTCTGGCAACTAAATACCCCGTTCCATCTGGCAAAATCGGCACATCACTTTCATCGTATGCCAACGAAACAGTAGCAAGAGTTGTAAGTGGCTGATTCGCAAAAGGACTAGTTGTTGTTTCTGCTAATAAATCAATTAAAGTGTCATGAGTAGCAGCGATAATTATGCCATCTGCTGTCATTTTATCGCCATCTTCAAAAGTAATTTCATAGGAACTACCCTTTTTCAATATTTGTGTTGCTTGTTTTTTTGTGTGCAAATTTTTCTTTGGCAGCGCTTGTTCAAGGGCTTTTGGCAACATAGCTAATCCACCTGAAAGTGTTCTAAATGCGCCAATCGTTGCTTTAGTTCCAGTCGTGTTCAGCTGTCCCTTCTGCAAACCATCCATTAAACTACCATGCTTTGCAACCGCTTCTTCAAATTGTGGAAAAGTAGCACGTAAGCTCATTTTATAAATATCACCTGCATAAATTCCAGATAAAAGTGGCTCTATAAGCGTTTTTACTAATTCTTTTCCAAATCGCACTTCAAAAAAATCACCAATCGATTGGTCCGCTTTGGTTGTATTTGCAGGGATGGTTGGCTCTTGTAAGGCTCGAGCTTTCCCTACTTCAGAAATAAGTGTACTTGCAAGTAGTGCTTGTTTATTCGTTGGAATGCCCATCACAGAGCCTTCTGGAATTGGATGAAGTGCATTTTGATGGTAAATGTAAGAACGACCAGTCGCATTCGCAATTAATTGGTTATCTAATCCTAGTTCACTAACCAATTCAACACCAGCTGGCTTTCTTGCTAAAAACGAATCTGGTCCTTTTTCGATTAAAAAGCCATCTCGTTTTACTGTTTCAAATTTCCCGCCTAACTCCTCTTCTTTTTCTACTAATTCCCATGTATAATTCGGATGTGTTTTTTGTAGTTCATAAGCTGCTGCAAGCCCCGATAAGCCGCCTCCGATAATTACAATATGTTTCACTACGTAACCAATCCTCTCTCTACTAAACTTGCTTTATTCTCTCTATTTTACCGCAATTACGACAAAAATAATAGAACATCCTTTGGCAAAAAGAAGCTACTTTTCATCAAAGGATGTTCTTATTATTATTTATTAATGGTCTTTGCGGGACTATACCAGTTGTATACCTTGATTGCTTGTTCCTTATTTAAATAACGAACATAGGCTTCCGCACTTGCACTTCCTGATTTTAGCCAAACATTTAAGTGGCGTGTGCTTCCTTTTTCCATCCAAATACTCTGTCTTATGCTTAAGCCTTGAATTCGCTCTTTTCGCATCACATAGGTTAATTTGGAAATAACTGGGCGCGCTTGAACAATTAAAGTGTGTTTATCTGAAGCGACACCTGTTGCACGGTAACTTGCGATTGCTTTCATTCCTGCTAAAATCGGCAATAGCACACTAATAAGTCCGAGCGGGAAAAATAAAATGCTCGCAATGATTGCTGGAATGACTGTCCAAACCAAGTAAATCTGCAAAAACCGACGCAAACTTGCTTTTGGAGCACGTTCCATTTTTTCCGTATCAAATAAATAATTTGGTAGCATTTCGCTTAAAGTTTGGAATGCTAGATCTTTTTTCATGATTGGTAAAAGTAAAATATCGCCTGATTTCTTTTCATCTCCTGAATTTCCGGCAGTAACCACTTTCACAGCTACTAATCCGAGCATTTGACGAAGTGGTGACTCTACAATGATAATTCCCTGGATACGGGCAAGTGAGATGGTTGTATGATTTCTTTCTAAAAGTCCTTTTTCGACAACTAGTGAATCGGAAAATTTCATAAGTTTGAATTGGAAATATTTGAAAAGTGTCATAACGATTGATATTCCCCATAGAATTAGTAAAATCACAACAATTAAAATAATCATTACAATAATACCCATTTTCCAAAGCTCTTCTGCTTGTGATTCCATCCAGTCAGTGGGAATGACTTCGCGAAATTGTTGCATAAAGGCAAGCACAATTAATAGTGTTCCAAATACCCCACCAGAAGTTACTGCCATTAAGATTAATTGTTTAGTTTCAAGCATTACGGTTTTTTCTGGAGCTTCTGTTATTTTTTCGGTAGCCTGTTCTTCTTCCACAATAGCTTCTTTTATTGCTTGTTTTTTGCCATCTCTTAGTGTATTTAATTCCTCTACTACGCTCACTGGAACAGCTACTAAATCGGCTTCTGCTTTTCCATTTCCGCCTGCAGTCTCAATTAGAATTTGACACACATTAAATGGAATAAAGAAAAACCATTGTTTCTTTTGTACGGTTTGGATGCGTTCGTAAGGGATATATGTATTCTTCCTAAAGATCAAACCATACTTAATCCGAATGCCTTGGTCTTCTAAAGTATATTTGTAGGTAATATATTTCAACACAGCTGGTGTTAAAATAAGCAAAACTACCAGGATGGTAATAAAATAAATCGCCCAGCTTGGTAAATATCCAGTACTTTCAATCCCTCTAAAAATAGAAAATAATGCAACTACAATGGGAACGATATTTCTCCTGATATTTGTAATCATTTCTTTAATTAATGCTATTGGATGAAGGCGCCTTTCTTCAAACATCTTCTTTCGCCACCTTCACAAGTTCCAAGATATGATGTCTTAGTTCATCTGATTCTGCTTCATTTACCGCTTCTATCACATGCGTTTTTGCCGCTGTCGTGATCGATAGTGAAACAAGCTTTTGTCTTCTAAGTAGTGGTCCTTGTCCTGTTTCTACATGTTGAATACGTACCATCGGAATTAATACTCGACTTCGAAAAATGATACCATGTTGAATTTCCATTTCATCTGGTTTAATTTGATAACTCCACCTCGCAAAACGAAACGGAATAATAAACCCATAAACCAAAATTGCATACAACAAAGTAAAACCAAATCCAATCATGCTCCACCATAGTGAAATATCTGTATAATAAAAAATCACAGCTGCTACAGCCGAACAAAGCAGAAAGGAAAAGACAGCAATTCCCTCTGTTTGCCGCCAGACAGTTTTAATTTTTTCCGGTAGTTTTTTTTCTAAATTTTCAAGTTCCATTGCTCTACTCCTTTTTTCTTTTTATCTTACGTTAATAATCAATAAATGGGAAGGACTTCCTTAAAATTAAATAAATATTTTTTTATGAGCATTATTCATACTTTATTCACATTTATTTTTTATACTATAGTTAAGGGGGGAAAATAATGAAGAAAAAGATGCAATTAATACTTATAGTAATGCTTCTGTCTGTAACGCTTAGCTGGCTCCCAAAAATAGCCCAAGCGCATACAGAATCCACTACAGTAACACACACATCACAAACTTCCAGTGAATTAATGGAATTATTTCTAACTTATTCTATCCAAAACCCCTATTTCGAAGTTACTAAAAACCGTGTTGAATTTATGTTTGAAACAGAAGAAAGGGCGATTATTACTATCACAACTAATAACTACACAAAAAAATTACTGATCCTACTAAATACCATCAATTCGTGATAGCAAATTTAGAACCTGGAAATAATTTAATTACAATCACTGCAAAAACGGCTGACCAAAATACCCATAGTAAGACAATCACGATTAACCTACCGGAAAAACCAGAAAAAGATTCCAAAAAAATCCATCATAAATCTAACAATGAAAACTTTACACATCGAAAAAAAGGCTATCTTTTATAATAATGAAAAAGGCGACGCTCATGTAACTAGCGCCGCCATTTTTTTAATTTTTACGTAGAAATAAAATACCAAAGAAAACGGAGCCTAAACCAGTTAGAAGTGTTAGTAAAGTACTAGTATCTCCTGTATGTGGTAATGTCTCCGTTGTCTTAACTTCACTATTAATTTTCGTTACATTGGTTACTTTTGGAGTAATTGGTGTAGTAATACTCGTTAGTAATGATTTCTCAATCGTTAATTGCAATTTTTGATTTACTTGTAAATTATCGGAAGAAAGATTATTCCAGTCTTTGATTTCCGCAACGGTTACTTCAAATTTTTTAGCAACTCCTGGTAAAGTATCTCCACTTTTGACTTTATAAATGACTTTTATTTTACCATTTTCTTCTGAATTTTTTACTATCTCTAATGGACCAAAGTCTGTTTCGACTACACGTTCAATTGGTTGTTTTTCAGCTGGAATAAATGGAGATTCTTCTTTTACAGGTGGTTGTGGTGGCGGCGGTGTTCCTACTCCTTGTCCACCGCTTCCATAATCAATCACACTGGCATTTCTGGAAACTGCTTCTAAATTATCTCCTGCGAGGGTTGCTTTATTAGTATAACTCTTTTGTTTGTTGGTTATTTTACTATCATACGTAATGACCACCGATTGATTGGCGAGCGTTCCAATAGTTAAGCGGAAATTCCGATTACTATCTAGTGAAATTTCTTGCTGAGTTGTTGAAATCACCTTTTTATTTGCATCCCGATATTTTACGGTCGCTTTACCAAGCAAATTTTGTCCAGTGCCAAGTGTATCTGTATAAATTGCATTATCCACTTGTAAAAGGGCATTGTTTAAAGTAACAGTCCAGTGCAAAATACTAGTATCTTTGTCGTCCATCCGGCCTTGTTTAAAAACAACTGTTGGAGAGCCTGTTCCACCACCAGTAGTTACTTTACCAATATAAGTATCCCAAAGTTGTGTAGTATTATTTACTGGAAATAAAATTTGGTTAACTTGATCTGTTTGAATTTTTTGGTTATTAAATGTAGCATTGTAAAATAGGCTGCCACTTAAATCTGTATGTGTATTAACATAATCTGTAAAAGTTAACGTTATTGTTCCTGTAGTCGGTTCCACTTTTGCATTGGCTATCGTATTTCCTTCTGCGTCATTCACTGGAAAACCACCAAAATTAATTAATTTTAGCTGTGCTGGAATAGTGAGCGTCATTGTTTCACCACTCACAACTGGCTGCGTAATAACAAAATCATAGGCAACTCTTACTCTACTATTCTCTTTGAAATTGGTTGTATCTTCCCCGTTTTGATTTTGCAGTGCAACTTTAGTAAAAAAACTACTCCCATAATCAGTTTCCGCTTCAGCTTTTGGTACAAAAAATATCGTAGCTAATAAAAAAATAAGTGCAAAAATCAACCACTTCTTTTTCATTTGTTTCATTCCCCCTTAAAACATCTATCATTACAGTTCCCAAATCAGACTGCTTGTAAACTTAACCACTTTCAAAACATAAAAAAAACGCCAGAAATAATCTTCTGACGTCTGCTTTTATAAATTTAATAAATAGTTGTGTAAGGGTACAATAGATATGTTACACTCTTAAACACAAAAAAAGACATTCCCATGTATAATTAAGCTACCAAACACAATCAACAGGAGGAATGTCTCTATGCCAAGTAAAACAGAAGAAATGCGAGTTCGGGAAAAAATGTGTATCTATACCCAAAAATATAGCGTCACCAAAGCAGCAAGAAGATATCAAACCAACCGCCAGTTTATTTACCGACAATTAGCTAAATACGACGGAACAAAACAAAGCTTAGCTTTCCAATCACGAAAACCTCACCATCATCCCAATCAACATCAAGAAAAGGAACTAATACTCCTTCGGAAAATGTATCGTCGCTTTGGCTTCGAAGGCCACGCGGAAGTATACGCGCAAACTGTAAAACGTGGTTATGAGCGAAGCTTTGGCGGAATGAAACGAGTCATTCGCCACCTGACCAAGCCAACTCCTCCCAAAAAGAGAACCTGGAAATGAAATGACCAAGGACCTAAACAAACCAAATCTTTTCCAGGAGAGCTAGTACAAGTTGATATTAAATATGTCCCTAAAGAGTGTATCCTCTGGAAAAACCATCAAAAAAGTTATTACCAGATTACCGCCATTGACACATTCAGTTCCAAGCGGATTTTACAAATTGTAGATGAAAAATCCATGACGAATACCGTACGCTTTATCCAAACATTAGAAGAAAAAATAGCCTGCAAAATTCACGCTATCCAAATGGATAATGGGGCTGAATTCACCAAAGTAACGCCTGGTGCTACAGGGCTTACCAGCTTTGAACAAGTCCTTTTTGATAAAGGGATAACGTATCTAAAAACTAGACCTTATTCTCCTTGGCAAAATGGTATAGTAGAACGTTCGCACCGAATTGATGGAGAACGCTTTTACCATAGACAAAAATTCCGTTCACTCGAAGAACTCATTCGGAAAAATCAACGTTACCAAAATCGATACAACAATATTGCGAAGCAAAAACATCATTTTCAATCACCTAATCAAGTAATGAAAGCCTATTTCCAGCAACTTCATTCAAATATGGTCAGCTAATCATCCATCGAAATCTCTTTTTGTAACATATGTTTGTGTTTTCTAGATTTATTTCCCACTTTTCTCCTCCTTAAAATTGCAAAATCTTTTGATCTGATATAAGTATCTTATATGCAGTATAAAATAACAAGAAGGTACTTTAAAGTTATATAGATACTAAAAAGTACCTATAAGGAGAAGCATTATGACAAAAGTATACAATATCGGCGTCGAAGCTACCTTAGAAGTCATTGGCGGTAAGTGGAAACCTATCATCCTTTGCCATTTACGAGAAGGAAAAAAACGAACTAGTGAATTAAAACGTCTAATTCCAAACATCACGCAAAAAATGCTCACACAACAGTTGCGTGAGCTTGAAAAATCAGGAGTTATTATTCGAAAAGTCTATGAACAAATCCCACCAAAAGTCGATTATTCTTTAAGTGAATACGGAGAATCTCTATCAGATATTTTAAATAAACTTTGCTTATGGGGTGAAAATCATGTCGATTTATTGCTAACACAAAAGGAAGATATTGTGCTGCTTAAACGTGATTCTTGACTAAAAACAGTAGTTCCTTTAGATTGGACCACTCCCTGTCAAGCAGCCGCAAGAAATACAATACAGCTTAAGCCCCTAACTTCAAGGAACTTTTATGCAGTTTTTTCTCTGATTTCTATTGGAGTTAGACCATTAAATTTAGGGGCACATCGTTATATTGATAAAAATTACAACCTTTCAATCTAGATTATTTCTGTATCTCGCGCAATAATTCCATTGCCTAAAATAGTCTTCAGCGACTCTCTCATAATACTTTTTCCCAATTAACATCGTTTCCATGGCCAAAACCCCCAAAACCAAAAAGAGCGTATGTTCTTATTTGCAATATATCTTTTTTATCATTTTTTAGATAAGAATGTTAAATTATTACTATTTGTTAACATATTATCGTAGAAAATTAGGAAAAATGTCTTTTCGCTATTCCTGTTTGTTTTTTCAATAGTTTAGTTCTTTTACTATCTTTGTAGATATATAAATCATCCCTATACTGCCATTTATTAGCATATTGCTTTATTGTAATATAAGCTTTTTTCCCTTTAAATTCATGGACTAATCCATAAGCAGAAAATGCTGCTGCATACTTAACGATAGGTACAAATCCTAATGCAATTAACACCATACCTCCAGTGAGTTTATTGACATTATTCATAACCGAAGTTATTTTTCTAGTTGCTACAAGTTTCATTGAACTGCTAGATGATGCTTTTAACAAATTTGGGCTTGTCTTAGCTTCTTCTGCAACAGTAACTGTTCCAATTTTTTCATCGTCTGCTACGATATCTGTAACAATAGTGTCATCCTTTTTTTCTGTTTAAATTCAACTTCTGTAACTTGTCCATCTTCTTCAATGACTTCAGCTGTTTTATTTTTTGGATTAATTTCATATTCAATATTTTTTTTAGTTTTTTTATCTTTAACTACAAATGATTTCGTATCATTTTGTGTAACTACTACTTCAGAGTCTGTATATATAACTTTATTATCACTTTCCGTGCTTGCTTCAGCTGCCATCGGTAAACTGGTTGCTGTTAAAATTGTAGCTACAATAATTCCCGTAAAAAGTTTATTCATTTTTTCCTCCATTATGTTCGTTTTTTGTCATGCTCGTAAATACAATAGCGACTATAACCAAACAAAAAACACTAACCATCCATCCCACACTCGAAATGATGTTGAGAGCAAATAATGTACTTGCTATTATTACTAAAAGAATAAAAATAGCATAAAAAATTCCTTTTTTCATCCTTTTCCTCCTTCCTAGTAGTCTTGCTTAATCGTAACACGATAAGTTAATGTATAACCAAAAATGTAATGAAATGTCCGATTCTTGTCATGAACGACTGTTTTTTTTCTGAAATCATCATTTTTTCAACACGTTTTGACTATTTTGCAAAAAAATAATTTATGAAATGGTCACATTTTGTGTATATATGCATTTTTTATACAATGACTTATACATATGTCACAAAATATTCATATACGGGTCACGAAATGATAGTGCTTCTATTAAAAAATCATTTATTATACCTTTTTCACTGTATATTATTGAATAATTATTCGCTCAAAAACTACAAATCTTCTATTTCACATCCCTATTATCCATTTATTAATATTACTTATAAAACTTCATTATAATTAGAATTACACGAAAAAACACTCTATCATTGGGTATCGGAGTATGAAAATCAGGGGAATCGAGTCTTTCCTGGAAACGACAGTAGAGAATTTGCTTCATTTATATAGCTGCTTTTCTCTTGTCATTCCATTCTTCCACAATGTTTCTTTTTGTTTCAGCTCTATATTAAACCTCCACTTTTAAAAGGCCTTTATTCAAAACTAGCTTTATTGATTGTCAGATAAAAACACTCCTCATAAAGTAAAGTAACTAGAATTTTTGTTTTACTAGTGTCTACTTTATAGGGAGTGTATTAGATTAAGAAAATGGCTGTTTTATTATCGATTGCCTTTACTCATTACTCCAGCCTCTATAATTCTACTGTCTAAAAACCAGTAGTCATGGTAATCACCGCCGATTGCTGTAAACGGAACTGGTGTGAGGCCTTTTTCTGCCACTTTTTTAAGCAGGTAATTACGAAAAATCCAGCCATCATTTAAAGAGTTTTGTTTTAAGTTTAAGATACGCTCGATTTTTGCTTCACTAGTGTTTAGGTCCGCAGCAATTTCTGCAATTGTTAAATTAGTTAAAGCAAGATTGTCAGCCAGTTCTTGTTTAGTTGCTATCTTCTGATCTTTAGTTTATGACATATAAATTCCACCTTTTATAAATGTAATAGTTTTTCAGCATTTTTATAGGCAATTTTTGCTTTGTTTGCATCACTTAAATCCAAACTGTCTAAAAAAGTTCCTGCATTTTCAGGTTTCACAAAAGGATAGTCTAGTGCGTAAATAATATGCTCTTCATCTAGTTCATTTAATAAAAATTTCCATTCATTTTTGTATAACAAACCGCTTGGAGTTACATAGATATTGGTACGATAATAATCAGAAATCTTCCGGTCCAGTTTTGCCCAGTGTGATATCGTATCATCCATTCGCTCTAAAAACATCGGTACCATTTCGCCCAAATGTCCTGTGATGATTTTTAAATTAGGAAGCTTATCGAAAATCCCCGAAACAATCATCCGCACAACTTGAATTCCGACATCCATATGCCACCCAAAACCTGCTGAAGAGAATATTCCAGTAACGACATCTGACCAAGCATCACTTGTAAAATATTGTTCGGCTACATTTGCTGGAATAAAAGATGGATGAAAATAAATCGGTACATCTAATTTTTCAGCCATTTCAAAAATCGGAAAGAAAAAAGCATCGTCTAAATATTTATTATTGTAAGTTCCTTTGACAAGTGCTCCTTTAAATCCTAACTCTTCCACTGCTCTTTTCAGTTCATTTGCAGCTTCTACTGGTGAACCAACTGGTAAAACCGCAAATCCGGCAAACCGGTCAGGATTTTCACTTATAACCTTAGCTAGTTCATTGTTAGCTTGTTTAGCTAGTGGTACAGCATCTTTCGGGTCCAAATTTTGTGGCGAAGTATTACCATAAGAAAGTACTTGCATGTCAATACCGTGTTTATCCATAAATTTTAGCCGTTCTTTTGTATCTTGCATTTCCGCTTGCGTCGGGAGTTCTTTCTGCATATATTCAAACATTTCTTCGCTTACTTGTCCGCTAATTAAATTTCCTGTCACCTTGTTAATTTCGTTCGTGATAACTTCTGATTCAAAATGTTCTTCAATTGTAATGATTTTCATGTTATCCCTCCTTAACTAAATAATACCCCTATGAGGGTTGCTTAAATAGTGTTATTTCGATACAATAATGGGAAATATGTATCATAAACTGGAGGTGGCATTGATAAATAAACGAATAAAAGTACATCAACCACTAAATATTGATTTGCGAGCCCAAAAAACACAAACGAAATTTTATACAGTTATCGAGAATTATTATCTGACTGGGCGTTCATTTGAATCTATCTCTATAAAAGAGTTGTGTGCCAAAGCCGATGTGTCACGAGCAACTTTTTACCGTCACCACGAAGAAATAATTCAGATTATCGAGGTGCAACTACTACGAAATATGCAGCAATTCTCAAAAAAACTCGATCAAATCACGTTAAGCCGTCAAAATATCCAACAATTAATTATCTCGCTACTTCAAGAAAAACAACAGCTATTTCAAATTATCGCTTGGAGCAAGGCTGAATCGATTTTTTTAGATGTAATCGCTGGAGAAATCCTCAGAATTTGTTTATTAAAGGAAATTACTTTTTCAGACAATCATTTTGTTCCCAATTATTTGGCGAGGATGATTTTAAATCTAGGTTTAGAAATTAGCCCCCAACAACGCAAATATACAAATCAGCAATTGTATGAATTAATTTCAGAAACTATTCATTTTTTGGCAAAATAAAAGAGCCTAAGTTGACCTTAGACTCGCTGTTTTCTAATCAATCATTTTTTTGAAATTCAATCGTTTATTTAAAAGATACATAAGCGGAATACCAATACCCATGACAATAAATTCACTTAAAGCGGTTGTTGCCCATGTAAGGAAGAATGGTAAATCAAAGACGATTACTAATTCCCATGCAATAATTGCCATTGTTACTGAGAAAAGTATCATGTTAATAATCATTCGTGGGATAATTCCTTTGACATATTTAGAAATTCCAATCATTAGTAACAGGGAAATAGCTGATTGCGCTACACCAAATACTAAATCAATCCAACCTAAGCCAGAAAAGAATAAGTTGGTAATAAACACGCCAACAATAATTCCCCAAAAATACTTTTTATTAAAAACAATCAGATGGTTAAAAATTTCTGGCAAACGAAACTGTAGTGCCATAAAACCAATTGGTGCAACAACCATACCGAGCACTACATAAAGTGCAGCAATAATGGCATTCACCGTTAATATTTTCATTTTCATTATTATTCCTCCTAGTTTTTTTACGTGGGATGGTATGAATGAACCACGTGTGACAGTAAAATTTGCCAACATGCTATTTTCTCATAAATGAGTTGTAATGTAAATGGCTGGATGAGTATTATAAAAACTATCTAACATCAATAATAACGAAGAAAAATTTGTCTTACATTATTTGTGGATATTCCAAATAAGTCATATGGACGGCAATAATCAAAAAACCGGACTATCGAATAAATCGACAGCCCGGTTTTGATTTTATTTAGATTTTTGAGTGTAGTTGCCTTTGTTTCCGCCACCGCTACGTTGTTCGCCATTTCCACGACGATCACGATTGCCAGAGCCAGAACCACCGCCACTACGACGACCTTTACCGCTGTTGTTACGATCACGGTAGCTTCCGCCTTTACCGCTTCCACCGCGATAGCCGCCACCTTTGCCGCCTTTGCCATTTTTACCTTTGTAGCCACCGCCACCACGAGATGGTAATGGACGTTCTTCGGTAATATGAACTGGTGTTTTATCTGGTTCTTTCGCTAACATTTTAAGCATTGCTGCTGCGATGTCTGTTGCATCATATTTTTCTAATAATTCATTTGCAAACGTTTTATAATCAGCAAGATTTTCTTCCGTAATTGCTTCTTGAATTTTTTCTGTTGCTACTCGTAATTGACCTGCAAAAGCTTCATCCCAAGTAGGAGCTTGGAGTGGTTGCATACGTTTTTTCGTAGTTTCTTCTACGATACGCAGGTAACCCATTTCACGAGGTTGTACAAATGTAATTGCCATACCTTCTTTACCAGCACGACCAGTACGACCAATACGGTGAACATAGCTTTCTGGATCTTGAGGAATGTCATAGTTATATACGTGAGTTACGCCGGAAATATCAAGTCCACGTGCTGCTACATCTGTTGCAACTAGAACATCAATTTTTCCTTCTTTAAATTTACGTAATACACTCATACGTTTTGCTTGTGTTAAGTCGCCGTGGATTCCCTCAGCTACATAACCACGCATATCAAGCGCACGAGATAATTCATCTACACGACGTTTTGTACGGCCAAAAACAATTGCAAGTTCTGGTGCTTGTACGTCTAATAAACGAGATAATACGTCAAATTTTTCTTTTTCATGCACTTTTACGAAGAATTGCTCAATTAATAGTGCAGTCATTTCTTTTGCTTTAATGCGAATAAGTTCTGGGCTGTGCATGAAACGTTCACCAATACGGCGAATTGGATCAGGCATTGTTGCAGAAAATAGTAATGTTTGACGTTCTGCTGGTACTTCTTTTAAAATAGTTTCAATATCATCAATGAAGCCCATGTTTAGCATTTCGTCTGCTTCATCTAGTACAAGTGTTTCCACGTTGTCTAGTTTCAGTGTGCGACGGTTAATATGATCCAAAATACGTCCTGGCGTACCAACTACGATTTGCGGATTTTTCTTAAGTGAACGGATTTGACGGCTAATATCACTACCACCGTAAACCGCTAGCACACGTACATGTTTATCATAGCTAAGTTTATAAAGCTCTTCTGAAACTTGGATTGCCAGTTCCCGTGTTGGAGCGATAATTAAAGCTTGTACGCTATTACTTTTTTGATCAATTTTGTGGATCATTGGTAGACCAAAAGCGGCTGTTTTACCAGTACCTGTTTGTGCTTGTCCGATTAAGTCTTTACCTGCTAGTCCTAGTGGAATTGTTTTTTCTTGGATTGGCGTTGCTTCTTCAAACCCCATCCGATTTACTGATTTTACAATTTTTTCGTCCAGTCCGAACTCCGAAAATTTTGTCAATGTCATTTCTCCTTTACCTGTTTAAAGTTTGGTAGGAGAGCTACTTTTATAATTCATCACAATACGCTTATTACGATTGTTTGTCTGTTCATTTGCAGTTGTTTTTATGAAAACTGCTATCTTTCATTTTCATTTTTCTGCAATAGAAAAGCCTGGGCGCACCAAGCAAAATGATTCACGGCATCAGAAATTTTCTCTGCCACTATAGCAGTTCTAACGCATCAAATAAAAAAGCCCTCATTAATCACTAGGCTAAATAAAACCTAATAAACTTCCATCTATCATCATAACATACTAACTATTTCTTTTCAATGTTAAAAGCTTATCTTTGCCCTGTATTATCGAATAAAAAACTATTTTC
The DNA here is from genome assembly GCF_014322765.1 of Listeria immobilis. Taxonomy (GTDB): domain Bacteria; phylum Bacillota; class Bacilli; order Lactobacillales; family Listeriaceae; genus Listeria; species Listeria immobilis. The sequence continues at coordinate 135,097 of NZ_JAASTZ010000001.1, read as the reverse complement.
TTTTTCAAATGTACGTTTATCGGTGAATTTTCGTTTTTTTGGCTGCTTTTTTGGTTGGAAATAGCCGGAAATCAAGTAAATATGATTTCCAGCTATTCATTAATTCCATAAAGCCAACACTGCTTTTTTTAAATTATTCATTGTTTCTAAAGCAAGTGCTTCTGTTTCCCCAATGCTTTGAAAATAAATCTTACATTTTGGTTCTGTTCCTGATGGACGAATTGCAAACCAGGAATTGTTTTTTAAATAGAATTTTAAAACATTTTCTTTTGGCAAATGAATCGGCGTTACTTCATTGTTTATAAGATTAACTCGTTTGCTTAATTGGAAATCTTCCACCTGACTTATTTCCGGAATAAACAATGGATGCTTACGTAACGTTTCCATTACTTGGTTCATTTTAGCTTGACCAGTATCGTTTTCCAGTGTAATTGTATGCAGTAATTCTTTATGATAGCCATATTTTTCATATAAACTTGTTAATTTTCTAAGTAATGTACTACCTTGTTTTTTATTATACAGTGCCATTTCTGCAACAAGTAACGCTGCTTGAATCGCATCTTTATCGCGAACAAATGGGGCAATTAAATAACCATAACTTTCTTCATAGCCAAAAATAAATGGTATGTCTTCCTGTTCCAACTCTGCTATTTTTTCGCCAATAAATTTAAAGCCTGTTAGCGTTTGGATGTGGCGGATGCCGTGACTAGATGCAATTTCCCCACCCAAATCACCAGTGACAATCGTATTAATCATAGTATCTTCTGATGTAATGTTCGGTTTTGCCGCTAAAATATAATCAAGAAGCAATGCCCCTAATTGATTTCCAGTTAAAATTTGGTAATCACCGCTTTTAGTTAAAACAGCCACTCCAAGCCGGTCAGCATCCGGATCTGTTGCTAGGATAATATCTGCTTTGCTGTTCTTTGCTAATTTTTTAGCAAGTTCAAAACTATTTGGTTCTTCTGGGTTTGGTGAAATTACAGTAGAAAAGTTTCCATCTGGCTCCCTTTGTTCTGGAACAATCGAAACATGGTCCAATCCATTTTCAATCAAACCCCGCATAACAAGTTCTCTCCCAGCACCATGAAGCGGTGTATAACAAATGTTTAATTCCTTGCCATGAGTCACTAATAAATCGCGACGAAAAACAACGGAGGTTAGGGCATTTAAATAAGAATCATCCATTTCTTTTCCAAATGATGTTACGAATAAATTGGGGAGTTCGCGAATCGGAATAGTAAACATATTTTTAATTTTTTTTAGAAATCCAGCTATTTCTTGTGCAGTGCCTAATGTTATTTGACAGCCATTTTTATCATAGACTTTAAACCCATTATAAATGGAGGGATTGTGGCTTGCGGTAATGACCACTCCTGCAAAAGCTTTTTTCTCACGCACACAAAATGATAATGCTGGTGTGGGGCGAATCGCATCCGAAAGATAAACACAAATATCCATAGCGGAAAGCACTTTTGCGGTTTCCATTGCAAAAAGTTGCGAATTATTTCTAGAGTCAAATGCGATTGCAACACCCATTTTCGCTCCTTTATTAACTACCACATATTCACCAAGAGCTCTTGCTACCCTTCTAATCGTATAAATATTTATTCGTTTGGAACCAATCCCCATCTTGCCACGCATACCACCAGTTCCAAACGATAAGTAACCATCAAATCGCTCCCATTCGGTTTCTACTTGCTTTAATTCGGCTTTCCATTCATCTGATAAATCCGCATTATGCCAATCTTTCAAATAGTTTTGCCAAGTCATTTATTTTCCACTTCTAACTGATGTAAAATATCACTTATTTTCAAATCACACCCTGCCATGGATGTATCAGCTACTCCATAATACATATGCAGTATATCGCCTTCTTGTATTGCGCCACAAGCAAACACAACATCTCCAAAAAAACCATTTTTTTCATATTCTGCTTCTGGTTCAAGAATTGGTGTTGCCGTTCGTTTTAGCACAATCGTTGGATCATCTAAATCAAGCAGTGCTGCTCCCATAACATAACGATTTTCTTCTGTTGCTCCGTGATATAAAATTAGCCAACCTTCTTCTGTTTTAATAGGTACACAGCCGCCACCAACACGACCACTATCATATTCTCCCGGTCGAATACCAAGTAAATGACGGTGATCGCCAAAACTACGTAAATCAGGCGATGAAGCAATCCAAATATCTAAATTACCAATACTTTTTAAACTTGGGCGATGAAGTGCATAATATTTCCCATTTATCTTTTCTGGAAAAATAAGCACATCTTTATTTTCAGGTGCAAAAATATTTCCTTGATATGTTAAATTTTCAAAGTCTTTTGTTGTAATAAGTGCATCTGCTACACCAAACTCAGATACTGCGCTGAAATTCACGTGATATGTATCACCTATTTGTGTCACACGCGCATCTTCAATTCCGAATGTTTGATATTCATTAAATGGATATAAAAATGGTTTTTCATCTAATGTAAAATGATGCCCATCTTTACTACGTGCAATTCGAATATAAGAAAGCGAAGTCAAATAAGAAAAGCCATCTAATTTTGCTTTATGACGAATCATTCGCGGATCTTCAAAGTCATAATTTTCATCGTCTAAACGAAATGATTCCAACTCTAATTTTTGTTCTTTTACATTATAAACAGGTGCAAGTACTACTTCTGGATCTTCACTAACTGGTTTTTCGGCAACACGAAGCAGTAAAAGCACTTCGTCGTTGTATTTAGCAACTCCTCCATTAAACGCGCCGATTACTTCAAATCCTTTATGAATAGGCTTTACGTCTAGTGGTGTAATTAATGGGTTTTCTTCATAACGATAAATATTCATTTGTCTACAAAACTCCTACTATTAGTTATTTTTAAATGGATCTGGAATGATGATTTTTTGTGCATCTGCATCGCCTATCCCTGCATAAAGTTCTGCATAACCATCTGATTTTCTAATTAAGCCTCCACTAAACACAACGTCCGCTAAATCAGGTCTTTTCGGCTCACTTGGTGCAAAATCCGCTCGTTCCGCAATAATTTTTTCTTGTTCGATTTCTGTAAAGTCTTCATTTAATTGAAAGCTAAGGGAATAATAATGACGATCACCCGCCTCATCAAAACAGGCAATATGTCCAAGAACGCCCACTTTACCATTTTCAAGTAAATGAATCTCGTTCCCGCCACCCCATTCTTCTCCAGCAAAATTCCGTCTTAAAAGAGGTGCTGTGGCAATTTTTTCATTGGTTAATTCAGACAGATTGTTAATGACTGTTGCGCCAATTTTCCCACGTCCACCTTTATCGCCTTGTGGTCTAGTTAAAACCAGAATTCGCCGATCAGCTAGTTCTTTGATTCGTAAATCTTTCATACCAACCGGACCAGAAAGAATTTTTTCAACTTTATTTAGTGACTCTACCCGGTACAAATTGGTTCGCCAGTCTAATTTGGTTGAATCTGTTTCTTTTGGAAATACTTCGACGCCTCCTAGTATTAATTCTCCCTGTACAAAAGTAATAAATGGATCTTGTAACGCTAAAACAGCTGTATTTTCTACTAGTCGAAAATGATTATCTACTGTTTTTTCAAAAAAACGGATTTCTGCTAATTCACTATCACGTCGCTCTACTCGACCTGCGATATATACTTTCCCTAACCAATTAAATGGCGCTGTAATGTTGTAAACGTCTTTATCTAATACGCCCTCCAACGAAAGTGATATACCACCTGATACATTTTGTTCACGATATTCTTTTAATAATGTTTGAATTTGTTTCATTTTAACCCTCCACTCTAAGCGCAATTCCAGCATATGGTCCCATCTTAATTTTTGTTTCAGAAATATTTGCTTCACCAAAAACAAGGGTTGCTTTTTCTTCCAGTGAAAAGTCCACAAAACCCTCTCCAAAATGAAGTAAAAACAGAAATTCACCACGCCTATAACTTAGTAACTCACCAGCTAATTTTAAAGATGTATATTCCTCTTTTTTAAAGTCCGTTGTTTTTCGAAAAGCCAATAATGCTTGATAAAATGTCCACATTGATCTAGCTTCCTTCTCCGGTAAGCTCGCTGATTTAATCCAAGGTTCACCATCCGAAAATGCTTTCTTATCAGGAAATACCATCGGCCCTCGTGCTTTATCTCGTGTTTTTTGAATGGCGATTTCTAAGGCACATTCTGGGTTCAAATCCCCCTCCAGCGCTTGATAATATGCAGAAATCCCTTGAATATCACGCATCTCTTCCACTGATGTAAAAGTAAGGTCTGGCATTCCCATTTCTTCACCATAATAAATGAACGGTACACCTTTTGCTGTTAACATTAAGAAGGCCAAAAGTTTCGTTTTTAATAAATCCCCATCAGCAAGTCGTGTTGTAAATCTACTCATATCATGACTTCCGAAAAAAAGAGTTGGCCATTGTCCGTCTGATAACGCCATTTCCATTGCATTTAATGTAGAAAAGATCGATGCAGCATCCACTTTTTCCACACTACCAAAATTAAAATTAAAAGTAACGTCTAACATTTTTTTCGAACTATAGCTAGCGATTTCAGTTAAATCATCCGAGCTAATTTCCCCTACTAGAAAAGCATCTTGGTCTTTTTTACAAAACCTAGAAATTTGTTCTAAAACATCTTTTAATCCTGATTGATTGCGGTCATATAGATGTTTCATTTCACCATTTTCTACCGGGTTATCAGGAAATTCCAAAACCAAAGTCAAATTATTAATAACATCCAATCTAAATCCAGCGACTCCTTCATTTAGCCAAAAAGCTAACACATTTTCCATTTCTTTTTGAACTAACGGATTGGCCCAATTTAAATCTGCCTGCTCTTTCGCAAAACTATGATAATAATATTCCTTTGTTTCTTCGTCAAATTCCCAAGCTGTTCCTCCAAAAAAAGATTCCCAATTATTCGGCTTCTCACGCCAAATATAATAATCCCGCTTAGAATTAGTTTTACTACGACGTGATTCTCGAAACCAAGCATGTTCGGTGGAGGAATGATTTAAAACTAAATCAATAATGACTTTAATATCGCGTTTAGCAGCTTCCCTCATAAACTCACGAAAATCGGCCATATTACCATAATCAGGATTAATTTCGCAGTAATCCGAAACATCGTAGCCATTATCAACTTGCGGCGAAGGATAAAACGGTGTTAACCATATACCGTCTATCCCCAATTCCGCTAAATAATCAAGCCGATTTGTCAGTCCTTTAAAGTCACCTAAGCCATCACCATTACTATCCTGAAAAGATTTCATATAAATTTCATAAAAAACGCTGCCTCGCCAAAACTCCAAGCCAAGTCACTCCTTCTATTTCAAAGTAAATTGCATTCCTTCTTGGAATTTCTTCGAGAAGAATAGGAAAAGAATAATCAAAGGAAGCGTTAGTAGTACAGAAGCCGCATACATTGGACCTGGATAAGTAGCATATGGTCCGAACATTTGTGAAATCAATACATTTAATGTCACTGTGCTATCGCTTTTCGTTACTAACATATCCCAAAGTAAATTGGTCCATCTGTCCGTAAACAAGAACAAAAAGATAACGGTTGTAATTGATTTTGACATTGGTAAAACGACACGAAATAAAATCTTTAAATCACTCGCCCCATCCAGTTTTGCTGCTTCAATTAATGTATCTGGAATAGCTTTAAAAAAGTTAGTATACATAAATACTGCCCATAAACTAAGCATTGTCGGAATAATCATCCCGGCATACGTATCTAACAGCCCCATGTCCGTAATCATTAAGAACTGCGGAATAAGCAAAATAATTGCTGGAAAAAACATCTGAAATAAAATGGCATTATTAACTAGTTTTTTTCCTTTAAAATCTACTTTTGCCAGTGCATAACCAACCATTAATCCAAATAACAACATAAGCCCAGTGGCAATTGTTGATACGATAATTGTATTGATAAACGCATGAATCCATGGTGCTGGGGCTGCTACAACTGAATTACCAAATAACCAATCCCATGAACGCATTGTAAATTCAGTGGGAATTAGTTTTTTGTCCACTTGATCCCAAGCTGCAAATGAGTTCAACACAAGATAAATAAATGGATAAATCATGACTAACATTAGTAAAGTTGTTAAGATATAACGAACAATTTTACCTGCTTTACTATTATGTCCAACCATTTCGTTGACCCCATTTCTCAAGCATTTTCTTAATAACACCAATCGATGCAAATGTTACAGTTGCAGCTATAAGTGAAATAGCCGATGCATAACCTGAATTTAAATTAACAAATGCTTGGTTAAAAATTTCCATTTGCCATGTATTGGTAGCAAAGTTTGGCCCACCACCAGTTAATTGATACACCTCAGTGAAAATACCAAAACTAACACCTACCGCAAGTACAATGACAGTAAATAAAGCAGGATAAAGCATTGGTACAGTAACTTTCCAAAAAGTTCTAAATCGACCAGAACCATCCATTGCTGCCGCCTCATAAATTTCATGGTTTATACTCGCTAGCCCAGAAATTAAAATAAGTGCATAATACCCAGACATTTTCCAAGCAATCATAAGTGAAATAATCACTAGCGCAGACATTGGCGTTCCCAACCAATCAATATCCCAGCCAAATTGATTACGCAAAAAGACATTTAATGCACTATTATATGAAAGTAGTCCTTGTACAATTAAAGAAGTTACAACACCCGACGATAAATACGGCAGAAAGAAAGCAACTAAATAAAGCCCTTTGAATTTCGGAAGCCCATTAACTAAAACAGCGACTACCATTGAAATAATCAAAGCCATTGGTACAAAAACAATTAAAAACTTATATGTCACAAAAAAGGCTGCTTGAACTGCTGGGCTTGTAAATGCTTTGATAAAATTATCCAAACCAACAAAATTGATTTCCGGACTCATCATGTTCCAATCCGTCACGGATAACCAAATCGACCAAACTAAAGGTACTAAGAAAAATATCGCTGTGAATATGAGATACGGGCTGGTAAATGACCAGCCCAATTTGTTATTTCGCCGCTTCATTCTTGAAGCACCCCGTCCTCAGCTTTCTTCATATCTGACCAAGCTTTTGCTGGTTTTTTCTCGCCACGAACAATTGGGTTCCATGCTTGTTCACCAATTATTTGTTGAATATCATTATATTTCGCATCATCCATCGCTGGAATGCTATATGGTACATTGGCTGCATAAACTTCTAATTCTGGATTCTCTTTAAAGAATGCTGTAAATGCATCATTTTTAGTCGCATCATCACGAGCTGGAATTAAATTGGTTGTTTCCAAGAATTTCAAATCATTTTCATCATCACTATATACAAATTTCAAGAAATCCATCGCTGCTTCTTTTTCTTTATCTGTTGCTTGTGCATACATGACAACGCCTTTAGAATCAGCGTATGTAGAAATGTTTTCTTCATCAGCCATGTTATCTGGTACTAAAGGAGCGCTTATTGTGTAGTTCTCATTGTATTTCAACTCTGGGAATTTTTCGTCCCAATTTGGGAAAGTCCATGGGCCATTGTCTGCCATAATACTTGTACCTGTTTCAAATGGATCTGTTGCTTTACTAGAAAGAAGTAATTTGTTTTTTTGTAATTCTGACATAAAAGTAAGCAGTTCTGTTCCAGCTTTATCATCTGCAACTAATTTTCCATCTTCTACAAATGCATTCCCTTTAGATGCTGCATCATATAGTGGGAAGAAATCGAACCAACGCATCCAAGCGGTTGGATCGGATAAATCACCTTTTGCCCAAAGAACTTTATCTGGATATTTTGCTTTTAGTTTCTTACCAACCTCAAGCGCTTCACTATATGTTTTTGGTGCAGCATTATAACCAAGTTCTTTAAGGGTATCTAAACGCCAAACAAATAGTATTGGATTAGAATAAATTGGTAGCACATACTGGTTGCCATCAGAGAATTCCCAAGACTTCATTGTTTCTGTCATATTCCGTTCATCTACTACCTTATCTAGGCCTTTAACATCATTTAAAGGAACGATTGCCTTGCTATCAGCTAATTGCGCTGCGAAACTACGATTGATATTTTCAGACATTGTTGGTGCCGTTTTAGAGGCAATAGCTGATTGAATAGTTGCTTCAGAAGATGGACTTTCTTTCATTTGGCTAACTTCAATAGTTACATCTGGATTTTCTTTTTCGTAAGCTTTAGCCATTTCATCCCAATATTTTACTTGTGTTGGATTTGGAGCAGCCCAAAATGTTACTTTTGTTTTTCCACTATCATCACTACTTTTACCATCCGCACCGCCACAAGCTGTTAGCAAGGAACCAACAACTGCAATACTAAGAGCTGCATAAGCAATTTTTCTAATCTTCATATCAATAATCCTCCTAATTCCACTTTTTTGTAATTGTAAGCGCTTGATTACAATTACATTATCACATTACATTTTAGTAATGTCAATAATTACTTTTAACAATCCTTTCTACACAAACATTCAAACGACAAATAGAACACTACACAACAAAATTATTTATAACATTACTTTTTAATTATAAAATTTTTGCTATTTTGTGAATTAACTTCTATAATAGAATAAAATAGGAAACATGGAGGGGGAAAAAATGAAGAAAGTGACAATGCAAGATATTGCTGACAGGTTGAATATAACAAAAAATTCCGTGTCACAAGCTCTAGGAAATAAAAATGGTGTCAGCGAACAAACCAAATTAGCTGTTTTTAAAATGGCTGATGAACTTGGTTATAAATATAAAAAAGAAATAGCTAGAGAAGTCGTAAAAGAAAAATTCGCATTACTTGCAACCTCATTCGCGCTATCACAGCGAAGTTTTTTTGGAGAGATTATTGATAATATGAAACAAAGCATTATCGCCAGGCAAGGAGAGCTTGTTATCTTTACCGTAACAGACGAGGAAGCTAGCCTAAAACAACTTCCTGAACAATTGACCAATCAGAACTGGACTGGGATTTTCTTGCTGTCGCATATTAGCACAGACTATAGCAAACAAGTTATCGAGCTCGGGATGCCTGTGGTACTTATTGATCACCATGATCCTCATTTAAAAGCCGATGCTGTTATTAGCCAAAACAAAGATGGCGCCTTTACAGCAGTGGAGTATCTAATTCAAAACAACCATCAAAAAATTGGATTTTTAGGAGATATTACTTTTTCTCCAAGTTATGAAGAACGATTGGAAGGTTATAAAAAAGCACTAACGCACTATCAAATTCCGTTTAATAAAAAATATGCTATCACTCGTATTAAAGAAGAGCAGATGAGTCTCTATAAAACATTGGATGAACTGGATGAACTGCCAACAGCCTGGTTTTGTGTCAACTCAGGGCTAGGATTTATTTTAAATACTTATTTACAATCAAAAGGCTATACCATTCCGAAAGACTTATCGATTATTTGTTTTGACAATACGGAGTTTACTGTACTAAGCAAGCCACCACTCACAACTATGTGCACTAATTTAGCATTTATGGGTGAAAAAGCAGTAGAATTAATGTATAACCGTATAAGAAAACCAGAAGAAGGCTATGTTCATCTGGCTCTGGCGACGAATTTAATTGTACGAGACTCTGTTAATACAAATAAAAAAACGATTCAGCAACGATAAGCTGAATCGTTTTATTAATTTGTTTTTAATACGGCAAAGTCTTTTTGTAAAAATCTCCATACAGCTTCAAAAAGTTGCTCCGCTTGCTTATCCTGACAAATAACGTGATCTGCCCCTTCCAAAATGAAAAGTTCTTTTGGTCCTGGAATGCTTTCCATTAAGAAGTTAACACTTTTTTCGGCAGGAACAACCGAATCATTACTACCTTGCGCAATAAAAGTTGGAATTTCAATATGTTCAAAAACAGGTTTTGCTAAAGCTACCATTTTTTGAAATTGAAGCGCGGAAGCCCACGGAGTCTCTGTCATTTTCTTTTGATAGCGTTTGAACATCGGACTATTTTTTAATGTGACTTCTTTTGCTTCTGCTAATACTTGTTTGGAATTCCCAATAATTTGCGGCCATTCCATCGCATTTACTGCAGTACTAAGTAACACTAGTTTTTTCACTTCCGGGTAGTGCCTCGCAAGCCATCCAGCAAGCAAACCACCCATTGAAAAACCAATAATATATACTTCTTCGTCTTCTTTTAAAAGTTGACTTAAAATACTGTCTACAAAAACAAGCCAATCTTTATATGTCACATTTTTTAAGTGGCGCAGGTGATCATGGCCTGGCAAAGTGGGCGTAAGTATATCCCAATCTGTGTGCTCCCGCAAATAATCAGCGAGTGGCTTCACCTCTTTTGGCGAACCTGTAAAACCATGAATACATAGACAAGCAACCATTATGCCTTTCCTCCTGTTCAAATTATTACCTGTGCATTGACCATATTGGTATGTCCAAATTTATTCGTCACTTAATAATAAGATTTTCTACTACATCTTTCAAGCCCATTCCATAAGAACCTTTGACCAGTATCCATTCATTTCCGCTTATATCATGAAGAAGTGCTGTTTCAAGCGATTCTTTCGTGTCAAAATGTTGAACTTTTTCCTGACCAATTTTTGTTTTTGCCACAGATTCAAAAGCTTTCATTGCATCTCCTAATAAAAATATCTTCTCAATCGTTCCGTTTTCAAGCACTTCCGCAGACTCTTGGTGCAGTTGCTCAGATAATTCACCTAATTCTAGCATATCCGCAAGAACTAAATACTTTGGCTTTCCTTTTGAATCCATATGCATAAATGTTTTTAAAACCGTTTTAAGTGCTGTTGGACTAGAATTATACGCATCGTTTAAAATTCTTGCGCCATTTTTTGCTGTTAACCATTCTAAGCGGCTTTTTGAGCGTTCCATATTCTTTAAAGCTGTTTGAATCTTCTTGCCTTCTATCCCAATTTCTCTTGCTGCGAGCATTGCTGCCATAGTATTAAATACGTTATGCTCCCCGATAATCGGAACAAATATCTCTAAATCAGGTTCCCAATTGGTTATAAATGCTGTTCCTTCTGTTTCCGCACGAATTTCTAACGGATAAATTTCAGCATCATTCGATTTACCGAAAGTTAACTGTCTAAAGTCACCTTCAATATGGCTTAATAGCAAGGTTTCTTCATATGGATAAATTAAAATTCCACTCGGATTAAGTCCAGCAGTTATTTCTAATTTGGCTTTTGCAATTTCTAAACGTGAACCTAGATATTCAATATGCGCTTCTCCAATATTGGTAATAATGGCAATATCTGGTTTGGCAATTTTGGATAATACTTCAATTTCATGACGGTGGTTCATACCCATTTCAAGCACAGCCACTTCTGTATCTTCTGGCATAGTTAAAATCGTATATGGCAATCCGATATGATTATTGAAATTCCCGCCAGTATAATGAACTTTATACGTAGTCTCTACCATCGCAGCCATAATATCTTTTGTCGTTGTTTTCCCGTTACTTCCAGTGATAGCAATAACTTTCGGCTTTACTTCTTGTATATACTTCATCGCTAACTCTTGAAGTGCAAGTAAAGTATCCTCCACTAAAATAACTGGAAAATCAGTCGGCGGATTAGGAATATCTTTCTGCCAAAAACTTGCGACAGCACCCATTTCTCGCGCTTGCCCTACAAACTCGTGCCCATCACGCAAATTACCTACGAAAGGGACAAATAAATCGCCTGGCTTTATTTGCCTTGTGTCAAAGCAAACACCAGTAATAACGACATCGCGAAATGCATCTGTATGAATAGAATTATCTAACATTGCTACTACTTCGCCTACTGTTTTTTTCAAATTCAATCGCTCGCTTCCATAAAAAAGCAGCTTCCTTAGATGAAAACTGCCTTCTGCTTATTTTAGTCTTCTAATTTATATTTAAGTGCATTTTTTGCTGCATGGCGTTCTTTTGCTAAATCTACTAATCGTTCAATTAACGCTGGATAAGGCAAGCCTGTTTCCTGCCATAGAAGTGGGTACATGCTATAAGGCGTAAAACCGGGCATTGTATTCACTTCATTTAAAAACAATTGGTTGTCGTCAGTTAAAAAGAAATCTGCTCGAACAAGTCCACTTGCATCTAGTCCTAAGAACGCTTGAATAGCATATTCTTTCATTTGTTCCAATATTTCAGGATCTACCTCAGTCGGAATAATTAATGTTGTATTGTTATCTTGATATTTCGCTTTATAGTCATAAAACTTCGCTACCGCACCTTCTGGCAATATCTCGCCCGGCACAGAACAAACCGGCGTATCATTTCCAAGAACACCCATTTCAATTTCGCGTGCAATGACACCCTGTTCTACAACAACACGACGATCATATAAAAATGCTTCAGTCATCGCTTCAGTTAATTCTTGTTTATTGGTCGCCTTGCTAATACCAACACTTGAACCAAGGTTTGCTGGTTTAACAAAAACTGGATATTCAAGTACTTCTTCCATTTCACTAACCATTTCATCTTTAAAGTTATTCCAATCAATCTGTCGAACAGCCACTGCGGGAACTTGAGGGATTGCCGCATCAGCAAAGATTTTTTTCATAACAATTTTATCCATTGCTGCGGATGAAGCAAGCACGCCATTCCCAACATAAGGAATATTTAAAACTTCAAATAGCCCTTGCACCGTACCATCTTCCCCGTTTGGTCCATGCAATAAAGGAAATACTACAGTTTCTTGACCATCTGCTTGTAAAACAGCTGGACTAATAAGTTTTCCCGCTGATTTTTCCGTTTCTGTTAAAGCTAATTCCATCTTATCTGCTACATCAAAACGCAATTGCTCTACAAAATCTAATTTTCCATCTAGAAGCGGGCCTTGTACCCATTCTCCTTCATTTGTAATATATATTGGTTGTGCTTCAAATTTGTTTAAATCCAGTGCATTAATTACAGAAAATGCTGTTTGTAAAGAAACCTCATGTTCTGCAGATTTTCCGCCGTATAGTAAAATTAACTTGGTTTTCATAATACCCCTCCGTCATTATTCGCTTTATCTATTTTACCATGTTTTAGCAAGATGAAAAGGCATAACTAAAAAATAGGTTGAAAAAATCTTCTTTTTTAAGTAAGACAAATGTTCTCTTACTCGAAAAAGGACTTTTTCAACCTACCTTATTAAACGCCAGATGTTAATTTTAAGCCAACGACACCAGTGATAATCATTGTAATAAATAATATTTTGCCAACACTTTTACGTTCCTTAAACACCAGCATTCCTAAAACAACACTTCCGACAGCGCCAATTCCTGTCCAAATAGCATAACCTGTCCCAATGGGAATTGTTTTAAGCGCTAATGATAATAGGAAGAAGCTGCCTGACATAAAGATAACCGTTAAAATGGCATAACCAATTCGTTTAAAACCTTCTGATAGCTTTAACATAACCACAAATACCATTTCACATAATCCTGCAATAAATAAGAATAACCAATCCATTTTTATCTACCATCCTTTTCCGGCTCGCTACCATCGACTAATTTTAAGCCAATAATTCCTACCAATAAAACAATGAGCGATACAATTTTCCAAAAAGAAACACCTTCTGAAAGAAACACCATTCCGACAATTGCGGTCCCAGCTGCTCCAATCCCTGTAAAAATAGCATATGCCGTACCAATTGGAATATGTCTCATCGCAATTGAAAACAACCAAAAACTAACTATTAAAAAGGCTACAGTTAAAAGACTCCACCCAAGCATAGTAAAACCGTGTGATTCTTTTAGTCCAAAAGCCCAAACTATCTCTGACAATCCTGCTAAAATCAAATAAAACCAAGCCAATGTTATTACCTCCAATTTATTTAAGCAAACCTTCGAGAACTTCCCAAGCGGATTCTCGGCGAAGCTCAAATTCCGTTTCATCATAAATCCCATGCTCTACACTAAGCCCATCTAGGAGTGCATAAAACACATGCATCCATCTCACTAAAGTAGCTTCTGTTGCAATTTGTTTTAATGTTTCTCTTAAAATATCGTTCGTTAATTGTTCGTAAGTCTTTGTCTCTTCTTTTAATTCTTTAAAAAGTGACTTTGGTGGATAAAAAACAGCTCGTTGAAAAAATTTCTTCTCATCTGGATTACTCGAAAAATCTGTTGCAACAAAAAATATTTTCCGAAGTTTCTCTACTCCAAACAATTCTTCATTTAGTGCCACTTGTTGAAGTTCTTTTAGCTCTGTTTGGATGCTATCTTGATATACTTCTAAAAAAAGTGCCTCTTTTGACGAAAAATGAGCATATAAAGATGGCGTCTTAATCCCTACTGCTTTTGCTATTTCGGAAAGAGCAGTACCATCATAGCCTTTCTCGGCAAAAAGGGCTAATGCGGTCTCTTTTACTAATTTTTTTGTCATTAGATCCCCTCCTAACTAACGTTCATTAGTTATATAATAGCAAATAAAAAACCAAACGTGAAGGAAAAAGTTTGATTTTTTATAATTCGATATAATTCCATTCATTTTGTTTTAAATCATATACTAGTTTTGCTACTTCTTTTTCGTAATGTATAATTGCACTGTTTTCAAGTTCTGTCATTTCTTCTTTTAATCCTATGCCAATTGGAACTTCAATTTGCGTGCGTGTTTTAATAATGTTTTCAAAAGCAATACAGGCACCATCACGGAAATATTCCGCCATTTTTTTCAATAATTCAACTGGTGGTTCTGCAATATATTTTTTCTTTCCAAACGATAAAAATGATTTTTCATTTACGAGTTCTGTTGTTTTTCGAGCTATAACAAAACTAAGTAACATATAAAAATGGTTTAAATTGCGATAATAGACTTTATTATAACGTCCATCCTCTTTCGTTAAGTAAACAAAATTATTTTGCAACTTATAGTAAAACGGAGACCGCAAATGACGCCCTGTATGTGCTAAATATAGCATTTCCGCTACTTCTTGAGGGGTTAATTGATTCAAAAGTTCTACATCTTCAAAATCAATCCAACAAAGCGGACTAAAATTTTCTTTGGATATATTTGCTAAATCATTTGGTTCCAAATAGTAAAAAGCTGTATGGGCATTATATGATGCATCTTCTATTTTGTGTTTAATTAGCAAAATATTTTCGGGCGGCTGGCCGACTCCATTTAAGAAATCGCAAAAAGAAATACCACTTGTTGCTACATTATTAATAACATGATCAATATGAACATAAAATGATTGTTGATTTATCGCTTCTTTTTTCATGTATTTGCCTCACTCTAATTCTATTTTCTATTAATAGGTAAAAGCCTTCCTAATCCATCATACAACATTTCTAGCTAAAAAGGATAACAGAAACATCAAAACTAAGTGACTAATTGATGACAAATAAAAAAAGTGAAGATAATTTATATGAAAATCAAGCCTCCTTGTGTCTTTTTGGATACATAGGACGATTTAAATACATATAAAAAAGCTTTCACTTTTCCTTTTACTGCAATCGAAGTGTCATGTTAGGAAGCGCTTTGCTACTAACAGATTGCCAAATATCTTTTCGTGATTTTGTTTTTTCGACTACAATGCCTTTTTCTTTAAGCTGACGGATTACTTGATTCAAATCTTTTTGATTACTATCCAAACTCATCACTCCATCTTCAAAAATTTGTTTTTCATTCTCTTTTTAGTTTTTCTCTCTATCTTTACTTTAACATATTCTCTTTCCTAAGAATACCCTATTTCTTCATAAACTAACCTATTTACACGATTTTTTTCAAGAAAGCGTTTGAAAACCGAATTTTATAGCTTGTTTCTTCATTAATATAAAGAAACAAGCTACATTTATTGTCATTTATTTTGCTTTAGGGCTCCTTTTCAGTAAAACAATTCCTGAAATTATAAGTAAAGTGCCCGCAAAAAGAAAAATTGGTGTATTGGATTTCGTATCACCTGTTTTTGGCAAGTTCGTATTTTTTGGCGTTTCAGCTTTCACGTGCACGCTGATTTCTGTTGATTTTGACGGATCTGTTGCCTTCGTTGGGTTTGTCGGATCCACTGGATTAACAGCTGCTTCTTTTTTGTATATATAAGTAACGGTTGTGCTTTCGTTTCAAATACACCAGTTACATTAGTAGGCGTCTTGGTTAATTTGTAGCCACTCACTTTTTTGGCAATTGTTTGATAAGGCTCGTCTACTTTTCCAGTTAAAGTTTCGCTTGCCGCAACTTTTGCTCCATTTTCATCCACATAGTTCACTGTGACAGGAGCAGCATCTGCAGCTGGTTCGTTCACGGTAATTGGTTGAATAATTCGACCATCAAAATGTAGCATTTCACTCGTGAAGTTCATAGAAACACCAGGCGCTAGGATATCTTTTTCGCCTGTTTTATAATCATATAATTTGTAATCAACAATGCAACCTTCTGTTATGTTCGACATGACAATTTTATCTCCCTCCAGCACCATACTCGGATTGGTTGGGAATGTGTAGTCAATTCCAGAATCATCAGGCTGAATTGGTTTATCAATTGTTAAACTATCGCCTGAAGTAACTTCCTTCTCTGATAAAACGATTAATTGGTCTGTTGCATAAGTACTTGTATAAATAGGGTGATTCTTCAGCGGTGATAAATCAGCAATATTATTAACATTTAAATTAAGATAATTTAGCTTACTTAACCCAGCAATTGCTGCGACGTTATTCATGTTGGAATTGGTAAGGCTGATATAAGTTAAATTTCCGAGCTGGCTTAAAAACGCATAACTAGGATCGGTGGAATAAACTAAATCAAAAGTTAACATAGTCAAATTAGGGTTATTGGCTACAAAAGAAAAATCAAATTTTGCTCTTGGTTCAGCTGTAAATACCTCATCATCAACCACATCCGGACCGTTTGCAGACCAATTAAAGCTCGTTAAATTTCGAAGTGGTTCTAGTCCAGAAGTGGTTTCAAAACTACTTGAATTAACGCTTAAAGTAGTAAGTGCACTCATTTGACCTATATAAGCTACATCAGTATCTGGGGCTGTGATTCCGACAATCTGAAGTGTCGAAACATTTTTTAAATATTGCAAACCATTTAATGTAGTATAGCTTTTGTTTGTTAAATTTAATATCCCTGTAGCATTATTTAAATCGGCTTCGGTTGGCTGATAATCGCTTGGTTTCTCAAGCAATGCGTTAATGTCTGCTCTTAAATTATCATCGGGGACTAAAGAAGTGGCATCACTGTCTCCTGCAAGCAATACTGGTTCCGTTGATTCTTCTTTATTTTCAGTAGAAGGAGCATCAACATTGGTTTCTTTCCCACTAGTATTTTGTTGTTCTGCCTTATCCGTTTCTTCTGCCAAACTACTAAAAGGTTCGATGCTGAGAATTAATACGCATGTAATTACAACTAATTTTAGTATTTTCCATTCTCCTTGTAATATGTACTCTGTTTTTTGTCAAAAGTGGCAGTTGCTTTTATTTCAACAGCTAGAGAAGTAGTCCTAACTGATTCTGAAAAACGAATTTTGCGAACGTTTGAACAAATAGTTTTTCACATTTTCGCAAAAAAAATTCTGATGTAGTTGCTTCTTTTAGCTGGTGTTCTCACCGCAAGGCTAGGTTTAGTATTCCTTCAAGCTTTGTAGTTTCATTTATAACTTTAAAAGAAGAGCTGAGATTTTTCAGCCCTTCTTTTGAAAATTAGATGTTCACTTTCTTCTTAGTAAAATAACTCCCGACACAAGGAACAAACTTCCCAGCGTTAAGCCCATGGAATGATTTGTTGTACCACCGGTGTGAGGCAAGTTAGCTTTTTCTGTTGCTTTAACTACACCTGGATCAGAAGTAGGATTAAGTGGATTCGTTGGATCTGTTGGGTCTACTGGGTCTACTGGGTCTACTGGGTCTACTGGGTCTACTGGGTCTACTGGGTCAATGTTGGTTTCTTTTTCATACTCATATGTGACTGTTTTCGCATCCACTCCAAAAACTCCAGATGCGTTTGTCGGTGTATTAGTTAGTTTATAACCGTCTATCGTTTTTGCACTTGTTTGATAAGCAATGCCAATTTTCCCAATTAATGTATCTGAAGGCGCTATATTTTGACCATTTTCATCTACATAGTTCACCGTAACTGGTGCCCCGTCATTTAGCGTATAAACATAAGTTACTGTTTGAGGCTCTGATGTGAAAGTACCGGTTTGATTCGCAGGCGTTTCTTTCAGTTGGTAGTTTTCGATTGTTTTTGCTGTGGTGGTATAAGTTTCATCAACTTTACCGTTTAAAACAGTATCATCTGCTAGCTTTGTTCCACTTTCATCTACATATTTCACAGTAACTGGTGCTGCATCCACTGCTGGAGCTTGTACATTTATTGGTTGGATGATCTGTCCACTAAATTGACCAGCTGTAAATTCAGTACTCTTAAAGTTCATCTTAACGCCTGGAGTAGAAATATCATTTTTCCCAGTTTCGTAATTATATAATCGATAGTTCACAATACAATCATTAGTAATATTCGACATGACAATTGTATCTCCAGAAATCGTAGTAACTGGATTCGAAGGAAGCGTATATTCCATTGCTGATGAATCAGGTTTAATCGGTTTATCAATGGTTAAACTATCACCTGCGTATACGTCTTTTCCAGGTAATACAACTACTTGGTCACTTGCACTGATATTATTATAAACAGGGTGATCTTTTAGTGGAGATATATCACCAATATAATTTGCACTTACATTAAGATAAGTTAATTTATCTGCCCCTGCAAGTGATGAAACATCATTCATGTTAGAAATAGTGATGTTTAGGTGCTCTAAATCTGGTAAGTCACTTAAGAAGCTATATTTTGGATCAACGGAATATACTCCCTCAATCTCTAAATATTTCAATGCTGTGTTATTTGGTACAAATGAAAAATCATAGGCTGTTCTTGGATCAAAATTATCACCTATTTCATTACCTGAACCTGAACCTGCTTGACCGTTATTGGTCCATTGGAAATTCCTTAAGCTAGTAAGTGCTTCAAGTCCTGCAGTCGTTTTAAAGCTACTAGTATTGATTTGTAAATATGCTAAGCTACTCATTTGAGCAATATAAGATAAATCCCCATCTGGTGCAGTAATTCCCACAGCTTGTAGTGCAATGACATTTTTTAAATACTGTAAACCATCAAGGGTTGTATAAGTTGTATTTCTTAAATTTAGGCTTCCGCTTATACTTCTCAGATCAGCTTCCGTTGGCAAATAATCGGTTGGTTTTTCCAGTTCCGTATTAATGGTCGCTCTTAAATTAGCATCTGGAATTAAATTGGTCTCACTAGCATCACCAGCCATTAATATTGGTTCGGGGGGTTCTTTTGTGCCACTTTCTGTTTTACTTGTAGTTTCTTTAGCTTTGTCTTCCGTTGCAGTTGACTCGTCTTTTATTTCTGTTTGATTATCTGGAGTAGTCGTTTCCAAATTATCCCCTTTTAAAGCTGTAGTTTCTTGTTCTATATCAGTAGCATCCGTTTCTTTTGCAAAAGTGCTGAACGGAACTGCACTGACAATCACAACACAAATAATGACTAAAAGCTTAAATATTTTCTTCATGTTCCAATCTCCTTGTAGTATAAAATAGGTTGCTTCAATAATTGCATCATCCGATACAAAAATATTATAAACGTCCCCCAAGTAAAATGAATCATTCCATAAAGAAAAAAAATTATATTGTGTCAAAAACGTGAAAGTATATTTATAGCGAATATATAAAATTATAAATCGTTGGTACTGAGCCATTCCAAACTTTTATTTTTGTCTAAAAATAGACTTTTTTTCTAAAAAAGCAGCTTGAATCTTATTTTTTTTAGTCATTATTTTTTTCTAGATGTACTGTTTCAGACCAAAAAAAACAGAAATTCTCTATTGGTTACTAAAGAGAATTTCTGTTTTTAGTGATTATTTTTTTACAAAACTTTATCTAAAAAGCTAATCGTTCTTTGATTTGTTGGATGGTCAAATATATCTGCTGGTTTACCTTCTTCAACGATATAGCCACCATCCATAAAGATAACCCGATCGCCAACTTCACGAGCAAATCCCATTTCGTGCGTTACAATCATCATTGTCATCCCGCCTTTAGCCAGCTCTTTCATAACGGCTAGTACTTCTCCGACCATTTCTGGATCGAGTGCAGAGGTTGGTTCATCGAATAGCATAATATCTGGATCCATTGCAAGAGCTCTAGCAATCGCAACCCGCTGTTTTTGCCCCCCAGAAAGTTGACTTGGGTATTCATCTGCTTTTTCTTTTAGACCCACTTGTTCTAATAAACGAAGCGCATTACTTTTCGCCGCTTCTTTATCCATTTTTTTCAGTTCTACCGGAGCAAGCGTGATATTTTCTAAGACGGATAAATGTGGGAATAGGTTAAAATGTTGAAACACCATTCCGATATTTTCGCGTACTTTGTTAATATCTACTTTTTTATCAGTAATGTTAAAATCATCGACAATGATTTCTCCGGCTGTAATTTCTTCTAAGTTGTTCATGCAGCGAAGGAAGGTGCTTTTTCCGGAACCAGATGGCCCAATTACGCAAACCACTTCGCCTTCTTTCACTTCGATATCAATGCCTTTTAGCACTTCATTCGCGCCAAAACTTTTTTTAAGTCCGGTTACTTTGAGTTTAGTCATTTCGTACCCTCCTTTCTAAACGATCCGACACTTTTGTTAAAATGGTAATTACAATCAGGTACATGATTCCAATGATAAGCCATGTCCATGTACTTTCAAAGGTACGCGCCATGATAATTTTTCCAGATTGTGTTAATTCAACTAGTCCGATTGCCGACATAATCGAGGTATCTTTTAAAGTGATAACGAACTGATTAATAAAGGATGGAATCATCATTCGAATAGCTTGTGGTAAAACGACTTTTAACATCGCTTTTTTATGTGGTAAACCTAGACTTCTAGCTGCTTCCATTTGGCCCTTGTCGACCGATTGAATTCCGCCACGTACAATTTCAACCATATAGGCTCCCGCGTTTAAGCTAAGCGCAATCACCCCGGCTAGAAATACTGGCATCCTAAAATCAAGTGCTGCTGGAATACCAAAATAAAAGAAGAATGCTTGTACAATTAGCGGCGTTCCGCGGAAAATATCCACATAAACAGTAGCAATTCCACGTAATATTTTGCTGTTACTAACTTTCATAAAGCCAAAAGTAATACCAATAATAAAGGCAATAATTAATGAAACAACTGCTAAGCGAATTGTTAACCACATTCCAGCTAAAAGCGCTGGCCAGGAAGATTTAATAATTCCCATAAAACCTTTTTCTGTGGTGTTTTCTTTTACAGCATCTTTACCTAAATAACTTTTAAGAATATCATCATATTCACCGCTTGCTTTGATATTTACTAAACCAGCATTGAATTTTTCTAGTAGTTCTTTGTTTTTGCCTTTATTAACAGCAAATCCATAAGAATTACCTTTTTCTTTTTTAGTAACAATTTTTAAGCCGTTTCCTGTTTGAACGCCATAAGCTAGTACAGGATAATCATCGAAACATGCCACGGAATTTCTTGTTTTAACATCATCATACATTTGGGCTGAATCATCAAAAACAACAATATCAAAATCATATTTATCTTTAATTTTTTCTGCAAAGGCATAACCTTCTGTACCTGTTTTAACAGCTACTTTTTTCCCTTTAAGGTCATCATAACTTTTGATTTCGTCGTTATCTTTTAAAATTCCCATAACAACTCCGGAATCAAAGTATGGATCAGAGAAATCAAATTTTTGTTTTCGCTCATCGGTAATACTCATTCCAGCAATAACACCGTCTACTTGATTGGCTTCAAGCGCTTGAACTGCTGCATTGAATCCCATTGCTTTAATCTCGTATTCAAAATTTTGATCTTTGGCGATGGCTTTAAGGATATCCATATCAATCCCTACTTGCTCACCGTTTTTCTCAAATTCAAAAGGGGCAAAGGTTGTATCAGTTCCAATTAAGTATGTTTCTTCGGCCGCTTTTGCATTTACCCCGTTTCCTGTGAAAATGAACATGGCAACACATGCAATCGCCATTATAAGTATGAAGCGTGAAAATTTCTTCATAGTTTGTCCTCCCTCTATGTTTCTTTTGCTTTGATTTCTGTATTTTATGTAGCATTAAATTTTTTCCGTACTCGTAAGATTTTACCATAAGGCAAGGTTATTGACCATAGTTAATTATGATAAGATTTTCAATATCTCAAACAAAAGAAGCCAATGGAAAACCGTTATCTTAGTAGGAAAGTACGGTATGAAATGGACTAATTATCTCGGACTTTCGAAAATAACACTGCTTACTTTTGCAACCATAAGCCTGAAAAAGATGACTAATTGGCTATGTAAAAGGCTGTACCTTTGTCTATAATAAGGAAAAAAAGAAAGTTCTCATTGTTTAACCTTTGAGAACTGAGGTGCTCGATGCGTGGCTTTAAATTTGTATTTTTCATGTTTTTTTATGGGTTTTAAAGCCAAAATGGGCATACAAAATTTGAATTCAAATAAAAGAACAAACCAAATTTAAGTGGTTTGTTCTTCTAAATTTGGGTTCGCCCCTGCTATCCTAGCAATTATCATTTATTACTAGCCTGATGATAAAGCACCTTTTCATTTAATTTACTTTATGTTTAACAATTTCTTAGCTATGTCAAGCTCGTTATCTCTAAAAAACAAATCTTCTCCAAACGATTCTACAAAAATCAACTTTAAGGTGTTAGCTAGATTTCCCTCATTTAGTAATGATTATCCTTACTGAATGTTTTTATAAAAAAAGGAAAGCACTCAAAACGTGTGCCTTCTCATTATTTTTCCATATTAACCGTGTCGTAAGGGATATTATCTTTATCTCTTATGTCCCTTTCTCTATTTCATTGGTAAAAACATTTTAAATCGCACATTAAAATTTCGCTTAAAATAACGGCATTTTGATGTGAAAGTCTTACTGTTCCTTTTTCTATGTTACTGTACCCGCCAAGTGTACTTGTCAAGAACCCTATAATTTTATGATACGAGTGGCTGCATTTAGACAATCAAAATACGCCCCAAAGTTAGATTTTTTTGTCTAACTTTTGGGACGCACCACAATCAGATAGTAAAGTGCCTTTTTATTTTATTGATTATTCGTGATTTTGTTCTGTTGTTTTTTTCATGTAATCATGGTAAGGATCTTCTACATTATCTCCTACCTCTTCAATAGTATCTTCTATTTCTTCAAGTATTTCTGAAGATATATTTGAAGTGTCTTTAATGGATTCTTTCATTTTGTTATAAGTCTTTTTCAATCCCAGATTTATTAATAATGATGTAATTATATCCACATCATCATAATTTTCTGTATTCCATAAGCTGCATAAAACATCGTCTAATTCACTTCTTAGAGGTTCTTTCAAATTTTCGTAAGTATCCCCTTGTCTCATCATCAATTCATCTAAAATATCAAAAAATTCTTTCTTAGTTAATTTTTCATTTTTAAAGTCCATAATAGCTTGTTCAAATAACAAATAAAGTTTATCTACAGACATCCATGGCATTTCAGAGTAATCCTCTTTTTTCATGACTTTTTCCATTCTATTACCTCCCTTGAATTGGAACATGAACTTCATTCGAATTTTGTTTTTTCGTCCATAATCCATCAACAGTTACTTGTTTATTCCCTATCTTAATTTGAGCAGTCCAACTTGAGCCTGATGCTGAGTTAGGAAATTTCGCTGCTGCAATAGGGTCTGGTTCATGCCATCTAATAATAGCCTTCTGACCATCAGATAATTGGAATTCATATTTCGCCCCATTTTTTATAGCATCTGTAGGTTTAAATGTATTTGGGGTTCCTTCTGGCACCATATTTTGTAAATCTTTTAAACTTATTTCTCCATTGTCTAAAAGATTTTCAACTACTGTCCTAGCTTGGTCTCTATTTAAAGTTTCTACAGAATATTTCCCAATCTCTGTTCCAGCCCCACTAGCTTTCTTCGTACTCTTTTCTGCCTCTTTCACCTTGTCTGCTTTTTTATGAATCTTATTTGCGTCTTCTATGCCTTCGTAAACAAATTTAAACCCTTTGCTCCCATATTTGCCTACTTTCGCAAGTGGAATGATAAATAACAAGGAGAGTCCTCGTTCGCCCCATGACAGCTTGTCTCCGGTTATCGGGTCTTCTCCTGTCACCACTCTAGCACCGTCTCCTATTGGTGTAAAGAGGTCGGCTATTTCTTTTATTGCTTTCACTGGGTCAAAGTCTTTTGCTTCGGCTTTCATTGCTTCTGCTTGGGCTAGCATTTTTCCTAAGCCACCATCTTTTCCTGCCCATTTATCATGTTTTACGGTGAATTGAATATCGTCTTGGGTCAGTGTACGGCCATCTTTGGACCATGCCCATATGTATGTCCCGTTTCCTAAGTCTATTCGTGTATAGGTTCGGCCCGTCGTATCTGGTTCTTCTTGCGCCTCTTTTTTCTGTTGAAAAGCTCGAATGGTATTGGCCCACCCTAGTTTTTCTTGACTTGGAATCATAAAGGTACCCGTTGTCGGATTCCATGCGGTCTTTGTTTGGGCTAGCCCTTGATCAATCGCCTGTTTCAAACTCGCAATTTCGGAAAAAATACTGGGCGAACTTGCGTGAAAGGCGATTAATTTTTGAAGCTTTTCTTCTAGTTCTTGTTTGCTTGTTTGATACGCTTCCAGTAAGGCTTGATTAAGTTGCAGCTGGATTTGCTGATCTGTTTCAGATAATGGGGATTGCCTCACTTGGTTCTCTAGGTCATTCGCTTGGTGGATGAGTTCATTGACTCGTCGTATTTGTTCTTCTAGTTCGGACTGTTTGAGATCCCCACTGTCCACTTCACTTTGGTACCGTTCTGGAAATTTTTTGACGGCCTCCTCGGTCGCTTCGGTTAACAAAATCCCTCCCTGCACGAGGGGATAGAGCACGGTGCTATAATAAGCTTTGGCCGAATCATATGCTTTTCCTTTTAAAAAAGGCTCGAGGGTGAACTGACTGATTGCTTGTTGGATTGCTTCATAGCCTTCTAAATGTTGCTGGCAAACTTGGCTGGTACTCGTCGCTTGGGCTTTGGATTTTGATACGTACATATCGATACTCATAGTTTTTCCTCCCGTTGCATGTATTCGTATCCTCTCTTCTTTTGTTAGGAGTCCATTCTCCTGTTCTTATTATATCATTCACAAATGGGAATGCTAGAAAAAACATGGAGCAAGACGCCTAAAAACATTTATGATTGACGTATTTTTTTGCATAAAAAAAGACCTAACAGTGACGTTAGGGGCTCAAAGTAAATGAGAAATTGCTATTAATTTAATGGAAGCTTCCAGGAATCGCCAATTAGGTAATAGAAAATCTCACCAGCACTGTCATTGTAGTCAATTCCCAAACATTTTTCTACAATCTGAGCCAATGAATAACCCGTTAGCTTCTAAGTATTTTTTAATTGATTTTCAAAATCGTATTCTTTCATTTTAGTATATGCAATATATGTGCTCTTCGCATTTTCGACTGCTAAATCTATTTGCTTCTTTTTTCCGCCTTTTTGTGGAAATGAACTTGCTTTTTGAAGATTGGTTGATAAAGAATTTTTATTTAGTTTTTCTGCAATTAATAGCTCTTTAGGCCAGATGTTATTCGGATCTTGATAAAATTGATTGATAAAATCCGCTAAATCTTCTTGTAGTGATTTTTGAATTTGAAAAACGTGCCACTTAGTCCCGTTAATTGCACCATTACGAACAAAAAAGACAAAAACGCTTAAATAATTATCTTCTGTGTAGCAACCGATAATATCACGATTTTTTAAACCCGGAAAAATAATATGCTGCTTTTCAATTGTTTCATTAATAGCGTGAATAGTATCTCGTAGTTCTGCCGCTCGTTCAAATTGTAATTTTTCTGTCGCGATTTGCATATCTTCTGTTAATTTTGCTTTGATATCTTTAACATCACCTTCTAAAAATCGCGAAATTTTTTGAATTTGAGCTTGATATACAGCCGGTTCAATTTCTGCTTGGCATGGGCCTAAGCATAATCCTAAATGATAATATAAACAAGGACGGCCTGGTTTTCCTTCACATCTACATAATGGGAAAAGTTTTTCTAATAATGCCACCGTTTGCCTTACAGAATAACGGCCTGGATAAGGACCAAAATAGTGTGCACCATCTGCTTTTGTTTCTACCACTACTTCAATATGCGGATTTTTTTCATTTGTAATTTTAATATATGGGTAGCTCGGACCTTCCTTTAACATAACATTAAAGGGCGGCTGGTATTTTTGAATTAAAATCATTTCTAGTAGCAATGCTTCTTTTTCTGTCGTTGTAATAATAAGCTCTAAATCGCTAATTTGCCGGACAAGTCGAGCTGTTTTACCAATTTGCTTACCAGTAAAATAAGACTTTACACGGTTTTTTAGACATTTAGATTTGCCGATATAGAGAATTTCTTGCTTTTCATCTTTATATATATAACAACCTGGTGAATCAGGTAATAAAGTTAGTTTTTGTTGTAATTGAATATTCAAAGGAAATACCTCCTCTAGAACACTTATTCTAGCGCTATCCATACCATTTGTAAAGATAAAAAAGAACTAGCTGAAAATTTCCAACTAGTTCTTTTGCTTATTTAATCTCCCCATACCTCGTTTGCTAATTTAACTATATAACGTAATTTATTCCATTGCTCTTCTTCTGTTAAAATATTGCCTTCTTCGGTGGAAGCAAACCCGCACTGTGGGCTAAGTCGTAATTGGGTGAGCGGAACTATTTTACTAGCTTCTTCAATACGCGCCTTAATTGTTGCCGCCTCCTCTAACTCACCTGTTTTAGAGGTAACTAAACCGAGAACAATTTTAAGATCCGGTCGGTTAACATATTGTAAAGGAGCAAAATCCCCAGAACGTTCATTATCATACTCTAAAAAGAAACCGTCTATATGTAACTGGCTAAATAAAGTTTCAGCTACAGGTCCATAGCCGCCCGAAGCAATCCAAGTCGAACGGAAATTTCCACGGCAAATATGCATCGTAATGACCATATCAGCTGGCTTATATTTCACAGCTTCATTTATTAAGGTTTTATATGTTTCCTGTAATGTATCTGGGTCAAAACCTCGCTTCCGAACCACTTCTCGCTGTTCATCAGAGCATAAATAACTCCATGAAGTATCGTCTAGTTGTAAATACCTGCAACCCGCATCATAAAAGGCTTGTATCGCTTTTTGATATGCTACTGCTAAATCGCTAGCAAATTTTGTAGCATCGTCTAAATATGGCTGATATTCAATATCTCCGCGGTAATGGAGCATCGCTGGACTTGGAATCGTTTGCTTAGCTACATGGTTTTCGCCAACTTGCTCTTTTAAAAACTGAAAATCAGCTATAAAAGGATGGGTTGTAAAGTCGATTGGACCTGTAATTTTTACTGAATGTGATTTAGTTTGCACCTGGCTAAACTGAATACCACCTTCCGCATCGTACCCTTCTACACCATCTAAATTCTCTAAGAAGTCAAAATGCCACCACGCCCGGCGGAATTCGCCATCTGTAATTGCTTTTAAGCCAACATCTTTCTGCTTCTCCACAATATATTTTATTTCTGTGTTTTCAACTGTACGAAGTTCTTCGGTTGAAATTTCACCCACTTCAAATTTCTTTCTCGCTTCTTTAATCGCCTTTGTTCGTAAAATACTCCCAACGTGATCTGCATAAAATGGTGCTACTTGCTTCATTTTCTTCGCCTCAATTCTAGTTATTTTTATGTACAAAAAAACTTCCCCTTAAAAGACAGCTTTTGAGGGAAAGAGAAATTCACCTGATTCGCATGCCTTATCTGTCAGTATTACCTGCTGGATTTGGCACCGTGAAAACTCCGGTTGCCAAGGTTTCATTGGGCCAGAACCCTCCACCTTTCTTGATAAGTTGCTATGTAATTGATTATTATTATATCGTTTCGTCTAATTGATTGTCAAATTTTTTCTGAATATTTATGCTTCTGCGATAACTTCGATTTCAATTTCAGCATCGAGGGGTAATTTCGCTACTTGGAAAGCACTTCTAGCTGGGAAATCATTGGAAAAGAATGTCGCATATACTTCATTAACTGCTGTAAATTGGTTTAAATCTTTGAAAAAAACCGTGGCCTTGGTAATTTTATCTAATCCTGATCCCGCTTCTTCTAATACAGCGGAAAGATTTTGAAAGGCTTGTTCTGCTTGTTTAACCGCTCCCTCAGCTAATTCTCCTGTTTCCGGATTAATTCCAAGCTGTCCAGATGTAAAAATAAAATTATTTACTTTTACCGCTTGTGAATAAGGTCCGAGTGCTTTTGGCGCATTATTTGTTTGAATAATTTCCTTTGCCATTTTATCCCTGCTTTCTTTTGTGGTATGCTTTTATTCTAATCAATAAAGTTTATTTTAGCAATTTAAAGGGGGAGTTCCTAATGGTTTTAACTATTTATTTAATCGCGATAACCGTTATTTCATTTCTAATGTTCGCTATTGATAAACGAAAAGCAATCAAGCATGCCTACCGTATCCCAGAATCTGCTCTTCTTCTTACAGCGTTTCTCGGCGGAGCATTCGGCAGTTGGATGTCGATGCAACTTTTTCATCATAAAACACAAAAAACAAAGTTCCGGATTCTTGTTCCGCTAGCGATGGTTTGGACAGTTGGTGTAGTTATTTGGTGGGTATATTAAAGGAGGACTATAGATGCGCCTCCGTTTTGTCCAGTTGCTATTATATGATAAAGCGATTGATTTACAGGCTAGTTCCCATCAGAAATAAGTAGCAACACATGATATTTTCTTGTCACTACGCTAGTTATTTTCTTTTATTATTAGAACCAAAAGAACGCAACCATTCTTTCCATGGAGGTCTGCTTTTGGTTATATTTATATATTGGGTATTATAAAGGATTCACTAATAACCAGGGTGTTACTTCACTATAAATTTTCTCTTTTTGGCACAGTTCATTTTATTTACAATACAAACAAGTAGCTGCTTACTTTTCTTTTTCTGCATTTAAATAATATTCTATCGTTGTTAATACTCCTGCTTCCTTATTTGAAGGAGTCACATACTTAGCTCTTGCAAGCACTTCTTTGCTACTTTCCTTCATCGCGTAGCTAAGAGGGGTAAGCTCAAGCATTTCTAAATCATTATTTGCATCTCCAAAAGCAAGTAGCTTTTCACTACTCATGTTCCATTCTTTCAAAAGCTGCTTGATTGCACTTCCTTTTGTTACGCCTGGAATAATAATATCAATGCTACCATGTCCACTTGCTACTGCGCGAATATCGCCTTGAAATGTCTGATTCAGTTGTTCGACAATTTGCGCTGTTTGGTCAATTGCTACATCTAAAGCAAATTTAATAAAAGTGTCCTCTGGCAGCGTGACAAAAGATTCCACTTCTTTTAATTCAACATAATATTTTTTGGCAAATTCTTTAAAAGTAGGATTAGCTGCTTTAAGTAAATAGGCACTCTTCACCCCGCAAAGAATCACTTGTAAATCTTGGTATTCTTGAGTCAATGTATAGAGAATTTTTTCAACTAAATGTTTTGGAAATTGATTGACAGTTATTAACGCTTCATTGTGAAAAATCACAGCTCCATTTTCGGCAACATAATAAATCTCTCTATCTTTACCTGGAAAGAAAGATTTAAGTTGATAGTATTGATTGCCACTCGCCACGATAAACTTCATTTCTTTTTCTAACAAATTCGCATAAATTTTTTCAAAACGTCCACGATCATATTCACCATGCGCATCTAAAAAAGTGCCATCCATATCTACTGAAATAGCTTGAATCATTTTTTCTCTCCTTTATCGGCTTGTCTTTAACGCCATTATAGCATACTAAAAAAGCAGAAACCCCCTTGGTTCTAGCTGGGAATTTCTGCTTTTCTTATGCTTCTTTGAAAAATTTGTTTTGAATCACTTTGATAATCTCCATCATAATGACTGCTCCGAGTGCAAGTCCAGCTGCAATCGACCATTCGTGTAGCCCGAATGATGCCGGGATAGAGAAGATTTCGCGGGCTCCTGGTAAAACAGTAACTCCATATAATACGAAACAAAGTAATACTGCACCGATAACATATTTGTTGCTGAAAAATCCTGCGCCAAATGCAGTTTGGACATTGGAACGAGCAGCAAATGTTTGCAACGTACGAGCTAAGATAAGTGTCGTAAAGGCCATTGCCACGCTCATCTCTGGTGAAATTTGCATACCGATGTATTGTGAAATAATAACTGCAACACCAATTAACACTCCGCGACTAATGACCGCGCGCATCGTTCCGCCAGCAAAGATTCCTTCATTAATATCTCTCGGTTTGCGTTTCATCACATCAGGTTCCGCTTTCTCCATACCAAGGGCAATCGCTGGCAAGGAATCATTGACTAAATTGATAAATAGTAATTGTAATGCTGTAAATGGATTAATCCAATCTAGTACGAGCGCAAATAAAATCGCAATAATTGCTCCCAGGTTGCCTGCAAAAAGATACGCAATCGATTTTTTAATGTTGTCGAAAACAGTACGACCAACCCCAACTGCGTCCACAATCGATACAAAATTGTCATCCGTTAGAATCATTGCCGCCGAGTCTTTAGCAACGTCCGTTCCGCTCCCCATCGCCACGCCAATATCGGCTTGTTTCAGAGCGGGAGCATCGTTCACACCATCTCCGGTCATTGCAGTAATTTTTCCTCTTTTCTGCCAAGCTTTGACGATACGAATTTTATTTTCTGGAGAAACACGAGCATATACAGCGATATGTTCTAGTTTTTTATCCAGTTCTTCTTCAGGCATCGCGTCTAGCTCTTGACCAGTTAAAGCAATATCATCGGCATCCATTAAGCCAATATCGCGACCAATTGCTTGTGCCGTTGTTTTGTGATCTCCGGTAATCATGACAGTGCGAATTCCTGCTTTTTTCGACTCCTCAATCGAAGCATAAACCGCTTCCCGTGGTGGATCAATCATTGCTGTTAAGCCAACAAGAACAATATCTTGCTCATCTTCTAAGCTTAGCTCTGTTGAATCAGCTGTCATCCGTTTGTAACCATAAGCAAGAACTCGGAGCGCTTGATTCGAAAATTCTTCATTTGTTTCTTTTAGTTGCGTTAAAATTTCATCAGTCATTGGTTTTTCTTCTCCATCAAGGAAAACATAACTACAGCGAGCGAACATCACATCAGGTCCGCCTTTTGTCAACATGGCTTTATTTTCGCCGAATGTGTGGAGCGTTGACATCAGTTTTCTATCAGAGTCAAACGGAATTTCCCCTTCACGAATGAATTTTTCACGAATTTCATTATAATCTTGGTTATTTTTATTACTAAAAGCAATTAGTGCCACTTCTGTCGGATCACCGAGTTCTTTTCCTTCTGAATTAATATTCGAATCATTACAAAGAACAGCAATATGAATCAGTCGACGCTCTCCTTCTGACCATTTTTCGGGACTGTCAGGGAAGTTTTCTTTCGTTCCATCTGGTAAATAATAGTCAACCACCGTCATTTTATTTTGTGTTAATGTTCCGGTTTTATCAGTACAAATAACACTGGTGGAGCCAAGTGTTTCAACTGCCGGGAGCTTTCTAATAATCGCATGTTGTTTCGCCATCTTGTTCGTCCCAACGGCAAGTACAATCGTCACTATAGAAGAAAGTGCTTCTGGGATAGCAGCAACTGCCACTGCTACTGCAAACATGAAGGCATTTAATATCGATGTTGCCATATCCGCTGAATCATTACCAAGGAATACGCGTCCAGCTTCCACAGCGAAAATCAAAATACAGAGCGCTAGAATACCAAGCCCTAATTTTTTACTGAAGGATTCTAATTTTCTTTGTAAAGGTGTTTGCTTTGCTTCAGCTGTTTCTAAAAGACCAGCTATTTTACCAATTTCTGTTTCGCTAGCTGTTCCTGTTACGACAAACATACCACGACCATACACGACAAGTGAGCCACTAAATACCATGTTCACACGGTCGCCAAGCCCCACTTCCTCTGAAATCGTATCGATATATTTTTCAACAGCTTCCGATTCTCCTGTCAGCATACCTTCGTCAATTTTCAACGAACCACTTTCAAATAAGCGCCCGTCTGCTGGGACAAAATCACCTGCGTCGAGAAGAACGATATCGCCAGGAACAAGTTCACGCGCGTGGATACTCTGTTTACTGCCATCACGGATAACTTTTGCAACTGGTGCAGACATTTCTCTTAAAGCATCGAGTGAACTTTCTGCTTTTCTCGTTTGGACGACACTAATAATGGAATTGACAATCAGTACTAAAAAGATAATGAGCGATTCAACAACTTCTCCTAAGACTAACTGAACAAGTGCTGCAATGACCAGAACAATCACCATTGGATCTTTAAAGGTTTCTAGAAAAAGTTTCCAGACTGGATCTTTCTTTTTATTCTTCAGTTCGTTAAAACCGTATTTTTCTTGCCTTTTTGTAACCTCACTAGTTGTTAAACCTTTTTCAGTTGCTTCTAGTTGTTCCAATATTTCTGCCGCGCTTTTGCGGTATATCTCCAATCCATTCAGTCCCTTCCGAATATTATAAATTAAGTATAACAAATCTTTACATGGAAATAATATTGATAAGAATGATAATTTACATACTCTTAACAAAAAGCGCTTTCATTGCACGCAACTGTCATACTGCTGGCATTTTTCTCGCAAAAAAACCAAGAAGCTTTATCTTGGTTTTAGTGTTTCTTCATTTAAAAGAGTTATTTTCGGAATTTCTCTTGAAGCGATAAATGTAAGGAAGGAACCGATAAGAATGATGATAATACCAATCGCGGTATGGAAGTTAATGCTCTCACCAAGAATAATCCATGCGAATATCGGTGCTAACGCTGGTTTAATAAAAAAGACAAGTGAAGCAAGTGATACACCCACATTTTCCATTGCAAGAAAATAACTAGAAAAACCAATTCCTGTCACGCCAATACCTAAATAAAACAATAGTGGTAAAGACGCCCATCCAATCCCGCTAAAAACAGGAACATTCGCAAAAGCCGGTAAGCCGTTTGTCATAAAACTATTTGCAATCACTGGAATATGAGTGAATAGCATAATGACTAAAAGCTCTGCGCTACCAAAAATAAAAGAAAAACAAGTGATTAAAATGCCATTATAATGATATTTCTTTGTACCGAAACGACTGAAAACACTATAAATTGCAAAGGTAATCGCTGCTAAAACTGCTAGCAATATCCCAATTGGATCTACCACTTCAAAAGGATTAATAATGACCACAATACCAATTAGACTCACAATAATAGAAATAATCGTTAACCCAGCAAGTTTTTCCTTCAAAAAAAGAGCAGCAAATGTAAGCACAAAAACTGGATTACAACTAAAGATAATCGCAACCGTGGATGCCTTTGTATACCCGATTGCTAATTGGAATAAAATCATACTAATAACGACACAAAAAAAACCTGACCAACAAAAAAAGCGAATATCTTTCGCTGTAAGTTTAGCCTCTTTTTTTAATTTTTTTACGGCTAATGGTAATAAAAATAGCCCACCCAGCGCAAACCGTAAAAATGTAATTTGAATGGGGTTAAATGTTCCGTTCGTTAGTTTAATAGCAATCTCCATCGAACTAAATAGAATCGTTGCGATTGCAATATACAAGTAGCCTTTTTTCACTGGCTGACACCTTCATTTCTTTTTTGCACCTTTTATTATATAATGAGCATTAATAACAAACAAATCATTCATTCGATTGTTTCGATGCATTTTACACATAGAAAGAAGGATGAAAAGTGGATTTTAATCAATTACATTACTTTATTGTTACTGCTGAAACCGGTCACTTGACACAAGCTAGTGAGAAACTCGCACTATCACAATCTGCGCTTAGTCGCTCAATTGCTAATTTAGAGGCAGAACTTGGCTTACCTTTATTTGACCGAAAAAATCGAAGTATCCAGTTAAATAAAGTCGGCAAAGTCTTTTTAGCTGATGCAAAAGAATTGCAACTTAAGTGGCTGGCTGCACAAGAAAAAATCCACACCTTAGCAAATCCAGACTTTGGTGAAGTTTCAGTGTCCTTTGTTCCTACACTAGGATTGTCGTTTATGCCAGAGCTATTAAAAAAATTTCAATCAAACTATCCAACAAATGTTTTACGACTGAAAGAAGTCCCAGCCAAAGAAGTATTGAAGGATATCTTAACCAACAGGAGTGATATTGGAATTAGTACTGTAAGAGATAGACAAGAAGGACTTGAATATATCCCACTTTTCACAGAAAAATTTGTTCTGATTGTATCAAATAAAAATAAATTAGCTCAGAAGAAAAACTTAACTTTACAGGATATCACTGATGAGGAATTTATTCATTTCGCAGAGCATACTTATTCTCGAGAAGTCGTAGAAAATGCGCTTAAGCAAGCTAATATCGCTTTAAAAGTCCGCTATGACGGCTTAGAAATTGGTAGTATTCTCGGACTAGTAGAAGCAAATATGGGTGTTTCCATTGTTCCTAAAACGGCTATACTAGATTTTGAACGATTGCAAATTTTTACAGTCCCCACTTCTGGAATGGAGCGAACCATTTACCTTACTCATGCAGCTAATGGATACATTTCCAGCGCCGCAAAACGATTTATCCACTTTGCGCAAGAACATACGAATAGTTGAAAAGGACACAAAAAATAGCTATACTAATACTAGATACATCTAATTAGGAGGTCATGACATGGGTAAGGACGAAGAAGTCATGGTAGAAATACGAGAATTATTTAATAAACTTGCTTGGATTAATAAGGTGAAAATGGAAGAAGCTCTTAAAGGATATAAACCATCCGAGGTGCACTGCATTGAATATATCGCTAAAAATGAAGATCCTAATGTAACCAAGCTCGCCGAAGCCTTCTACATGACCAAAAGTGCTATTAGTAAATTAACCAAAAAATTAATGGAAAAAGGATTTATTGAAAGTTATCAAAAACCAGACAATAAAAAAGAAATCTATTTTCGTTTAACATCTAAGGGATCTGCCATCAATCAAGTCCATGATGAATTACATCAATCCTTTCGTAATCGAGACAAAGTTGTTTTTGAACACGTTACCGATGAACAATATGCTGCGGTTCTACAGTTTGTAGACAAATATAGTAAACACTTAGACAACGAGATTAAAAAAATGGGTTTAAATATCAAAGCAGAATAAAATACGGAGGCTGGGACATAACTAAAGCTCAGCACTAAAAGTTGAAAAATAGAAAAGCGGAAATCATTGTATAGAGCCATTTCTAAAAATGGAATAGACATGATTTCTGCTTGTTTTTTATTTCAGAGGCCCTTTTTCCCAGCCTCTTTTTATTTTTAGTTGACAAGGAAACAAAAAGGCGTTAAACTGTTGTTAAGTTTCCTAGGACACAAAATAACGTACATCGATTGGAGAATCACATGCTTTCATCTAAATCACACGATACAAACAACTTAGTCAACAAAAAGACTTTATTATTTGGACTTATATCCGTCTTTCTTTGCGGGATGGGCTTTAGTATTATCATGCCAGTTGTCCCATTTTTAGTTGCTCCTTATGTAAATAATGCAAGTGATCAGGCACTGATGGTCACGCTTTTGACCTCGGTTTATGCTTTTTGTGTTTTTTTCGCCGCACCTGGTCTCGGCGCTTTAAGCGATCGTTTTGGTCGCCGTCCCGTTTTACTTATTTGCCTATTTGGTTCAGCGATTGGCTACTTCACTTTCGGCCTTGGTGGTGCGCTTTGGGTACTATTTTCTGGTCGTATTATTGAAGGTATTACTGGTGGAAGTGTTAGTACCCTGTTTGCTTTCTTTGCTGATATTACCCCTCAAGAACAGCGCACAAAATACTTTGGTTGGGTTAGCGCTGTGGCTGGGACGGGTGCCGCTATTGGTCCTGCACTTGGCGGTCTGCTCGCACACTTCGGCTATGCTACTCCGCTTTTTTTCGGAGCAGTCATCACCTTAATCAATTTTGCATTCGGCTATTTCTACATGCCAGAAAGTCTTGCAAAACAAAATCGTTTGCAAAGCATCCCTTTGGTAAGACTTAATCCATTTTCACAACTATTCCATATTCTTTCCATTCAAAATTTAGGTCGCTTACTCGTATCCGCTTTCTTAATTTGGATTCCAAATGGCTCACTTCAGGCCATTATTTCTCAATTTACGATAGATAGTTTTAGTTGGAAACCAGCACTAATTGGTCTGATGTTCTCGATTATGGGAATTCAAGATATTCTCTCGCAAGCCTTTATTATGCCTAAACTACTACTTAAATTACGTGATAAACAGATTGCCATTTTGGGGATGTTCGCAGAGATTGTTGGTTATAGTCTAATTGCCGCTTCTGCGATATTTAGTCACGCTTCCTTGTTGATAATTGGCATGTTTATTTTCGGCTTTGGCGATTCTATTTTTGGGCCTGCATTCAACGGTATGGTTTCCAAATCAGCCGATGCCAGTGAACAAGGTCGTATCCAAGGTGGTAGCCAAGCCATTCAATCACTTGCCCGAATTATCGGTCCACTAATTGGTGGTCAAATTTATATAACATTTGGTCATGCTGCCCCTGCTTTTATGGGAGTCATCTTGATAACCGTAGCTATTTTTATCCTTTATAAAAAAGCTTCTGTAGTGAAATAACAAAGCATTTCTTACTCATATTTTTTCCATACAAAAAATTTATATGGACCTGTAAGTAAATCAAGCCTAATTTTTTGTTAGCTATACAACGATTTTAACTTATTTTACGAATAGTCCTCTCTTGTTTTAATGCGACAGGAATCATCATTAATCCTGCAATAATCAAAGCTGTAAATATAATCGTGAACGTAGCTCCCCAACCGTGCAAAGTATAACCAAATATATTCATACCTGATTTAGTTGGGTCTGTTATATAACCAAGGAATACTTTTGCAAAAGAATCTCCAAATAGATAAGCAAATGTTCCTGTTAAACCATTTGTTACAGCTAAAGCGCTCTTAGGAACAAATTCTATCACAGAAACTCCAATTAAAAGTTGAGGACCGAATACTAAGAAACCTAGAATAAATAAGATCCCTGTTGTGGCCTGTTTTGTAATTAATAAAATCCCAATAATAATCGAAATAATAGCGGAAACACCTAGTAGAAAACTCATTATTTTTTTCGCATTTCTACCGTCAATACCATAACCTAATATGGTTTTTCCAATTCCATATGCAACGGAAAAAGCTAAATCAATCATCCCTAATTCCGTCGTGCTGAAATTATTCTGTTCAATAAATAATGTCTGCGCAGCTTTAAAGTTATTTCTTAGAAGGTATACTGTTAAATAGCAAACAAATACAGCCATAAATGCAACAATAAAGTTCCTGAACCACTGCTGCCTTTGTATTTCTAATGGGATATGATAGTTCTTTCTTTTTAAACTGAATAATGACATTACTATTTTCCTTTCATGTTTAATCTTCATTCCAAGCTAAGTTTAGAATGTTGTGATAGGCATTGCCCTCTATATGATGAGTGCCTCCACTCGAGAGTTTATTAGTAAG
This sequence comes from Listeria immobilis, assembly GCF_014322765.1. GTDB lineage: Bacteria > Bacillota > Bacilli > Lactobacillales > Listeriaceae > Listeria > Listeria immobilis. Next base: position 97,578 of record NZ_JAASTZ010000001.1, on the reverse strand, counting down.
TCCCAAATAATTAATCTTTCTAAATCATGGCCAATGATTTTTGTAAAAGTACCCTGAAAGTAATCTTCCTTTGCAAACGGTTTCATTGAAAGTTCACGTGATACTTCCTTCTACCACTTGCTACTAAAAAAGTTTTAATAACTGATTTTCTCTTTCATGCTGTTAAACACTATGTTTAAAATATAAACTAAATTAATTCTGCTCGTCATTAACACTTGTTAAACTCTAAGTGAAAACACAAAGAAAAACAGAAATTATCTTTACTATTTTCTAGATAATTCCTGTTTTCCAATAATATGAAAGCTCCTAGATAGGAAACCAATTTTTTATTAAATCGTATTAAATTGAGCATCGTATAATCTCTTATAGGCACCGGTCTCCCTAGCTAAAAGTTCGTCATGGGTGCCAGTTTCTGCAATTCCAGTTTCATTAACAACAATAATTCGATCCGCATGCTTAATTGTCGCTAAACGATGCGCAATGATCATGGTTGTTCTTCCCTCTGCTAGCTCTTCTAAAGATGCTTGAATAACTTGTTCTGACTCCGTATCTAAAGCAGAAGTTGCCTCATCTAAAATTAAAATAGGTGGATTTTTCAAAAACATTCTCGCAATTGCTAGGCGTTGTTTTTGTCCACCAGATAGTTTTACTCCGCGTTCTCCAATAATCGTATCGAGTCCATCCGGCAATTATTCGGTTTATTATTGTCGATCATTCGAGTGCGACTTCTACACTCATTTTATCTGAGCAATCTTACTTCTCGTTGCCGCACTATTTCTAGCTAATACGAAGATGTTGAAACGAGAATAAAAAACAGGAGCATTCGGTAATTTTTATAATTACTAAGTGCTCCTGTTTTTTGTTTTTCGATGTTTTTTTGTGGCATTGGAACACTAGCTTTTTTGTTTTAGAGTTCCTTCTCTAATCTATAGCGGTATCGCTTGATTTCTTTGGGACGAAACTGTCCCTTTTTCAACTGCAGTACTTATCCGTTACTTCTGCCTCCGCTTTCGATGAATCAAGCTGGATTTCTATACAAACCAGCCCCCTCATTCCCTAAATAGTTTTTTCTATTCTACAGTTACACTAATCGAATAATTAGCAGTTATATGACTACCATAATAATCTTGTACATATAGTTCGATACTATGAGTGCCTGTTGTTAAAGCTTCTGTTGGGATAGGGAGATAATAATCGGTTGGTGCTAATACGTTTATTTCCTGACTGGTTCCATCAATGAAAAATTCCCCTATAAGGCTAATTTCACCTTGTTCAGTGAACTGATTCACGATTGGTAAGTAGATGGAATAAGAATCACCTTGTTGAATAGTAATAGGTTCAAACGTGTAGGATTCATCTATAGCCGTAATTGGAAATCCCCATTCCGTGCTAAAAGTCACGCTCTCTGGAATTTCTGTTATATGATTTCCGCTCAAGTTAACCAGTCCTTCATTTTCGCCAAGATGTTCTAAGTGACTCCATGCATCAAGCGGAAGATTCGTAATATTACAATCAAATAAATTTATATTTTGCAATGCATCCATACCAATAAACATCGGAAAAGCATCGCTAAAATCATTTTGACTTAAATCCACATTGGTTAAACTTGGGTAATTAGCATCCGGAAAAGATGTAACATAGTCATCAACCAAAATCATTTGTTCAATGTTCGGAAAAGCTGTAAAAACTGGTAATGCTCCAATTCTTCCATCATCAATCGTTAATCCTTTCATATTTGGAAAAACCTCGTTATTGAAAACACTCAATTGTTCTCCTGTCAAATGAACGCCTTCCATTGTTAAATGTGTAATCCCGTCTAAATCATCTTGTGTAATCACATCATCCACACTATCTTTCCCAGTGGCTAGTGCAACCCAGCTAGCAATATCTTCATCTGGAAAGGCATCAATAATTGGTGCAGGTAATGGATACGTCTCTGTTACTTCACTGGCACTAACATCTAGCTTAAATCCACATAAGCAAACCGCAACAACAACCAACAACCATATTTTCATCCAATTTTTCTTCGCTGTTAACTCCATTAGTAATTCCTCCTTTTTTTTCTTATTAAAAAGTAACATGTTTCACAGAGATAAATGACTTTGCATCACATTTGAACAAATAAATGACACTAACTAAAAATACTAATTAAATTCTTATACTTTTTCGAATGTGGTACAATAAATCTACAATCCATATAGAAAAGAGTGATGCTATGCAATTTTTACTTATTTTACTTCCAGTTTTCGGGATTTTTGCAATTGGATTTATTGGCCAAAAGACATTAAAATTTGATATTCCAAACTTGTCTAAATTAACGCTTTACTTAATGTCCCCGTTTCTAGCATTTAATACTTTTTATACCAATCCACTTTCGATGGATTATCTTTATTTGGCGATTTACATTTTTGCCCTATGTTTAATTTTAATTTTACTAGTCAGTTTGATTAGTTTTTTACTCGGTTATAATTTGCAAGATCGTTGTGCACTAATCCTAGCTAGTGCATTTATGAATAACGGTAATTACGGGACACCCGTTGTACTTCTTGTTTTTGGTGCAGTTGGGCTTGATATTGCTGTCGTTTTAATGGTCTTGCAGCAACTCGCAATGAGCACGATTGGTATATATTTTGCTGCAAAAGGTAGTAAAGAATCCGATGGTATGAAAACAGTTATGAAAAAAGTTGTTCGGATGCCGATTGCTTACGGGGCGTTGCTCGGGTTAGCACTTCAATTGCTACATATTTCACTACCATCTGCTTTAATGACTTGCGTAAAACTCGTTGGAGATGCGGCGATTCCAACAATTATGATTGTTCTTGGTATGCAGCTGGCGGTCATTTCCTTTAGAAGAATCGAGCTTGGGAAAGTAGGTATTGCCCTAGTTTTAAAATTGCTGGTTGCCCCACTAATTGCACTTGGATTAACATTTATTCTTCCGGTTGATGAGATGACCAAGCAAATTATGATTCTGCTTGCGGCAATGCCAACAGCAGCAAACACTACCCTAATGGCAGTTCAGTTTGATACGAAACCTGACTTAGTTTCTAGTGCTACTTTTATTAGTACGGTATTAAGTATTATCACACTACCTATTGTTTTATATTTCCTTCATCCAGTATTCTAAGACGAGCCTATGCCCGTCTTTTTGTATATACCAATATCAAAACAGAACATTTGTATTACTTGTATTTAAGAAATATAATAGCTATACCAATTATAAAAGGGGTAGTGCCTCATGGAAGAAATTGACATGAAATATTTACGTTTACTTGCAAAACAATATCCTACTATTGCAAAAACTGCTACAGAAATCATTAATCTAGAGGCAATTATGAATTTGCCAAAAGGAACGGAGCATTTTTTAAGTGATGTACACGGGGAATACAGTGCTTTTGAACATGTTTTACGTAATGGCTCAGGGGTGGTAAAGCGGAAGATTCGTGACATTTTTGGCACCGAATTAGATGATGCAGAAATAAACTCGCTTAGCACGCTTGTTTACTATCCAGAAGAAAAAATGGATTTGATCGCGGAAGAATTAGTAGATATGGATGGTTGGTATCGCACGACGCTTCTTCGATTAATTGAATTTTGTCAATATGTTGCTTCTAAATACACCCGTTCCAAAGTACGAAAAGCAATGCCAGCAGATTTTGCTTACATATTAGAAGAGTTACTACAAGAAAACTACAATGACGATGATAAACGAATGTATTATGAAGAAATTATTCAACATATTATTTCGCTTGACCGTGCGGAGGAATTTATTAGTGCCTTGTCTCGCCTAATTCAGCAACTCGTCGTTGATCATTTGCACATTGTTGGAGATGTTTATGATCGTGGACCGTACCCGGATAAAATTATGGACACGCTAATGAATTACCATTCGCTTGATTTCCAGTGGGGTAATCACGATATTTTGTGGATGGGAGCGGCAAGTGGTTCCAAGGTTTGTGCAGCAAATGTGATTCGAATTTCCGCTCGTTATTTAAACTTAGATATTTTAGAAGATAGTTATGGTATTTCCCTTCGTCCACTCGCTCTTTTTGCTGATGCTATTTATCAAGATGATCCATGTACTTATTTCCAACCTAAGATTGAAGAGAATCTCGAGTATAGTAATGCCGAAATCACACAAATTGCACGGATGCATAAAGCTATAGCGATTATCCAATTTAAATTAGAAGGAGAAATTATTGTACGACATGACGAATTCCATATGAAACACCGTCTCCTTCTCGATTTTATTGATTATCAAAAAGGGACAATTCGTTTAAAAGGACAAGATTATGATTTACTTGATACACATTTTCCAACAATTGATCCGGAAAATCCGTACCAATTGACTCCTGCCGAACAAGCGCTTATTGAAAAAATTACTGCTTCTTTTAAAAATTGTCATCGCTTGCAAAAACATGTTCAATTTTTATATGCGAAAGGTAGCATGTTTTTAACTTATAATGGGAATTTGCTTTATCATGGTTGTATTCCCCTTCACGAGGATGGAACTTTTATGGCCATGGAGTTACGGAAGAAAAGTTATGCTGGTCGCCAACTTTTGGAACAATTTGAGATTCTTACACGAGAAGCTTATGTACACCCCGCAGGTACAGTTGAAAAGAAATATGCCAGCGATATTGTTTGGTATTTGTGGACTGGCGCCATCTCCTCTTTATTTGGAAAAAGCGAAATGACTACTTTCGAGCGATATTTTATTGCGGATAAAGCAACTCATACGGAAGAAAAAAATCCGTATTATAAGTTGCGTAATGAGGAAGCAATTTGCCAACAAATTTTAGAGGAGTTTGGACTTGATGCAAATTGTGGTCATATCATTAATGGGCATACTCCTGTAAAAGAAGGCAAGGGAGAAAGTCCAATTAAGGCGGATGGAAAAATGCTTGTTATTGATGGCGGCTTTGCAAAAGCGTACCATAAAAAGACTAAATTAGCGGGATATACGTTACTATTTAATAGTTATGGGCTACAACTAGTTAGCCACCAGCCTTTTACAACGAAAGAGGATGCTGTTAAAAATGAAACTGATATTCTTTCTACGAGGCAAGTAATTGAGATGGAAATTAATCGGAAGCGGGTTAAAGACACAGATATTGGTAAACAGCTCCATACACAAGCAGAAGATTTAAAAAAACTTTTAAACGCGTATCAAAATGGTTTACTTCACGAAAATCATTGATACAACAATAAAAAATTGTCATAAAACTTTCACATGTCGCAAATTGCCTTAACTGCAACGTGGTTTCGTATATTTGCCTGTTTTTATATCCTTTTTACTAGTGCAAGATTGCTCAAAAAAAGTTATATTAAAATAGTAGCTATTTCTTTATATTTTGCTCACTAAAGAATATCTATTCATTCCCACATGGTTTATGATTCCCACAAATCATAAACGAAAAAAGGATCCAGAAAAAATTTCTGGATCCTTTTTTTATTTCTCTTGTTCGCGCGCCAGTCTTCTAGCTTCTCTAGCTGCTTTTCTTGCAGCGCGTTCGTCATCAACTGGAGCTGTTCCACTTGTTTCAGCAACTTCTTTTTTCTTGAATATTTTTTCTAAATCTAATCCAGCCATTGTCGCATATCGTTTAAAACGTTTTTCAGCATCGGTTCGTGTTTTTTCCGATAGCTTACGGGCTACTTCTGGATTTGCTTTATATAAAGCTGAATAACGTGTTTCTCGTTTTAAGAAATCTTCAAATTGGTCAAAATCGACTTTTTTGAAGTCCATCGTCATTGGATTTTTCCCTTTTTCTTCTAGCGCTGGATTATAACGATATAAGCTCCAATAGCCGCATTCTACAGCTTTTTGCGTTTCGGTTAACATCGTTTTCATTCCACTTGAAATACCGTGATTAATACATGGCGTATAAGCAATAATAAGCGAAGGACCAGGATATGCTTCTGCTTCCTCGATTGCTTTTAAAGTTTGTCGCTTACTTGCTCCCATCGCAATTTGTGCTACATAGATATTACCATAACTCATCGCCATCACGCCGAGATCTTTTTTACCTACTGATTTTCCGCCAGAAGCGAATTTTGCAATAGCGGCTGTTGGTGTTGCTTTGGAAGACTGACCACCTGTATTAGAATAAACTTCATTATCCATTACAAAAATATTCACATCTTCTCCTGATGCTAAAACATGATCAATTCCACCAAAGCCAATATCATAAGCCCAACCATCACCACCAAGCATCCACTGTGAACGTTTAATAAATAGTTCTCGATCATTATAAATTGATTCTAATATTAAGTTGCCATCCATTTCACTTAATAGAGCAAGTTGTAACTGTTCAGCTCGTTCACGCGTATCTTCGCTAACATCCATCTTCGTTTGCCATGTAGTTAACACTTCACGTAAATTATCAGAAAGCACCTCTTCTGTTAGTGCTTTTGAAACCTTGTTACTTAAAGCTTTTCGCATGGTTTGATTGGCTAGATACATACCATATCCGTATTCTGCGTTATCTTCTAATAAGGAATTTCCCCACGCAGGTCCATGCCCTTTATCATTGACAGTGTAAGGCGTTGCAGGAGCTGATGCCCCCCAAATAGACGAACAACCAGTCGCATTAGCAATCATCATACGGTCACCAAACATTTGCGTTAATAATTTTACATAAGGTGTTTCACCACAACCAGCACAAGCACCCGAAAACTCAAGTAATGGCTGTTCAAACTGGCTTCCAGGAACAGTATTTTTCTTACTTGGATTTTTCTTAGGTTTTACATTGATAGCAAATGACCAATTCGGATTTTCTTTGGCAGCTACTTCTTCAAATGGTTTCATAACCAAAGCTTTATCCTTGGCTGGACAAGTTTCTGCACATAAATTACAGCCTGTACAATCCATTGGCGAAACTTGTATCCGATATTGAAGACCATCTTTCCCGCGCATTTCTCGAGTCATAAAACCTTCTGGAGCAGATGCTAATTCTTCTTCATCTGTTAAAATTGGACGAATTGCAGCATGAGGGCAAACAAATGCACATTCATTACACATCGTACAGTTTTCAGAAATCCATTCCGGAACTTCTAGTGCAATTCCGCGTTTTTCATAAGCTGCTGTTCCTGCTGGATACGCTCCACTCACCATACCATTTGAAATTAAATCTCCAACTGTTAAGGCATCACCTTCTAATCGATTAACTGGTTCCAGAATATTTTTAATATATGCTGGTCGATCAGTAGCCGCTTCTTTGGTTACCGCGGTTTCCCCATTAGCCCAGCTTTCAGGCACTTCTACTTTGTGTAAATTAGCTACAGTTTGATCCATCGCAATAATATTTTTCTCGGCTACTTGCATATCTTTTTTTCCATAAGTAGCAATAGCGGATTGTTTTAGATCTGCAAGTGCTTTTTCAAATGGTAAAATATCAGTTACACGGAAAAAGGCAGTTTGCATAACTGTATTAATTCTCCGTCCAAGCCCAGCATTACCAGCGATTTTCATTGCATTTAATGTATAAAACTGAATATTATTTTTTGCAATATAAGCACGCATGTTAGCTGGCAAATGGCGCTCTAGTTGTTCTCCTTCCCAAATGGTATTTAATAGAAATATACCACCTGGTTTTAAGCCTTTTAGCAAATCATAAGAACGTAAATAAGCAGATGTCGAACAAGAAACAAAGTCAGCTTGTTGAATTAAGTAGGCTGACCGAATGTTTTTTTCACCAAAACGCAAATGGGAAACAGTCAGTCCTCCCGATTTTTTGGAATCATAAGAAAAGTAGCCTTGTGCATACAAATCCGTATTATCCCCAATGATTTTAATGGCTGCTTTATTGGCACCAACTGTCCCATCTGATCCAAATCCCCAGAATTTACATTGGAACGTTTTTTCTGCGGTTAAATCACTTGGTCCGCTATTTAAAATGGAAAGATTTGTAATATCATCAGTAATACCAATCGTGAAGCGAGGTTTTGGTTTTTCTTCACTTAGGTGCGAATAAACACCAAGAATCTGGTCTGGTGTAACATCTTTTGAACCTAAGCCATATCTTCCTCCAATAACTAGTGGTCGCGTTTCACTATCATAAAGCACACTTTGAACATCAAGTAATAGTGGCTCACCGCCTGCCCCTGGTTCTTTCGTCCGGTCAAGTACAGCCACACGCTCTACTGTGTTTGGTAGTTTTGCTAAAAAGTTTTCTGCTGGAAATGGGCGATATAAGCGGATATTTAATAATCCAACTTTCTTACCTTGTTGCGTTAAATAATCAATTACTTGCTCAATGACAGGTGTGACAGATCCCATTGCCACAATGACATCCGTCGCATCGTCTGCTCCATAATAATTAACTAAATCATAATCCGTTCCACGTAGTTGATTAATTTCTTGCATGTAATTTTGGACAATACTAGGAATCTCTTCATAATAGCGGTTAACCGTTTCCCTTTGTTGGAAAAAAATATCTGGATTCTGGTTAGAACCAATTGTTTTGGGATTATTTGGTGTCATCGCTCGATCTCTAAATTGTTGCAAGGCAGCTTTATCAAGTAAATTTTCTAATTCACTATATTCAAGCACCTCAATTTTTTGTAATTCATGACTTGTTCTAAACCCATCAAAGAAATTTAAAAATGGTAAGCTTCCTTTTAAAGCGGCAAGGTGAGCAACTGCAGATAAATCCATTACTTCTTGGACAGATCCTTCTGCTAACATCGCAAAGCCAGTTTGTCTTGTTGCCATTACATCACTATGATCGCCAAAAATATTAAGGGATGCTGCCGAAATGGTTCTTGCAGATACATGGAAAACGGTTGGTAAAAGTTCTCCGGCAATTTTATACATGTTTGGAATCATCAGTAGTAAACCTTGGGAAGCGGTGTATGTACTAGTCAGTGCTCCTGCTTGAAGTGAGCCATGAACTGTTCCAGCTGCCCCTGCTTCTGATTGCATTTCTACTACTTTCACTGATTCATTAAATAAATTCTTTTTGTCTTTTGATGCCCATTCATCTACGAGTTCTGCCATTGTAGAGGACGGGGTAATTGGATAGATTGCTGCAACTTCTGTAAATGCGTAAGAAATATAGGCTGCAGCAGTGTTTCCATCCATTGTTTTTCTGTTTCGCATAAGACTAAACACTTCCAGTCATTCTAGTTTTATAATCATTCTTATTTTACACCACAATTTGGTTATACTCAATGCTTCACAAGGACTAATAAAAGTGTATATTTTTAACAAAAAAAGAAACTAGCGCCAAAATAACAGCTAGTTTCCTTTTAAAGCTTTTTTATTCATTTAATTCTAATACCGCTTCGGCAATGTTGTTCGCGTGATCGCCTATTCGCTCCAAGTCACTCACAATATCAATATATAAGATACCACTTACTACTTGGCATTTCCCTTCATTTAGGCGGCGAATATGATCTTTACGCAATTTCCGCTCTGCCTTATCTATATCTTTTTCGACAACAATGGTTTCTTCTGCCAGCGCTCGATCTTTTTTATGCATTGCTTTTACGGCACGTTCGAAATTTTTTGTTGTTAATTCAAACATGCTAATTAATTGATTGGATGCTTCTTCAGACATTTTAGCTTTATTTTTAATCAATTGGTCGATATTTTCAACGATATTTTCCATATGATCGCCAACTCGTTCAATATCACGAACGGTGTCGAGCATTAATGCATGTTCTTCTGTTTCATTATTCGTAAGAGCAACCGACGAAATTTTTGTTAGATATTCTGTAATTTTTCGATCTAAATTATTTACTGCTTCTTCGACTTGGATAGTCGACTCTGCATGCTTCGGCTCCCGATTTACCAAGTATTCGCGTGCTTCCTGTAAACCGAATTTCGCATAATCTGCCATTCGCAGTGTTTCTTCGCGCGCCATTTCTAGTGCAATCCCAGGAGACTGGTCAATTAAATTCGTATCAAGATGTTTAGTTTTATAATCAATTCTTGAATCGTCACCAGGAATTATTTTCGTCACTAGCCATGCAAATGCTCCAATAAACCAAAACTGGATAAAGGTATTCGTGATATTAAATGTTCCGTGGGCAACGGCAATTGTCATTTCTGGATTTAATCCAAATAGTTCTTGTAAATATGTTATTAAGGAAGAAAAAATCGGTAGGATGAGCATGAAAATTACAGCACCAATTAAATTGAAAATAACATGAGTTGCTGCTGCACGTTTCGCGGCAATGCTAGCACCAATTGCAGCAAGTATCGCAGTAATTGTTGTACCAATATTATCACCAAATAAAACAGGTAATGCTGCTTGTAAATCAATTGCTCCTTGACCATATAATTCTTGCAATATCCCGATAGTAGCACTAGACGACTGTACTACCGCTGTAAATATGGTTCCAATTAGTAAACCAAGGAATGGATTTGTACTCATTTGTGCGGTTAAATCGTGGAAAGTTTCCATACCAGCAAGTGGTTTCATTCCTTGCCCCATCAAATCCAGACCATAAAATAACGCACCAAATCCAAAGAAAACTTGGCCGATATTTTTTACTTTATGATTTTTAAAGAAGAATAAGAGTACTGCTCCAACAGCGATGATTGGTAAGGCATACTCGGATAATTTAATACCAATAATAAAGGCGGTAACAGTTGTTCCAATGTTCGCTCCCATGATAACACCAATTGCTTGTTTTAACGTCATAAATCCTGCACTTACTAAGCCAACCGTTAAAACAGTTGTACCAGAGCTACTTTGAATTAATACGGTAACTAAAATTCCAGCTAGTACACCCATGAAAGGATTGGTTGTGTACTTGTCCAAAATATCACGGAGTCTATCACCAGCTGCCATTTGCAACCCATCTCCCATGAATTTAATACCGAAAAGAAAAATTCCAAGTCCCCCGATAAATTGAAAAATCATTTGCTGAATATTTATGTCTTCCATGAAAGTCTCCTTTTTGTTTGTAATCTTGATTTTATCCTCTTTTTTCATCATAAAAGAAAGTAAATGTAAGGTAAATAGATTTTTTTATTTCTGTACAGCTGTACTAGATTAACAAAATGAAACTGATTGATATGACAGCATTCACAACGTTCCGAATGTATTGTTAAGTTTTTGTAAAGACGAGCGCTTAAAGCTTTAGTCTCAGCAGCGATAGTTAGCAACAAACAGTTTATGCAACAAAAAACCTCACCAACTTCATAACAATAAAGCTAGTTGAGGTATTTTTCTGCTACATCTCTTATAAACCTGCCGAAAGTTCTTCCAATGATATTTTTTTGACAAATTCTTCTGCCGGAATATCTAAAAACGTTGTCGCATAATACTCTATTTTACGATCAAGATAGTTAGCAGATTCTTGCAATTCCTTCATTTTCATGTGAATAATTTCTTTTTGCTTTAACAATATTCTAAATCGCTCTGCAATCGAAGCAACACCTTCATTATTTAGTTCAACATATCGTTTTATATCATGGATACTCATTCCACAATTTCTCATATATTTTACATTCAACAGCCATAACTTTGCTTCGTCATCAAATAAACGATTATTATTTTTGTCCCTTGTAACATGTGGAATAAGACCTTGGTCCGTATAGTATCGAATAGCATGTGTCGTAAGTTGTAACTCATTGGCCATTTCTTTCACTGTGTATTGCATATTCTCACTCCTTCTTTAGAGTTACTTTAGCACGAACTGTTTCCAAAATCAATATCAGCCTTTTATTTACACAAAAAAAAGTTTAAATTTTATCATTGACTTCGTGTAACACGAATCTGATAAAATAACTTTAGATGCTAGCTAGACCATTTCTATATCGATCCACTATCATCAAAAAAATTAGGAGGTAACAAAATGAATAATCAAACAACTATCACTTTAAACAATGGAACTAAAATCCCTCAATTTGGGCTTGGTGTATTTCAGATTGAAGGAAATGAAGCGACCAAAAAGGCTGTTTTAGAGGCTTTAGCGCAGGGATACCGTCATATTGACACGGCACATGCTTATCAAAATGAACGTGGAGTTGGAGCTGGCATTAAGGAAAGCGGCCTCGCTCGAGAAGAGGTTTGGATTACTTCAAAATTATGGCCAAGTGATTATGGTACAGCAAAAACCACGATTGCGATTGATAAAATGTTGCAGCGCTTAGATACAGATTATATTGATTTGCTATTACTTCATCAGCAATTTGGTGCCTACAAAGAGGCATGGAAAGAGATGGAACTTGCTGTTGCTAGCGGCAAAGTAAAAGCCATTGGTTTGAGCAATTTTGAATCTAATCGCCTAGAAGAAATACTCCAAATCGCTACCATTCAACCCGCTGTACTTCAAGTCGAATGTCATCCCTACTACCAACAAAGTGGACTAAAAAAACGAATAGAACCATTTGGAATTGCTTTGGAGAGCTGGTATCCACTCGGACATGCGAACGAAGATTTACTAAATGAACCTATTTTTCAACAACTAGCTAAGAAATATGCGAAGACAAATGCGCAAATTATTTTACGTTGGCATATTCAATCAGGAAATATTGTTTTCCCGCGCTCGACAAAACAAAATCATATTCAAGAAAATATTGATATATTTGACTTTGCTTTATCTAATGATGAAATGGCAGAAATCAATCAACTAGATCAAAACAAACGTTTTTTCACATTAAGCTTAGCAGAACAAGAAGCACAATTAAGTCAGTTTATTCCTGAGGATTAAACTTTTATTGACAATAATGCATTACGAAGGAGGAAATAAATTGGAAAAAGTTTTTAATCCCATTGACATGCGTGAAACAAGTTATCAACCCTATATGGATGAGATGATTCGATCTAGTAAGTTAAGTTTTAAAATCAATCAAACAGAACCCTTCACGGAAGCTGCAAGAAAACTTACTAATGATTTATTACAAGGCTCGCTTCTTAGTTCGAGTAATATTATAGGACCTCTACAAATTGACAATGGTGCAAATTTCAAACTTGCAAACAATGTTTTTATTAATCATAGTTTAACTGCAATGGCAATTGGTGGAATAGAGATTGAAAACAATGTAATGATTGGTCCTGAAGTAACTTTATTAACCGCAAATCATGATTTTGATGATCATCATATTCTGCTCATTAGCAAAATCCATGTGAAAGAAAATGCTTGGGTTGGTGCACGAGCTACAATTTTGCCAGGAGTCACTATAGGGAAAAATGCAGTAGTTGCGGGTGGCTCCGTGGTTACAAAGGACGTTCCAGATAACACTGTAGTTGGAGGAAATCCAGCAAAGATCCTAAAAAAATTAGATTGACACTAAAAAAGGCTATTTTTATTCCAAATCCTTTTGAATCAATCGTAAGAACGTTTTTGCAGCACTAGAAAATGTAGCATTTCTTTTCCAAACAATATTTATGCTCGCATTTATTGGTGGCCGGAGTGGGATAAATGTCAGATTGGTAGCTGTTGTATTCACTATCCCATCGATACATACAGCACTAGCGATATTCTCTTTCACTAGAAGGGATGCATTATACAGTAAATTATAGGAACCAATGATATTAAGCTGATCTAAGTCTCCTCCTAGCCACTCTGATAGCTGATTATCCACTAATGATTGACTAGAAATCATTAGTGGAATTTGCTTAATTTCATTAGGTTCAATAGATTGATTACTTGCCAAGTTATGAGAATTATTCACTAAAAGCCCCCATTTATCAACAAGTGGCAACCTTAGATACTGATATTTCTGTTTGTCTACTGGATCAATGACTAATCCAAAATCAAGTATGCCATGGTCAATCTTCTCGAGAACATCATCAGCATTACCGCTATAAATTTGAAAATTAATTTCTGGATAATTCGTTCTTATTTCATGTAAATGTTTTCCAACAAATTCAAATGCACTAGTTTCTCCTGCCCCAATTGCAATTTGACCGCTAATCGAATCCGTCACAAGTAGATTAGATGTGGTCAATTCCACTAAAGCTAAAATTTCCTTGCCCCGCTTTGCCAAATAAATTCCTTCTTCCGTTAAAGTAATAGAACGATTTCCACGGACAAATAGCTTCACTCCAAGTATTTCCTCTAATTCTTTTAATTGTTTGGATAAAGTCGGTTGCGTTAAGTGAAGGACCTCAGCTGCCCTGCTAATTGTTTTTTCTCTGGCAACCGTTAAAAAATAATTTAACACACGTAGTTCCATCAAACCCTCCCTTTCTATAGACAAAATGAATATTTAAGTATTTAGTATAGGTATTATTCAAGTATAACTTTTTTATGTATAATTATGATAGTAAAAACATAACCTAGGAGGAATTATATGGAAGAAGCTACTTTACTAAAAAGAATAGTTGGAAAAGATATTTTACCTGATTCCCCTCTCTTTAAAGAAATCCATTTAGTGAAACATGCTAATGAGCAACTGATTATCGAATTAAATACCCAGTACCATACGAAAGAAATGATTTTACATTATTTGCAAGAAATCACCGGAAAAATGATAAGTCCCACTGTAGAAGTTTCGCTACCATTTTACAGTGATTTTGGAAAACATATTACATTTGGGAAAAATATTTTCATCAATCAAAATGTCACCTTGGTAGATTTAGGTGGGATAGTGATTGAAGATGATGTATTAATCGGTCCCGGTGCCATGTTATTAACAGTCAATCACTTGATGGAGCCAGCAAAAAGACGTGGCATAAACGTGGCTCCCATTCATATTAAAAAAACAGCATGGATTGGTGCTAATGCTATTATTTTACCTGGAATAACTGTTGGTGAAAATGCGATTATTGCAGCAAATTCCACTGTCACAAAAGATGTCTCCGCTAACACTATTGTAGCTGGCAATCCCGCAAGACAAATTCGAAAAATCGATCATACTGATTAAGTTCTTCCAAAAAAGCAGCTCTTAGATTCGTTTTCACACAAATCTAAGAGCTGCTTTCTTTTTATATTTTTAATTTCATCGACTAATTTTGTCGAAGTTTTTCTATATATGCTTTCGCCGCTAGTACATTCATTTGCTTGCTTTCTTGTAAAAATGTTGCCACTGCCTCAATTTCTTCTGCCTCTGCTCCCGCTGTCATTGCTAGCGATTTGGCTTGAAGTGACATATGACCACGCTGAATACCTTCTGTAACGAGAGCTTTTAGGGCTGCTAGATTTTGAGTTAAACCAACTGCACAAACCAACATCGCTAACTCCTTTGCAGATTCTACTCGAGCAATTTTTTGGGAAAGTGTAGCTATTGGATGGACTCCGATTGAGCCTCCTACAAAGGCAACTGGCATTGGTAAAGTTAGTTCCCCGATTAAAAAACCATTTTCATCTTTGGACCATTTTGTCATTGGTTTATAACTCCCTGTACGAGCTACATAAGCATGACTAGCTGCTTCTACTGCGCGCCAATCGTTCCCAAATGCCATAACAACTGCATCAATTCCGTTCATAATTCCTTTATTATGAGTTGCTGCCCGATAGATATCTGCATCAGCAAAAGTATAAGCTGCAATAATTCGGTCGCGAACCCATTCACCTGTCTGTTCTTTTGTTGCCAGACTTTCTGGTGAAATCCGACATGAAACGGTAGCTGTAGCGTCGTCTACTAGATTAGATAAAATTCGCATATTGGCAATCCCGTCTGTCAATCTTTCTAATTCTGGAGCCAAAGTTTCAACCATAGTATTCACCATATTCGCTCCCATCGCTTCTCTTGTATCTACAAGCAAATGCACGATTAGCAATGTTTCTTCTTGTGTAGTATTTGCTGTTCGAACACGAAGATTAACTGCTCCACCACCGCGCCGCTTTAATGATGGATGAGCTTCATTAGCAATTAACAGTAATTTTTCTTGGTTGTTAGTTATTTTTTCTATGGCTAGCTGTATATCTGGAACAGCAATTAACTCTATTTGACCAATCATTTGGCGGTCTGTTGCCGTTCCCTTGATACCACCATTTTGAGCAATTAACTTCGCTCCTGAGCTTTGAGCAGCAACAACAGACGGCTCTTCCATTGCCATTGGAACAATATAGTTTTTATCATTTAATCGCATATTCATCGAAAGCCCTAGTGGTAGCGAATAAATTCCAATGGTATTTTCAATCATATGGTTCGCTTTTTCCAGTGAAAGTGCTCCAGTAGATGCCAAAAATGCTTGCTCTTCTTCCGTTAAATCTGCATACTCAGCCAAAATTGCTCTACGTTCTTCTAAAGTTTTTTTATAAAATTTATCAAAAGCGTTCATTACTTGCTCACCTCAAATTAAATATTCTCCTCTCAACAACTATAGCATATTACGAAATTGGATGTAACGGCCCCAGTAATCTTCTTTCATATCAGTAAGGTTTTTCGGCTTTCCCCACTTAGCAACCACTTTTCCAGCCGTAATGATAGCCGGTCTAAAAATACCGTTTTTCGTGATAATCTCCTCGTGCCATTCTTCATCTAATACAATAGAACGATTTCTGTAACCAATAATCCACTCATCAAACCCAGCGAGAGGTATCGTTTCAAGCGAAACTGTATTTTCTACTAAATCATTTATAAAATAATCTTCAAATTGTGCGAAATCTGCCAAAGCAATTTTTGCATCTGCCACAGTGAATCCTGACCAAAAGCAAAAATCTCTTAAAGTTGCTGGTGCATGACTTTGGAAATAACGCTTTGCTAATTCTTTGATTGCTTCTTCGCGCGTATAAACTTTCGTTACTACAGGAATATGTCGCGTGTCACGGTAAGTTTCATCCGGGCCAGAACAAATAATTTTTCGCGAGCTTAAGTAAACAAGTAGCTGTGCAAAAGTAATTCCAGCACTTGGTAATTCGTTTTCAGCCAAATGTTCAGCTAATTCTTTTCGCGTTCGATGGCTACCTGCTACAAAGGCATCCACTACTTTGCTAGCTTTATGAAGAACTTCATTGGAAAGCCCTAATTTAGTTCGATAAGGCTGGCAAATTTTATCTATCATTGGCGCCGTTAAATCAATCATCCAGTGATAATCGTCTGCTGAAAAAAGGTGAATGGTACCTCTTAGAAGCCATGTGCGGATAACTTTTCCTTCATTGATAGCAGCTTTCACAGTAGTTTCGCTTGGTGAGATTAATCTACTTCCAACTGCCCAAAGAGACTGTCCATAATTTTGAGCTTGTATCGCACCAAAGTGAGCTACTACTTCTTGAGGGGATTGGAGCCATTCAGTTGGAGCTAATTTTTGGTTAATATAGCGATTTTGAATAATTATACTTCTTTCCATTAGCAACCTCTTTTTTAGTTTATTGTAGCATAAATTGGCAAGAAAAATCCCCTACAGCTAGGAATACTGAAGGGGATAATGCTTAATTAGCTTTAGTAGTTTTCATTAATCGATAAGCAGAAAACAGCAATCCTACTCCTAAAAGAGCCAAAAATAATGTTTGGTTCTTTTCTCCTGTCTTTGGTAGTTTTTTGGATAATTTTTAGTTTTCTTCTTTGACAGAGATTTGGCTCTCATTTGAATTTTTTGGCGTTACTGGTTTGCTAGGTTCTGTTGGTGTCACTGGAGGTTGTGGCGCTTGTGGAACTGGCGCCGGTGGTGTTTTTACATTTCCCACTGTGATATTGGTTGTTTCGTCTGCTTTCACACTTACTGGAATCGGTGTTAAGTCTATTTCGTATCCTGCTGGTGCTTTTGTTTCAATTAGTTGGTATTCTCCTGGTGTAAGATTACTTAAATCTGCTTTTCCAGCTTTATTGGTTGTGACCGTTTGCACTACATTATTATTCTCATCTACTAAATTAAATTCAGCATCTGCTAAATAAATGGTTGCATCTGTACTATCTACTTTTGTGACTTCAACAGCTCCATTCATAGGTGGCAGTTGTTCGTTTTCGAAAGTATAGCTTGCTTTACTAGTACCGTTGATTGTTACTTTTACTGGATTACTATCAAGTTGGTATCCTGCTGGAGCTTTCGTTTCTGTTAAAGTATAGTCTCCCAGCGGTAAGTTATCTAATGATGCTTTACCAGATGTATTCGTTGTCAAATTATAGATAGTACCTGTAACATCTGACTTGAGAGTAAATTCAGCATCCGCCAAATTAACGGTATGATTATTTTTATCCACTTTTATTAATTCAAACGAGCCAAAATCTCCACCCGCTGTTCCACTGCCGCTCGATGTTTCGCTTTCGACATCTATGGAGTAAGGCTGAATATTGTCACCTGAAATGACAATGTTATTTGTGTAGACATCCAGCGAAGTATCTGTGATTTTTGTTTGATATGTTAATCGATAACTTTGAGTAATATTCCCCAAGTCTAATGTCATTTTCGTTGGGCTATCAAATGTTAACGTGTAATCCGATGTAGGCACAACTGATGATGGCGGAATATCAACTCCGTAAGCATCGAAAGCTTGTTTAGTGAGTACCACACTGTCTTGGATAAACTCTTGCCCTGGTCCAAGTGAATCTACTATTATTGCGTTATTAATCGGCTCATTAGCAAAATTTATCCGTGAGTTCCAATTAATAACACTTGGATCGTCTTTTGAAATTGCCCCACCTTTAATTAAAATTTCATCTGGATTAACTACTGGTGTTGGATTGACATCTACATCTATTGTTGTCGTAGATCCATTAAAGGTATATTCAAGTGGAACTACGGTTTCGCTTGTGATAGTCCTAATTTCAAAAGTATCCAGTAGCTGAATGGTACCTCTCACATTCGCTCTTCCTTCAACATAACTATTGAACGTTACTGTCATTGTTCGCGTTGCTACATTGACAACTGCTTCCCCTGCAACTTGATTATCTTCCGTCACCAACGGAAACGTTAGATTATTTGCTAAGTGGATATTACTACCAAATACTACTGTAAATGTATCTCCACTTTTCAAATTATTCGATTTTGCTGACCAAGTAAAATTTGTCGTAAATGATTCATAAAAATCATAATTACCTGTTTTCGAACCATCTGTATGTGTTACTTGTACTGAATCAATCACATTCATTAGTTCGGTAGCTTTTGCTTTTGTTCCTCCATGAAAAAATGGAGTAGTTAATGTAAAAATAAGTGTAAAGATAGTCATTAATTTTAACCCTTTTTTCAGCCCTATGTCGATTGCCTCCCAGAGAATATTTGAGTAATGTTCTACATTAGAATACATCCAAAATCTCTATCTGAGAATGGCTTTCCAACAAACTACAATACATGACACAATAACTTATGTAATGCGGAGATTTTGCTTATCTACATCGCTTTAATTTTTTATAAATAATTTAGATAGAATTTTATTAAAACAAAAGAAAAATGGGAAATAAAAGTTGTTCACTTTTCCATCACAATTCCAACAAAATCAGTACTACGAATGGATTTTTAAAGGTCGACTGGTGTGGTATTATAATATTACATGCCACTTTTCCTTCTATATTTTTACGTTTTAAATTCAATAGTTAAAATACCTTCTTTGAAAATATAACTCGTCTTATCCTTGCATCTGTCCCATTTCATATAGTGAATTTAACTAAAGAAAGTAAGTTAGCAAAAATGCCACTAAAGAAAAATAAGTATTTTCAGAGATTTCTAAGATACCTTATGCTTAAAATCATAGATTATCAAGTAGTTCTAGCTGTCATTTTAATAGACCAGTCTGTTCCATGGTTTATTATAATTGTTTTATTCGTTTTCATTTTAATGGCGTTACGTTCTAGAAGGAGTTCTTTACTCTCCATATATCACTAACAAGTATATTACACAAATCTGTTTGTTTTTGGCATATTCGGGAAATAGTATATAAGAATGAATCTATCCCTACTTTCTAACAGTACATAGTAGCACCCGATAAATTCTAAAAATCCCACATCCAAGGAGCTGTATTAATGAAAAAACTCTATTTATCTGTTGTGATAATATCCCTTGTTTTTAGTGCAATTATCCCTATCCCTGCGACTGTTTATGCAGAAACTACTACCGAAGAAGTTCCCCCTAATAGTATAGAAGAAAAAATGGCACCAGAAACTAAGATAGGTGAAAAGGAAGCGACTAACCCTGACACACTAAAAGAGGAAAACACAGATTCTATCGTTACACCCACTGAAGAAACTACTTCCGCTCAAAAAGAAAAGTCCTACAATCCAAATACCACGAATGTTAAAGAAAAAGCTCCTACAGCTCAAGTTTTTGCAGCTGGTGACACTTATTTACAAACATTCCCAGATGAAAATCTTGCTAAGGTCATTGCCCTGCAAATAACTGGAAGCGATGATACATCTCAAGTGGTTACACAAAATCAGCTTGATTCTGTAACTACTTTGAACGCCTCTGCAAAAAATATTGCCGATGCAACTGGAATAGGTGAGTTAACCAATCTTACTTCAATTAATTTAAGTCAGAATCAACTTACAAGTATTGCGCCAATTACTAATCTCTCTGCTTTAACCACCCTTGATGTATCTGATAATTTACTTAATACCATAAGTATTACTAGTGGGCAAAATATAGCTAACCTAAGCACACTCAACTTATCGAATAATCCATCAATAACCAGCTTAACTATCGAGGACTTACCGAATCTAACCAACATTAATACAACCATTGACGTCGGGCAAACATCCCTTTTAGAAGAATTGACTCTTTCCAATCTTCCTTTACTAACTACTGCTGGAAAAAATTCTTCCAATACGGTTAATTTTTCTAATTATTCTACGGCCCTCACTACCATCAAACTAGCATCACTACCTAAAATAACAACCATTGACTTTGATAGTAACCTTATTGCGGATGCAGATATTCAAAATATGGCTGTATTAAATTATATCGATTTGCATGGGAATAAATTAACAGACGCAAGTAAACTGATAAATCTTCCTGTACTAACCACTCTAGATTTAAGTTCTAATCAATTAACAACAACGGGTGTGTCAGGATTATTCCAATTAAACTCTTTACAAGTCCTCAATTTAGATACTAATTCGCTCAACAGTTTTGAATTAGATGCGAATAATGACTTACCTAATTTAAGTAATTTATCCTTAAGATACAATCCAACAATTACTAAACTACACATTGAAGATCAACCAAAATTAGTCATCATTTATACGACTCTCAACAGCAATCAAACTTCCCTTTTGGAAGAGCTGACGCTGTCAAATCTTCCTGCATTAACTAGTGCTGGAGCTGGTACTTCTAATACGATTAATTTCTCTGGCTATTCGGATGTTCTTCGTACGGTCAAACTAAATGCACTTCCAGAAATCCAGACTGCGGATTTAGATAGTAATTGGATAAACGATATAGATGTGCAAAACATGGCTGCACTGTCTTATCTAGATTTAAAATCTAATGAGTTAAGTGATATCACAAAATTGGCCAACTTACCTGTTTTAAATCACCTGGATGCAACTTCTAATCAACTAACTAACACTGGAATAGCAAACATCACACAGTTGGATGCCTTACAAACGTTAGAACTAGATTCCAACAAGTTAACTAGCTTTGTTTTAGATGCTGATAATGACTTGCCTAATTTGACTGCATTGTACCTAAGATATATGCCAACGATTACAAAAATAACTATGGCAGATCAACCCAATCTTGTTACAGTCCTTTTAACGCTTAATAGCAGCGATAATTCACTTTTGGAGGAATTAACACTTTCTAATCTGCCAAACTTAACTACTGCCGGCAATAATACTTCTAGTGGGATTAATTTTGCTGGCTATTCTGATCAACTTTCTGCAGTTAATTTAACTTCACTTCCAAAAGTTTCCCTAGTCAATCTTAGTGAAAACAGCCTCACAAATGTTAATATACAAGACATGGGAATTTTAAATTCTATAAATCTAGATTCCAATAATATAGCAGATATTAGTAATTTGGTGAATCTTCCTACGTTAAGCAACCTCCAAGTTAATAATAATCTGCTTGGAGTTTTACCAACAAACATAGAAACAGAAGCCCCCTCTCTTACAACTTTATTTGCTACTAATCAAACAATATCATTACCAAATAAAATTGTAACTGGGAATTTATCCATTGCTAATGAAATTAGTAACAATGGTGTTATTTCTACCCCAACAACTATCTCGAATAACGGTGAATATCAAGATGGTAATGTTAATTGGGAGTACGACAATATTAAAAATTTATCCAATGTGTCTTATAATTTTAGTGAGCCGGTTAAGTACTCCTCTGCATCAGGAACATTTTCAGGCACAGTTACTCAACCAATTACAGTTTCATTAGCACCAGTAATTACTGCTGATGACAGTATTTCTTATCCAAAATTTTCGGAAATTACAGAAGCAGAATTTCTAACCGATATTCAAGCAACGACCAGCGATGGCTCTTCTATCTCAAGCAATTTTGAAACTGTAGTGGATTTTTCAACAGCAGGAAACTACACCGTTACTTTAAATGCAGTGAACTCGGATGGCGTCGCTGCTGATCCAGTAACGGTCACTGTGACAGTTGAAAAAGCACCTGCGCCAATTATTACTGCCAATAGCGAAATTACCTACATGAAACACAGTACCATTAGTTCCGCGGAGTTTTTAACCGATATTCAAGCGACTACTAATGATGGTTCTCCGATTACAAGTGATTTTACAACGGTAGTGGATTTTGAAACAGCTGGAGATTATACAGTTACTTTAAATGCTTTGAACGTGGATGGTGTTGCTGCGAATCCCGTTAGTGTTACTGTTCATATCGCAAAAGATCCTGCACCAATCATTACCGCAGATAGCGAGATTTCTTATCCAAAAAACAGCTCTATAAATAGCCAACAATTTTACACCGATATCCATGCATCTACTAGTGATGGATCAGCTATTACCAGTGATTTTGATACTGCTACAGACTTTACTACAGCTGGAGATTACAATGTGACTTTGAATTCTGTGAACTCAGATGGGGTCGCTGCGAATCCAGTAACAGTCGTTGTCCACATTGATAAAGATCCAGCACCAATCATTACCGCAGATAGCGAGATTTCTTATCCAAAAAATAGCTCTATAAATAGCCAACAATTTTATACTGATATCCATGCATCTACCAACGATGGTTCACCGATTACCAGTGATTTTGATAATGTAGTAGACTTTTCCAGTGCTGGAGATTACACGGTCACTTTGAATTCTGTGAACTCAGATGGCGTCGCTGCGAATCCAGTAACGGTCACTGTGACAGTTGAAAAAGCACCTGCACCAATTATTACTGCCAATAGCGAAATTACCTACATGAAACACAGTACCATTAGTTCTGCGGAGTTTTTAACCGATATTCAAGCGACTACTAATGATGGTTCTCCGATTACAAGTGATTTTACAACGGTAGTGGATTTTGAAACAGCTGGAGATTATACAGTTACTTTAAATGCTTTGAACGTGGATGGTGTTGCTGCGAATCCCGTTAGTGTTACTGTTCATATCGCAAAAGATCCTGCACCTATCATTACCGCAGATAGCGAGATTTCTTATCCAAAAAATAGCTCTATTAATAGCCAACAATTTTACACTGATATCCATGCATCTACCAACGATGGTTCACCGATTACCAGTAATTTTGATAATGTAGTAGACTTTTCCAGTGCTGGAGATTACACGGTCACTTTGAATTCTGTGAATACAGATGGAGTCTCTGCTACGCCTGTTTTAGTGACAATACATGTTGAAAAAGCTCCAGCACCAGTAATTACGGCGGATAGTGAAATTTCTTATACAACAAATAGTACTATCACGCCTGAAAAATTCTATACAGATATCCACGCCACCACTAGCGATGGCTCTTCAATAACAAGTGATTTTTCAACTGTAGTCGATTTCCAAGTTGCTGGTGATTACACGGTTACACTTCAATCTGTTAATGTAGATGGGGTTCCTGCTGATCCTGTTTCAGTAACAGTGCATATCGTAAAGGCTGCGGCACCTATTATTACAGCGGATAGCAACATTTCTTACGCCAAAAACAGTACTATTGATAGCCAAGAATTTTATTCAGATATTCATGCTACCACGGATGACGGATCCCCAATTACCAGTGATTTTGATACGGTAGTTAATTTCCAAGTTGCTGGCGATTATACCGTGACACTTCAATCTGTTAATGAAGATGGTGTGGCCGCTAATCCTGTTTCCGTCATTGTTCATATCGATAAATCGCCTGCTCCAGTTATTTCCGCGGATAGCAAAGTATCCTATGCAGAAAAAAGTACAGTGAGTAGTCAACAATTTTATAAAGACATCCATGCAACGACAAACGATGGTTCTGTAATTACAAGCAATTTTGATACGGTTGTCAATTTCCAAGTTGCCGGCGATTACAAAGTTACACTTCGCGCAGTCAATGAAGATGGGGTTGCTGCTAATCCTGCTTTCGTTATCGTTCATATTGAAAAAGCACCTGCTCCAGTTATTTCAGCAGATAGCGATATTTCTTACAAAAAAAATAGTAAGATAACAATTCAGCAGTTTTATGATAGCATTCACGCAACGACAAGTGATGGTTCGCCAATTACAAGCGACTTTGAATCTGTTGTGAACTTCGCTGTAACCGGAGACTACACAGTTACATTGCAATCGATAAATAGCGATGGAGTCGTAGCTAGACCAGTTCAAGTCATTGTCCATATTACAGCAGATGAACCTACTCCCCCTGATAATACGGGAAATGATGGAAGTAATACTAACCAACCAAAACACCATGCAGAAAAAGGCCAACCAAACATTACTCTTCCTCACACTGGAGATACAAATAACAGCCTAATGGGGATAGTCTTCCTCTTTATTGCCTCTAGTATTTTATTTGTAATGAGTAAAAATAAAAAAGGGAGTAGAAAATAATAATAAAAGGGCGACAAAATCAGTTATTGATTTTGTCGCCCTTTTTCAACCTATTTTTAGCAATTAAAAATTAAAATTATCTGGATCTGGACCAGTTCTTTTATCTTTGTTTAAAGCGCTAATTTTCGCTACTTCTGCTTCTGTTAATTCAAAATCAAAAATATCTGCATTTTGGACAATACGTTCCTGGTGAACTGATTTTGGAATAGTCACTACGCCAATTTGTAAGTCCCAACGAAGAATAACTTGTGCTACTGATTTTTCATGCGTTTCTGCAATTGCTTTTATTTCAGCATTATCCAGTAATTTCCCGTTACCAAGTGGTGACCACGCTTCTACAACAATATTATGTTCCGCACAGTAGTTACGAAGTGGTTCCTGGGTTAATTCAGGATGTAATTCAATTTGGTTGACCATTGGAGTAATTTCCGCATCTTCCATTAATTCTTTTAAATGATGTTCGTGAAAATTACATACACCAATTGCACGTACACGTTTATCATTATAAAGTTTTTCAAACGCACGCCATGTATCTTTGAATTTCCCTTTAACGGGCCAGTGAATCAAATATAAATCAACATAATCCAGTTCTAATTTGCGTAAACTTTCATCAAATGCTGCTAATGTGGATTCGTAACCTTGCTCTGCGTTCCAAAGTTTTGTTGTCACAAACAAATCTTCTCTGTTAACGCCTGATTCTTTGATTGCTTGTCCCACACCTTCTTCATTTTTATAGGCAGCAGCTGTATCAATACTTACATAGCCAGCCTCTATTGCCCATTTTACCGAATTCACTGCTTCATCCCCATCTTTCACTTTCCAAACACCAAAGCCTAAACGTGGCATTTCTACACCATTTGAGAGTTTTACCGTATCTTTTAAGTTCAAAATATCCGCCTCCTAAAAATAGTCACAAGTTTACTATACACCTTAGAGTATACTCAAATGCAAACATTTGGCATTTCATATATCGCAATGCTATGATAAATAAAAAAGAGGTGCTTTTAATGCAACAAACAATTAAGGAAGCTGCTGCTCACACTGGGTTAAGTGTACATACTATTCGCTATTATGAACGAGAAGGACTAATCCCATTTCTTGCTCGAGATAAAAATAATAATCGAATATTCGACCAAGATGCCTTACACTGGTTGGAATTACTTACTTGTTTACGTATGACAGGGATGCCACTTGCCAAACAAAAAGAAATCGTTGAGCTCACAAAATGTGGTAATGATACTGTTTCTGAACGAATTTCCGTATTAAAGGCGCATCAGGAAGAAATGTATCGCCGTCAAGAAAAAATGAATCGAGCATTTCAAAAAATCGAGAAAAAACTCGCATATTATGAACAGTTAGAACAAATAACAAAAAGTAAAGAGGCTAAGCTTACATAGCTTAACCTCTTTTTTAGGCGGATTTTTTCTTTTTAGAATGCTTCCGAATCAAATAAATAATCAAAGCAATAATGGCTACTAAAATAATTCCGCTCACAATCGCAATATTTTTCACATTTGGAAGAGTTATATCAAAGTACATTTCTGATTTTTCCGCAAGTGGGACATCCCATGTTAGTTTTCCACCATCGACACTTTTAGCATTATTATCTCCAATTGTTGAAATGGGTAGATCTAAAATAAGGGTATAATCAATTTGCGCCAACACCTCTTTTGGAAACGGGACTCCGGTTACTTCTTGCTTCCATATTTTCTCCGGATCAATATTGGCATCTATTCGTACTTTCTGTGTAAAAAAGCTTTTAGTATTAGTAATTTTTACACCAAAATCTTCTGGCTTTAGATCACTTTTTGTAGTATTTTTCTCTAATTTCTTTTCAATATGATAGCTGGTATTTGATTTTTTATCTACTTTAAATCCAGCTTCTTCTAATTGAGTGAGTACTTCATCAGAATAACTAGATGCAAAAATCCCTGCTACAGATGAAATATCAATATCAAAAGAAATGGTCGCATCGCCTTTTTTATCTACTTTCACAGTATTTGTCACATCTGCACATCCTGAGAGAAGTAAAATAAAGCTTAGAGCCACTGTGAAAATTATCTTTTTCATCCAATCGACCTCATTTCTTATTTTTGCATATGCTCATATATATGCCCACTAAGTACTATTTCTCCTGTTACATGAAAACCAATTCGCTCATATAAACGTTTTGCATGTGGATTTCCTTTATCACAGTTTAGTCCAACCACTTTTTCTCCATCTTTTGCTGCTATTTCTGTTAATTTATTTAATAAAGCTGTACCAACCCCAAAACCGCGATATTTTTTATTGGTAACAATAGAATCTAAATACCATTCTCCCGCAAACGTTTCCTTATCTTTAAAAATCGGCTCTTTAAAGGTAATACCGTGTTTTTTAGCAATATTGTTCCAAGGAGCATCAATTTCCGGCTCTAGTTTTCCAGGATAACCGGCAAGCACCCCGGCAATATCGTCCTCTTTTTCGTATACATGAAGATGTCTATAACTATAACGATATGTCTCTGTTTGTATTGCTTCAATGAGTGCCTTTACAATGACTTCTTCCTTTTCTGTTTCTAAAATCGGTAACTCCATATCTTTCCAAATAATTAATAACAGCGGCGCAATTTTTGGCGCATCCGTTTTTTTAGCTTGTCGTATCAATTTTTATATCCTCATTTCTTTTTCATTGTATCATTTTACTATCTTTCTGTTGTTATTTGCAAAAATAAAATGCCATTTAGATGCACTTCCTACTAAATAGCACTCTATTTTTAGGCTTTGGATACTTTTTGCAAAAAATCTATAGTGTTACTTGTTAAATCTGTATCTTCCATGATTTTCGGCTCTTCTTTTGTGAGTAATTTAGTTAATTGTTTCGTTTCGCTTACTGTTAAATCTAGTTGCTCCAAATTTTTAAGGCTATGAGCAATTGGTAAAACAGCCGTTGTGTAATTTTTTAGCGCTTCTAAATTTAGATTTTCTGTTAAAATTCCTTGTCGTAAAAGAAGTCGTACCTTTATTTGTAAGTCAGCATCTAAACTAACATCATACGCTAAATGTTGCTGCTCTGTCTCGTGATTATCAAGAAAATGTACCTCCATCGCAATTCGGCTTACTTCATAAACACGTAATCGAATTCGCATATCTGATTCAAAAACTAATTTTACCCGAAAACTAGCATTAAGTTGGTTGTTTAGTTGTTGCACTGTCGTTAAAAGCCACTGATGATATGCCAGCATTTTTTGTCTAGCATTATTTTGTTTAATATGTTCTAAAACATAGGGCAAGGCAATTTTGTTTGCTTGATCTGTCCAATAAATTGGTAAATCGCGCCAATATTTCTCTGTATTCTCGCTAGTCCCATCCACCAAAAGTAATGGATAAGGATAGGAACTCAAATCGCAAAATTGATTTTTTTGAAGCTCATATAAAAATGGAATTGTCTTCTTCACTGTTTTACTATCTATTCCAAGTGTTGTTACTAAGGGAGCAATGACGGTGGCAATTTCCTCAATAACCTCTTCTGAACGTTTTTGCGCTTGCTTACTTCCTTTATAGCGAATACTAATTTCTTGACCAAAATTTCGTTCTAATATGGTGGTAACTAAGTTTTTAGTGTCCGTCATGTTCTTTCCTCCTTTTTATGCGTTTGCTTTTTTACGCTGAATGAATTTTTGAATTTCAACAAATACCAGTGGCAGCATTGAAAGTACAAATGCAAGAACCCAGTGTATAAGACTCATTTTCACTAAGAAAAACAAATTTGCAAGTGGTGGAATAATTGCTAGACCTAGAATAATCATCATCGAACAAATTGCACTAAAGAACAACCCTCGATTAGATAAAAAACCAATTGTAAAGATCGATTTATCACTTCTTACATTAAAAATATGTGTAACTGACGACCAAGCAAGAATAATAAACGCCATTGTCATTCCTACTTCATAACTTGCACCGATGGACGGATGAATTGTTACAAATTGTCCGATATAGAAACCAGCTAGCGTTACAATCGTAAAGACAACTGCTTGGGTTGCCATTTTCTTCCCAAGTCCTCCCGCAAATATTCCGGCATTTTTCGGTATTGGTTGACGGTTCATTATCGAATCATCCGCTTTTTCTCGGCTTAGGAAGAAACCAGGAATTCCATCGGACACAACGTTGATTAATAGCAATTGAACTGCAACAACTGGTGCTCCCCATCCTAAAATAATCGCAATCAGCATAATAAAAATTTGAGAAAAGTTAGTACTCAATAAGAAATAAATGGTTTTTCGAATATTTTCATAAGCTGTCCGACCTTCTTTTACCGCATCAACAATTGTTGCAAAGTTATCATCGGTAATAACCATATCTGCTGCATTTTTAGATACGTCGGTTCCAGTAATCCCCATTGCCGCACCTACATCCGCTGCTTTTAGGGCTGGAGCATCATTTACTCCATCACCAGTCATTGTTACAATTTCGCCATTTTTCTGCCAAGCTTTTACAATTCGAATCTTATCTTCTGGACTAACACGAGCATATACTGCATACTCTCTAATATTTTTCTCTAAGTCTTGTTCTGACATTTCTGCAAGTTCTGCTCCAGTTATCGCTTTGTCATTATCTGTTAAAATACCAATTTCTTTTGCAATAGCCGATGCTGTCACAATGTGGTCACCAGTAATCATTACTGTTTTTATACCCGCTTTTTTTGCTGCTAACACGGCGGATTTACTTTCTGGTCGTGGAGGATCTATCATTCCAACCATTCCCGCGAAAGTTAGATTTGTCTCTAATGCTTTACTCGAAAGATCCGTTGGCATTTTTTCGTATTTTTTATAAGCGACAACAAGCACTCGTAAAGCATCTTCAGCAAAACTATCATGTACACTCTCTGCTTTTGCCAAAAACTCATCAGAAAAAGCAACAGGAATTCGGTCAAATGCTCCTTTTGTGATGGAAAGGAAGCCATTTTCTGTTTAGTGAATGGTTGTCATTAATTTCCTATCGGAGTCAAATGGGAGTTCAATAACACGAGGATATTTTTCTTCAAGGACATTCTTTTTCGTCCCTTTTTCTTCTAGCAAACGAATAATCGCGCTTTCAGTTGGGTCCCCAATGATGATTTCTTCACCATCTGCTACTTCAATCGTTGCGTTACTAGCAAGACTTAGCATTTCTAAAACATTTGCTTCTGCTGTTCCAAAATTTGCTGTTGCCTTCATTGGAGCATGCTCTGTTGCCCAAATTTGTTGAATAATCATTTTTTGTGTGTGAGTGTGCCTGTTTTATCAGAACAAATGACAGAAGTATTCCCAATCGTTTCAATGGCAGGAATTCGGCGGATAATCGTGTTTTTCCGCACCATATTTTGAACCCCATATGCAAGGGTCAATGTTACAATCACAGGTAATGTCTCTGGTACTGCTGCTACCGCAAGAGAAATCGCAATCATCAGTGTTTCAATAATCGTTTCCCCATACACATACACATCAATAATAAATATTAATATTCCTGCTAAAAGTGCGACAATGCTAAGACGTTTTGCTAATTCTTTTAAGCGATGTTGTAAGGGTGTCATTAATTTTGACGTATTATTTAATAATCCAGCAATTTTCCCCATCTCGGTCGCCATACCAATTTCTACTACTACCGCTGTTGCACGTCCATTCGTTACAAGACAGCCAGAATAAAGCATATTAAGTCGATCTCCAATAGGTGCTTTTTCGGAAATTTCAGCTGTTGCATCTTTTTCTACTGGTACACTCTCCACGGTAAGTGCAGACTCCTCGACTTGCAAACTACTGCTAGAAATTATCCGCGCATCGGCTGGAATCATATCTCCTGCAACTATTTCGATAATGTCTCCCGGTACTAATTCTGCTACGTCCACTTGAGTTCGAACTCCATCGCGAAGTACCGTTGTTAAATGAGCGTTCATATTTTGAAGTGCAGCGAGTGCTTTCTCTGCGCTGCTTTCTTGATAAATACCAAGAACCATATTTAATATAACAATTCCTAAAATAACAACTACTTTTGCCCAACCATATCCAGTTGTAATTGCTAAATAAGCTGAAATAGCAGCTGCAACAAGTAAAACAACCGTTGTAATTTCTAATAAATGATGACTTACTTTTTGAAGAAGTGACTCTTTTTTTCCTTCTTCAAACTCGTTTCTACCAAATTCCAAATGTTTTTGCTTTACTTGTTCTTTTGTTAATCCTGTGTCTAAATTTGTGTGTAGTTTACTGAGAAGCTGCTCGATTGACTCTTTTAACCAAAGCATACATCTACCTCCTACGCACCCGCTCTTAAATAAAGCAAGTACTTAGTTTTTTTCTGAATCTAACTTTATATCTAAGAATAGCAAACTCCGAAGCTACTTTTCAGCTTCGGAGCACTTAATATTTTTGTTGCTTTTATAGCTTTAAGCACATGAGGGATGTGATATAGATGGTTCTACTTTCGATCCATATTTAGGAGGGATTTCAGATACTCCCTTTTCCATTAATTCTCTCATAATTTGCGAGGCAGTTGAAACGGGGCATTTAGCTAGTTTTGCAAGAACGTTCACTCTTAACCATTTGGGAAAATCGGGGTTTTCTACGGGGTCTATTTTATAGTGGTTTATAATCAGTGCTAAGACAATATTTGCACGTTCTTCTGGACTAACAGACCTTAATTTTTTATCCCGTTCAAGGTCGCGTTCGAGATCTTCAGCAATTTGTAAAAAAAGTTTGATAATAAGCCACTGGCATCTAATTGGGAAAATAATTTTTCTGTTGGTATTATACTATATGTCGATGTTTCTAGTGCCGTAAGCTGAAAACTATCTTGAATGGTAAAAATAATACGATGATCCGCAAAGACACGATGAATCATCGGCTTTTTCCCGTCACTTTCTTGTACCAACAGACCTTTTTCCATTATTATTACTTCTTCTTTGTTTACGGTAATCTTTTCACTTGCTTCTATTTTTTTACGAGAAAGGTAAAATTTATCTGTTATCCATGAATACATCAATGAGTCTTTTTTCACATATTGATGAAATTCTAAAAAGGTCATTTTTCCCTACTTCCTTTCCTAACATTCACTTATCCATTACTTCTTTCTAAGTATATTTATAGTATACTTCCTCCAAATGAAAATAGTGTTAGCAATTTTTTCATTAAATTATTATTTTTGTTTTCTAGGAAATAAGGTGTTTTTATAACAAAAAGATAGGATATGCTTAAATCTCACATATCCTATCTTTTCTTTATTATTTATCTGGTAGAACTTTTTTTAGCTTTTTTGTAATATAAAATTAGTTTATTTTTAAGTTTGTAATAACTGATTTCGTATCAGCCATCATTTCCTCTATTACCTCTTTACAAGGTTTGATTTCTTTAATTAGACCAGCAATTTGTCCAGCCATAACAGAACCATTGTCTGTATCGCCTTCTTGCACTGCTTTTCTTAACGAGCCGAGTGTTAGCTCCTCTAATGTATCACGATCAGCATTTTCCTCTTCTAGACGGATATACTCTTTAATCATTTTGTTTTTAATGGAACGAACCGGTGCTCCGGCTTTACGTCCAGTGACCATTGTATCGCGGTCAGAAGCTTTAATAACCGCTGTTTTAAAATCAGGGTGAACCGGGCATTCTTCTGTCGCTAGAAAACGCGTGCCAATTTGAACACCTTTTGCACCTAGAGCAAATGCAGCAGCAATTCCACGACCATCTGCAATTCCGCCAGCACCAATAACTGGGATAGTAACGGCATCAACAATTTGTGGTAATAAAGCCATGGTAGTTGTTTCTCCAACATGTCCGCCAGCTTCTGTTCCTTCCGCAATCACTGCGTCTGCACCCATCTTTTCCATACGTTTCGCAATCATAACAGATGGAACAACGGGAATAACTATAATTCCAGCTTCTTTCCATATTGGCATAAACGTTTTTGGTGTTCCTGCCCCAGTTGTCACAATACCGATTTTCTCTTCTATAATAACTTCTGTTAATTCGGCAATATTTGTCATCATTAACATTAAATTAACACCAAATGGTTTATCTGTTAGCCTTTTTGTTTTTTGGATTTCTTTTCGAAGCATATCCGCACTCATTCCCCCAGAAGCGATAATTCCAAGTCCGCCTGCATTTGAAACAGCTGCAACAAGTGGAGCTTTCGCAATTTGCGCCATTGCACCTTGGATAATGGGGTATTTAATATTTAATAAATTTGTAATTGACATCTTTTTTTCCTCCTGCGTCCTTTGTTTGTTTTATCACAATTTAGTATATCAAAAAAACATTGGTTAAACTAGCCACTGGTTTATTCGTAGCGAAATAATCTCTTGTTGTGCGCAAATTTCCGATTACTGACTTTACAAAAAAACGCTAATTATTTCCCCATTAACTTTGATAGATTGTTTACGTCTAATTAGATTTTAAGTGCGCTCCTAGATTCTGCAATTATTGCTTCAGAAGTGCTTTTGAGAACAGTCACTATCAGTTTTGTTCTCATTTCCAAGTTGATTTGTACTACCTATGAAATGTTTTTCTGCCTATAAGCGTATCATTTTCATTAATCCAACGTTACGCCTTTTTTGAAGAAACTCAAAAAAACACTCCTTACCAAATTTAATTCCAATTTGATAAGAAGTGTTTTTTAATAATTAGGCAGCTCGTTATCTGTTGAGCCTTTAATTAACATTTTTTTAAGGTTTATTTTGCTTTTCTAGTTTTACGCAAGAAGACGAAAAGTCCACCAAGTAAAACTGCTCCTAGTCCGACTAATAAACCACTTTGCAAAGCGTTATCTCCTGTTTTTGGTAGGGAGTTTTTCGCTATTGTCGTTGTGTTAGCTGGAGTACCTGTTTGTGTTTTCGCAGTAGCTGCATTGTCACTAACTTGCGGAGTTGTTGCACTTTCTTTTACATCGCTGGCATTGCTGCTTTTGCTGTCACTATTACTTTTAACTGCGTCCTTATCAGTTGGGCTATCTGCACTGTTATCAGAAGAATCAGTTGCACTATTGTCAGAAGGAATGTTTGAGCTATCATCAGATTGAGTATCTGGATCATCTGTTGAATTATTGTTATCATCTGGATCAACAGGTGTTGGTGTTACATTGTCATCGGTATTTTTTTCATACACATAAGTGACGGTTTGCGCTTGGTCTGTAAAAGTACCAGTTGCGTTTGCTGGAGTTTCTTTTAGTGTCCAGCCATCAATTGTTTTTGCTTCTGAAGTATAGCTTTCATCTACGTTGCCGCTTAATGTTTCTGCCGCTGCTAATTCATTGCCATCTGCATCCACATATTTTACGGATACATCTGCACCAGCTTGAACTTCTGCAATTTTCTTGAATGGTACTTGTAAATTAACACTACCACCATTTTGTTCAAAGGTTACCATTTTATCTAAGTTTGCTTGATAAGCTGCTTCATCAAATTCATAGCCTTCAAAGTTTTCTGCGATAAAATCCAAATCGAAGGAAGCTACAGATCCACCAACCGCTGCTTCAAATTGTGCAGCATCGATATCGCCATTCATGTAAGCAACGGTATTTTCCAGTACCTCATTCCACGAAATTTCCGTTGGTAATGTACCTGGTCTTAAGTCATTATAGCTTGCTCCATTTGCTAAATCACCAAATGTGACTGTATCCGACGGCACGCCATCTGGATATGCATAAGATAAGTCTAATGATGTTACAAGTTCTTGACGCTCACCATCTTCTGCATAGAATGAAATGCCTACTGTTCCTTTGTTGACTTCACTTTCATTTTTAGTGTAAGTGTAAGTTACTGTTTGGTTCGTTTCACCAAATTGTCCATTTTGGTTACTTGGAAGTTTGGTTTCATCAACGGTGTAGCCATCAATTGTTTTCGGTTCTGTTGTATAAGCTGTGTTTAAGTCTCCAGCTTGTACAGTGTCCTCTGCAATTTTGTTCCCATCTTGATCTACATATTTCACCGTTGTAGTTGATTGTGTGTTGACAGTATATGATCTTTCGCCACCATTTCCAGCGCCATCATAATATTCAAGGCTGAAGCTCCCAGTTCCTGCCTTTGTCGGTGTTCCTGAAAAAGTCACATCTGCATATTGATAATGTGTTCCATCTGCACTTTTTGGGCCGTATACGATGTTATAATTCATGCCATCCATGTTTGTTAAAACTACTTTCACGTCAGAAATATTACTTCCATATTCAAGATCACCAATTGGTTGGTCTTGAACGCGAATTGTTTGGGTTGCTTGTTTCCCGATAGTTAACTCCAAATCGCTTGTTGCCGTTAATGCTTTGCCGTTCATATATGTCGTTGGTGCAGCTACTTCTGTTTTATTTTGATCAACAGTATCATTACTAGCTGCATACACTTGAAATGGTGCCTGTACAATTAATGTGGTTCCTAATAATAAAGCTCCAATTTTGCTTGATTTCATTTATTCATACTCCTTAATTTTTATTTGCCAATCATACAGATAAGTTGCAAAAAGCATTGGTATGACTTGACTTCTAAAGTATAGCACCCTTGTTTTTTTTTACGTGTAAAAAATTTTACACCAAACCTCTAATTTTATGTCCATTTTTAGGATGGAACTATTTCATCAAAAAAAGCTGCAGATTTAGTGATTATTCACCTAATCTACAGCCTTAAAAAGTAGAAACTATTTACTTAAAGTCTTTCTAATTCTAATTGCAATGTTTTTCGAGAAAATTGGATATATAAAGCTAAAAGTCATCATAAAAAAACAGCCTCTGGTTAAGGCTGCTTTTGTTATACTATTCAGCGTGAGTTTCTACATTTTTACTATCTTCTTCATCAAGCTTTTTCTTAATGTATTGATCGATATATTTAGTTACCTCGCTCCCTTTTAGTTCAGTAAAATCAGGCACTTGATCAATATCTAATGTAACCTTATCTAATCCGTAATCTGGTAAATCTTGCTGGATACTTTGAACCTTGCTCTTTGGCATTGGAGATCCAGATATTGTCACGGTAAGCAGCTGTTTTTCTTCGTTATAGCTTTGATTTAATACCACATAATCCGCAAATTCATCGGTTACAAATTGGTTGATGGAAGATTTTTGGATACTCTCTTGAACTAAAATCGAAGCAGAAAAAATGCTCGGAACAACAATTAATAAAGATAACACCATCGTAAAGATAATAATCCGTCTATTTTCTTTCTTCGTTTTGGTCATATGAAGTGGAAATCTCATAAAACGAATACCAATAAAAGTGGCAATCGTTATAAAAGCACAATTAATAATGAATAAGTAAGAAGCACCGATAAAATAAGAAAAATTAAGTGTCGCAATAGCATAACCAATCGTACAAACTGGTGGCATTAGTGCTGTTGCAATTGCGACCCCAGGAACAATATTGGTACTCGTCTTTTTTGTAGCTCCAATAATTCCGGCAATCCCACCCCCAAAGGCTATTATCACGTCCCATATGGTTGGAGAAGTTCTGGCAATAATCTCATTGCTCGCGTAGGTAATTGGCGAAATAGTGAAGTAAAGTGTTGCCACGACAAGACTCACCACAACTTCTACCAAAAGTAATTTTGCGGCCCTTTTTACAATATAAAAATCAAAGACAGAAAGCCCGTAACCAACACCTAAAATAGGGGTCATTAATGGTGAAATTAACATCGCGCCGATAATAACAGGAATCGAATTCATATTTAATCCTATGGAAGCAATCAAAATTGCACACATCAAAATGACAGAATCACTTGTTTTAATTTTCAAATCAGCAATAATTTTTTCTCTGAATTCTAATGCATCATAATTTGTGTTAGCCATAAATTCTCCTTGTGTGAAAAATTATATTTTTTGAAATAAACAGCTGTTAGCCTAATTTTGCGGTTTTTTCCACAAACCGTATAATTCGGAAATATGCGCAATAAGAATTAATAGGAAGGAAATCACTGTTCCAATAATAAGTAGGTTTTCATAATTTTTAACTTTATCAAACCATTCAGAAAGCAAGGTGAAAATACCTGTGTGTTTATCTAGTTTACTGGAGATTTCTTTGAATTTTTGAATAGACTTCTGCGGATCATCCAGAATAGTAGCAACGGCCTCTTCCACTTCTTGTGAGTTATGAGATAAAACAATTTTTTTAGCTGTAACAACATTTTCATGGATATTTTGGTAAGTATGTAAAGATTGAACACTAAATAAAAGCATAAAAGAAATGAGCGAGATGAGCAGTAGGCTATATCCACTTGTAATCGCA
This sequence comes from Listeria immobilis, assembly GCF_014322765.1. Lineage (GTDB taxonomy): Bacteria > Bacillota > Bacilli > Lactobacillales > Listeriaceae > Listeria > Listeria immobilis. The sequence goes on along the minus strand of NZ_JAASTZ010000001.1, from coordinate 60,608 downwards.
ATACTTGATTTTGTCCAACCTTCTTTCTTTTTTGCACGAAACATAATTACGATGATAAAAACAGGAACAGCAATAATAAATAACAACTCAATAATAATAAGAATAACCGTGCTCTTTAATGCAGCAACAGTCTGATGTAAAAAGAAAGTAACTAAATCTTTCCCTGCTAAAAGATTAATTATATTGGAAACAGAAAAATCAAAGTGCCCCGAAACCATATTCCAAATAATTTCTCGCTCAAAAAGTAAAACTAAAAAAACAATTGCAATAAAAAACAAACTAGTAATAAGTACAATTTTTCTTTCTTTAATCAATTTAAATCCCCCTTTTTATTTATGCTATTTCCTTTTATTCCCTGAATTAATAATAAATAATCACAAATCACCCTGATCTTATAAGTTTTTTATTAATGAAGCTACCTTATTTGCTCTCACTTGGAAAATATAAGTATTTCCTTAGTTTTAGTGTAGCGCGTACTATCATAAAAATAGCTACCGCAAATATGATAGTCCAAATAGCTATTCCCGTTATAGCAATTATCGTGTGTTGGAACAAAATATCGTGCCTTGTATCAAACTGTGAAAGCATAGCTGTTTCAAGTGCGAACATGGCCACCAATGCGACCACAAGATTAATTACTTTGGAAGCAGATAGAACTGGACTACCTTGTTTTCTAAACCTAATCACATTGATAATCGAGATAATGACAGAGTAAAAAGCATAAATTGCCATTACATAAATAAGCATACCAATATATTCAAAACCTTTATTTTGTTGTAAAACTAATATAATAACACCAACTAGTACAATATTCATCAGTAACAGCATAATACCGCAAAATCGATAATATCTCCATTCCAAGAAAATATTTTCTCCAAATGTACTTTTATTTGCATATCGAAGTAATAAAAATCGCATGACAGCCAAAAAACAATAATAAAAAGCAAGTGTGATAAACCATACCGATTTAGAATACCATCCTGTACCTAAGTTAACCGTCATGAAAAAAAAATTTATTGCAAGTGACAAGTATAATGAAAGGTGTGACCTGAAAGACAAATCAAATATGTACCGCTTAGCAAACTTATTTTTAGAAGCAATCTGTAAAAAATGCTTTTTTAAATATCCCCAAAGCTGTACACTAATAATGATGAATGAATACGCAGAGATTAAGTAAGAGATATAAGCAAATGTCCCCTTCTCTTGTGGCATAACAATGAAAACCTCTAACATTAAAAAAAGCGTTACTAGCACACTAGCTAGCACAATATACTTATGTGGTTTGAAAACATGATGCACTATTTGTCTGAAGCCTTTCAAGCTATCACTCCTGCTTTATTATAAGATTTTTAGCTTTATCGGTATTTTATTTCCTTTGCCAAGAAACATTTTACCATTAAAAGAAGCGGATTCCTACCATATATTTTTTATCTGATTTTTCAAAATATTTATATGCTAAAATAACAAGAGGCTGGGACATAAAGATCTTTAAAATGAAAAACAAGCAGAAATCATGTCTATTCCATTTTTAGAAATGGCTCTATACAATGATTTCTGCTTTTCTATTTTTCGATTTTTATTTCTGAGTTTTAGTTATGTCCCAGCCCCTTGTCAGCTTTGTCTTCTTAACTAGGCAAATCTACTTGGAACGGGGAAACTGGGATCCCGTATTCATTAACTAAATAACCCCTCGGAAAGTTTTCAAAAGCGTATTGAAAAACAGGCTCACTTGCTGTAGGTATAATAAGTGTTGCCCCCTTGATTTCTACACCCGGTAAGTTAAAAGGATACTCGCCAATAACCGTTAATTGTTTCGCGTTTTCTATTACTATAGTAGATTGATTCAATTGACCTATTATCGGCGTTACATCCTCGACAGCTTGATTTAGCACCTTATTAACGGTAAAGGCTGTTCGTTCTCCTATAACTCGTTTGGAAGGGGGATGAATATCATAAGCTTCTCCTGTATCAATCGTTGTAATCAAATAAGCTCCCAAAGTTTCCTTAGCTACTTGCTCTTGAATTTCTCTAATAATCGGCCAACTACCATCTGGTGCATTGGCATATCTTGGAAGTTGCACGATAAAAAATGGTAATTCATCCTGCCCGAAGATTTGTCGCCACTGTTTAATAAGCTTTTCAAGTAGTAATTGGTAGACTGCACCAAACTGGACATCTTCCTCTCCTTGATACCATATAATTGCTCGAAACTTCATCCCGATAATGGTTTGTAGCATCGTATGAAATAATCCAGAAGGTCTACCATAACTTTTTGGTGTCATTGGTGGCGGCCAAGGAGAATGTCCCAGTATTTGTTTAACTTCCATTAAGGTCATCTCTGGGTGTTCAGCAATAAATGCTTCCTTCTTCCGAGCAAATGATTGGCTTTTTGCTTCGAAAGCTTCTCGTTCCGCCTCTAATTCCGCCTCATTTTTATTTAAAACTGCTCGTTCAAATGGCTCAAGATAGGTTTGTTTTAACGCCTCACTTTCTGCCAGCACCTCTTCAGAAACCCAACACGAAGCCGATGTACCACCTTTATAGCAACCAATAATCCCAATCGGAACCACTGGATTTTCTATAAATAATTTTACTGCAAAATAATATGCTACTGCTGACATATTTTCATTTGCCTTTTCCCAGTTCATCATACTTATCTCATGACCTGGATATTCCATTTGCGGTACATTATAAAAACGAATTTTCGACCAATCCATTTTTTCTTGTGCTAATTCTATGTCATTTTTCAGTTGGAATTCCATGTTAGATTGTCCAGCAACTAAGTAGACATCTCCAAATAAAATATTTTCAAGCATTATGTGCTGCCCCTCCGAGATAAATTCGCATGATACAGTCTCATTTGCTGAAAATGGGGGAACTTCTATTTGAAATTGTCCAGTTTCATTGGCGATTGTTTCTAAGGCAAGATTTGGCAAAAATAATTTTACTTTCGCACCGACTCTTGCCTCTCCGAAAAACAAGATAGGTTTATCCCGTTGCAAAATCATCTGATCCGAAAAAATAGGCGCTAACTTAAAATCATTCGTCATCAGCTTGACTCGTCACCTTCTCTAATTTGCTATATAATACTTGGAACCGCTCTGCTAAATCAATCATAATGTTCGCAGTTGTAAAATGATCTTGCGAATGAATAAGGAGAATCGATTTCTCTATTTCTGTGCCATTCATTTCACTAGTCAACCACCCCGTTTGAATTGCATGCGCTTCATGTAGCGTTTGTTTTGCTTCTTTAACGGTCTGTACGGACTTTTCTAACTCCCCTTTTTCTGCCTCTAAAATTGCATTCATCGCCATTGATTTAGCATTTCCAGCAACAAAAATTAATTGCATCGCTTGTTCTAATTGCGTTTCATTCACTTAAAATCAAACTCCTTTCATTTTTTTCAGATTCATTTGGTTCGCTATACGTATAAATGGAATGTAAATAAGAACCGCGACAGCTAAATTAACTAATTGAACAATTGCACCATTAATCGTTCCTGTAAATAATAATCCAGAAATAAGTGGCGGAACTGTCCATGGTACATTATTAGTAATCACATCAATAAATCCGATATTAGTAAAGAATACTGCTAGATAAAAACAAACTGGTTGCACAAGCACAAAAGGCACAAACATAACTGGATTTAATACAATCGGCAATCCAAACGTAATTGGCTCACTAATATTAAAAACAGCTGGCATTAAAGCTATTTTAGATACCTTTTTTTCTGCGTTAATTTTAGAGAAAATCAAAATCGCTAAAACTGGCGCTAAAGCAAAAGTTCCTGCTGCAATGGTAGAAAAATTCATAAACATTGTCGAATATAAATGTTTCGCTGTTCCTAAAATATTTTCTGTATCTGCAACATTCCAAGTAACACCAAAAACAGGTCCCCAAATGGATGTTGGGTGAATTCCAAACCATTGTAATAGTGGCCAAGTAATTTGAACTACTAAAGCAAAAGCAGCTGTCCCTGAAATAGCCATTGCTGGTTTTTGTAGAATTTGTAATAATAATTCTGGCAATGAAACACCTGCCAAACCAACACTAATCCCCGTCCCAATAACAAATACTGCTAATGTAATAATCCCTGGAACTAATGATTCAAAACTACGCGCAACTGCTGGCGGAACTGAATCAGGCATTTTTATAATAATATTTTTTTGTAATACTTTATTATAGACAAAAACAGCAATTCCACTAATCAAAAGTGCAGAAAAAACGCCCGGTGTCCCTAAGAAATTAGAGTTTAGCATGCCTGTAATTTCTACATTTTTATTATTCACCATATAATCATAGTTCCATGGTAAACAAATAAAGAAAGAAGCCATCGCATATAGAACAGATGTCATATGCTCTTTATTACTTGGAAAGAATTTTTTAGAGAATGTATAGGAAAATACTACAACAATAAGTAAAGAAAATACGGATAAGGCACCTTGAGAGAATAGATTTACCAGCGATTGAATATATGTAAGGGTTTGAGCAAAATCAGAGCTAGCCCAAGCACTCCATGAACCGCTTATTAATTTTCCAATATGTAATCCTTGCTCTCCAAAAATCAAGCCATTTGGATCCAAGAAAACAGAACTAATCATTACAGCAAAACCAGCAATCATTGTAACAGCCGCAACGAGTATAAATGTATCACGAAGCGTAAGTAACAATTTATTTCCAGCAATTTTTCCTACAGTGCGAGTGAAAGAGGCCTGAAATCCACTAAATCCACCTGGCTTCATTCTGGAATCACTCCCTCATCATTTAATCTATTAATAATAGAAACACCATCCATTGCACCAAATTCCGCCATCGTTAAGGAAATTATTTTTTTATCTGGGTGTGCTGCTTTCACTTGATCAAATGCCCACGAAATCTGAGGAGCGATAATGATCACATCTACTTCATTTCCAACCTCATCAATCATTGCAAAATCATAAGCATCGACATCTACGTTTGTTTTCCCCATCGCTTCATACGTTTTTTTCATTTTTGATCCTACGAGACTTGTTGACATTCCACCACTACAAAATAATGCAATTTTCATTTTCATTTCTCCTCACTTTTTTAAATAGAAAACGTTTTCTTAATTAATAGTATAACCAATAAAAATAATAAGTCAATACTTATTAATATAAGTTATAACAAATTTAAATTAAAAAAAGAAATGAATTTTAGCTCATTTCTTAAATAATATTCACTGTTTTAAATTCGTATTCATCCGTTTTTATTTTAGTAAGTGAGTATTCACAAGGCCTGCCATTATCTAAAAATACTGTTTGTTCAATTTCTAGCAGTGGATAGTTCCAGTCTACCTGAAGCCATTTTCCCTCCAGCTTGGAAGGTCTAGAAGCTCGAATGCTACGATGAATACTTTTAGGTGTTAGACTAAGTTCTTCTTCCATAAACGTATATACCGAATCTGCTAAAACGTCCAATCGCATTCCCTGGATTAACTGAATTGGCATAAAACTGCGCTCTATCGCAATAGGTTGGTCGTTCTTCTTTCTTAGTCGATAGATATCATATACAAATTCACTCGAGGACAATTTTAATTTTTGTGCTATATCATCCGGTGATTTAATCACTGTAAAATCTATTACTTCTGTTGTAATCTCTCTTCCATTAAAATTTTCTAGCAGTGTTGAATGTGTGAATTCTTTTGGTTCTATATCTTTAACATAGCTTCCTGATCCACGCCTTTTATAGATATAGCCTTCATTCACGAGTATGTCCATTGCTTTTCTTATAGTGATTCTACTCGCATTATACGCTTTGCACAGGTCTTTTTCGAATGGAAGCTGTTCATTTGGTTCATATGATTTTTCTTGAATTTTCCTGCGTAAATCATTCGCAATTAATTCGTACTTTGTATTTGCTATATCCATTTTATACATCCTTTATTATTTGTCATATCTTTTAATAGTGTAACATAATTTGTATCATAGTACTGCTTTTTTCCTCCATGATGTTCTACTTCTATAATTTTATACAGATAAAGTCCATTTCCCATCAATCGTTTAGGCTCTTCTATTCTAGCAAAAGTAATCCTTTTTGTGTATAAAAAAATGGATTTAATCACTCCTTTTAAAAAGGAATTCTTAAATCCGTTTTTCTATTTACTGAAATCTAAATTTCATTATTTGTATATGATTAATTTGTTTTTTCTGCATCGACAGCAAGTAATACACAACCAGTAATCCCCGCATCATCTTCCAATTTTGGCGGAACGATATATGTTTCTAAATCGGGTAACTGTACATAATTATTTACTAGCGCTTTTAGTTTTTGACGAACTAATGGGAAAAGTTGCCGTTGTTTCATCACGCCTCCACCTAAAACAATTCTTTCAGGAGATAAAATCAATGTATAATTCATTAAGGCTTGGGCAATATAATGAGCTTCTAAATTCCAAACTTCTTCATTATCTGCAAGTTCGGCTGCTTTTTTACCCCAACGTTTTTCAATTGCGCCCCCCGCTGCCAGTCCTTCCAAGCAATCACTATGACTTGGGCAACTACCAGTAAAACGATCTAGCTTATGACGGCGAACCATAATATGACCCATTTCTGGATGAGAAAATCCTTCTAATATCTTCCCAGAAACCACTGCACCTCCGCCGATTCCTGTTCCAATTGTTAGATATACACAACTTGATAAACCTGCTGCTGCTCCAAGACTAACCTCTCCAAGCGCTGCGGCATTTACATCTGTCGTGAAACCAATCGGGATATTAAATTCTTTTTTGATTGCACCAACAATATCATAATTTCTCCAGGCAAGTTTTGGCGTTTGCGTGATATATCCGTATGTAGGACTAGATTTTTGAATATCAATCGGACCAAAAGAACCAATTCCAATTGCCTTTAATTCATCTTGATACTGTTTAAAAAATTGAATTACTGCTTTCATTGTCTCTGCTGGTTCCGTTGTTGGGTAGCTTTCGCGTTTAATAATTTTACCGGATTCTTCTCCAATTGCAACAACAAACTTTGTTCCACCTGCTTCAATTGCTCCATAAACCATCCAAAAAACTTCCTTTCTCGTATGTTTATAACGCTTTCATTTTACATCAGATTTTAAGAAAAAGAAACTTATTTTCTAAAAACTTTCTAAATTAATTCTAAATACCTAAATTAACAGTTATTTTTACTTAAATATTATCTTTTAAAAATCCATCTAACTAAACGAGCATACTCTGCAAAAAAGGGTGGAATTTCAGACGAATTTAGCCCATATTCCATATTATTTTTAATGCCTTCATTATACCATTTTTGCTTGTCATAGCCACGTTTAAAATAATTCCACACTGAATCACCTTCAGAGCTTAAAGCATATCTTACAGAGCTTAGATTATCTAACTTATCTGCAACAATAAGCGCTTTTTCTTCTAAAGTACCCGTACGAACCTGTTCTATTGTGTGCGCTTTCCGTTCTTCCCAAGATAAATCCTTATTTTCTGTATGAGCTGCCACTAAATCTGCCACCTTCTCGCCAAACATATCACGAATGTCTTTATTAGTCATCGAAGTGTCTTCTACTGCATCGTGGAGTAACCCAGCAATAACCACCTCTTCTGAAAAACCCGCACGGCGCAATATTCTTGCCACATTTAAAGGGTGCGAAAAATAAGCCTCTCCTGTAATTTTACGAACTTGTCCACTATGTGCTTCAATCATTTTTTTGCGTGCTTTTTCATACATAAAAATAAGCCTCCACTCGTAAATCTATGCTTATACTATACAAGATTCGAGCGAGGCTTTCTAGTTTTTAGTTGTAAAAAGTAATTTCACGACCATTTAAAGGTTGCACTGGTCGACTGGTATTGCCAATCGCTTTATCTAATTCTGTAAAATCAGCTTGTTTAAGTGACTTCGCATTTTTCAACACAATCCACGTAACACCTTCCACTGTTGGCGGTGTTGTCCGTGAACCTTGGTATGTATAAAAAACACGCTCCTCTGGCATAAATTCATTAACATCTAACGTAATTTCACGTTCTGTTTCAAAATCCACAAAAACTTCTGGGAAATGCTTCGGTAAATCTTTTAATTCCACATTGGTCGTATTATCGATTTCCATCCAAGCACTCATTACAAGCGTCGTTCCATCTGCTTTTTCATGTACAAAATGCCATTCGATTGGATAAATATACCCGTCTAAAAGATGCTCTGCCGGTATATGGGCATGAAATGAAACAAGTGGAAAATATTCACCATTATAGCGTAGCCCTTGTTCTTTATCATGCGGAAATACATGCACGGATTGTTCTATTCGTTTAATCGTATAATCGGTCTCTTTATAGTAAAATTTCATGGTCGATGGTTTGATTTGCTCTACATCAGATTGTTCGATATTCACCGGTGATTGAGCCCTACCAGTATCCGCTATTTCAAAGTCTGAACAAATATGTCCCCACATATCTGGACCGGTCTTTTCATCATAGCCCCACTTCACTTTTTCCACTGTCATAATCAATTCCCCTTTTCAAAAAAATTGCGTAATATTATTTTAGCGGATTGCGGATCTATTCCACAAGTTATTTGCCTAATGTTCGTGTTTCAACTTGGCAAATAACTTGCGTAAAGATACTGATAGCTTTATTTTCGGTACATATTTAATAGGATTTTGTTGCTACTAATTCAAAATTTGCTATAGGACGGCTATCCATATGAAAGCTATTGATATTAGTATTTTCAAGATTAAGTAAGTATTGCTTAAGTTTGCAGACATCATTAGAGATAGACTATTTTTTATAGCATATTGTATGTTCCTCTTAATCTATAAATTATAGAGATAATACTGATTATCTGCCGCCTGCTCCTAGCCTTCTAAAAGTAAGTCTTCTTCCTTTTAAAGCAATTGACATGGTGTATATTCCTTCTGGTGAGCTCATACCACTTAAACCTGCATCACCAATTGCATGAATGTCAGCACCAGTCATTTTAGACCATAGAGCACATTGTCTGATGGAATCATCATCCGCGCCTTCTACAGAGCAATCTAAGAAGGACATTACCAAAGTTCCAGGTTTATAAGTGTGCGTAAAAGTTGTTAATTCTCGAATATCCTCCACTGTGATACCCGGTCTACAGCCAGGCATTGGTAGGCAAATAACATCAGCTCCAGCATCAATCAGTTCTTGTACAAACTGTTTATGAGTAGACATAGGAACTTGTGGATCTCCAAGTACTTTCTCAAAGACACCATCTTCCCACTTTCCAGCAAATAGTAACATTTTATCACCAACAACAGCTTTAGCCTGCCTAGTTGCTTCAACAATTGTCTGATAAGATGTTCGAGTACCTGGATTTCCAGCTAATACAACGAAATCACACTCTTCCTGAATAGCCTTCTCCAAATTTTCTTTTGAAGCAATTCGATCATTTTTAATCAACTGCTTTTCTGGAGCTGTTGAAGTAGTAGCATCATCACCTGCACCACATTCTAAATAGACTCCTAAAGGGACATTAATTAGTTTTTTCATCTCTTTCAAACGATATTGCTTAGTATCAAAAGTTTCGGTAGCTTCATTCCATTCCTCGACAATCAGACCTTCTTGAATAACACTCGTATCCATTGAGTAACCATTAAAGAAAATCATATCTGCCCCAAACGCTTGACTAACTTCTGCGTTGGTAGTTCCTTCACATAAAGTATGACCAATAAAATTTTGACAAAGGACAGTTCTTCCTTCACTTGCCAAAATAGAAGTTTTTAAATCATTGGCACTCATTTTTCTAATTTCACTTCTACTGCTACTAATTAATCTTCTTACCATATCAAATACCTCCTAGTTTTTCATTACATATTCTAAATAAAAAGCAAGCATTCCTCTCTACTTGTCCTCAGTATAGCATTGGCATATACTAAGTAAATAGAATCCAGTTATATTGGAAAATAGTACCAGTTTATTGTTTTTATGCGAAAATAAAAACGGTACTTTTTACCAAAAAGCTGTTGTATAATTAAAGAAACCAAATTAGGAGAGTGAATAAAATGATTCTTACTAAGTTAGCAGATATTTCTCTTTTTTCTGAAAGGGAAACCGAAGTCGCTCACTTTATTTTAAAAAATGGTAATACTGCATGTAATATGAGCATTAAAGAATTGGCTAAAGTTACTTACAGCTCACCTTCAACTATTATGAGGTTATGTAAAAAAGTAAAAACAAGTGGCTATTCCGAGTTCAAAATTAAGCTAAGTAGAGAGCTAGCAGAAAATGAAAAAATATCTCCTACTAGTAATTATAATTTTCCGTTCACACAAGAAGATTCTTATGAGACTATCATTGATAACATGTATTATATTTTTAAAAATTCTATCCGTGAGGTGAAATCTGAATTCAATGTGGAAGAGCTTCATAGTATTATTGATAAAATGAACCAGTCCAGTATCATTGATATCTATGGACAAGGTTCGTCTCAGGCGGCAGCTTACGAATTCAAAAGTAAGTTAATACGGTTGGGTAAAAATGTTCACTTGGAACCTTGTTATACAGAACAGATACATCAAGCAATTAATTCTGATTCTACACATATGGCTGTAGTTATTTCACACTCAGGTGAAAATCCAGAAACGCTAAAAATTTCATATAATTTAAATAAAAGTCAAACGCCAATTGTTGCTATTACAAAAGATAAAGCTACAATGTTAGCTAAAATAGCTGATTATGCAATCTATACAGGAATAAATGAGGCAAAACTATTGAAAGGAAAAATGGAAACTTTTAGTTCTAGTATTGCTACACAATATATTTTGGATTGTATATATAGTTTTATTTATCTAAAAGATTTTGAATCTAATCTTGAAAATACAAAACGTAACGAAATTGATTTGCGTAAACGATTTTTTGAGTAAGTTATTATCAGAAGATTTATCATAAAATCATTTAATATTTCCTGTTATCTAATAAGAATCTACTACGAGACAACTTTTGTCCCATAGTAGATTCTTATTTTCGTTATTATTCTGTAGCAGGAACATCTTCACTTGTATTGATTCTTTTTAACTCTTCCCGTTCAAATGCTTTCACAAATGGGTAATAAATCAAGGCTCCTAAAACAATGTTGAAAATTGCTGCCAGAATATACTTCCAGTCACCAGATGCAATAAAGCCTATAAGAACTGGGGGTGTTGCCCATGGTAATTCTAAAAAGGGTCTTGCAAGTATAGCAATTTGGCAAGCACCATAAGTTAGAAAAGCTCCCAATGTTCCACTAAGAATAAATGGAATAAGTAACATAGGGTTCATCACAATAGGTAACCCAAAAACTACCGGTTCGGCAATGGAGAAAAAGGCAGCTGGAAGGGCAGCGAAAGAAAAGGTTTTTAAATGCTTAACCCTTGAAAACATTAATACTGTTAATAGTCCTAATACTGGTCCTGTCCACAAGCAAGTTCTTTCTAAAGCGGTGGTCCAAATATGGGGTAATGGGTCACCGGCAATTTTTGCTGCACTATTTTCGGCAATCCAAGTTAATTTGAGTGGGTCAAAAATACCTTGAAAGAGGGAGTCGGCGTGAATACCAAAAGCCCAAAGTAATTTTGTAAAGAATCCATAAAATGTAAATACGAAAATATTATCCGTTCCACTAAAGATTGGGCTCATAACATCTCTCATGATTTCTGTAATGTTAAATTGTAGCATCGTTCTAAGGAACCAATAAAGAAGTCCGATAGTTACAAAAGGAATCAGGGAGGAGAACGCTTGCCCAACTGCTGGCGGAACACCTTCTGGCATACGAATAACAATATTTTTATTAATAAATATTTTGAATATCTTTAAAGCTAAAATGGAAGTGACCATTGTTGGAAAAAGTGCGTTTGCTCCAAATGAAGAGACATCAATAGTCCCATCAGTTACTTTATCTATATTTATCATTAAAAATGACATTAAACTCACAAGTGCAGCATTTATTTCATTAAGCTTATATTCTTTCGCATAATTAAGTCCAATTGAAACAGAAAAATATAATGTCATAAAGCCCATTGTCAAAGAGTTCATCAATCCAATTTGATCCGTATAATTTGCCAAAAAAGGAAGTATTGGTTTCTCAGTTCCCATTGATGTTGTTCCTAGTAAAGACACAAGTAGCGTGACACTTCCAAATAGTATGAAAGGCATAATGTTAACCATACTATTTTTAATAATATTTAATGTTGGACGATTAAATATTTTCATTAGTACGGGTGTCATCTTGAAAGTAATATAGTCCGTAATTCTATCCATTATACTCAACTTTTTATCCATAGTAATTCCTCCTGGGTTTAATTATCAAAGAGTTTTGATTGGCGCCGAAATCAATATGTTCTTGATAAATGTAGTATAGCATCAAGAAACATTAAATAAATGAAAGTCTGGGTAAATGGAATTTAATTCCAAGAAATCGCTTACTAAAATCCAACTAAGCGGTAAATTTTACCGCTTAGTTAGTAAATTTTTGGTAGCATATGTATGGTTTCTGATGTATAAATTTAGTTTAATTGAAAGATTCATTCATGGTATGACAGAGTTTATAATATAAAGGCTGTTTTTTCATAGGTTAGTTTATCAATTATATCTCCTTAGTATTTCGATAATAGACTTTTCTTTTCGCAGTGTCTTCGTTAAGAAAGGAATTCCTATATTAGAAAAGAAAGAGTTGATTTTTACGGCAAGATCATTCATCAGAGACATATTTTAAAGCTTTGTCATTAACTGAAAAAAGAACTTCCTTTCGGGCTCTGAATGATTTTCCAGAATGGCAAGAAAAACAATCTCCATTACGATTCGGGCATTTTGCTATTTCAAAAGAATTATTTAGAGTAATTGTCTCGGCAATGGGATTTCAAAAGAATTGTTTTCTCCATACTGAATAGTAAGTAAAAAAATAAGCGCGAAACAAAATTCTCTTAAAACAAAAAATATCCTAGTGAAAATCAGAATAGCTGATAATCACCAGGATATTTTTTTGTATTGAGTAGATTAAGCTAATTTATAGTCAACTTTTTCAAATTTAACACCATCAGCCAAAGCTAACTACAATTGATAGAAACGAGTGTAATACAACAAAAACACGCTGCTACTATAGCAATATTTAATATTCTGACCATCAAAAATGGGAAACTAGAAAAAAACACTTATGGAGTCAGTACATATAAGAACATTTTTCGATATTAATTAGTTTCCTTAGTGAATAAAGAAACAACATTTGAGTTATTAAAATATTCTCTATTTGACTCTTCAGAGTACTTGCTTAAAAATTCATTTTCAATCCCCAATAGAGATTCTAAAAATGAACGTTCAATATAATAATCATTTAAAATATTATTTAATGAAAATAAGTGATTTTTAAAAATTAAGTCTAGCAAAGAACGAACTTTTCCAGGTCTAATAATCGAGATATCTTCATCTAAAGGTTCATTTTTTTTGTAACCTTTTCGATTTAGAGCTGCGTAAAAGTAACGATTTTCTTCAAATGTCAGTAGTCCCATTTTATAAGCACGATACTCTAACGCACCAATTGATACCATATATTTCATTTTCAAATCCAAATAAGACTCAGGATTTGATTTCTTTGAGATAGTTAAAAAGTCTTTTAAAAATTGATTTTTTGGAAGGAGGAAAAAAGAGGCAAAATCATTTGCTTCTTTTTCAATTATTTTATGCTCATCTTTTGTTAAGCTGTCCATATCAATCTTGTAATGCAGTAACAAGTGCCCTAATTCATGGGCTAAATCAAAATTTCTACGAACCGCAGATTTTTTTTTATTGCCAAGTATAATAAAAGGTTTTTCTTGACTAGTCCAAGTACTATATGCATCAATACTTACTCCCATATTTTTTTCTAAAATATATATTCCTGAAAGTTCAAGCTTGTAAAGAAGCTCTGAATTTGATTGTACGTCCAATTTTTCTCTAGCATTTTCAGCAATAATCTCTAATTGTAAGAGTCTGTCACTTGCTTCTGTTGACGTATTATAAAGTTGAATTGATTCGTTTCTTAATTGTGAAAGGAGACTAGCTTGTAAATTGAGCTTACTTTCAAACTTATCTAAAAAATAACTAGTAAAATCAATAAAAGTCGTTTCCATTTTTGTTTTTTTACGAGCCTCCCTATCCTCAGCTCGATAGGCAATGCTTTCAACTTTAGAAATATTAGTTACAAATGACTCTGTATAGAAAAATTGAGCTTTTACATTAAAAACTTTTTTTAGTTCATTAACCACTTCAAATTTTGGTACAGTATACTGGTTTTCATACTGCCAGATTGCTTGTTCACTTAAACTTAATTTGTCAGCAAGTTCCTTTCTGGAGAGACCATTTAATTCTCTGACACTTTGTAATTTCTCTCCGAAAAACATTATAATCACATCCTTGCTTTTTAGTTGGAAATTTAGTTTCCAGATTCTTCTTTTTCTTCTTCAGGTATAGAATAACCAAATGCGTTTGAATCACCTGAGAAGATAGTCTGATCAGATATTTTTTCATTCATAATTGGTTCTACATCTTCAATAGTAGCTTCATACTCACTAGCTTGTATAAGATAACTTAAATCTTCAATTAGCTCTAGATTCATTGTTTGACGATTAGGCATGGTTAATTGAATGGATTTAATAATTTTAGTTTCATCATCAATCTCGTATGTAACAATATAAAAGCGTGCGTATTTTTGAGTTACGTTTAGTTGCTTGCCTTCTATAACAGCTCTTATTTCTTCTGGGTCATTTAATTCAAGTTCAAGCTGTTCTGATTGAGCAACAAAGTTTTGCTTGCTATTCTTTAAAACATCTGTATTTATGTCAGCAAAATTAACTAAGTAATTATCTTCATTGACTTTCTTTTTTTGATCATCAAAAGATTTTTTCACTCGTCTAGAGTTTTTTACGATAACCATATAGTTTTCAGCATTTTCGCTAACTGTAAACTGTAAATATTCCCAAGTATAGCCAGCTTTTTCAATTTTAAACTGTACATTATGGTTTTGTCCAATTTTAGAAACTTGATCGTCAATGTGATTTCCTTTTGTCCAAGCATATGCACCACTAACACTCATTGACTCTTTTTTGCTTTTTCGCTCTTCAAGATACTGTAAGTACCCTTTCAAAGTACCATCAACTATTACTTTACTGATTGCTTCGTCTAATTTAAGTTCATCCATCCTTAAACCTCCAATCTATTTGTCTCTGTAAGTATACAACATTTTTAAAATAAAAACATTATTTTTCGGTTTTATTTAAAGTGGATGTCTTTTTCGATTAATAAATTTTTATTTCAAAGCAGTAAAACAATAAGAAATAGCTACAGTATAACTTCTATTTTCACTATAAAAGCATACATATTCTAGTAATTAATCTGCCTCGCAACATGCACTCTAATACACTTCTAAAAAATCCTTACTTTTTTAATAATAGAGTATAAACATCTTCAACACTTACAGTATATATTTTAGTTCTTTAAAAAAAACTATTCTTAACAAGCTTTTTCAAATGATAATTTTTCTCTAAAAACATTTATGCTTATCCCTATACACATCAAGCTTTCCAGCCAAAAATCTCTGGTAGAATTCTCTGGTAGAAAACACCAAAAAAGCGACAATTTCGTCGCTTTTGGTAAACTTTTGGATAACTAGCTATAAAAACGATTGCTTATACTCCTGAATGCTTGCTGATATGACACGTTTTCGCCGAGTTTCCCGATCACTTGCGATACATCTTAAACTCTAAGAAAAGTTCATTATAATAAGACAACATTCGTTTTCCTAAGTTATCATATACTTCTAAATTCGTCAGCTCATCCATATTTGGATAAAAACGTTCGTCACTAGAAATTTCTTTTGGTAATAGTTTCACTGCTTTTTCATTTGGTGTGGCGTAACCGACATATTCGGCATTTATGGCTGCATTTTCTGGTTTTAACATGAAGTTGATAAATTTATGCGCTCCATCAACGTTTTTCGCGGTTTTCGGAATGACCATATTATCAAACCATAAATTCGAGCCATCTTTTGGAATCACATATTCTAAATCTTCATTTTCACTCAGCATTTCTGCCGCTTCTCCAGAAAATGTTACCGCAACGCCTGCTTCATTATCAGCCATGAGTAACTTGATTTCGTCACCAACAATTGCTTTCACGTTAGGTGTCATCGTTTCAAGTTTGTCACGTGCTTCCATTAAATGTACTTTGTTTGTGTCATTGAGGGAATATCCTAAGCTGTTTAATCCAAGACCCATTACTTCACGGGCTCCATCAATTAAGAGGATTTGATTTTTCAAGTCAGGATCAAATAACGCATCCCACGTATCAAAATTCTTATTTGGGAACATTTCCTTGTTATAAATAATTCCCAGTGTTCCCCAGAAATATGGCATTGAATACTTATTATTATCATCAAAAGACAAATCCATAAAGCGCGGATCGAGATATTTTTCATTGGGTAATTTTGAATGATCAAGTGGAATTAGTAAATTTTCTTCTTTCATTTTACTAATCGCATAATCACTTGGTACTGCAATATCAAAAGTAGTACCACCTTGCTCGATTTTCGTCATCATGGCTTCATTCGAGTCAAAGGTTTGATAAATAACTTTCATACCCGTTTCTTTTTCAAATTTCGTTATTAAAGATGGGTCAATATAGTCGCCCCAGTTATAAATCGTTAGTGTGTTACTCCCAGCGTAACCTTCTGAACGGTTCATCGTTGTTGCAAGTAGCATCATAAGAAGTGCCACCACAATAACTGGCACAAAAATTTTCAGCAATTGCTTCATTCTTTCGTCGCCCCCGTTCGAATATTTTTGCTTGTATTATGCTTGCTAATAAAGTAATAACCGATAACAAGAACAATCGTAAATAGGAAAATAAGTGTAGATAAAGCATTGATAGAAAGCGAAATCCCTTGTCTAGCACGTGAATAAATTTCTACTGCTAATGTGGAGAAACCGTTCCCTGTTACGAAAAAAGTGACTGCAAAATCATCTAATGAATAAGTTAGCGCCATAAAGAAACCAGCTAAAACACCTGGCATAATGTAAGGAAGAATCACCTTAGAAAGCACTTGCCACTGACTCGCCCCTAAGTCCCGCGCCGCATCCATTAATGTTGGGCTCATTTCTTGCAACTTCGGCAAAATCATTAGTACGACAATCGGAATACTAAATGCGATATGAGAAACCAGCACCGAAATAAAGCCCAGTTTCACCCCTAAAATCGTAAAGAATATCAAGAAACTAGCTCCAATAATTACATCCGGGCTGACAATCAACACATTATTCAGGCTAAGCAACGAATTTTTCGCAAAAGGTTTTGGCATAAATTTTATCGCCAATGCTCCAAAAACCCCAATCACTGTCGCAATCACTGAGGAAAGCAGTGCAATAACAAAGGTATTTAAAACAATAATTAACAATCGCGTATCTTGAAAAACTTCCTTGTAATAATCAAGTGTAAACCCGCTAAAATTATGCATTGTTCCACCTTTATTAAAAGAATAGAAAATCAAGTAAAAAATTGGTGCGTATAAAATCACAAAAATAAGTACTAAATAAATTGTTCCCCATTTACTTTTCTTCATTTACGCACACCTCTTTTCTTTTTAGAGCCTGTTAAAAACATAATTAAAATCATCGCAATTATTAAGAACACACCAATCGTTGAACCCATTCCCCAATCTTGCGTGACAAGGAAATGTTCTTCAATAGCTGTACCAAGCGTAATCACCCGGTTTCCAGCAATTAATCTTGTAATCATAAATAAAGATAACGCCGGAATAAATACAGCCTGACAACCAGATTTCACCCCATCTGCTGTCAAAGGAAAAATCACTCGTCGAAACGTCGTCAAACTGGATGCGCCTAAATCGCGAGACGCTTGAATCAAAGTTGGGTTAATTTCCTCAATCGCATTAAAAATCGGCAAAATCATAAACGGAATAAAAATATAAGTTGATACAAATAAGAAACTAAAATCAGTAAATAATATTTGTTTTGAACCAATTCCCATCAATTCCAAAAACTGATTTGCCGCCCCGTAAGTCCCAAAAATCCCAATAAAGGCATATGCTTTCAAAAGTAAATTAATCCAAGTTGGCAAAATAATTAACAGCAACCACAATTGTTTATGTTTCAATTTGGTTAGCAAGTAAGCTGTTGGGTAAGAAATCAGTAGCGTAAAAACGGTAATTAAAAACGCATACCAAAACGAACTAGCCGTCATTTTCAAATAAACGGGCGTGAAAAAGTGAATATAATTATCCATCGTCAAATTACCATCGACATCAAAAAATGAGTAATAAACAATTAATAAAATTGGTGCAACAACAAAAAGTAAAATCCAAAGTACATAAGGAATAAGGTATACCGTCCGAGTGCGTCTATTCATTACTGCACCTCATCATAGCTATCCAGCCGCTTATCGAATTCTTCCTCCGTTTCCCCAAGACGCATAACATGAATTGCCTCTGGATCAAACGCTAAGCCAATCTTATCACCAACACGAACTTTTCTTGTAGTATGAACGAGCCACTCATTTCCGTCCGTATCAATACAACCCACTTCATAATGCACACCGCGAAATAGCATCCAATCCACCGTTACTTGAAGTTTCCCTTTTTCAGCAGAAGTTATTTCAAGATCTTCTGGTCGAATAACTACTTCTACAGTTTCATTTGGACGGAAGCCTTGGTCAACACATTCAAAGCGTCTTTCTACAAATTCCACTTCAAAGTCTTGCATCATTTTACCAGTGACAATATTTGATTCACCAATGAAATCTGCTACAAATTTATTAATTGGTTCATCATAAATATCAATTGGTGTTCCGCTTTGCTGGATTTCCCCTTTATTTAATACAAAAATCTCATCACTCATTGCAAGTGCTTCTTCTTGGTCATGTGTCACAAAAATAAACGTAATTCCAAGCCGTTTTTGCAAGTCACGAAGTTCATATTGCATTTCAGTCCGAAGTTTTAAATCAAGCGCCGAAAGTGGTTCATCTAGCAAAATAACTTCCGGTTCATTAACAATCGCACGCGCAATTGCAACACGCTGTTTTTGCCCACCTGACATTTCGCTAATTTCTCTTTTTTCATATCCTTTTAAATTAACAAATCGTAAAGCTTCTTTGACTTTTTCGTCTATAGCTTCTTTTTTTAATTTTTTTATTCTAAGTCCAAAAGCGACATTTTCGTATACATTTAGATGTGGAAATAGGGCATAATCTTGGAATACCGTATTAACTGGGCGTTTATTTGCTGGTATTTGATTAATAACTTTTTCACCAAGGAAAATTTGCCCTTCTGTCGCTTCTAAAAAGCCAGCAATTAAGCGTAAAATAGTTGTTTTCCCACACCCTGAAGGACCTAATAATGTATAAAATTTTCCTTTTTCTATTTCAAAACTGACATTGTCTAGTACGGGTGGATCATTGTCAAATTGTTTTGTTACATTTTCAAAACGAATAATTGTTTCTGTCAAAATAGTTTCCCCCTTATAAATATGAATCCGTTGCAACTAAAATGAGTGTCGCTTTTTGATTTGATCTGTTAATGATTTGGTGCTCATCTGCTGCATGGAAATAAATAGCTTCTCCGGTTTTTGCGATATACTCATTTCTTCCAAGTATCACTGTCACTTCTCCGTTTAGCACATAGCCAAAAGTTTCAGAAAGCGATGGTTCAAAGTTTTTAAAATAGCTATTTTCTTCTATTTCAAGTAGTACAGGTTCCATTTCTTTTTCATTCGATTCCGGAACCAACCACTTAATTCTGTATCCCTTCTCTTCATCTTCAAAAAATGTATGCTCTAACTCCCCATATATTACTTTTTGATTATGTTCTTCCTCATCAAAAAAGTCTTTTGGTGTCGAACCAAGCACTTCCAAAATAGCAAACAAGGTTTCAATAGATGGCGAACTTAAATCTCGCTCTAATTGTGAAATATAACCTTTAGTTAAATCAGTCCGCTCGCCTAGTTCCTCTTGCGTTAAATTCTTGCTAAGCCTAAGATTTTTAATACGTTTGCCAATTTCCATGTCTGTTTCCTTTCTTTCAAGTTTAGTGATAATAAACCTCAAGTTAGATAAGTTTACTAATATTAAACATAGAGTTTACTTACAGCAAGATACATTATACAACAAAGCTATCATACGGACAATAGTTTTTTATGTTTTATTAGCTAGACAAGGATTTTTTTAATGCTAAGATTTTATCATTACAACAAGAGGCTGGTGGCATCCATGACGGAATATCGATTTTCAAAATATACTATGAATATTACGTTAGTTGTGCCAGTAATTCTAGCAACTTTTTTAATTGGAATACTTGCACTTATGGCTATTTTTCTAAAAATAACCGACCTCAAGTTTTACTGCCTTTCCTTTGGATTCGTTGTAGCATTCGGCTTCTACTTCAAACAATTTTTCCTTGGTGTTTTCTTTATTAATAAAAATGCCTTTTATCATAAAAGAGGATTATTTGATAAAGTATATCCATTTAGTAGATACTATGTGGAATGTGATAAAAATCAATATCGTTATGGCCCAAAAAAACTTCCCAATTACAAAATTTTTATTTTAGATTTAGAAACTGGGAAAGAAACTATTATTACTATTAATGATACCAGTAGAAAATATCAACGTGCTGACTTAAAAATGAAAGAAGAAATTTGCCGATTTAGTGACCATTTAAGAAAAGTTCAATCGTAAATCTATCCATACGTAATAACCTCGCTCCTTTTTCCCACGTTCTGCGAGGCTTTTTAGTTTTCTTTAATCAGCTTCTATTTTCCAACAGTAAAAAAATCGCCTATACACCTCTTTAGATATATAAGCGATTATAATCATTTTAATCGGTTCCCAAAAAATCATCATATAAGTAAGTCTCAATCATATTTAAATTTTGACGGAGTTCACGTGCCAAATCTCTTGAAATTCCACCTGTTTCAAATAGATGCTGAATAATATCACGTTCAGTTTGGAAAGCCACAATTTGAACCTCGCGTTTTTTCTGTTCGGATTTTGCACGTTTTCTACGAGTTATATTACTATCATTCCTAATTCGCTCTAAAAACATTGTATGTTCTGTAATAAGTGGACCGATAATATCCGCATTTTCTTTTGTAAGTTGCTCTTTTAATTTTTGGATAACTAGTATCTCATTTTCTTCTCTTAACTTACGAATTGCCTGGAAGCGTTCATTATCTTTTGAAATCCCTTTTTTCATTTTATGACTAATTTTGTACCATTTTTTCGGGTGAATGACAAACATCATAAGTCGAACAAAGAACATCCATGCTGTTTTTATTTTTGTTCGGAAGCGTTGTTTAATTGCTTGCTCCACCATATTTAGATAGTGTTGATAGCGATAACTATCGGTTGCCACCAATTCTCCGCTATCCGCTTTTTTCTGCGTATTCATTCGTTGCCATTCAATGATTTCTAACCGTTTCTCTCGCTCTCTCTCATCCATCTTTTTATTTGAACTATTATGCTGTAAATCATAAATCCGTCTCCGATAGTCTTCAATCACTTCATCTGTTGCTGCTTTCGTCTCTGGTAAAGTTTGCTCTTTCAGCTCCCTAATCACATTTCTTAAAATCCGAATTCGAGTCGCTTTTTCTGCTCGTTCATCTTCCGTTGTTACTTCTTCATTTTTAGCTAACAATGGTAAAATAAATGTCGCAATTACTAATGTACAAAGAATAACACCAGACGCTAAGAAAATAATTAATGCTCTTTGTGGGAAAAGTGTCCCATCATCTAGGAAAAATGGAATTGCAAGCGCACTGGCTAATGTTACTGCTCCACGTACTCCAGACAAAGAAGTAAGTATTACTGGGCGCAGTTTTGGTCGTGTTGTTTTTTTGTTATGTTTATCCCGTTTTTTTGCACCAATATTCCATGACATATACACCCAGACAAAGCGAAGTAAAATTAAAGCAGCTGTGATGGATAAAATATAGGCAGTCACTTGCCAGTTGCTGATACCTGAATCATTCCAAACTACTTCAATTATAGAAGGAAGTTGGGTACCTAAAAGTAAAAACACAAGCCCATTTAAGACAAAAATAATAACTGACCAAGTACTTTGAGATACAATATTTAGTTTAACTGATTGTGGATCGATTTTCTTTCGTTCCATTGAGTGCATAATTCCTGCTGCGACAACCGCTAAAATTCCAGAAACATGAAATTCTTCCGCCACTAAATAAATAATAAATGGTGTCAAAATTTGGATAAGCATGTGGAAAGTAACGTCTTCCATTCCAAGCCCGCGTACCCACTTAAGAAATCTAAATTTTAACCAACTAAGTACTAATCCGACTAAAACACCGCCGATTGCAATAACAAAAAAGCTAATACTCGCATCCAGTAAACTAAAAACACCTGTTACCATCGCTGCAATCGCAAATTGGAAAGCAACTAAACCTGATGCATCGTTAATTAAAGCTTCTCCTTCCAACAAATTCATTATTCGTTTAGGTAAATTTATCCGCCCTGAAAGCGAACTCACAGCAACGGCATCTGTAGGCGCAAGTGCAGCAGCAAGCGCAAAAGCAGCAGCTAGTGGAATGGTCGGAATCATCCAATTTACAAAATAGCCAATAACCACTACCGTTGCAAACACAAGCCCGAGTGCTAATACCAAAATTGGCATCCGCATTCCCCATAAGGCTTTCTTATCAGTTCGTCTTCCATCATTAAATAACAATGGCGCAATAAACATCACCAAAAAAAGTTCCGGGTTTAATTTTAAATCGAACGTAATTGGTACAAGCGCAATCATCACACCTAAGCCAATTTGAATAAGTGGTACTGATACAAAGGGCACAAAGCGATTGACTAAATTAGAAATAAAAATAGCTACAAGTAATGCTAAAACATATAAAAATATTTCCATTATGTACGCCCCTTTCGTTTTTTCTCCTATATTATTATGAAGCAAAAATAATTATCTCGCAAATATAAAACAGCTTTATTTCTTTGCAACGTATTGGCCTGCAAAGAAATAAAGCTGTTTTATCATTTATTTTTCTTTTTCCTTTTTATACTGGTCAATTTGGTCATTTAAGTTTTTCATTTTTTCATCTAAATGAGTAATGATTCTTGCCGCATCTTGTAATTCTTTAACCAATTCCTCTGGAGCTTCTTTCTGATACTTATAATAAATCTTATGCTCCAAACTTGCCCAAAAATCCATCGCGACGGTTCGAATTTGAATTTCAACTGTCATTTTTTCAGAACGGTTTGTTAAGAAAACTGGTACTTCACAAAGTAAATGTAAACTCCGATAGCCATTTGGTTTAGGATTCGTCACATAATCTTTAACACGCAAAATGGTAATATCGTTTTGTCCTGCTAACATCTCATGAATTCTAAAAATATCTGATACAAAAGAACAGGTAATCCGAATGCCGGCAATATCATGGACATGTTTTAAAGCATTTTCTGGTGTAATATCCAACTCTTTTTTTTCTAATTTTGCCCCAATACTTTCTAATGACTTCACCCGAGATTTCAAGTGTTCCATTGGGTTATAATCATGAATAAATTGAAATTCTTCATTTAATATTTTAAGTTTTGTATTCACTTCTTCTAAAGCAAAGCGATGGAGCAGCATAACATTTCTCCAATTCTTTAACTCATCTACTGATGGTTGTTCCATCGTAACACTCCTTCCTTATGTAAAAAACTTCCCTATTCTATGTTACTACAATTCGGAAGCTAGTGTCACTATATGTTGAAAGTTTCACTACATTCTCATGAAAATTTCATCAAAAAACCTAGAATAATAATATTTATCCTAGGTTTTTTGATGAAATTATTTTACACTAACAGGGCAACTAATTACTTCGTCCGACTCTGTTACTAATAGTAAATTACGATTATAATACTGTCCATCACTTTTTAGCATCATTACCTTCGCTTTATCATCATAATCAATGATTAATTCTTCCTCTAAAAATATCTTTGTCCAGCGTTTAATTAAAATCGGACCAATGTTTGACTCCACTTCATCATCTTCTTTTGTTTGTTTTTCTACTAAACGAAGCGTAAAAATGCCGCTATTCTCACATGCACAGCCTTCTGTATCGTAATACAAATGTAGTTGTCCAGGTAACCCAGATCGAAGTACTTCAAGCCGTTTTTTAGCACTATTTGTAAATCTAATAAACATAACGTATCACCTCTACCTTAATTATACACCCTCATTGATATATTTTCTCGTTACCGATTTTCCTTATTTTAAATTCACAAATTTGACATTGGGCTTTCGCGCATCATCGTGTTATGATATAGATGTATTTGCAAAGGGGGCGAAACACGCAGATGTCTGCTTATCCAAAATTTGATATTATCTTAGAAGCATTAAATTTATCGAGTGTTGGGGTAATTATTACTGATGCTGAACAAAAAAATAATCCAATTATTTTTGTAAACACAGGTTTCGAAAATATTACCGGCTATACGAAAGCTGATGCACTTGGTTCCAATTGTTACTTTTTACAAGGGGAAGATACGGATAAAAATGAAATCCAAAAAGTTCGTGATGCAGTTGTAAACAAAACCACAACAAGAGCATTACTAAAAAATTACCGAAAAAATGGTTCATCTTTTATGAATGAACTAACGATTGAACCGATTTATGATGATAACGGACATTTATATTTTGTTGGTATTCAAAAGGATATTACAACAGAACATAATTACCAGTTGGAACTCGAAAAATCCCTAAGAGAAATCGAAAAACTTTCTACACCCATTGTACCTATTAAAGATAATATATGTGTTTTACCACTTATTGGCTCGCTTACGAACGACCGGTTTCAGCATATGTCTGAATATGTAAGTGACTATATGGATAATGGCAAGGAAGATTACTTAATTATGGACCTTTCCGGACTTGCGGATTTTAATGAGGATGCAGTGATGAATCTTGTGAAATTTCACGGATTTATGAAATTAACTGGAGTAGAGTTAATTATTACAGGTATTTCACCTAAGTTCGCCATGACATTAATTCGCTATGAAGAAAATCTATCCACTTTAACAACTTACAGTACTATCAAAGAAGCCTTACAAAATTATTAAAAAACGTATTGCAAAATGAGTTATTTTCCGTTATTATGAGTAAATAATCAAATACAAACCCTCATCCAAATGGTGAGGTAGAGGTTGCGAGATTCACTAGTACTTTTTTTAGAGGCGAAACAAAGACGCCAATGACAAAAAACGAACAGGATGATCGCCGAAGTGACTATTTTATCTTTGTTTAAGAAATAGTTGTTGGGACAGTTGCTCAAAAGCGCTGGACTGCTATAAGAATTTGTCAAATTTTCTTATGGATGTGCTATCTGACAAGAAGATGTTGGTAAAATATGTAACAGCCAATTTCTTGAAGATTGGCTGTTTTTTTTGCGCACTTTCCTCTAAAAATAGAAAGGAAGATATATTTTGAAAAAAGAAACACATGGCGAAATTCGTCGTGACTTAAAAACGAGACATTTATCCATGATTGCTATTGGTGGATCTATTGGAACTGGGTTGTTTTTAGCTAGTGGAAATGCCATCCATACAGCTGGGCCAGGCGGAGCACTCGTTGCCTATATCGCTATTGGTATTATGGTTTACTTTTTAATGACTAGCTTAGGCGAAATGGCCACCTATATGCCGGTTTCAGGTTCATTTAGTACATATGCTACTCGTTTTGTGGACCCAGCATTTGGTTTTGCACTTGGTTGGAATTATTGGTTTAACTGGGCAATTACCCTTGCAGTTGATATTTCTACCGCAGCCATTATCGTTCAATTTTGGCTACCGAATACACCTGCATGGCTATGGAGCGCTATATTCCTCATCCTAATCTTTGGTTTAAATGCCTTGTCTGTAAAAGCTTACGGCGAATCAGAATATTGGTTCTCCATCATCAAAGTAGCAACTGTAATTATTTTTCTTATTGTAGGAGTGTTAACCATTGTTGGAATTCTTGGTGGAGAAGCAATTGGCTTTTCTAATTTCACCACTGGAGATGCGCCGTTCAAAGGTGGTTTCTTTGCCATCCTTGGAACATTTTTAATCGCTGGTTTCTCTTTTCAAGGAACAGAGATGGTCGGAATTGCTGCTGGTGAAAGTGCTACCCCAGAAAAAAGTGTTCCAAAAGCAATTAAACAAGTTTTTTGGCGGATATTATTATTCTACATTTTCGCGATTTTTATTATTGGGATGATTATTCCTTATACAAGCCCGCATTTACTAAGTGCAGATGCGACAGATGTTGCTATTAGCCCTTTTACACTTGTTTTTGAGAAAGCGGGACTTGCTTTTGCTGCTTCGATAATGAATGCAGTTATTCTTACTTCGGTATTATCTGCCGGGAACTCTGGTTTATATGCTTCAACTAGAATGCTTTGGGCTATGGCTCGTGACAAAAAAGCGCCACGTTTCTTGGGAAATGTAAATAAGCGCGGAATTCCAATGGCTGCTTTAATTGTAACAACCATTATTGGCGCTATGACCTTTATCACTACATTAACAGAAAACGGAACCGTAATTTATACATGGTTACTATCTGCTTCTGGATTAACAGGTTTTATTGCTTGGGTTGGTATTGCCATCAGTCATTATCGCTTCCGTAAAGCATTTTTAAAACAAGGTCATGATTTAAACGAACTAAAATATAAAGCGAAATTTTTCCCGTTTGGACCGATACTTGCATTGATATTATGTATTTTGGTTATTATCGGACAAGATTATGCTGCCTTTTTAAAACCGGAATTCACAAATCCTGCTTGGTGGCAAAAAATAGGTATTTCTTATATCGGCCTACCTATTTTCCTGATTTTCTGGTTATCGTTTAAATTCGTAAATAAAACCAAAGTTATTCCACTAGAAGATTGTAAATTCGATAAAAAATAAAAAAACATCTCTTGTTCATTCAGGCTAACCTGAGTGACAGGAGATGTTTTTATTTACTCTTTTTTAATAATGTTTCTACTTTTTTATTCAATCGAAGCAATTCTTTTACTTCCGATTCGTTAAGATTTTCAAAAACTTTCATCATTGCTTTATACATAAACGCATTTGCTGTAGATCGTTTGGACAAATCCTCCCCTTTTTTAGAAAGTTTTAAGGTTAAATCCATACTATCACTTGGAATTGTTTTATTTAATTTCACTACTAATCCTAAATTTATTAATCCGTCAATATTTGCGGCGGCGGAACTTCCGGTAATGATTAATCGCTTCGTTAATTCTGCAACTGAAATTCCTGGAGCGCTGTATACTACATTAATAATCGCCAATTGTTGTATGGTTAAACCTAAACTAGCTGCATTTTGGTCAGCATACCCCGCTGAAATCCGCTGAATCGACCAATATGTTTTTAAAAGTTCGCTAATATTTTCTGTATCTTTATTAATAATTGTCATCATCCAACCTCCTCTTACAACCTATTCTACGCACTTTATGGTAAAAACTCAATTAAATTTACAAAAAAAATATATTTATTATTACGATTTAATAGTTGCTTATTAAAAGTAAGTATGATATAGTTTAGCTATTAACAGTTAAGCTACTTGCTTACTTAATTCATAAAAGTATTTTGTACTAAGTTTAATCTCAGCCCAAATAGGTTAGATTATAATAGAATACTTTTATAAAAAACATATTTGGAGGAATGAAAAATGACAGTAGAAAAATGGAATGTAGACCCAGCGCATAGTTCAATCGAATTTCAAGTAAAACATATGATGGTATCAAAAGTAAAAGGAGCATTTAATAGCTTTTCAGCGGATATCGAAATGGATCCAGAAGACTTAACAACTGCAAAATTAAACTTTTCTGTAGATGCTGCTTCAGTTGATACACGTCAAGCTCAACGTGATGGTCATTTAAAAAGCGAAGACTTCTTTAATGTAGAGAAATATCCTAATGTAACATTCACCGCAACTAAAATTACGCCAGATGGTGACGATGAATATATGGTTACTGGTGACCTAACTATTCGTGATGTAACTAAACCACTAACACTGGAAGTTAGCTATGAAGGAACTGGAAAAGATCCTAATACTGGCAACATGGTAGCTGGTTTTGAAGCAAAAGGTAAATTCAATCGTAAAGATTTTGGTCTTAACTACAATGCAGCCCTTGAAACTGGTGGCGTATTAATTGGCGATGAAGTGAAACTAAACATCCAAATCGAAGCAAGTAAATAATTTTTTAAAAATGCGAATAGCTTACCCTATTCGTATTTTTATATAGCTTTCTTTCCCCTTTTGCGCTAAAATAGTCTTATTGTTTAAAAAAGGGGGACTAATATCACTATGGAAAATAAACAAAATGGACAACTAGGCGGGATTATGGCTGGCGCTCTGGCTTATGTGTTCTGGGGAGTCCTTCCGATTTACTGGAAGCTAGTAACAAACGTCCCTCCAATGGAAATTTTGGCCTATAGAATACTATGGTCTTTTATTTTTATGCTATTTTTGATTGTCTGTTTACGAAAAGCATCCATGGTTTTGGAAGAAACGAAAGCAATTTTACTTAAGCCAAAAACGCTTATTGCCATTATTACAGCTGCTTTTTTAGTAACAGGAAATTGGTATTTATTCATTTATACAGTAAATAGTGGGCATGTAACTGAGGCAAGTCTTGGTTATTATATAAATCCACTTGTAAATGTTCTGCTAGCTACCGTAATTTTAAAGGAACGTTTAAGTCGTGGGGAAATAATTGCAGTTATATCTGCTACTATTGGTGTACTAATTTTAACCTGGCACTTAGGCTCTGTCCCATGGGCTGCAATTGGTATGGCTGTTACCTTTTCACTTTATGGTCTAATTAAAAAACTTGTTCCGGTTTCTGTTTGGACAGGTTTAACACTGGAAACACTGATTATCACACCATTCGCACTTATATATGTCTTATTTTTTGCAACTAATGGTTTAATGCAATATCCTACAAATACAAATATTATTTTAGTTGGTGCAGGAATTGTTACCGCTATTCCATTACTTCTTTTTGCAACTGCTGCGAAAAAAATCAGTTATACGATGGTTGGTTTCTTGCAATATATCGGACCTACATTAATGCTTGCTCTCGGTGTTTTGCTTTTCAAAGAAAGTTTTGACCATATCCAATTATTCGCCTTTCTATTTATCTGGTTAGCATTAATTATATTTACCATTTCTCACATCTACTCAGCAGCCAAAATCAAACAATTAGCCGCTGCTGCAAAAGAACAATCTTAAAAATAAATGTTTTCGAGCCCCTTCTTTCGGGAATAATTCTTCTATCAAGCGAGAATCTATTCCAGAAAAATGAATAGGGGGCTTTTTTTATGAAGATAGGAATAATTGGCGCTACGGGGCGTGCTGGTTCACGAATTTTAGCCGAAGCAAAAGACCGTGGTCATGAAGTAACAGCTATTGTAAGAAATGCGGGGAAAATCACCCAAACACATAAAGATATTAATATTTTACAGAAAGATATATTTGAGTTAACACTTTCTGATGTATCTGATCTAAATGTTGTTGTGGATGCTTATGGTACAAGTCCAGAAGAAGCTGAGAAACATGTTTTATCCTTGCAACATTTAATGCGAGTTTTAAATGGAACTGTATCGCCGCGACTTATCGTTGTAGGTGGTGCAGCTAGCCTTCAAATTGATGATACTGGCAATACGCTGCTCGAATCTAAAGGGTTAAAAGAAGCTCCATACTATCCAACTGCCAAAGCTCAAGCAGAACAATTAACACATTTAAAAGAAAATGAATCACATTTCAGCTGGACATATGTTAGTCCTCCTGCAATGTTTGAGCCAGGTGAACGAATTGGCACCTATCAAGTTGGAAAAAATCATCTGCTATTTAATAGTAAAGGCAATAGTTTTATTAGTATGGAAGACTTTGCTATCGCCATTTTGGACGAAATAGAACGACCAAATCATTTAAATGAGCGCTTTACAGTTGCTGAAAAGTGAATTTTTAGTCGAAGGGACTAGATTATTAGTTCCTTCGATTTTTTATGCCCATTCCGCGTGAGTTGCTGTATAATAAGAATATTGATTAAAAGGGAGGAATAAAATGGTATTACTTGGTGCGCTAGTTAATGGACTAGGAATTTTGATTGGTTCAGTAATTGGTATGAAATTACATAATATCCCTGAACGTATAAAAGACACTGTAATGAAAGGAATGGGTTTGTCCGTTATTGTTCTTGGTATTCAAATGGGGTTTAAAACAAGCAATTCACTGATCGTTATTTTAAGTATTTGTTTTGGTGCAGTTATCGGGGAATTAATTAATATAGACTACCATCTCAATCAGCTTGGTCACTGGATTGAACGCAAAGTTGGAGCTAATGGAAAAAGTAATATCGCCAAAGGATTTGTTACATCAACCCTTATTTTTGTTATTGGTGCAATGGGGATTATCGGGGCGCTTGATAGTGGTATTCGGGGTAATCATGATGTTTTATATACAAAATCGGTCATGGATGGTTTTATTGCACTACTCCTTAGTACGACTCTTGGCTGGGGAGTTATGCTATCAGCTATTCCAGTATTTCTTTTTGAAGGAATCATTGCTCTTTTTGCCACACAGATTGACCAATTTATTCCAGCTGAATTAATGGAACTAATTATTAATGAGATAACTGCAACAGGTGGTATTATGATTTTAGCAATTGGTCTAAATTTACTTGGTTTAACTAAAATCCGAGTTGCAAACTTAGTTCCCGGCATTCTTGTAGCAGCAGTAATTGTTGCGGGGCTTTATTATTTTTAACTAATCGCTATAAATAAAACAGGCACCTCCGTGATGAGAGTTGCCTGTTTTTATCAAAAATTATTTTGTACAGCTTTTCCTTAATTTTACATGCCACCCATAAAGAATGCGGTAGTTAGTTCTTGCATGAAGGCCATGTCATTCTCCATTTTCCAAAGTGAATCATCTTTTGTATTTACAGTTAATTTAAGATTTACATTTTTTGTTTCAGATACTGCATCTGCATTTTGTACTGCTTTTGTGTAGAGTTCCATTGTTTTCTTCGCCAATTTTTCATTGT
Organism: Listeria immobilis; assembly: GCF_014322765.1. Lineage (GTDB taxonomy): Bacteria > Bacillota > Bacilli > Lactobacillales > Listeriaceae > Listeria > Listeria immobilis. Next base: position 29,563 of record NZ_JAASTZ010000001.1, on the reverse strand, counting down.
CAGTAGCGATAGATGGATCAGCAGTTAATTCTTTTGTTAATTCTGTTGTTAGCTCTGCTTGAACGCCTTTCATGTCCAATCCTTTTACAGCAAATTGAATTTCTGGATTTTCTTTGTCGTCATTTATTACTTTAGTAGTATAAGATGTTTTTTCATTTACTTGTTTGCGTAATGCATTGTAGAAATCGTCTACTTCTTTGTCTATGTTAACATCACCAGAAAGACTAGCGCTAAATGTGCTGATAAAGCTTTCTTTAAAGCTTTTTTCGAATTCTTTTTCAAACGCACTACCGTCTTCACCATAGACATCTTTCACTTTGTCAGTATCTTTATTGTAAACAACTGCATTTACAGTAATTTCTCCTGCTTCTTTTGGCTCTATTCTTGAAGCTCCACATGCTGTTAAAACTAACATCATGGCAAGCAACATAATCATGCTAAATAAACCTTTTTTCATTAAAATCTCCCTCTCCTTTTTTGATACCTTATTATTGTACCAAACTTTCTAAAAAAACCAATGGAAATAGCCGGATTGTCATAATTTGTACATAAACAAACTAGATTTGAGGTGAATTTATGAATAAAAAAACAAATGTTTGTCGAATATTAGATCAGCAAAAAATCCCTTACCAGCTTCAAGAATATGCTTGGGATGAGGATTCACTAAATGCATTACATGTGGCACTAGAAACCGGTAATGATCCGGCTCATATTTTTAAGACTATTTGCTTAACAGGAGATAGGACTGGGCACCTTGTAGCATGTATCCCAGCAAGCAAATCCATTAATCTAAAAACTATCGCTAAAATTAGTGGTAATAAGAAATGTGAGTTAGTTCCTGTAATAACGCTTGAAAAATTAACTGGTTATGTCCGTGGTGGCTGTTCTCCTATTGGAATGAACAAGTTATTTCCTACATTTATTGATAGTAGTGCAGAGTCATTGGAAACAATACTTATCTCAGCTGGAAAAAGAGGCTTGCAAATCCGTATCGCGCCAATGGATTTAAAACAAGTCATTCATGGTAAATTTGCTTTGATTACTGAAAAATAAAAAACTGTAAGCAATTAGGTTTTGTAGTGCCCTTCAAAAAGTTAGACGAAAAATCTTACTTTTGAAGGGCAGTTCCTTTTCCTATCTGCTTACAGTTTTTTTACTAATCGTTATCTGTTTGAATATGTTCACTACTTGATGATGCAACATGTTTTACTTTTTGAGCAATTGCACCTACTGGATCAGCTTCTCTTGCTTGTTTCACTTTATTGCCAATCATTTCAACTGGAGCGCTCTCTCTGACTTGTTTTGCTTTCCCAAGAATTTTTTCTCTTGGGTTAAATTTAGTATTAGTTTCTTTTTCAGTGACTACTTCAGTTGTTTCTAGTTGTTTTCTAGCAATCGAAAGCATTAATTTAATTCGGTTTAATTGGTTTACAGAACTTGATCCCGCATCATAATCAATAGACATGATATTCGCTTCTGGATACATTTTTTTCAAGCCTTTAATCATTCCACGACCTGTGATATGGTTTGGTAAACAAGCGAATGGTTGTAAACAAGCAATATTCGGCACATTACTATCTAGTAGCTCAAACATTTCTCCTGTTAAGAACCAACCTTCTCCCATTTTATTTCCAAGTGAAAGTAATTGGCTTGCTTTTTCTGCAATAGATTCAATACTTGCTGGTGCTTCAAAACGTTCACTTTTCTTCAGTGCATCTGTAACTGGTTTACGGAATTGATTGATTAGCGGAATTGCCACACTTTGTTTTGCGAAAGATTTTACTTTTGAGCGACCAAATGTATTTGCAGCAAAATGGTCATCGTAACAGCAATATAAAATAAAATCAGTCAAATCTGGTACTACAGCTTCTCCGCCTTCTTCTTCAATTACATCAACAATATTATTATTTGCACCTGGATGGAATTTCACAAGAATTTCACCAACAACACCTACACGCGGTTTGATTTCATTTGTAATTGGTAGTTGATCGAAAGCTTGAACCATTTCATTTGCAAGTTTTTTATATCCAGTAAAAGAATAATCCTCCATTAACTCACGACCAGCATCAAGGTATTTACGGAATAACTTATTGGCACTACCTTCTTCTACTTCATAAGGTCTAGTCCGATAAAGCATCCGGTCAAGTGCATCCCCCATACTAATTCCTGCTAAAAGACGAACGAGTATTTTAGGGGTTAATTTAAATCCTGGTTGTTTTTCTAGGCCATTTGCATTCAGTGAAATTACTGGAATATGGTCAATTCCCGCCTCACCTAATGCTTTTTTCAACATGGAGATATAGTTGGTTGCCCGACATCCACCACCTGTTTGCGTCATTAAAACAGCTAAATTATCCAAATCATAATCACCATGTTTTAACGCATCCATCATTTGCCCAATCGTCAAAATAGCTGGATAACATGCATCATTATTGACATAGCGTAAACCTTCATCCACTGCACGAGGCGTAACGGCTGGAAGTACTTCTAAATTATAGCCACCAACCTTAAACGCAGCTTCCAACATTTCAAAATGAGTTGGCGCTAACTGTGGTGCTAAAATAGTGTATGTTTTCTTCATTTCTTTTGTAAACATTACGCGCTCTTTTGGTTTTTTCATTATGCTAGGTTTAACATTATTTTTCTCACGCTCTTCCATTGCAGCTTTCAAGGAACGGACGCGAATTCTTGCTGCACCAAGGTTATTGATTTCATCGATTTTAAGCAAAGTATACACTTTATTATGACCTTCAATAATTTCCTGACACATATCTGTTGTAATAGCATCTAGACCACAACCAAATGAAGTCAATTGCACGAATTCTAAATCTTCACTTTTAGCTGTAAAACTTGCTGCGCGATAAAGTCTTGCATGATATTTCCACTGATTTTCAACGCGAAGTTTATGGTCAATCTCACCCAGATGGGAAATCGAATCCTCTGTTAATACTGCCATTCCATTCATGGTAATCAGTTCTGGAATTCCGTGATTTACTTCTGGATCAATGTGATAAGGGTGTCCTGCGAGAACGATACCTTTGATTTTATTTTTCTTAATGTAAGTAAGTGCTGCTTCTCCTTCTTCTTGAATATCTTTACGACACATTTCCGCTTCAAGAAGCCCTGCTTTTACTGCTTTTTCCATATCTTCTGCTGGGATTTCAGGGAACGCTAAAATCATTTGGCTAATTAACGCTTTTTCATTATCTAATGTTAAAAATGGGCTAATCATTGGAATATTTTTCTCTTCTAGCGCATCAACATTGACACGAATAACTTCTGGATAGCCTGCAACAACTGGACAGTTAAAGTTGTTTGTTGCTTCACCAAATTCTGGTTTTTCATATACAACCGATGGGTAGAAAATTCGTTCGGCTTTTTTCTTAATCAAATCCATAATATGACCATGTGTTAATTTAGCTGGGAAACAAACTGCTTCTGATGCAATTGTTTCAATTCCTTTATCATAAAGATTTTTAGATGATTTAGAAGAAAGTACCACACGGAATCCTAAATTCGTTAAAATTGTATGCCAAAGCGGATAGTTTTCAAACACATTTAATGCACGAGGAATTCCAATAGTTCCTCGAGTAGCCTCTGATTTTTTGAGTGACTTATAATCAAAAGTTCGTTTTAATTTATATGCATATAAGTTTGGTAAAACATTTCGTTTTGTTTCAACACGTTCGCCACGTTCACAACGATTTCCACTAATAAATGTCCGGTCATCACCAAATCTAGTAACAGTCAGCTGACATGTGTTACTACAAAGATTACAGCGCGATTGTGAAGTTTCAGCGCTAAATTCACGTAATTTTTCAAGTACGAGCATTTCCGTTACTTCACCAGTTTCGTAATGTTCTCTAGCAATTAGCGCTGCCCCGTATGCTCCCATCATTCCAGCAATATCCGGACGAATAACTTCCCGACCAGTCAAAAGTTCAAAGGCACGTAGAACAGATTCATTATAAAAAGTTCCGCCTTGCACAATCACCTTTTCGCCAATATCTTTAGGGCTACGAAGTTTGATTACTTTTTGTAGTGCATTTTTTACAACAGAATAGGCTAGTCCAGCAGATAGATCTTCCATACTGACGCCTTCTTTTTGCACTTGTTTTACTTTGGAGTTCATAAACACTGTACAACGTGAACCAAGATCCACTGGTGCTTTTGCTTCAAGCGCACGTGCCGCAAATTCTTCAATAGATAAATTTAGCGTTTGAGCAAATGTCTCTAAGAAAGAACCACAACCAGCAGAACACGCTTCATTAAGCATTAAACTATCAAGCGCTCCTTTTTTGATTTTCATACATTTCATATCTTGTCCGCCAATATCCAAAATAAAATCTACATCAGGTAAAAATTCGCGAGCAGCACGGTAATGAGCGACTGTTTCGATTTCCCCAACATCAATTTTTAGTGCGGCTTTAATAAGCGATTCACCATAACCGGTTATACCCGATTGCGCAATTCGCACTTTCTCTGGCAAAATTTCATATAAATCACTCGTCGCATCAATAACAGATTGAAGCGGATTCCCATTATTACTAGAATAAAATGAATATAAAATTTCATTAGTTTGGCTCATCAAGATTAGTTTTGTAGTCGTTGAGCCAGCATCAATACCTAAATAAGCGTCACCTTCGTAATCTTCCAACTTCGCCCGTTTAGCTTTCATTTTATTGTGGCGAGCTCGGAAGTTTTCTAGATCCGTTTCATTTTCGAATAATGCTGGTAAGATTACTGTATCTGTTGTCATGGTTGTCATATCCATATTGGAAAGTTGGTTAACCATATCTTCTACTTTAATTGGAACATCATTAAGCCCTGTAAATGCCGTTCCAAGTGCAATAAAGTATTCTGCATTTTGTGGAGCAATAATATCGCTCTCTTTCATTTTAAGCGTCTCCGTAAAACGGTATCGTAGTTGATCTAGAAATGTTAGTGGACCGCCAAGAAAAGCTACTTTACCACGAATTGGACGTCCACATGCAAGTCCACTAATTGTTTGTGTAACAACACTTTGAAAAATAGATGCCGCAATATCTTCTTTTCTAGCTCCTTCATTTAATAGCGGTTGAACGTCTGTTTTAGCAAAAACCCCGCATCTTGAAGCTATTGGATAAATCGTATTAGCATTTTGCGCTAATTCATTTAAACCAGTTGGATCCGTTTGAAGAAGAGTGGCAATTTGGTCGATAAAAGCTCCTGTACCGCCAGCACAAGCATTATTCATTCGTTGTTCAATACCACCACTAAAATAAATAATTTTCGCATCTTCCCCGCCAAGCTCAATCACTACATCTGTCTCAGGAATAACTTGTTCCACTGCTTCAGTACAAGCGATAACTTCTTGCACAAATGGTACTTTTAAAAATTTGGAAATAGCTAATCCAGAAGATCCCGTGATTTTAAAAGTCATTTCTGTCATACCGCATTTTTTTTGCATATCTTGCATAATTTCGAGTGTTACTTTTTTAATATCCGAATAATGTCTTCTGTACGTTTGAAATAAAATATCCCCTTGATCGTTCAACGCTACGGCTTTCGCTGTGGTTGAGCCAACATCTAACCCTGCATGAATCATTTACCTCATTCCTTTCGCTACGCTTTATCTTTTTATGTATAGAAATTCACATATAAACGCTCAATTGTAGAAAACTTCACATTAAAACCATGAAATAAAAATGAGTGAGTACTCACTCGAAATGCATAAGCACTGTAAAGTCTCTAAACACCTATCATTCTACACGATTTTCATGATTTGTAAAGAATTTTGCGGCGATTTTTCTTAGCAAAAAAAAAGACCCCCACTGCTAAAACTGCTTTGGTTGGCGATGGAGGGCTTAATCGTTAATTATGTCGAATTTTCGACTTTTTATTTTTAGTTATTTTTAAAATTTGATATGCAATTCCTAAGATTAAGAACCATACTGGCGTTACAAATAGCGCGATTCGTGTATCTGCCGCAAAGCCTAGAATGATTAATAATCCACCAAAGAAAATTAAACTAACCCAGTTCATAAATGGTGATAAAGGCATCTTAAATGTACTTCTCTCCGCAATTTTTGGGTATTTAAGACGAAAACGTAAATGCGCAACTAAAATTACTCCCCAAACCCAAATAAAACAAATTGTTGCTATACTTGTTACCAAAATAAATACTTTCTCCGGCAAAAAATAATTTAAAAATACACCAATAAGTAAACATGCGGTTGATGTAATTAATGCCGTTGCTGGCACTCCATTAGAACTTAAATGATGCATTTTTTTCGGTGCTTTACCTTCAGCAGAAAGTGTATAAAGCATCCGGCTCGTGCTAAATATCCCACTGTTACATGAAGACATTGCCGCAGTTAATACAACAAAATTAATAATCCCGGCAGCTGCTGGTATACCAATCATTGAAAACACACTAACAAACGGACTTGTGTTTGGATCAATATTACTCCATGGATAAATGGACATTAAAACAAGCAATGCCCCAATATAGAAAATCAAAATCCGAATGGGAATATTATTAATTGCTTTTGGTAATGTGCGTTCTGGATCATCTGCTTCCCCAGCCGTTACCCCCACAAGCTCAATACCCACAAACGAAAATGTCGCCATTTGAAATGCAAGTAAAAATCCAACTATTCCATTTGGGAAAAAGCCACCATAATCTACTAAATTGGAAAATGACGCAGTGCTTGTTCCATGTTTATAGCCAATAAATACTAAAACAAAACCGATAACAATTAGCGCAATGATAACAACTACTTTAATAATAGCAAACCAAAATTCAATTTCACCAAATGCTTTTACAGTAGCTAAATTAAAAAGGAGTAAAATTAACACACACGCTAGCGCCGGTATCCATTGTGGCAAATCTGGTACCCAGAATTTTACATACATTCCAACTGCTGTGATTTCAGCAATACCTGTGACAATCCAACAAAACCAGTAAGTCCAACCTGTTATAAAGCCTGCCCATGGTCCAATATATTGTTCTGCAAATTTTGTAAATGACCCGGTTGTCGGGTTATGTATTAATAACTCACCCAAAGCTCGCATTACAAAGAATAAGATAGCCCCAATAATTAAGTAAACTAACATGATAGATGGACCAGCTAAATGAATCGTTTTTCCAGCTCCTAAAAAAAGCCCTGTTCCAATTGCCCCGCCTATTGCAATCAACTGAATATGTCTATTTTTCAGCCCTCTTTGCAATTCTTCTTTCTGCTCCGCCATCCTAATTCATCCCTTTCGAATAATTAAACAGAAAAAAGTGCTAAAAAATTAGCACTTTATCCTTGAATTCTTCTATTCTACTTTACCAATATCTTTAGGGATTAGCAATCTTTTTCTAAGTGTTTATCGGTCTAGACAGTTGATAATACTACCTTATCAATTAAAAGTATTAATAATTTTTTCACAAAGTTTTTAGAATTTAGCAGCACTTTCACGCGCTACCGATTTAGCAGCTGCAACAATCTCTGCTTCTTTGCTTGGATTATGATCAATACCTTCTACAAAAATGGTTGGAGCAACTTCAATACCGATAAATTGTAAAATGGTATTTAAGTATGGTTCTCCGTGCGTATAGGAATTTGCTTGTCCAGCAGAATAAACACCACCACTACCATGAATTAAAATAGCTTTTTTATTTTTTAGTAATGGCTCTGGACCATGTTCTGTATAGCGGAATGATTTACCTGCAACAACAAAAGTATCCACATACGCTTTTAGTAGTGGCGGGATTCCAAGATTCCAAAGTGGGAAGACAAAAATATATTTATCTGCTGCAAGGAATTGTTCCGTAAGCGCATTATAAGTATTCAATCTGTTTTGTACTTCTGGAGCTAAATCAGTAAATGCTTTGCCAGCTTGTAGTTCTCTTCCAGCCGTCATTAACTCTAAATCGAGTAATGGCACTTCTGTATTATATAATACTAATTCCTCTATTGTATCTGATGGATTTTTCGCTTTGTATTCCTCGATAAATGTTTCTGCTACTTGCGAACTTCTTGATACTTCATTTGGAAGTGGCGATGCTTTAATAAAAAGTACTTTTGACACTATGAACACCTCATTCGTTTTATTTGTTACTTCTATAATATTATTACTTACTTAGTGAGAGTAGTCAATTTGTTTTTTTATTCTATTATCATTGACTTTTTCAGTGGTCATGCTAAACTAAATACAGAATTTATAAGTGTATTAACTCGTTTTAATACACTAATCGTTTCCGGATACACTAAAGGGAGGTATTTTAATGAAGCGTATTGACCGTATTTATAAATTTATTTTAGAAAACCCCTCCACCATGACGATTCGCGAACAGCTTGAGAATAATGAAGGATTTACCGCCACAACTATTTCAGAAACCTTAGATATCCTAAGAAATAATGTCAGTATGGAATTAAATGAACTACACAGACAAGGGAAAATCATCAAAATCATTGGTCGTCCAGTGCTTTATTTTCCAAAAAAACCTGTTGAAGAAGAAATAGGCCGTAACTTAGCTGATAATGAACTTGAATTTGAAAGTTCTGCATCCCTTTTAAAATTACTCAAACCAAAAATCGCCGAAAGAAGCCCTTTCGATGATTTAATTGGTGTAAATGATAGTTTAAAGACTCCTGTTGAACAAGCAAAAGCTGCTGTCCTCTATCCACCTAATGGATTACATACAATGATTCTTGGACAAACTGGTGTTGGTAAAACACTTTTTGCTAATTTAATGTATCGCTTTTCGCAACATGCCAAACGTCTACCAACGGATGCGCCATTTATTATTTTCAATTGCGCAGATTATTATAACAACCCGCAATTATTAATGTCCCATATTTTTGGTCATGTCAAAGGCGCTTTTACTGGTGCCGATAATGACAAAGGTGGACTTGTTGAAAAGGCAGAAGGCGGTATCTTATTCCTTGATGAAATTCATCGTCTACCTCCTGAAGGTCAAGAAATGATTTTTTATCTAATGGACTCCGGAACCTATAATAAACTTGGCGAAACTGATCGAACACGAAAATCAAATGTATTAATAATTGGCGCCACTACTGAAAACCCTGAATCCTCTCTCTTAAAAACATTTATGCGACGGATTCCCATTATTATTACATTACCAAGTTTGGAAGAGCGAACAGCTTTTGAACGTGTTGAACTGCTTAAATACTTACTTTCTAGTGAAGCACATCGTGTAAATAAACCCATTCGAATTGAAGATGAAGCAGCAAAAGCTTTACTTGGAAATACTACTTATGGAAATATTGGACAGTTAAAATCAAATATCCAACTTGTTTGTGCACAAGGTTTTTTAAATAGTTTCGATAAAGATGATGAAATTCTAATTGATTTTAAAACTTTACCGATTAATATTAAAGACGGATTTTTCCACTTTAGCAATCGCCGCAAAGAACTTCAAGCAATCGCCGAGTATTTAGAGCCTTATACAACCATTTTTCCAGAGCTTAATAATACATTAATTACGTCGGATGAATATGAACCAAACTTCAACTTATACAAAATTATTGAAGATAAAGCTTCTATATTAATGAATCAAGGTGTAGAAGATGATGATATTAAAAAATTCATTAAAATGGATATTGATATTCACCTCAATAGTTTTTACAACAAATTTAAAAATACGATTCATAACCGCGAAAATATTTTAAAAATTGTCAATGAAGAAATCCTTAATTTTGCCGAAAGTGTGGAACAACGGATTGAGCATCAACTTGGCAAAAAATTAAATGAACGCTTTTTGCTTGCCTTTAGTCTTCATTTAACATCCTTTATTAAGCGAATAGAAAGTAATAAGCCACTTAAATATACAAATATCGAAAATGTAGTTAATGACCAGCCAGAAGCTTATGAACTTTCACGAGAAATTAAAGATGATATTGAAGCAACTTTCCACATTCGCGTTCCAAATATGGAAGTAATGTACTTAACATTACTTATTAGTTCGCTTTTAAAAGACCAGGAAAATGCCCGAGTTGCAGTACTTGTGGCGACTCATGGTAATAACACTGCGAGTAGTATGGTTAGTGTTGCTAAGAAACTGCTTGGTGAAGGTTTAGTAGAAGGAATTGATATGCCGCTTGACCAGAGCCCCAAAATTGTCCTAGATAAATTAACTGAACGTGCACGAGAAATGGATATGGGACGAGGCCTCTTACTACTTGTGGATATGGGATCTCTGACAAGCTTTGCGCCGGTTATTTCCGAACGTACGGGAATTCCAGTTCGTTCTATTGATATGGTTTCCACCGCAACTGTCATTGAAGCTGTTCGAAAATCTAATATTTTGGATATGGAGTTAGACAGTATTTATGACTCTTTAAAAGATTTCCGAGGCTACGGGGGCTATACTTCTGAAGACGATTCACTTGATGCAAATCAAAAACCCCATGCTATTGTTACTATTTGCGCGACTGGCGAAGGAACCGCGGAAAAACTTCAACTATTTATCGAAAATATTTTAGATACAATTACAACAGATGCAATTAAAGTGATTCCAATTGGCTTACACGAGATGGATGCACGGTTGGAACAATTACAAGAAGACAACGATATTTTAATGGCAGTTGGTATTCAAGATCCGAAAATCCAAATCCCATTTATTCCACTTGAGCGGCTTTTTGGTGATGATGGTGAGGAACAACTTGTTAGCCTTGTTAAACAGCGCAATATCATTGTAAAAACTGGTGAAACAGGACGAATTGCAAAAGAAATTATTGAAGAAAGCTTAAATGAATTCTTAATGTACTTAAATCCAAAGAAAACAATCGAAATTCTCACTTCTTTTGCTAATGTACTTGAGAAAAAGCTTGGCTACGAACTTGATAATACCTTTAAAATTAATTTACTTATACATGTTGGATGTGCGCTTGAACGGATGGTTTTACATGATGGTCTTACTTATCATGATGCCAAAACGATGACCGAAACCCCTATTTTCAAAGCACTGGAAGAAACCAACAAAGAAGTTATTTACAAAATGAATTTAAAACTCACAAATGACGAATTATGCTATTTATATGATATTTTAAATGAAATCCAACCAGAAGTAATTTTATAAGTATTATATCGAGCTAAAACAACTGTTGTAATTTTGATCAATAGCTGTTTTAGCTTTTTTTATTAAAAATGGCCAAAGATTTACTAGAAAGTTTCCTAGCCAGTTTTTTAGGGTAAGGTGGTATGTGTGTCTAAAAAAAGAGTTTTTTAGTGTATTAAGGTATTTTTGTAGCGTATCACAGACTCAGCCAACTTTCATTCAATGCTTATAAAGGCCTTGGAACACTTCTATTATTAAAGGGGGCGTTTGATACAGAAAAGTTGGCATGGTTATTGCGTTACTATTTATGGAGGAGTCATATCCACGCTTTAAGGAGGAGATACTTATGCCAGTTGGGATTATTATTGGCACTCATGGTGAATCTGCACGTGAACTCTTAAAATCAGCCGAAATGATTATTGGTAAACAGGATAATGTGGAATTTATTACATTTGTTCCTGGAGAAAACACAGATACGCTAATTACTAAATTCAAAGAAAAATTAGAAATACTGGATACTTCTGAAGGCGTTATTTTTATGGTTGATTTATTTGGTGGCAGTCCATACAATGCATCCAGCCAAATTGCACTGCCAGAAGAAAATATGGACGTTGTCACCGGCGTCAATATTCCGATGTTACTTGAAACACTATCCATGCGTGCAGCAAGTAATCAAAAAGATTTAGTTGAAACTGCCCTTACAGCAGGAATCGGTGGCGTTAAATCACTTAAAAAATCATTACCACAAACAGAAAAACAAGTCGGGGAGGACGATTTATAATGGAAATTCGCTTAGCACGTATTGATGACCGTTTAATTCACGGACAAGTAGCAACAGTTTGGACAAAAGAAACACAGGTAGAACGTATTATCGTTATTAGTGACGATGTAGCAAAAGATGAGGTTCGTAAAACGCTTCTTACACAAGTAGCACCTCCTGGAGTGAAAGCAAGCGTTGTAGATGTACAAAAAGGAATTCGTGTATATAACAATCCCAAATATGCTACTACTCCGGTAATGTTGCTCTTCACAAATCCAACAGATGTATTAACTTTAGTCGAAGCTGGTGTAAACATCACAACCGTTAACATTGGAGGTATGGCTTTCCGCGAAGGCAAACATATGATTACCAATGCTGTTTCAGTGGACGAAGCAGATGAAGCAGCTTTCCATAAATTAGATGAAAAAGGAATTGAACTTGAGATTCGCAAAGTTGCTTCTGATAACAAAGTAAAACTCATTCCATTGCTTGATAAAGAAAAATAATTCACCCTTGGTCTTATTTTTTAAGCCCTAAGAAAAGTGCAGACGTTCAGAAAAAACCTTTAAAGGGGTGATTTATGAATAAAAGCACCTGTAATAAATATCTGGGAATTCAATTACCAACTTGAAATTATCTTTTTTATCATTTTAAAGAAAAATTGGGAGGGAAAAATATGACTACAGTACAATTAATCCTTGTATTCCTTGTATCATGTATTAGTGGTATGGGTAGTATTTTGGATGAGTGGCAAACGCATCGACCATTAATTGCCTGTACACTAATTGGTCTTGTTCTTGGGGATATTACAACCGGCATTATCATTGGGGGTACGCTTGAAATGATTGCCCTTGGATGGATGAACATTGGGGCGGCAGTTGCACCAGATGCTGCGCTCGCATCAATCATCTCCACTATCTTAGTTATCACTGGTGGACAAGATATCAGCGTAGGTATTTCACTAGCAATTCCTTTAGCTGCTCTTGGACAAGTACTTACAATCCTCGTTCGTACAATTACAGTTGCTTTCCAACATATGGCTGATAAAGCTGGTAAGGAAGGAAACCTCCGAAGTCTCGACTGGATACATGTTTCAGCACTATTACTTCAAGCTATGCGTATCGCTATTCCAGCAATGATCGTTGCCGTTACAGTTGGGACAAGCGCCGTAGAAAATTTACTTAATGCTATACCAGAAGTGATTGTAAATGGTCTTAACGTAGCTGGTGGCTTTATCGTTGTTGTCGGTTATGCCATGGTTATTAATATGATGTCAGCGAAATATTTAATGCCTTTCTTCTTCTTAGGTTTTGTTGTCGCTGCATTTACAGCATTCAACTTAGTAGCGCTGGGTGTTTTAGGTCTAGTTGCAGCAATTATTTATATTCAACTAAATCCTAAATACCAATTAAAAGATGCTATAGAACAATATGGTGGAGGCGGCGGCAGACGTCAATCTGATGATCTCGACGACGACCTTGACGACTAAGGAAGGGGGAGAAAAATATGAGTGAACAAATTATCGTAAATGAGAAGAAAATAACGAAAAGAGACTTAATGGGCGTATTCATTCGTTCCAACCTCTTCCAAGGGTCGTGGAACTTTGAACGGATGCAATCTCTAGGCTTTTGTTTCTCTGTAATCCCAGTCATTAAACGTCTTTATCCTGAAAAAGGTCCGGAAAGAGAACAAGCAATCAAACGTCACTTAGAATTCTTTAACACCCATCCTTATATGGCCGCACCGATTTTAGGTGTTACAACAGCAATGGAAGAACAAAAAGCAAATGGCTCCGATATAGACGATGGTGCAATCAATGGTATCAAAGTTGGTTTAATGGGACCACTTGCAGGTGTTGGGGATCCTATTTTCTGGGGTACCGTTCGTCCTGTACTTGCCGCATTAGGAGCTGGTTTTGCAACGGATGGTAGTATTATTGGACCGATTTTATTCTTTGTATTATTCAACGCAATTCGTTTAGGCTTCCGTTATTGGGGCGTGTTCTATGGCTATACAAAAGGTACCGATGTTGTATCTGATATGTCTGGTGGTTTACTCCAAAAATTAACAGAAGGTGCTTCTATTTTAGGACTATTCGTAATGGGTGCGCTCGTAAATAAATGGACCACAATTTACGTACCGCTTGTAGCTTATACAACAGAAGATCCTAAAACTGGTAAAGACATTCCAACTACTGTTCAAAGTATTTTGGACCAATTAATGCCAGGTCTTCTTGCCCTACTTCTAACCTTCGCATGTATGTGGGTACTGAAGAAAAAAGTCAATGCACTTTGGTTAATTCTAGCACTATTCGTAGTTGGTATTTTAGGCTACTGGTCAGGTATCTTAGGACTTCCGCCAGCAGGTTATTCACCACTAGGTTAAGAAATTAGCTTTAACTTATATGTGGGGAATCGGAGTCAAGTCCGGTTCTCCCTTTTATTTGAGTAATTATGTTACAATATGTTTAAATGAAATCTATATTAGATTGTGAGTGATTTAAAAATGGTCTGGGATGCTACGAATATCTTCTTATTTGTTGCCAACATATTAACTTTACTGTATATCTTGTATAATGATGCAGTAATTCCACTATGGAAAGGCAAATCTGTTTTAACCGTCAAATTACGTTCTCGAGGTCGTTGGGATGGCTATATTTTCGTTGGAATTATCGCGCTACTGTTTGTTTCCAATGCGTTTTTCCGAGAAGGTCCATTTTCCACTTCGGTATTACTAGCAATTATGGGCGTGCTTTTTATCTACATTTGTTTTTTCCGTAGTTCAAGAGCAGTCTTTAAAAAAACCGGTATTTTCTACGCCTTATTATTCTTTCCTTATGATAAAATTGAACGAATGAATTTATCGGAAGACGGCATCCTCGTGATTGAAACAAATCGTCAACGGTTAATGTTGTTTGCTAGGTCTGAGAAGGATTTGGAGAAAATGCTTGCTGTGTTTGCTACATATAGTTAAAAAAAGCTATGCCTCATTTTCCTGTTTGTTAGGAATGGAGACATAGCGTTTTTTGTTTATTAATTAATTTCTTTTTTGCATTTCGGTATCTTAAAATTTGGAATCCTATCCCCATAAATGCTATAAATCCTAAGACTAGTATGAGCTTAATATCTGTTGCAAAATATATACAAATGCATGCAATAACTTCAAGAACATAAACTCCAATAAGCCATTTTTCCGTTTTCACTTTTTTCATTATTTTCTTCCTCCTATAATGGGGAACTCTCCAACTAATACTCCTTCAAAACCTCTTTGTAGAGTTCTTGATAAGTATCCTTCATATCCTCCGTTTCTTCCATGATTTCCCCATCTTCTAAAAATAATTCATCTTGTTCTACCTCTGCCACAGGATACTTACTTAAAAGAGCGTTAGTCAAAACATAATTATCTCCCGACGTGCTCTTTCTAAGGAAAAGTGTATATTCTTCGCCCGCTTGCATATTTTTATATCCGTCAATCGTTAAATCATATTTTTCACCATCTACTTCTACGTTCTCTACACTATCTTCTAACACGTTGATTTTTTGTTTTCTTTCAAAATTCCTGATTCATCTTTTTGAATATTATTTATCGTTACTTCACTCATTGTATAAAAATCAGTTGGTATCTCACTATCTTTAGATTCTCTCGTTATAGACGTTTTTTCAGATTCCTTGGTGACAGTAACTATAACTGGTGAACTGTCATCAAGTTCTTCTATATTATCAGCTAATTGAAGATATTTCCCATGATACGAAACAACGCCACTTTTCGGTTTCACTTGCTCTATTTCATTCGTTTCCAAAGGCTTTTCTTGGGTGCTTTTATCATTCGAACATGCGGTTAAAGCCGTACCAGTACACGAGTAAAATACTATTAATGACACTGCAGAGATAGATATCCTTAATCCCCTTTTTTTGCTCATGTTGTTAGCTCCTTTTTATAATTAAGTTGTAAAAAAGTTCAATAAAATGTTTAAATTAGAGTCGTTATTCATGAATTATTCAAACATCGGTTATTATTGCCTCAAAACGGAATCAGTGGATAGTCCAAATTGTATTCTCTGACAAAAATGATTCTGAATAATTACACTATCTTATAGAAAATACTTTCATGTCATAGCATTCTAGCAAATAATTTCGTCTAGCTTGAATTCCATATACACTCGCCAAAATATTGTAACTGAACACTATGAATTTAATTGGTTTTTAATTGACATTATTACTCATCAATACTATGTTTGAATAAAGGAGATGGTTATATGTATATCGACATCGAAAATTTCAAAAAAAATATAATTTCACTAAAAGAAGATTTTCATTTTTCAAATGATGATTTTAAACGATTTTTTAATTTTGACTATGAAACTCTTCTTGATTTTGTAGAAGAAGACCTAAACTATCAAGAATGTTTAGAAAAAAGTATGTTACTTACAGTTTCTTTTGTAAATCATGATAGCGATTATCGCTTAAAACATCTAATCGAAGTTTTGCATGTGGTTTACAGCTTATCGTATGAAACTATTTCGCGATTTGCGGGTCTTAAACAAGAACAAATTTTGAATTATTTAAAAGATGCAAACACTATAACAGAAGACCAAAAATTCGAGTGTTGTAGTAGATTAGCTCTATTGGATAGAATTATTTCAACCATGGTACCAACTAAACATATATTTGATGAGGACTAATATAGCTAAAGTGATATATAATCTTAATTATTCCAACGGATAGCTGATGAACCCATGGCATAACCTACTGGAGTAACCTTACCACTTACAGAAGCCATATATTGACTTTTTAACATTGGTTGAGATATATAGCCTTTTAATCCAGAGACGCTGACTCTTTGAGTAGAACCATGATAAAGATCAGCAATGTTTAACATACCTTTAAACCCCGTAGCTTTGTATGGAGGAGTCATAGTAACTTTCCAATTTATTCTTTTAGGTGAATTGGTTACCCATATCTTCATTTCACCAACTCTTTTAGGTGCTTTCAAATTGCTTCGATTGTTCTTTTCCGGATTCTTAGACAATTGAATTTCTTCCGTTGCACTTGTTATAACATTAGCTCTTACTACAAGTGGGGTAAAATTAAAACTTAAAATACTAACTAATAATACTGTAATGATTTTTTCATATTTCAACACTCCTTCAGTTCTATGATTATATAAAGAATAACAAAAAAAATTAATGTATAACCAAAAATGTAATGAAATGTCCGATTCTTGTCATGAACGACTTGAAAAAGGCTTGTTTATAATAATTACTACACAAATTGTGTATAAATGTAGTTTTGCGAGTGTGAAAAAACCACAATTCGAGTCATTATTCACAAATTATTCATCCAAAAATAAAATTGTCACAAAACGTTCAATTATTAACATTTTTCATGTATTTTTAATCGCAATTTTAAACTTATTCTTAAAATAGTTAACGTTTTCAAATCACACTAAATGAATAACCATGTATATTTATTAGTCCTATATTTCCCTACAAAAAAACTCATTCTCTAACAAAGCGTTAAAGAACAAGTTTCATTTCTTTTTATTAAAACTATATACCAACATTACTTAATTTAATTTCTGGAATAACAAATTCGACAAATCTACCATGAAGCATTTCGATTTCTTCACTGAACTTGGTGTCAAAACAAATAATACTTTCTTCCAATCGAAGCACGGCGAATCCATCTTCCTCGTAGTCTTCCAACTTCCCTACTACGTGTACTAAGCCTTCTTCATCTATTTCTAACACACAATGTTTTTCTTCACTTTCATGCAAAAGTTCTGCACTAATCATATCAGGTATCGTAATCTCTACCGTGTAATTCCTACTTGGTTCTGGGTCTTCATCGGCCCAAATCCCAACGCATTCACCATATTCACTACTAAAAGCGATTCTGCCGTCAGCCAATTTTTCTTGAACCTTTATCTCCACTAACTGTTTCCTCCTGCGCTTTAAATTCTTGCTTTATTATAGCACAAAACTAGAAATTGACGTTAATTTTTAGCTAAGTATTTTCACTTTTTATTTGTTATTTGTCTGATTTAAAAGTATTATAAGTATATACTTTTAATTAAAGGAGAACAGACTATGACGATTCTTGCATTTGATATGGGCGGTACAGCAGTGAAGTATGGCGTGTTAACGAAACAAGGTGAGTTACTTGAGAAAGGAAAATTTGCTACTCCTGATAATTTGGATGAACTAATTCGATTACTTGTCGAGGTAAAGGAAAGCAATACGCATTCTTTCGAAGGAGCCGCATTTAGTTGTCCTGGTGCGGTAAATAATGAAACCGGCGTCATTGGCGGAGCGAGTGCAATTCCTTATATACATAATTTTCCGTTTCGGCAACTTTTGGAAGAAAAATTAGCGCTACCTGTGACAATGGAAAATGATGCTAACTGTGCTGCACTAGCAGAAGTTTGGCTTGGTGCTGCGAAAAATAAACAAGATATTATTTTTATGATTATTGGCACTGGTGTTGGTGGAGCAGTGATTCAGGGCGGAAAAGTTCATCACGGAGCAAATTTACATGGCGGCGAGTTTGGTTATATGTTAATGAATCAAGAAGGAAACACCCTAAGCGATCTTGGAACTGTGGTGAATGCTGCGAAACGAATTGGTGAGAAACTTACACCAGCAGAAAAAATTGATGGAGTTCGAGCTTTTGAACTTAGAGAAGAAGGTAATTTGATCGCAACTAGCGAGCTTAAAACCATGTTTAATTGTTTGGCTCGAAGCATTTTTAATTTACAATATGCACTGGATCCTGAATTAGTAGTTATTGGCGGGGCAATTAGTGAGCGTACTGGCTTTATCGAAGAACTAAATACCTATGTAGATGAAGTAAAAGCAAGCGTTCCAATTGCCAAAATTCGTCCGACGGTGGTTGGCTGCGAATTTGGTAATGATGCCAACCTTATTGGTGCAACGGCCTTTTATTTAGCATAAAAAAAGAAGCTGGACACGTTTTTTGCGCCAGCTTCTTTTTATGCTAATTTTTCAGATTCGCCGCGACTTTCTAAAACATTCGCAACTGCTTCGAGCCATTTTTTCTGTTTATTAACAACAAATTGGTATTTTACACCAGAAATCATATCTATTTCTAGAATGTTGGACAACAGTGGTTTACCGAGAATTTTAGTACGAACACCACGAATCTTCCTCACTCTATCTAATTGGATATTGATTTCCTCATCAAAATAATCATTTGGCTTGTGTACGATATAGGTTTTTGTTAAATATAGTTTCCCTGGGACTGCCTTAAAACCATTTTTTGCGTTGGCTAGACCTTTATGAATGACATCTAATTCTTCTTCCATAAAGCGTATCATCTCCTTGTTTTCTATACTTTATTATAACCTATTTCTTTAGTACAAATGGACCGAAACGCTTTTTGCTGCTTTCTTTTGGTGCAAGAATGTTTAAATGACTTCCAAGTACTTCAATTTCTGCTGGAACGCCTGGACCTGGATCGCCATCGACATTAATACTTAAATCATCTCCACTTGCATCAATAGTTAATTTCTTTGTTTTAATATAAACTACGCCGCCGCTATTTTTCAAATTACCACGAATTAGTTGCGGAATCATATTAGCAGCATCCAGCAAGCCAAGTTTTGTCAAAATAACGATGTGCAAGTAGCCGTCGTCGATTTTTGCGTCTGGTGCCCATGATTCAATTCCGCCAACAGACTTTGTTAAGCCAGCTACAACTAATGCAGCCTCACCTTCCCAAACTTCACCGTCATACTCTAATTTAAAGTTCAATAATTCATTCCGGTTAAAAGCTTTTAATCCTTCTAAAAAGTAAGCTACGGAACCAAATTTGGTTTTTTGTTCCACACTCACTTGGTCAACTGCTTGAGCAATCATTCCAATTGCTAATACATTCATAAAGTACTGGTCGCCAATCCGGCCGATGTCCATTGGTACTCCCTCTGCATGCTCTAATGCCTGAATTGCTTTTTCAGGTTTTAATGGAATACCTACCGATCTAGCTAAATCATTCACCGTTCCAAGTGGCACAAATCCAAAGTCCGGGCGGTTTTCATGGATAGCAAGCCCATTAATCGTTTCATTTAAAGTTCCGTCTCCGCCCATCGCAATTACTGCATCAAACCCCTGTTTAGAAGCCCAAGCAGCAAATTCCGTAGCATCTCCAGCTTTTTCCGTTAAACGCACTTCTACTTCATCGTAACGTTTTTTTAAGACTGCTTCTGCTTTTCCTTGGTATACTTTTCCTTTTTCTTTACCTGATGATGGATTCACAATTAATAATGCCTTCCCCATCGTACTCACCCTTTCTTGCCAAAAAATCTATTGCTATTATTACACATAGTTAGGCATCTTATCTATTATAGTTTACCTTGAAATGCAGATTAGTACCAGCACCAGCCTTGAAAAATCCTTAAAAAAGTCGTAAAGTGATGAAGAACACAAAATCGATTGGTGGAGGAATTTTTAGATGAAATCATTTCAAGCCCTTTTTATTGAAAAAGAACAAGAAAAGATCTCACTTCATTTTAGAGAAACTAGCATAGATCAATTACCGGAAAACGATGTACTTATCGAAGTACACTATTCAGGGATTAATTATAAAGATGGTTTAGCAGTGCTTCCCGATGGCAAAATTGTTCGTAGTTATCCTTTTATTCCTGGTATAGATGCGAGTGGTGTTGTTGTAGAATCGAAATCAGCGCTGTTTCAAGTTGGTGATGAAGTCATTGTAACTAGTTATGATTTTGGCGTTAGTTATTTCGGTGGATATAGTGAGTTTATTCGTGTCCCTGCTGAATGGGTTGTTCCGTTACCAGTTGGCCTATCACTTAAAGAAGCAATGATACTTGGGACAGCAGGATTCACAGCAGCTCTTTCTGTAGATGCACTTGAGTTTAGTGGTGTAACTCCAGAAGATGGGAAAATTGCTGTAAGTGGTGCCACTGGGGGTGTGGGAAGTCTTAGTTCAGCCATACTTTCTAAACGTAACTATCAAGTCGTAGCTGCTTCCAACAAAGCGGATGCAAAAGAATTTCTACAAAAGTTTGGCGTTTCTGAAGTTGTTTCCCGAGAAGCGTTTCAACCAGAGAAAGTTCGTGCGTTAGATAAACAACTATTTGCTGGTGCGATTGATTGTGTTGGTGGAAAATCGCTAGCTTACTTGTTAACTGCTATTCAGTATGGCGGTGCAGTAACAACATGTGGTATGTCTGCTGGTGGGAAATTAGATTCCACTGTCTATCCATTCATTTTGCGCGGTATTCAACTTTTTGGGATTGATTCCGTACTTTGTCCAATGCCAAAACGTAAACGAATCTGGAATCGCCTTGCAACTGATTTCCGCTTAACTAATTTGGATGAATTAGCAACTGAAATTTCGTTCACTGATTTACCAACTGCCCTTCATCAAATAATGAACGGTGGTATTACTGGTAGATATTTAGTGAAAATTAAATAAAAAATGAGCATCTGCTTCTTTTAAAAAAGCGGATGCTCATTTTTTCATCGATAAGCAACTAATACGTGTGCATCAATCACTTCATCAATAATCATTAAACACCTATCATAATCATGAACAACAAGTGCATTAATAAAATATTCAATATTTTCAATGGTTTTAACAGAAGCATTTTGCGCAATTTTAATAACTTCCTCATCGCCAAATTCTTTTATATTACTAAAAAAATCTTCACTTATTTTTAAGTAATAATTATTTTTCAAATAAGTAAGCAAATCTTGAATAAACCATTTTTCATAATCAATATAGACTGTTGGATCTGTTTGCTCTTCTTGTTGTTTTATTTCGGTTAATTTATTTGTCACTTTTAATTTATCAAAACTTATTTTTTTGGTTCGGATTTTATGAATCGCTTGTTTTAAAAATAAACCTAAGATTTCTGTCATTTCAAAGTAGCGTTCTTTGTTGATGATGCTGTCTTTAACAAAAGCTCCTCGAAAATCATTATATTCAACATAACCATCTGCTGCTAACATACCAATAGCTTTACGAATTGGCGTGCGACTAATTTCTAGTTGTTGCGATAGTGTATTCTCGATTAATCGGTCTCCTGGCTTTAATTCCCCGTTGCGAATTTTCTTTTTGATTTCTCGATAACAAACACTTTCTCTTGTCTCTTTGCGTTTGGTTGTCATGATGATGCCTCCTAAATAGGTCTATAAAAAGGATCTTGATGTAATAATCTCTTTTAAAAAATCATTTTCATTCACTTTTTTCTCCATCGCTAAAAATGGATGATAACTGGTATTTTCACTGACTAGCATAGCTGTTTGAATGGCGATAATTTCTTTTGTTAGTTCGTGCTCTTTTCTTGCATTTAGTTCGGAGTGAGAACGAAATATTCGCATAATAAACGTACCTATTATATATAGAATAATCGCCATCACGATGATTAAAACAGCAGCAATAAGTCGCTCTACAACATTATCTACAAAAAATAGAAATGATCCCCCTAAAATAGCCAAAAAAGCAGCAACAAATACGCCTACAATCGAACTTAACGGTTTATTGTTTTTCTTTTCTTCTGCCATTTCTGAGTGAATAAAGCGAAGTAGTTTTTCCAAATCATCTCTAGTGCTAAAACCGCTTTTTTCTAGATATGCAAATAATAAATAGCGACGCATCGTTATTAATTCCGAAAAACTTCTTAGTTGATAACGAACACGAATAAATTTTTTTGCACGGGTATAAATCAAGATATAGTAAAGAAGCGGCACACACACCAAGCTTAGTAAAATGGTTGGAATAAAGTAACGAGAATCCAATAGCCCAATAATGACTATATCACTAATAATTAATACTATTACTAACAAAAAAAATGCTCTCCAAAAACCTTTTATAAAGCTATGTATTAAATTCCAGTTTCCTAATTTTTTAAAATAAAAATCATTTAATTTTTTGATGGCCATTTCTACACCTTTTCCTTTTTTCCTAGCTTTAAGTTTAACATGAGTCATCCATTTATTAAAGTTTGTAAATGAATTTTCACTTTTTTATTGTAATTAGTTTACTTTGGTGTCGAAAATAAATATAATTAATATTATAAAATATATTTAATGGGTGAGTAAATGAAAAAACTATTGTATCAGCAAGTCTATGATCAACTTAAACTGGCTATTCAAGATGGTGAAATCCCAATTGGAAATAAACTGCCAGCAGAAAAAGAACTAATGGATCAATTTGATGTGAGTAGTATTACGCTAAAAAAGGCACTGGAACTATTAAAAAAAGATGGTTATATTTCCAGACGTCCCCGTGTTGGTACTTTCGTTATTAGTGCATCTCCAAATAGTGAACAAGTGGAGACTAGAATGTTTGATAAGCCTCTATTTGGTTGTATTATCACTAACTTCGATGACACTTTTGGCACGATTTTACTTTCGGGAATGTTAGAGCATAGTAACTCGAAGGCACATATTGTTGTTAAAAAATCACTTGGGGATACCGAACGAGAAGAAGAAATTTTACAGGAATTTATTGAAATGAATGTAGCTGGTATACTGATTTTACCTGCTAGTTCAAAATTTGTTTCGCCAACTTTGCTGGAACTTGCTTCTCAAAAATTCCCCTTAGTTGTTATTGACCGCACATTGGAAGGTTTACCAATTTCATCAATTAGTTCTGATAATACGGAAGCGGGTAGGATTATTACCGAAAAGTTATTTGAGCTGGGCCATAAACATATTGGGATGATTACTTCTACAAGTCCGGTTTCAACCCTGGATAGTCGTGTGAATGGCTTTATCCGTGGACATGCTTCATTCCATACGGCATTTCATTCTGATTATGTATTTCGCGAAATCGAGTCAGTAATGCCCAATTCAACCGTTTCAATTCAAACGGATATTAATAAAATTGCCCTGTTTTTAGAAACGCATCCAGAAATTACTGCGCTGGTTGCAACAGAGTACAATATTGCGCTGTTAATAAAGCAAGCTTGTATTAAACTGAATAAGCGCATCCCTGAAGATTTATCGGTTGTTTGTTTTGATCACCCAGATAATTTCTTTGATGCATCGACTTTTCGCTTTACCCATATTAAACAAGCACAATATAAAATCGGTGTTAAAGCGGTTGATATGTTGTTAAAACAAATTAATCAACCTGACGCGTTTAAAAAAGAAATGTTACCCCCACTTCTTGTCGAGGGAGACTCTGTCAACGCACATAAGAAAAACTAAAAAGCCTCCACTACTGTCGTAATCTCCAAAAGTCAGATTAAGCATTCTAACTTTTGGAGGTCGATTCACTAGTGGAGGTATTTTTTATTTATTTTTCTAGTTTTGCTGCCATCTCAAGTGCTATCATTCCACTTAACTCTGCTGAATAAGGAATTTGACCACTTGGTTTTTCTTTCCAGTTCATTCCCATTAGCAAGTATCCGTCAACCATCGCATTGTCAATTAACACTTGGCAACTACTTGTAACAAAATCCCGGAATGTTTGATTATTTGTTTCTTCCATTAAATCAGTAAAGTAACGATAGAAAATCCCTTTGAAAAGTCCTTCGTCCCCGCCACTTCCTTCTTCTTTGAAAATACCGTTTTCCGTTAGCTCTTGCAATGAAACCTCTGCTGTTTTGTTGGCCATTTCAAGGTATTTACTTTCTTTTGTAATTCGGAAAAGCTCTAAACTCGCACCAATGTATACACCTTGATTATAGGTAAACTTCCATTCCATGTCGATAGCGCCATCTTCTAAACGATTAATCCCATCTTCTACAAACCCATCGGCACGAACAAGGACCTTTGTTTGCCATTCATAGGTTTTAAGCGCCCAATCAAGGTGTTTTTGTTCGCTTTGTTCATTATAAAGCCAGCATGATAAAATGATAAATGGTGCATTCACTGGGGTATTTTTATAATACATTTGCGGTCTGCGCCAAGCAAATCCTCCACCCATCGTATCATTCCAACCAGTATCAACTAAATCTTGCCATACTAACTTTGCGTCACTCAAATAGATATCTTTACCAGTTACTTTGTATAACCGGAAAGCTGCAAGTGCATTCCACAGCATATCATCATAGAAATCATGAATAAGTGTTCCGCCATTACGGTTCTTATTATGCGCATATGTCCATTCTGCTACCTCTAAATCAGTTTGCTTATTTGTCCGCAAGTAAGCATCTAATCTTACTTCTACTAGATGTGCTAGCCACCAATAATTAAAAACTTTATTATCTTCCTCAATATTTTTGATTGGATAAAAGTTATTTAAAAACTGCTCTTCTGTATCAGCTTTATAAAATTTCTCTAAACTTTCTTGTCCTAAAGTTGCATAATCTGACCATTTCATCAATTATTTATCTCTCTCTTCTTTTAAAATTTGATTACCTTCTTTTTCCGATTGTGATAAAGCTTTTTCAGCACTAATATTTCCGTTCATGAATTTTTCGAATTGTGGTTTCATCGCTAATCCTTCAACGTCTGCGTAACCAGCTACAGTTGGACGGATTTTCGCATATTTCATCGTATTAACAAAAACAGAGTAATTGGGATCATCTATGAAATAAGCATCTTCAGCAGCGACTTTGTTTGCTGGTAACCAACCGCTAATTTTAGCAAATTCTACCCCATTTTCTGGTTTTGTTGTCCACCATTTCATAAAGTCCCATGCGCCATCTTTATGTTCTGCTTGTTTTGGCATTACTAAACCAAATCCGCCCATGATTGCGCCTTTATCTCCGTTTGGTCCTGTTGGTGGTTCTACTACACCATAGTCAAGATCTTCTACTTTATTGTAATCAGCAAGTGCCCATGGTCCATTAAATGTCATGGCTTCTTTTCCTGCAGCAAATGCATCTGTTCCATCATCAAAACCACGTTGATACACTTTTAAATCATTTTGCATTTTATCCCAATAATTAAGTACTTCTAACCCTTGTTCTGAATTAAAAGCTGTTTTTTTGTTGTCACTAGTTACTAACTCTCCACCCGCTTGCATTAAGTAAAGATTGAATAAGCCCACATCTTGTAATGACATACCTGCTTGTGTCATCTTTTTACCGTCCCATTTAGAGGTTTTCTGAGCTGCAGTAGCAAGCTCGTCCCAAGTTGTTGGTGGTTTTACGCCTGCTTCATTTAGTAACTTTTTGTTGTAAAATAAAACACGGTTATCATTTAAAAGTGGCAAACCATATAATTTATCGTTGTATGTCATTTCTTTAACGGATTCTTCATAGAAGTCACCTAGCTCCACTTTATCGTCTTTAACTAGCTTATCTATAGGTTCAAGCACATCTTTTGGAGCATAAAGTGCCGTTTGATAACGATCCCACATAATTAGGTCTGGAAGTTCTCCACCAGCAATTCCTGTTAAAAGTTTTTCTTCTACATTTTCTTGTAATACATATTTTACTTTATAAGTGTCTTGAGATTCATTATAACTAGCAATTTGCTTATCTAATTGTTTAATTTGATCCCCTGACCATGACCCCCACATAATAATTTCTTCTTTTCCATCTTTTTCTTTACTACTAGTATCTTTGCCACCACCACAAGCTGCCAAACTAAGTAATAACACTGTGCCAAGAATTGCTAAAAGTACTTTCTTCATTGTATACACTCCTTTTTTCGTTTATTTACCGCCGTTATGGGCAATACCTTCGACAAAATATTTCTGTGCAAAAATAAATACAAATAATACTGGAACTGTGGAGATAATTGTCCCCGCCATCAGTGCCCCGTAATTCGCGCTCTCATTATACTGGAAGGAGGCGAGTCCGACTTGCACAGTCATCATTTTCTGCGAGTTGAGGACAATCAATGGCCACATAAACTGATTCCACCCTGCTTGAAAAGTCATAATTCCAAGTGTAGCAAGGGCAGTTTTTGCAAGTGGCATATAAATTTTCCAGAAAATCTTAAATTCAGAGCAACCATCAATTCGCGCTGCTTCCGAAAGTTCATCTGGAAGTGTTTCAAAAAATTGTTTCATAAAGAAAATTGAGAACGCGCCAGCTGCTCCGGGAATTAGAATTGCCCAGTAAGTATTAATAAAACCCATTCCACCATGACCAGTAATATCATTTCCACCCACCAGCGGAAAATTCTTTAAAACTAGAAAAGATGGAATCATTGTTACAACTGCGGGAATCATCATACTTCCTAGGAATGTCATAAACAATCCTTTTTTTCCTTTAAATGGCAACTTAGCAAAGGCATATCCGGCAAGTGAGCCGAAAAATAGATTTGTTAATACACCACCAACTGCAAGTATCAGTGAGTTTACTAAATAGCGTGCAAATGGAGTCGTGCTAAAGACATCTTTGTAATTATCCCAAGTAAACATTTTTGGAATTAAATTCATACTATTACTCAAAATTTCACTTGCTGGCTTAAATGATGTTGATAAAGTCCAGATAAGTGGAAATACCGTAATTACGCTAATTAATATGACAGCAATGTACCAAAGTACCGATTTACTTATTTTTTTCAATTTTATGGTGTTCATTTTAAGCCTCCTTAAACTGTCCTATCTTCTTTATTTATGCGCATATTAATAATCGAAAATACTAAGATGATTAAAAATAATACAAAAGAAATCGCGGAGGCGTAACCCATTTTCAAGCCACCAAAGCCTTCATTGTAGATATAATAAACAAGTGTAATCGTTGAGTTCCCTGGTCCGCCCTTCGTTAATACATACGCTTGGTCAAATACTTGAAATGCATTGATGATTAACATTGTTGTCACAAGAAAAGTTGTTCTTGAAAGTGATGGCCAAGTAACATAGCGAAATGTCTTCCATCTAGATGCGCCTTCGATTTTTGAAGCTTCATATAAATTGGCTGGAATTCCTTGAAGCCCTGCAATGAAAATCATCATATTTGTTCCAAAAGTCATCCAGACACTCATCACAACAATCGCAAACATTGCCCAATTAGAATCATAAAGCCAAGCGGGACCATTTATCCCAAACCATCCTAACACACGATTAATTAAACCGTACTGTGGATTTAAAAGCCAATACCAAATTGTCGCCGTAGCAACTGTGGAACAAAGTACTGGAACATAAAAGAATGTTCGAAATAACCCTGCTCCTTTTTTACTCATATTTATTAAAATAGCTGCTCCAAGTGATGCTACAAGCCCAAGTGGAACAAATAATGCTGTATAAACGATTGTATTTTTCAATGAAATGAAGAAATATGGATCGTGGAACATCTTGACATAGTTATCAAAGCCAATCCAATTTGGTGTATTAATAATATCGTAGTCGGTAAAACTTACTACTAGCGCCATACCTATGGGCAAAATCATAAAGATTGCTAATAATAAAACAGGAAGAGCAATAAAAAGATACGCCATTCTTTGTTGATGTACTTGGACAGATTTATTTCTAATTTGTGCCATGATTAGCCTCCTTTCGTTACTTCGGTAAAGCACCCACCAACTTGAACCCTGCTGTATCAAGCACTAATTCACAAAACATCATATTCGCCCATGAAAACCATTCACGAGTAAAGTCTGCTGGATTATCTGGGTGAAATGATTCATGCATTAAGCCAGTATCTGCATCCGTTCTAAGCAACATATCAAGAATGCTATTTTTTTCCGTTTGGTCTGTTGCAGTTAGCCCCTGAATCGCAAGCCCAATTGGCCAAATATAACCGTTTGGTGTATGAGGACTACCAATACCTTTTGCATGTTCTCCTTCAAAATAATATGGATTATCTTTACTTAAAATATAATTTCTTGTATTTTGATAGATTTTCTCTTCTTTCTTGCTATAGCCAATAATTGGCAGTGAAAGTAAGCTCGGAACATTAGCATCATCCATTAATAATTGATTACCAAAACCATCAACTTCAAATGCGTAAATCTCTCCAAAAGTCGGATGGTTATACGTGCCAAATTTCTCAATTCCAGTTTGAATATCAGCTTTCAAAGTAGCTGCTTGTTGTAATGTTTCTTTTTCATCTGGATAAAATGCTTCGATAATTTCTTTCGCATAGCCTAGCACCACAACTGCAAACATGTTAGATGGGATAAGATAGCCATATTCACATGCATCATCACTTGGTCTAAAACCAGACCAAAGCATTCCAGTATAAGTTGTTTCGGTACCTCGGCCATCTCGTTTTAATGTGTCGGACGGTACACAGTCCATTCGTTCAAATCGATAACTAGATTTTGTTTCATGATGTTGCTCCACTTGCCATAATGCAAAAATTGATTGCAACATTTTTAAAAAGGCTTGATCAAATTGTTCTGTTCTACCTGTGATGTTCCAAATATAGTATGCTAATTGAATTGGATAACATAAGGAATCAATTTCATATTTTCTTTCCCAAACTTGTGGATGCATTTCTGTAATATCTGCTTGATGTCCGGCACCATTAGCAGTCTCATTAAAGGCATTTGCATAAGGATCAATCGCTACTAATTTAGCTTGTTCTTTACTAAGACCAATTAACATCGATTGAATTTCTTCATTCTCTGCTGCAAAAAATAAAAACGGACGAACCTGACAAACTGAGTCGCGTAGCCACATCGCCGGAATATCACCAGTTAAAATAAATGTCATCCCACTTTCACGAATTTTAATTGTTGTATCTAGCGTATTAATCATGCAACGCTCATACATTTCTACCAACTTAGGATTATGTAATTCCTTTTTTATTTGTGCCGCACTTGATTGGATAAAAGCACGATTTTTAATAACCAAATTCTTCACTCCATTTCAATTAATTATACTTCATTATTATGTAACAAATTTAAATAATAC
>NZ_JAASTZ010000019.1 GCF_014322765.1 Listeria immobilis | reverse complement strand
GCGTTTTGTCCGCATCAGCAACGTTTATAAATATACCAAGATTTTTGCCTTTCGTCAATACTTTTTATCAAGTTTTTATAATAAATATGGAATTATTTTCTCTGCTAGAGTTTTATATGCTTTTCCAGTCTCACTAAACTGATTATAAATGGCTGATATATAGCCACTTTCATTGATTTCTGGTTGTTCAATAGGTAATTGAATTAAAAGTTCTGTTTCTAAGTCAGCAGCAACTTTTTCCCCACCACCTTGTCCGAATATCTTTAGGTCCTTTCCTTCCTCGAGTGTAAAGTAGGACATATTTTCTATTACCCCTATGATTTTATGATTGTTTTTTATTGCCATATATCCTGCACGAGAGGCTACTGACGCGGCTGCATAATGCGGTGTTGTAACAATAAGTTCATTGCATTTGGGAATTAATGTGTGGATATCTAGTGCAACATCCCCTGTCCCTGGTGGTAAATCAATAAGTAAATAATCTAAACCTCCCCATCTCACTTCTTCTAGGAACATTTTAATCATTTTTCCTAGCATTGGCCCACGCCAAATAACTGGTTCTCCCGGTTCAACAAAGAAATCCATTGAAATCATTTGGATGCCATTTGTTTCTACAGGTATAATTTGTCCATTTTCTTTGTGGGGGGATTCTGTTGTTCCTAGTAATACAGGGATGCTAAAACCATATATATCTGCATCAAGTAGTCCTACTTTTTTTCCTTGGTTTGCGAGTGCGACAGCTAAATTGGCTGCTACTGTTGATTTCCCAACGCCACCTTTACCACTTGCAATTGCCAAAAATTTTGTTTGGCTATTTTCAGAGAGAATATTATCTCTTGCTTGGAAAATGCGGTCTATTACTGCGGCAGGTAGGTATTCTAGTTCGATATTTATTTCTTTTACACCAAATTGTGTAAGAAGTTCTTCTATATTATGTACAAAATGTTCTGTTTCTACAGCTGGATCTGCTAGTGCGATTTTTATATTGGTTGTTTCATTCAATACTTGCACTTCTAAGATACCTTCTGTTTCTTCTAAATCGACTTCTAAAACAGGATCTTGCAGTCGATATAATAATCTAGTAATTTGTTGTTCGTTTAGCATAGTTATAGAACCTCCAAAATGAATGCGCTGACATACTGATTATTATAGCATGCCTACATAGTTTTATCACGAATTCCTTGCTTTTAATTTCGGTCTTTTTTAGATTAAATTACTGTCTATATGGAGAATTTGTAGTTTAGATTTTATTTTACTGGATGAAACATAATTATTAAAAAGGCTTTATATCAATGTTTATATTAATTTAGTTAGACTATTTTTGAAGCTGTTTTTAAAAGTAAGGTTTTTTATAAAAATAATTTCACAAATTTTACACATTTTACCAAATGCTTAAAAAGCTTTACATACCAACCAATTATCCAAATTCACCATTTTTTGTCATACAATTGTAATAGAATAAATTTCTTATTTATTGCTATTATAGGGTCACATAGATAAAAAAGGAGTGCTTTGGACTTTGGATAAGAGGTTTATTAAATCAGGTATTATCACACTTATTATCGCATTTTTTGTTGTTTCGATTAATGTTGGAGCTGAAACGGGAGAAGGCGACATTTCGCAAGTGGCGCTTAGCTCGCAGCAACAAAACTTTATTGATGAAATTTTACCTGCTGCCCAAGATGGCCTTCGTGATGGGAAACTTTTGGTCAGCGTTACACTTGCCCAAGCAATATTAGAATCTAATTGGGGAGAAAGTGGCTTAAGCAAAAACTCGAATAATTTATTTGGAATTAAAGGGAAATATGAAGGTGAATCTGTTTCAATGAATACAATGGAAGCATCAGGTGCCACAACGGCAAACTTCCGTGTTTATCCTAGTTGGAAAGAATCAATTGAAGATCATACCGATTTAATTATAAATAATGAACGTTATAAAGGCGCTGTCGGCGAAACTGACTATCGAAAAGCTCTACAAGCAATTAAAGATGGTGGTTATGCAACTGACCCTGGATATGTTGATAAACTTGTAACAATTATTGAACGTTACAATTTAACTCAATATGATGTTATATATGATAAAATCGAAACGCATAGCGAAATGGCTGCTACAGGAAAAGTAGCCCCAAATAAAACACAAGAAATCATCTGGTCAGCTCCATATAACACTGTTGACTCAGAGGAAATCGGCACGCTTGCAAATTACGCTAACCGTAATCTCGAAATTTCTTGGGAAGCCAAAACCGAGAAAGGACTTTGGTATTTCATCCGCGAGAATAACAAAGATATTGGTTGGATAAATAGCAATTCCCTTAATCTTACTTATCATCCCAAAGATGCCGAGAATGTAAATTTAACTAGATATGTTGATGATTTAAATGCAACTGTTTATCGTTTACCTTCTCCTGAAAAGCAATTTGATAAGGGTGTCATCGCTAGTTATGACCGAAAAGCACTTCACGCGGATAAAAAAATCACACGTGATGGTTATGCTTGGTTTAGACTTTCAGAAGGCGGCAGCGAGATTGGATGGGTGCGCGCGGATAAGTTGAATGATCGACTATACGACCGAATTACGGAGCAACAGGCATACAATGGCTACGCTAGCGTTAAAGCCTCTGCGACAGATAACGTTTGGACCTACCCTTACAATACAAAAAATGCGGAAAAAGCAGCACCTCTTACTAACTATGCTAAAGATAAATTAGAATTAGTTACCAAAGCTACCGTTGGAAATACACTTTGGTATCAATTTAAAGTAGATGGGCAGTTAATTGGCTGGGCTAGCGAAAAAGATTTAACAATAATTTATACGCCAGCATCAGAAAAACCAACAACTCAAGTCGGATATATAAAATCTACAGAAACTATTGTTTACAGTAAACCAATAGAAACAGCAAGCACAGAACTAAAAGCAATTGGTTATTATTACGGAAAATTACTTTCTGTTGATAAAGAAGCCACTATTCTCAATGAAAAATGGTTACATCTCAAAGATAATGACAGTTCTCTTGGTTGGATTAAAGCCACAGATATTCAAAGCTAAAAAAACGAAATCGCATAATCCGTGCGATTTCGTTTTTTTATTTAGACAAATTTTTTCATCTCCAGAATTTATGATAATACTAGTAGTCAAAGTGAATAATCTAATCTGACTCTTGTTTTAAGCATGGAGCATAATAAATTCCGAATAATTATTGTTATTATATAGAGTAGAGGAACGATTTTCTTATTTTATGCTCTGCTATTATACATCAAGCTCATTCACATCTGCTATACAAGGTTTTCCATCTTTATCTAACAATGGGGTTATCCCGCCCGCATATCCAGAAAGACGAAAAAGATACTGCACACCTGTTTCCTGATCTACCAAGATTTCTAACATATTTAATTTTCCTTGTGTGTATATTTTCTTAAACCTTTCTTCCGCCATTAGTCATTCCTCCAATAATATGTTATTTAGCTTATTATATTATATGGGTAGTTGATTTACAAAAAGTGGTAATGTTTAAGATGGTTTTACATAATCAACATCCATCGTTCCAAAAGGTATAAACGCACTGCGATTATATAGAAAAATAAAAAAGGAGATAACAATGAAAAAAACAAAATTAGGAATTAACACCACTGCTGCAATTCTAGATATTATTAATGCCATCTTATTTACCACATCTTGGTTTATAATTACGTTTATGGCTTTTAGCGAGAGTTTTTCAGGTGGAGATGGCTCACAAACAAGTGCAGTCGGAATTTTCTTTTATGTTATGGCAGGAATCGGACTTATCATTCATATTATTGCTCTAGTTAAATCTAAAAAAGCCGGACTTTCTATTGTTGGGCATATTTTAGGAATAATTGGGTGCGCTTGTTTTGTTCTAACTGCTCTGTTAGCATTCCCAGCGATTGTATTATTAATAATCGCTTCCGTATTCTGTTTTAGACAAAAGCAAGTTCTGGCGTAGGGTAAGTAAAAAATTCTGTAGACTCTCTGATTTAAATTATCTTCACAAAACACAAAAAAAGTGCGTTCCCAGGATACGGGAGCGCACTTTTTAACATGTATAATTGGATTATCACTGTTTTTCTACTTCAAAAGCTATTTCTTGCGCAGTAAATAGTGTAAATAAAGCGTTTTCTAAAAGCGGGCTCTGTGCATTCCTACTTATATTAATTCTCAGTTCACCGTCGAAACTACACACACCAATGTTATAAGGAGTCTTAGATCGCGGGCTTAAAATAAAATCAAAACACTCAACATAGCGCGCCATTTCTTCCGGTACCTTCATCTCACCTAAATTGGAAAGCGTCAAACAAGTGGTTTTTTCACTAAAAGAAAAAAAGAATTTCATCAAATAGCGTTTTATAAATAAAGGGATACGTTTAATAATTGGATTTTGCTCCAGTCGAACATTATGAGTAATTCTTGCGCGAAGTCGTTTTTCTGATAGCTTCTCAGTTAGTTGTTGTTGAATCGCGTGCGCAATTTTTGTTAAATGAAGATTCGTTTCTTTTGGGTCAATTTCCGGTTTGGCATAAAGCACAAAATTGCGCAGTGTTTGGCTTGGATAAAAGTTGCGCAAGTCAATTGGCAAGAAAAGTTTGATAAGCCGGTCTTTCTGATTTTTATCTTCTTTTTGATTGGCAAGTATTGCTTCAGAAACAAAAGCTGCGATTAAAACCGTCAAACTTACACCTAGTTTTTTAGCTAATTTTTTTAGTTCTTTGACAGATAATTTAATCGTTGTAAGCTGTAATGCTCCTCCTGCTTCTTCGCGGAATTGGTAAATTTTTTTGTGTTTTTCTTTCGGCAGTTTTTGAGGGCTTGAATCTGCCACCTCTAAATATTTATCAGTGAATTCTGCTTCATTTGCTGCCTCAGTTCGTTCGAGAATCCCATCAACTGCCGGAATAGATATATGGTGTTTCATCGTAAGGTATTCCGCGAGAAGAGACTTCAAGAAAACTTCTCCACCTCTCCCGTCTGTCAACGCATGAAAAATTTCCACATGAATGGCTTTTGGAGCATACAACACGCGAAAAGCGCATTGTTCAAGTTCTTCATCAGACATATAGCATAGGAGCGCATTTTGATCAGGTATAACTTTTGGAGGATTATTTACTGCCAATTGGTAATACCAAAATGCCCCTTTATGAATTCGAGCAGCTACTGTTGGAAAACGTTTAACTGTCTTATTTAAAGCAAGTTGTAAAATCTTTGGATCAACTGGGTCTTTTAAGGAAACTGATAATCGAAACAAATTTATCCATTTTTTATTTTTGGAAGCTAAATGAATAATAGATGTGTTATCCAGTTTTATATAACTTTTTTCCTGCTCATGATTAAGTTGCAATAGTTGGGCCGCCCTTTCCTGCTTCTTCTTTTTAGAGTTGTTCATTAAATTTAATTTCATAACAGAATGCTAATTTTCGATAATAGTCTCTTTCAACAAAATCAGTTGGTTTAATTTTAGTAGCCGAATCCTGAAAATATTCTAATTGCGCGAATCGCAAAATGTTATAAACAAACTGCGAGCAAAACATAATATTCGGCCGAAGAGACACTTTCGTTACGAGACCAACGAGATTATAAGCACTTCCCTTTTCGTTAATTTCTTTAATTTTATCAATAATCAGCTGCTTTTTTTCTTTAGATATTTCGAGCTGATACACCATAACAGAAGCATCACTTTTTTTGTTAAATGAAATGATTTTTTCTGGGTTAAGTCCAGGCATTGTAATGTTTTCTCCGCCGTTATAGCTGATAGTCGTTTTCAAATCCCGATCAAAACTTAAGGAAACATGGTTATAAGTTTTATTCGTAAACAAGGAGATCACTTCACTTGCCGGGCTGCCTGTGCTAGATATTACAATGTATAGGTGTTTGTCATTTAAGGATTTTGTACATTCTTCAAAATAAGCTTCTGTTAATGTATTTTTATTAAGGTATTTTGTATAACTATGCCTAGGAATATCTTTTAATATTTCATTCAAATTATCTTTTGAAAATGAGTTTTTGCTTTTTTGCCACTTTGTTTTGTAAGCTGTCCCCACCAAATAAACTTCTCTTAACATTTCAAAACTAATGGACGTTGCTTCTTTGATTGAAAATTCACGTTGCAATGTGTATAAATAATAGAAATATCCAACCAAAAATGGCACAAAAATAATCAAGATTGCCGCCACTTTTTTTATGGTGAAAAACATCCAACTTTCCCCACCTGAGAATAGATAGAGCGCAGCCAACACTTGTTGTAAAGCTAAGATAACCAAGTAAATCAGCGACAAAATAAGTTTCGTCCGTATTTTGCTTTTCGACAACCAAAGATAAACGAGTAAAACGGCAGCTGTGATCGAATAAATGACAGCAAAAGGTGCTAGACTCTGTGTTGTAATCAAGAAAATCAAGGTTATTATAAGTAAATAAGGTATCCATCTAATATAAATATTTTTTATGTGCAAATTTGTTGTTCTCCTTCCATACGGGAAATCAGTTTATTTTACTGATACCATTCTTTAAAACTTCTAATTCATCAAGATTTATTTTATTTATGCTATATTATTATTCTAAGAAAATTTATAATAAGCGTCCGCAAAGTGTAGATGTCTATTAAATAGGCAGAATAGCTTCTTGTAGTATGTGTAATAAAACGCTTCATAGGTTGAGCTCTGACTATAACACTATACCACACCCAGCTCCTGTAAGATGACACAAAATTGCATAAAAATACGCTAATTTAACCGTAAAATTGAACTACTTTTGTCATTTTAACTAAACTTGTTAAAAAAGAGAGGGCCAACAGCTAAATGAGCTTGTTTAGAAATAGAAATAACAACATTGTGAGAATATTCATCTGCTATTTTAGCCAGGTCTCATTTCAGGAGTTTTAACGAATGTGTTGGTTGCCGATTTACTTCCTTCGTTTTAAATCCAGCTTGCACTTTCAAATTTCGCTATGCTGAGAATCTAGGAATACTAGGCAAATAAAAAAACAAACCGAAATTAGATGGTTTGTTTTTTTATCCTTCAAAATAGCATAGCTCTAAAACATTGGTAAAACGATAAACCACCCGATGATTGTTTTGGTAGCATTCAAAATAACATAGCTCTAAAACTAATATTTTGCGTGTCATCAACCAGATACGGTTTTGGTAGCATTCAAAATAACATAGCTCTAAAACTCAATTTCCGCCTTAAATATTTTACGCCGGGTTTTGGTAGCATTCAAAATAACATAGCTCTAAAACGCAGGTCAGAGAAAAAACGTATGGCAAAGAGTTTTGGTAGCATTCAAAATAACATAGCTCTAAAACAGTCAACTTCTCTCAAATGTCCTTTTGCTTGTTTTGGTAGCATTCAAAATAACATAGCTCTAAAACGATTTCAACGATGTAAAAGTACTTTTTTCAGTTTTGGTAGCATTCAAAATAACATAGCTCTAAAACGCAGCATTTTTTACGAGCCATGCAGATTCGGTTTTGGTAGCATTCAAAATAACATAGCTCTAAAACTATTGCATCATAAATAACGTTTCGATGGGCGTTTTGGTAGCATTCAAAATAACATAGCTCTAAAACCGTCTGGGGGTGATTTCATGCTATACAACAGTTTTGGTAGCATTCAAAATAACATAGCTCTAAAACCTACTATCGAACGTCCCTTTATAAGTCCCAGTTTTGGTAGCATTCAAAATAACATAGCTCTAAAACCTGAAAACATCATCGAATAGCCAACATCCGGTTTTGGTAGCATTCAAAATAACATAGCTCTAAAACTGTGTGGAGTAGCTAGGAGTGCAGAGGAAGGTTTTGGTAGCATTCAAAATAACATAGCTCTAAAACCTCGCAGAAATTTTTATTCTCTAAGATTTCGTAATCGCGCCATTAATCCATAGCAAGATTTCAATTTTGAATGCCTGTTGAACTAAATATATTTTATTTTCAAAGAGCATTTAATCTTTAGATGCCATTTTCTATATCCAAAAAATAATCTGCATCTAAAATAATCTGTGAAAATCCCTTTATTTTCCTAGGCTCTATAAATAAAACTTTTACCTGATATAAAGAAATATACCGCTTTAATTCCAACAACTCTTCCTTTGTAAGGTACGCACACACATTAATGAAAACTAATAGTTTCTTCTTTGATAAATATTTATAAACTTGCACAATTTCAATTAACTTCTCAAAAATAGTATCGCTTTTCGTTTCTATTTTTATTCCTAAGGCTTTAAATAATTCAATGACCGTGATTTCGTCTTCTTCCAAATCAAGCTCATGTTCTAATAGTTCGTAACCTATCAATTCACTAATTGTCGCAGTCAGTTTATCAATCATTGATTTTACTTCTGGTTTTTCATTAAGTTGCTGTTCCAAGTCACCATAAATTAATTTTAATGTTGCTGTAGAATTAATATCATGGCCTAATACATCTGTAATTAACATTAATTCACTACTTTTTAAAGGCTGCATTTTTGCATTAAATACTTTCAAGTCTTCTGTTTCATCATATTGATAGAATAACTTAGTGATATTTGCAAAAATACGGACATCTTCTACTACAAATATGGTTGAACCTTCTATCTCTATGGGATTATCAAGTAGTTTAAAATTAAAATTCATCCCTATCATCTCCTAGGAAAATGAGTCTGGCATCTGAATTACCTATGCTTTTATTCTGTTCACCACTTAAATATACCATACGTGCAAACTGTTTTTCCGTCACAGTCAATAAAGTAATCAATCCTTTTTTAGGATTTTGTTGTTTCAAGCGGGCAAGCATTGCTTTACTAGCAGTTCCGTTTAATAAAATCTTACTATAAACAGAGTACTGGTGCATTATAAAGCCCTCACTCAATATAAATCGACGAAATTGTCGGTACGCTTTTCTTTCTTTAGCTGTATCTGTCGGCATATCAAACATTAATAACATTCTCATATATCGATAACTCATATCCTAAATTCAGGAACCCCTTCCCTTTCTTCATTTAGTGCTTTTACTATTTTCTTTGTATAATCACTAGCAATATTAGTTAAAAACATATGCTGATTGTTATAATCAAACTGCTGAGTAAAAAGGGTAAACAAGGAGTGCTTGATTACTTGAAAATCCTCATTACGTTTTTCATAGACGATTTGGTCGACTAGTAGCCTAAATGGTTCCATTAAATCACTAGCGAAATTAAAATCATTAAACTGATTCGAATGTTTTAAACCAAATTGTGTCATGCATCCAGATTTTACTATTTCTCTCGCAAAAACACTTAATAGTAATGTATAACCATAGTTTAACCCGCTATTAATATTATTCTCCTGTTCACGTGTAAAATCATTTCCAAAAAGCTGATTAAAATAAATTCTAGCTGCATGTCCTTCGCGATTAGTTGGATCAAAAACCGCTAAAGTCGCATGCAAATTTATTAATGCATCCGCCTTTTCCTCATAATCTAGCATAGATAAAAATGTACTCTGATTTAATATTTTTTGCGAAATAATCTCCGTCCATATCTCGGCCTTTAATTCAGACCTCCATTGCAATTGCTTGGATAACTGTAAACTGCTATCATGGCGCCCGTAGAAAGGAAGAACTTTCCCAATAGGTAATCGCTTATCATCACAAAAAAGAATCAAAATATTCTCAGCCATTAAGCAGTTGATTAACATGGTCGTCAGCGTTATATCCGTTGTTTCTAATATAAGCACATCAATTTCTGATAGATGGATCATTTCATGTTGATTGGCAGACTTAAATACAAGATGCTGATTTTTGTATGATAACTTCGAATGTGAATT
The DNA here is from genome assembly GCF_014322765.1 of Listeria immobilis. GTDB lineage: Bacteria > Bacillota > Bacilli > Lactobacillales > Listeriaceae > Listeria > Listeria immobilis. The sequence continues at coordinate 50,186 of NZ_JAASTZ010000019.1, read as the reverse complement.
GACAACAACTGTTCGCCATCCCATTTAGTCATCCAACCTTTTACGCGCTTCATAAAGCCCTGTAATTGATTGGTAGATGATGGTGGCGTTTAATAGTTCTTTAAGGTTATTATATCTTTTTCGTTCAATGGTAGTTTCAAAAAATTTAAAGCTTGCTGGTGCCCCCATCGCATTAAAGTCCATTAAATTAACAAAAGATTGCGCGAGAGCCTTGATATCACCTTCTTTATTTTGCTCAAAAAGTATATTGATTTTTTCTAAATTTGCATCTGCTAATGTGTATCTTCTCGCAAATTCGGATACACGTGCCAATAACTCAGCAAACATTGCTTGATGCATTTCAATATAAGCTAAACTTTTCCCATCACTAGCTTCACAATTTTTCGCATGGTAAAGTAAAGTTATTAAATGGGTAGGCAACACCATTTGATTTCCTTTTTGAGCTTCATTAGCACTACTTAACATCCTACGGCGTCCATTCTCGCATTCATATAAAGTATATTTTGGCATTTTTGTAAGCACTTTAGGATTACAATAGCCTTTTTCCTCCAAGAATGCTATCTGATTCTTTTCAAATGCCATACGCTCCATGATATTAACCTGAATAATTTTCTTCTCAACAACTGGTTTCGTCTTCCCTTTTTCATATTCAATAATGATAGCATATGCCATATTAGGGCTGTCAAAGCCACCATACTTCATCGGATCCCACTTTGTTTTTCTAGAAATTAATTTACTAGATTCGCCTCTAGGTTTAATTGTGGCTTTCGAAAACTCACCCTTTTGAATTTCCGTTTTCTTCACAATATTCATTTGACGGTAGTTGAGGACCTTCTTGATAGTGTCTAAATACCGTTTATCCCACAAAATTTCACCATTTTCATCTATTATTTGATTTTCCTTTGCAAAGAATCGCATAATATTTGTATAAAATTGTTTTTTTGCTGTAGCTTTATTTGCTTTAAACCAGTCAAACTGATGGTAATCACCATAAACAAATTCTGGCTCTAACTGGGGATATACTTTTAATAATGTATTTGCCACAACACCATTTAAATAGGCATCATGCGCATGGTGATAGTCATTAACTTCACGAACTTTGTACAACTGGAATTGTTTGCGGAATTGACTGACCAAAGTGGATTTCAGTGTAACAATTTGAACCTGTTCCACCTCATTTCCATTTTCATCCTGTTTACAATTAAAACGCTGATATAGGATATTCGCCACATTCTTTGTGATTTGCCGAGTTTCCACTAATTGCCTTTGAATAAAATTTGCTTTATCCGCCTCTGTAAGTCCGCCACGTTCTGCTTTAGTTAAATAATCAAATTTCCGTTTACTCATCAGTTTAGCTTGATATAATTTTTCCCAAAATGCTTTTCTCTTCCGAACGACCTCCAGTAGTGGAACATTATCACCTTTTTCACGATTTGCAGTCGAACTTACTAGCACACGGTTATCAATCGAGTTATCTGTTATAAAACTCTGCGGAATAATATGATCAATATCGTAATTAGAAAGATTATGAATATCTAACTCTTTTCCGGTGTACATGTCTTTTCCATTTTGCAAATAATATAAATACAATCTATCGTTTTTCAAACCTTGATTATCAGTCGGATGTTCTTTTAAAATTTGACTTCCAAATTCTTTGATAGCTTTCTCTAATGATGTAAAACGTGGCTTAGAGTTATTTTTCCCTTTACCAGTAGTTTGATTTTCTCTAGCCATTTCCACAACAATTGTTTGCGGTGGATAGCCCATTATACCAACAAGTTCATCAACAATTTTCAAACTTTGGAGAATACCTTTTTTAATAGCCGGACTACCAGCAAGTTCTGCCACAATACTTTGAATTCCTTTATCTGCTGTAGAAACTTGTTCTTTTTCGATAATTGATTTAAATGATAAATTACTGTCATTTATCAATTGCATCAAATTACGATTAAGCCCATCATCATTCATTAAATAATCTAAAATAGTTAAATGCGAGTGTTTATCGCGAATCCCAGTAAGTAACTTAGCCGATAATCTTCCCCAGCCTGTATAGTGACGGCGCTCTAGTTTTTTCAAAATAGTTCCATCTAAAACATCAGAAAATGATTGTAACTGTTCTTTAATCATGCGCTTATCTTCAAACACCGTTAAGATTTTCACAATTTCTTCTAGCATGTCTGCATTTAATGGGTTATCCAAAATTTCTTGTGTCACTCCCACTTTTTGCAAATCATGGTAGGTAGCGAAACTAGAATTAAACGCATCTTCAACTCCTTCAATGGTCGAGCTTTCAATATGATTTATAGTATATAAAAATCGCTCTAAATCTTTCTTTTTCACTTTGCGTTGCTGTTTAAATAACCCATTAAAAATCTGTTGTTTTTCCTGACCTGAAAAATGGTGCGTTTTCCCTTGATCATCAATATATCTAATTTTGGTCAACTCATTATAAACCATGTATTTTTGATAGCACAGGCTATGTTTCGGTAATACGTTTTCTTTTGGTAAATAGGTATCTTTATTTGTCATTTTTTCAATGAAATCTATTGCCGACTTACCGAAATCCACTTTTTCTTCTATATTCCACGGCCTAATTTCACCATCTGCTTTTCTAGTCAACCAAGCAAAATCACTCTGTCCATTCGCTAATGGCCCTATAAAATAAGGAATTCGAAAAGTTACTAAACTTCTTATTTTTTCATAATCTTTTCTTAAAAAAGGATAGTATTTTGCCTGCTGATGCAAAATAGCTTCTAATTCTTCCAAATGTAACTGATGTGGAATGGTACCATTATCAAATGTACGTTGTTTCCGTAAAAAATTTTCTTCTTCTATTTGATCAATAAAGTAGTCAGCTCCATCGATATTCGCTAACATTTTTTTCATATATTTATAAAAATCAGCTTGAGTTGTTTTACCATCTATATAGCCTGCATAGCCATTTTTTTCTATATCGTTAAATACTTCACTAAACTTTTCTGGTAATTGCATTTTGAAAAATGCTTTTAATCTCTTTAAATCTTTTTCATGCTTATCAAAACGTTCAATCATACTAGCAGACAACTTTGCTTTTGTTTCTGTATCAGTAACTGTAATGATGCTAGATAACACTACCGCATTATATGTACTTTTTGCTGCAACAAAGATTTCTGCATATTCATCTCCAATTTTTGCCAATAAGGTCTCTAAATCTTCTTCGTAAGTATCTTTTGCGCATTCAAGATCTGTTTTTTCATTAAGATCAAAAACTTTTTTAAAATTCCCTTTACTCCCGATAATCAAGTTTATGAATTGAGCAAACATACCTGTAGATTTTTCGCCTGTGTATAATTTTAAGATTTTGTCCAATTTTTCTCTTCGTGTAAGCTTTTCTGAAAGGATTTCAGCTACTTCTTTATTTTCCTCTAGTCTTGTTAGAGAACCTTCTTCTATATCACTTGCAAATATTTGATTATATGTCTGTATAAATTGCTTGAATACTTCATCTACAGAAGTATTTTTGGTATCCAGCATACCTTCAATTAAAAAATTTCCTCGATATTTTATAATATGAGCTAGTGCTAAATAGACCAACCTCAAATCAGCCTTATCCGAAGAATTCACCAATTTTTCTCGTAAATGGTAAATTGTTTTGTATTCCTCATGATACGCTACTTCTTCCTCAATCGTTGCAAAAAACGGATGACGACTGTGCCTTTTTTCACTTTCAATATAAAAACTATCTTCTAACCGATAGAAAAAGTTTGCATCAACTTCCGCCATTTCCGCTGCGAATATTTCTTGTAAATAAGCAATCCTGTTACGTCTTCTCTCTATTCTTCTTCTAGTTGTTCTATTCATTCTTCTTCCAGCTGCTACTTCACCCTCATCAAATAACCTAACACCCCAGAAATTTTTCTTTATCTGCTTTTTCTCTGTGCTTCCCGCAACTTTCATTTTTCTCTTCACTAGATTGTATTGATCTGTCAACACTGCCCATCCCACTGAATTAGTGCCAATGTCCAAGCCGATTGTATAAGGTTTTCTCATTGCCTTCATCCTTTCAACCTTTTTTGAGTTGCATTTTTTTGAGATTTTGGTACAATGAACATATTGTTAGTATTCAAAATAACATAGCAAGTTAAAATAAGGCTTTGTCCGTTATCAACTTTTCATTAAGTAGCGCTGTTTCGGCGCTTTTTTTGTGTACTTTTTTCTATCTATAATAGTGAATCCCTTATTTATTATTTTATCTAATTATTATGAACCTTTAATTATTATAACACATTTATATGAAATTGTTACAAATATCACAATGAGTATTAGTCATTGTGATATCTTCCCTAGAATAACAAAAGCACTTGAAGAAACCTACTAATGAGATGAATAAATTATATATCAGTTTAAAACAAAAAAAGCACTCCCCTCCGAAAAGGGAAATGCTTTGAAACGTCGATATTAACGTTTTGAGAACTGAGGTGCACGACGCGCGCCTTTAAGTCCGTACTTTTTACGTTCTTTCATACGTGGGTCACGAGTAAGTAGACCAGCAGATTTAAGCGCTGGGCGGTACTCAGGTGCCACTTGTAATAGTGCACGAGCTACACCATGACGGATAGCACCGGCTTGACCAGTGTAACCACCACCGTGAACGTTTACTAGTACATCATAGTTACCTAAAGTTTCTGTAGCTACTAAAGGTTGTTTGATAACTTCACGAAGAGCTGCAAATGGGATATAATCTTCCCAGTCTCTATTGTTAATAACGATTTTGCCGTCGCCTGGTACTAAACGTACACGAGCTACAGAGCTTTTACGACGACCAGTTCCGTAATATTGTACTTGAGTCACTTAGTATTCCTCCTTTATTAATTAACCGCGTAATTCGTATACTTCTGGTTGTTGAGCTGCATGTTCGTGTTCTGCTCCACCATATACGTGTAATTTTTTGAATAATTGACGTCCAAGAGAATTTTTTGGAAGCATACCTTTGATAGATAGTTCTAATAATTTCTCTGGATTGTTTGTACGCATTTCACCTGCAGTACGAGATTTCAAACCGCCTGGATATTGTGAGTGACGGTAGTAAATTTTGTCAGTAGCTTTTTTACCAGTAAGACCAATCTTACCAGCGTTAATGATGATTACAAAGTCTCCAGTATCGATATGTGGAGTAAATTGTGGTTTGTTTTTTCCACGAAGAATTGAAGCAACTTCACTGGATAAACGTCCTAAAGAAACACCAGTAGCGTCGATAACGTACCATTTACGTTCTACTTCGCCGGGTTTCGCCATATAAGTTGTACGCATGAATTACCCTCCTAAATAAATTGAAACAAATTAGCTCCCGAAAACTGTTCCTAATTCCCGAAATGCTATTCTATATTTTTATTGTTTAAACACAACAACCTTCCGGGGCTTATTGTGGGGCAAACAATACCATAGTCCATAATACCGTTTTCCAGTCAAAAAGTCAATGCATTATTCAATATTTATTCGCTTATTTCACTCATAGTCAACTCGCCATAAATACAATCCTTGTGGTGGTGCTGTTTTGCTTATAAGTTTTTGTCTGTCAGAAGCTAGAAGTGCCTTTGTAATTTCATCTGGAGAAATACGACCTTGCCCAGCATCAAGTAAAGTTCCAGTCAAAATTCGCACCATATTATAAAGAAACCCGTTACCTTGAAAAGCAATCACTAAAGTCTCCTCATCTTCCTCGTAAAAATCAATGCTATAAAGCGTACGTATTTTCGAATCACGCTCTGTTCTTGCGGAACAAAAACTTGTGAAATCATGTTCGCCAATTAAGCGGCTGCTCGCAAGTTTCATTTTTTCCACATTAAGTTCATAGGGGTAATGAAGCGCAAAATGCCGACTAAATGGATCAAAAACTTTTGTCCGTTTTATAACATAACGATATTCTTTTCCAACTGTGCCAAATCTAGCATGAAAATCTCCTGACACTTCTTCTACTGTTAAAAAACTAATATCAAATGGCGTCATTACCTGAAGTGCTTTTTGGAATTTCTCTGCTGAGATATCTAATTCTGAATCAAAATGAATCACTTGACCTTTCGCATGTACACCCGTATCAGTTCTCCCCGAAGCTGTCACCCGCACATTTTTCCCTTTATGCATCTTTTTCAGCGCTTTTTCAATTTCCGCTTGAACTGTCCGTGTGTTCGGCTGCACTTGATAACCATAGAACTCACTTCCATCATACGAAATTACCGCTTTATATCTTGTCATCCCTTTCAACTCCGCAACCAAAATAATAATCCACTTAAAAAAACTAGTGAAATAAGTAAAAATGTATCTGCAAACCGCCAGTGTAACAAACGAAATCTCGTTCGTCCTTTACCCCCGCGGTACCCCCTTGCTTCCATCGCAATTGCTAAATCTTCTGCACGTTTAAATGCACTGATAAATAACGGGACGAGAAGTGGAATAACTGCCTTAATCCGTTCGCTCCATTTGCCACTTGTAAATTCTACCCCACGTGCCTTTTGAGCCTTCAATATTTTCTCCGTCTCATCCATCAACGTAGGTATAAATCGTAACGAAATACTTAGCATAAGCGCAAGTTCGTGAACAGGCAGATGAAATAAGCGAAATGGAGCTAGGATTTTCTCTAGACCATCTGTTAGTTCAATTGGGCTTGTTGTTAATGTTAGCAAAGTGGTCATAAAAATAATTAGGACAAATCGACAAAACATCATAGCCCCATTTGCCAGTCCGAGCGTGGTTATTTGTAAAAAGCCTAAATCCACTAAAACCGTGCCGCCTTTTGTGAAAAAAACTTGTAGCAACAGTGTAATTAAAATTAGCCAAAATATCGGTTGTAACCCTTTAATAAAAAATAAAAATGGCACTTTCGAGGTTAAAACTAGATATAAAATATATAAAAACATTAATGCATACGTTTGCCAATTGTTAGCTAAAAAAACAATTGCGATAAACGCCATAACAGCAGTGATTTTCGCACGAGGATCAAGTCTATGTAACAAAGAATTTCCCGGGATATATCGTCCGAGAATCATTTTATCCATCATGATTAAGCCCCGCCCTTCGCTAAGTGTGGCGCCATTTCTGTTGTTAATTCAGTAATTGTCAAACAAGTTTTGGAAAGTTTAACATTAAATTTATGCTCAAACAACCCTTGAAACCGCACAACATCAGGAACAGATAAACCAAGATCAATTAATTCAGCTGGATTAGCAAATATCTCTCGGGGTTTCCCAATTTGCAGTACCGTCCCCGCCTTCATTAAAACAATTTTTTCCGCATATCTCGCGGCATCTTCCATACTGTGTGTTACAAGTACAGTTGTTAATCCTTTTTCTTTATGAAGGTTATAAAACATCTCCATAATTTCTTCTCGCCCATGAGGATCTAGACCTGCAGTTGGTTCATCTAGCACGAGTACTTCAGGATCCATAGCCAAAACACCAGCAATCGCAACTCGACGCATTTGCCCACCCGAAAGTTCAAATGGAGAACGAGACAAAATATCTTCAGTTAGCCCTACTTCATAAATCACTTTTTTTGCTCGAAGTTTGGCATCTTCTTCTGAGACACCAAAATTTATTGGTCCAAAGCAAATATCTTTTTCAACCGTCTCTTCAAATAACTGCGCTTCTGGAAACTGAAAAACTATCCCTACTTTTTTACGAAGATCTCGAAGTTTCTTTTGTTTTACTCCGGCAATAATTTCTCTATCACCAACTGTTATTTTACCTTCTGTTGGCATTAAAAGCGCATTTAAATGTTGGAGCAAGGTCGATTTACCTGAACCAGTATGTCCAATGATTGCGGAATAGCTACCAGAATCAAAAGAAACATTTACATCAAGTAATGCTCGCTTTTCAAACGGGCTATTTTTTTGGTAACAATAACCTAATTGTTCGAGTTTAATTTCCATAATTGATCCAGTAAGGCTCCTTCCGATAGCACGGTACTTCCAGTTTCAAAGCCACCAGCAACTAATTTTTCTTGCAATTCAATAATAAATGGTACGCCTAATCCAATTTTTCGCATCGCATCTGCCTGTTGGAAAATTTCTTTCGGTGTCCCCTCACTATGAATTTCTCCTTCGTTCATCACAATTACTCGGTCAGCAAAAAGAACCTCATCCAAATCGTGCGTAATGGAAATAACTGTTATGTCTTCTTTTTCGCGCATAATCCGAATCGTTTCCATCACTTCCGCCCGGCCTCTTGGATCAAGCATGGAAGTTGCCTCATCTAAAATGATAACATCTGGTTGTAACGCAAGCACCCCAGCAATTGCAACCCGTTGTTTTTGACCACCTGAAAGTCTAGCTGGTTCATGTAATGCATAACTTTGCATTCCTACTTCATCTAGTGCTGATTCGACACGTTTTACCATTACATCATGCGGGATTCCATGGTTTTCAAGACCAAAAGCAACATCATCTTGGACTGTCGCACCCACAAATTGATTATCGGGATTTTGAAAAACCATTCCAACTTGCCTTCTAATTTCCCATATATTTTTTTCAGACAAAACAAAATGCCCGATTTTAATTAAACCATCTTCTGGAAAGAGCAGCCCATTTAGTAGTTTAGCAATGGTTGATTTTCCCGAGCCATTATGGCCAACTAGCGCCAACCATTCACCTTTTTCTGCAGAAATTGTCACATCTTTGACTGCAAAGTTCTCTGCATCTTCATATTTATAAAAAACGTGTTCCAATCTTACAAAACTTTCCGCCACGCTTAGCACCTCACTTTTTGACCATTCATTGTATATTATAGTATAAACATCCATCTGGCGCAAAATTTCCTTTTTGATTGCGTTCGTTTATTTGGGGTAAAAAGGAAGTACATAGAAACAAAGGAAGTGATACTATGTTACCCGATTTTATTTTACGTCTAGTTGTTGCTGGTGTTCTTGGGGCGATTATTGGCCTTGATCGGGAAATTCGAGCTAAAGAAGCAGGATTTAGAACACATTTTCTAGTCTCTCTTGGTAGTGCTTTAATTATGATTGTTTCGCAGTACGGCTTTTCAGAAATCGCCAAAATGCAAACTATATCATTTGATCCTAGTCGTGTCGCTGCACAGGTTGTTAGCGGTATTGGCTTTATTGGCGCAGGGACCATTATCATTCAAAAGAAATTTGTACGTGGTTTGACGACTGCAGCAGGACTTTGGGCTACTGCCGGAATTGGTCTTGCAGTTGGTGCGGGTATGTACGCTGTCGGAATAGCCGCTACTTTACTTACATTGATTGGTTTGGAGTTTCTTAGCATCGTTTTTAAATCCTTTGGTCTCCACACAACATCCCTAATGTATTCTACTACCGACAACTCCAACCTTGTGAAAATTACAGATAAAATCCAGCAAAATAACCAGCAAATAATTCCCTATAACACAGAAAGAGATATGGTTGGTGAAAACCTTATTTTTAAAGTGAATATCGTAATAAAAACAAAGAATAAGACCGATGAATCCGAACTATTTCACTTTATTCAAAACCTCCCTCATATGACAATTGAGAAAATGGAATAATCTAGCCCTCTTTCCAGCCAAAACCGCTTGAATTGTTCACAGAATATCCATTTACATCAGACTTCTTTGTTTGCTATAATTCACCCGTCAGTATAAAAGTGAATAGAGAGAAGGGATGAGATGAAAAAACTTGTAACCAGAGAGCAGTCAACTTATGAGATGGATAAATTGACGCAACCTGCGCTTACAGTGAAAGATGGCTCGGTCGTCAAATTAAAAATAAAAGACCATTTCAATAGCCAAATTCACGAAGAACGCCTTCATTACGGGGAAATCGATTGGAAACAGTTTTCACCTACAAGCGGACCAATTTTTGTTGATCAAGCAGTGCCTGGTGATTTACTCGCAGTAACGATTGAAAAAATCAAGCTCACAAGTAACGATACTGTATTGCTAAACGGGCCTAACATCGGGATACTAGATGATTTATTACCAAATAATAGTATTAGGCGTTACAAAATTCAAAATAATAAAATCATTTACTCTGAACAAATTAACATCAACGTAAAGAAAACGATTGGCTTATTAAAAACAGAATCTAGAAATGAGTCAAAGCCATTTCACCTACCAACAAATTATGGTGGTACACTTGATTCATCACATCTGACAGAGGGAGCGACTGTCTTTTTACCCGTTGAAAAAAATGGCGGTTTACTTCATGTTGGTGATGTACATGCCACTACCGGTCTTGGAGAAATCACCTCAAGCTATGCAGAAATCCCAGCAGAAGTAACATTACGATTACAGATTTTAAAAAATAAAAAAGCGCCAACACCTGTCATCATTCAAGACAATTACTTAATTTGTATCGCCTCAAAACCTACTATCGAAAGTGCAGCTAAAACCGCCTTGCAAAACATGGTCAATTTGCTAACAGATAATAATCAAATGACCATTGAAGATGCCGTATTTTTACTATCACTGGATGGCGACTTTCAAATATGCCAGTTATTCCAACCTAGCCAGACAGCGAGCATCAAATTAGCATTAGAATATTTTCCAGAAATGCCATTTTTATAAAAAAGACTCTATTGCGTAAAATTCACGCGATAGAGTTCTTTTTATATTTGTTCAAATTTACTTCCTTGGTAATTTTTATTTAGAAATAAAGCAAGTTGAATGGCTTCTTTCTCAGTCTGCTTTTGATTTTTCTTAGACATTTTTTTACTTAAATAAAAATGGAACACAATTTTTTCTCCTGTGATTTTATATCTCCAAGTACCATAAAACATATCATCTAAAATCAATACTGCTTCGATTTGACCTGCAGACCGCCAAATCAGACTTAGCTCTTTTTCAGCAGCTAACCAATCTTTTTTCTGATAACTAACAAAAAGCGGATCAAACTTACCGAGTAAAATTGGCTTTTCTGACTTTAGCTCTTTCTGAACTTCTGCTTTGCTATAATAGTTCCTCCCATCTTCACCTAGATAACAAAAATAAGTTGGGAGTAATTTATCAAGTGTTGCTTGAAATTCGAAGTTTGGTAGTCCCGTCCAATGCTTAAAATCTTGAATTGTTGCAGGACCATATGCACTAAAATACCGTTCAACCATCTCTTCCAGCCCAGTATGCTCACGAGAAGTAGTTAGCCACGATTTTTCTGTCTCAGAATCTATCCAATAACGATGACTATAAAATTTGGTTTTTGGTGTTTCAGGAACACAAAACAATTTACCATCAAGAGAACCTTGGATAAAAACACCACCCCAAGTCATCAACTTTTTCGCTTGCTCTCCAAATAATTGCGCAAATGCTTCTTTAGGTATTTTTTCTTCACTCAAAAGCAACTGTTCCATTCCTTCTAAGAGTGCATCTAAATCATAACCAAGAGCCTCTGTATGCTTTTTTATCCAATTATTCCTAATCGCATATACATTATGAATAAAAAACCAGTCAGCGGGCGTATACATATGCACAGTCATTCTTTGACCCCATATTTTAATCAACTTTTTCTGATCATAATCGCTCTGCAAATCTTTTTTAGTTAGATTAGTTACACGATTAAATAAACTAATTTCGCCGAATTGCTGATATTGTGACTGTATGCCAAATAGCGCACTTGAAGCTACAGGTGCGCTACGAAATTTATTATGTAGTAACCCAGAATTATACAAACGATTTTGAACTATTTCTGAGTTTGTTATCAGGTTCATCGACAGTCACTCCTTTGCTCTTCTTTGGAGTATACTATAGATGTTATTTTAATACAGTGCAAGAAAAATATCACTTTTTAAGTTTGACCTGCATATCAAATTCTAAAGCAGGTCAAACAAAAAAAGCCTGCTTCCTAGCCTACGATTAAGTAGACTAAGAAACACAGAGCTAGACAAGAAAACAGAAAGTCTCCATATCATGACACTCCACTTGCTTTAAACGTTTTGTTATTAAACTAATTCAATAATAACCATTGGTGCGCCGTCACCGCGACGTGGACCTTTTTTCAAGATGCGAGTGTAACCACCTTGACGTTCCGCGTAACGTGGAGCAACATCATCAAATAGTTTTTGTAGCGCATAAACAGGACGGTTTTTCTTCACAGTAGAACCATCTTTACCTTTTGCATCTACTTGAACTACATCTACAACTTCATGACGAACAAAAGCAGCCGCTTGACGACGAGCGTGCAAGTCTCCTTTTTTCCCAGAAGTGATTAGTTTTTCAACAACTTTACGAATCTCTTTAGCGCGAGCTTCTGTTGTTTCAATACGTTCATGTACGATTAAATCCGTTGCAAGATCACGTAGTAAAGCTTTACGTTGTGAGCTTGTACGACCTAATTTTCTGTAACCCATGGAATTGCCTCCTTTATCAGTTTTCGTTTCTTAGAGATAAGCCAAGGTCAGCCAGTTTTACTTTTACTTCCTCAAGCGATTTACGTCCCAAGTTACGGACTTTCATCATATCGTCTTCGGATTTATCAGCAAGTTCCTGTACTGTATTGATTCCAGCGCGTTTTAAACAATTATATGAACGAACAGACAAGTCTAATTCCTCAATAGTCATTTCAAGCACTTTCTCTTTATGGCTTTCTTCTTTTTCAATCATAATTTCAGCTTTTTGCGCTTCATCTGTTAAATTAACGAAGATACTTAAGTGCTCAGAAAGAATTTTAGCTCCAAGTGAAACTGCTTCTTCTGGGCTGATACTTCCGTCAGTTAACACGTCAAACGTAAGCTTATCATAATTAGTTAATTGTCCAACACGTGTATTTTCCACTTGATAGTTCACACGGATAACCGGTGAAAAGATTGAATCAACAGGAAGTACACCAATTGGCATATTTTCGCGTTTATTTTGATCAGCAGGTGTATAACCACGACCACGAGTAGCATTTAAACGCACATGAAATTTAGCATTATCACTTAATGTAGCAATGTGTAAGTCAGGATTTAAAATCTCAATATCACTGTCATAATTAATGTCAGCTGCAGTTACTACACCAGGACCTTGCATATCAATTTCCAATGTTTTTTCTTCATCAGAATAGATTTTTAATGCAAGCTTTTTAATATTTAAAATCATGGTTGTTACATCTTCTACTACACCTTCAATTACAGAAAACTCATGTAAAGCTCCATCAATTTGGATAGAGGTTACTGCTGCACCTGGAAGAGAAGATAATAGAATACGACGTAAGGAGTTACCCAAAGTTGTACCATATCCACGCTCAAGTGGCTCTACAACAAACTTTCCATACTTGGCATCATCGCTGATCTCAATCGTCTCGATTTTTGGCTTTTCAATTTCGATCATTCAAATTTACCCTCCTTCAAAACGTCTAGAATATCAGTCTTTATGTCAAACTCTCTGCCTTAATAGTTAAGACAGTAAAAATCTACTATTGGCAAAAGAAAACGACCACTTATACGCGACGACGTTTTGGAGGACGACATCCGTTATGTGGAACTGGAGTTACATCTTTAATAGCTGTTACTTCAAGACCAGCTGCTTGTAGTGCACGGATAGCCGCTTCACGACCTGAACCAGGACCTTTAACAGTTACTTCTAATGTTTTTAAACCATGTTCTTGTGCTGATTTTGCTGCACTTTCAGCTGCCATTTGCGCTGCGAAAGGAGTAGATTTACGAGAACCTTTAAATCCTAGGGAACCTGCACTTGACCAAGCTAAAGCATTACCATGTGTGTCAGTAATCATTACGATCGTATTATTAAATGTAGAACGAATGTGTGCAATACCAGATTCGATATTCTTTTTCACACGGCGTTTACGAGTATTTGTTTTACGAGCCATTCACTAACTACCTCCTTTACTATTATTTCTTTTTGCCTGCTACTGTTTTGGACGGGCCTTTACGAGTACGGGCATTATTTTTTGTATTTTGTCCGCGAACTGGAAGTCCACGACGGTGACGCATGCCACGGTAAGAACCGATTTCGATTAGACGTTTAATGTTTAAGTTTACTTCACGACGAAGGTCACCTTCAACTTTAATACGGTCTAAGATTTCACGGATTTTACCTAGCTCTTCTTCAGTTAAATCACGAGTACGAGTATCTTCAGAAACACCAGCTTCAGCAAGAACTTTGCTAGCTGTTTGTTTACCGATACCATAAATGTAAGTCAGGGAAATAACAATACGTTTTTCACGTGGAACGTCCACACCTGCAATACGTGCCATTTACTTAAGCACCTCCTCTTATCCTTGTTTTTGTTTATGTTTTGGATTTTCACAAATTACCATAACTTTACCTTTACGACGAATAACTTTACATTTTTCGCACATAGGTTTCACTGATGGTCTTACTTTCATATAGATATACCTCCTTGTTTATTAGAGAAAATGTCTCTATAAACCGATAATTTCTAAGCTGGCGAACCAGACCGGTATATAAATTCAATTTCGGAGTGCAAATTATTTAAAACGATAAGTAATTCTTCCGCGTGTCAGGTCGTATGGAGAAAGCTCTACTGTCACTTTATCTCCGGGTAAAATACGAATGTAATGCATACGGATTTTACCTGAAACAGTTGCCAGTACTTTATGACCATTTTCGAGTTCTACATTGAACATCGCGTTTGGTAGAGTTTCTTGTACAACGCCTTCTACTTCAATAACATCTTCTTTTGCCATATGTTTGCTACCTCCTTCTTGTATTCTTGGATTTGTTCCTGATGCAGGCCTAATCCTTTCAGTGTAACTATTTCTCTTACATGAAAAAAACGTAAAACATGCAAAAATGGATGCACTTCTTTAAAAGGCAACTCAATTTCGCCAGCTTTTCAGACAACCTGTAAAAGTGAAATCCGTAAAACCAGAAGAACTGTTGCGCACAAAAGTGTTGCGGCTGAACAGGTCAGGTAGAACATATACGTCATTCGGATGATCTTCAAACGGTTCTCTCGTTCATCATGATTTGCTTAGATGTCTTTATTCCACTGCCAATTACCCATTATACTACAAATTAAAACAATTTGCACGCATTGATTTTGACAGTGATTTCAGCACAGTTTACCCCTCAAAAAGAAGCAAGAATTTTTTCCACATCTACAAAAACGTCTTTAATATCTTGCTCGCCGTTTATGCTATGAAGCTTACTCTTTTCAGAATAAAAATCAAGAAGCGGCTTGGTCTGTTTCATATTAACATTTAGTCGATTTTCAACAGTTTCTTTCTTGTCATCTTCACGTTGGTAAAGTTCTCCACCATCTAAATCACATTTCCCAGCTTCTTTGGGCGGGTTGTAAATTTCATGATAAGTTTTACCGCAAGTCCGACAAATCCAGCGACCTGTAAGACGTTTCATTAAAACATCTTTTTCGACATCAATGTTAATCACAGCATCAAGTTCTGTACCTAAGTCACTTAGAATATTTTCAAGCTCTTTTGCTTGTTCCACTGTACGAGGAAAACCATCAAGCAGGAAACCATTCTTAGCGTCATCTTCGGCTAAACGTTCACGAACGATACCATTTGTAACTTCATCAGGAACTAGGTCACCATTATCCATAAAGGATTTAGCTTTTTTTCCTAATTCTGTATTATTTTTCATAGCTGCTCGGAACATATCTCCAGTGGAAATATGAGGAATGTTGTATTTCTCAACAATCTGTTCCGCTTGTGTGCCTTTTCCGGCGCCGGGCAGTCCCATTAATACTAATTTCAACTGTTTCGCCCCTTATTACGCGCTAGCTCCTGCTAGGGAACCCTAACAAGAACTGCGTGTTATTTGATAAATCCCCGATAGTTCCTTTTTACAAGTTGTCCTTCGAGTTGTTTCGTAGTATCTAATGCTACCCCGATAACAATTAGTAGGCTTGTACCACCAACGGCAAGTGACTGCGGTAAACTAAATACAGTAGTACCGATAGTTGGAAGTATAGCAACCGCTGAAAGGAAAATTGCACCAACAAATGTTAATCGATAAAGAACCGATGTCAGATATGCTTGTGTTTCCCGACCAGGACGTTTACTAGGAATATACCCACCTTGCTTTTTCAAGTTATCTGCAACTTTCTCAGGGTTTACTTGAATGAAAGCGTAGAAATAAGTGAAAGCAACAATTAGTGCAACATATAAAATCATACCAATTGGTTTTGTGTAATCAAATACGTCTTTCAATACTTTTACAACATCATTACTTTGATCAAAGAAAGTAAGAATAGTTTGAGGTGTAATAATAAATGCACTTGCAAAGATAACTGGGATAACTCCGGCAGAGTTAAGTTTTAACGGCAAGTGTGTTGCTTGCGCGCCCGATTGTTTCGCTCCTGCTACACGTTTAGAGTATTGAATTGGAATTTTACGCAGTGCTTGTTGGAAGAAAATTACAGCTACAACAATAGCTAAAATCGCAACCACAACACCGGCAAGAGTTAATATGTGTAGGAAAAGTTGATCACCAGCGTTTTCAATTTGCGAAACGTATAATTGACGTACTCCATCTGGGATACGTGCAACAATACCAGCAAAGATAATGATAGAAACACCATTACCAACGCCTTTAACAGTGATTTGCTCACCTAACCACATTAAGAACATTGTACCTGTGGTTAGAACAATTGCAATAATGGCATATCTACCAATGGATGGTTCAATAACCAGACCAGCAGCTGACAAACGGTTAAATCCGTATGCCATACCAAATGCTTCAACCAGACCAAGTCCAATCGTCATGTATCGAGTAAGTTGATTGAGTTTTTTACGACCCATTTCGCCTTGTTTCGACCACTCAGTTAGCTTTGGAACAACATCCATTTGAAGTAACTGAACAATAATGGAAGATGTAATATAAGGCATTACACCCATGGCAAAAATTGAGAAGTTTTTTAACGCCCCACCATTAAATGTGTTTAAAAACCCCAAAATACCGCCATCCACACTAGATTGCAATGCTGCAGCGTTAACTCCCGGTACTGGCACAAATGTACCAATACGGAAAATAACTAACATTGCTAACGTAAATAGTATTTTTTTTCGGATGTCCGCTACTTTGAAGAAGTTAACTAACGTTTGAAACATTAGATCACCTCAGTTTTTCCGCCAGCCGCTTCAATTGCATCTTTAGCAGCTGCAGAGAATTTGTTCGCTTTCACAGTAAGTTTTTTCTCGATTTTACCGTCTGATAAAACCTTGATTCCAGATTTTTCGTTACGAATAATTCCAGTCTCAATTAAAAGTTCTGGTGTTACTTCTGTACCATCTTCAAAGCGGTTTAAAACATCTAAGTTCACGATTGCAAATTCTTTACGGTTGATATTTGTGAATCCACGTTTTGGAATACGACGGAAAAGTGGAAGTTGTCCACCTTCAAAGCCTAAACGTACGCCACCACCAGAACGAGCTTTTTGTCCTTTATGACCGCGTCCGGAAGTTTTGCCGTTACCAGAGCCTGTTCCACGACCAACACGATTACGTTCTTTACGAGAACCTTCTGAAGGCTTAAGTTCATGTAGTTTCATGTCAAGCACCTCCTCCTATTAACAAATTCTATCAATTGCATATTATTATATTAAGCTTAAACTTCTTTGACGTCCACTAAATGACTTACTTTAGTGATCATCCCACGAATTGCAGGATTATCTTCTTTAACCACTACAGAATTTGTTTTACCAAGACCTAATGCTTGAACAGTTCTACGTTGTGGTTGAGGGCGTCCGATTAAGCTACGTTTTAAAGTGATTTCTAACTTCGCCATAACGATAATTCCCTCCTTATCCTAACAATTCTTCTACTGTTTTGCCACGAAGTTTCGCAACATCTTCAGCATTTTTAAGTTGTTTAATTCCGTCGATTGTAGCACGTACCATGTTAATTGGTGTATTAGATCCAAGCGATTTGGAAGATACATCAGCAACACCAGCAAGCTCTAGGACCGCACGAACGGGACCACCAGCAGTTACACCAGAACCGGCACTAGCAGGTTTAAGAAGAATTTCTCCGCCACCAAAATGTCCGACTACAGTGTGTGGAATTGTTGTATCTACAGTAGGTACTAACACCATGTTCTTTTTAGCATCCTCAACAGCTTTGCGGATTGCATCTGGAACTTCTTGTGCTTTACCAGTACCGAAACCAACATGACCATTTTTGTCTCCAACAACAACAAGTGCTGTGAAACGGAAACGACGTCCACCTTTAACTACTTTAGCAACACGGTTGATTGTAACAACGCGTTCTTCTAAATCTAATTTGTTTCCATCAATTTGCTCAGGCATGTAATATGTCCCTCCTTCTTATTAAAATTCTAGACCATTTTCACGAGCTGCTTCAGCAAGAGCTTTCACGCGGCCATGATATAAGTATCCTCCACGGTCAAAAGTGACAGAAGTAATACCTTTTTCGGAAGCACGTTTAGCAACTAGTTCGCCAACTTTGCTTGCTGCATCAACTTTGGATTCAGCAGAACCGAAATCTTTATCTAAATTAGACGCACTTGCAAGTGTCACACCATTTACATCATCAATTACTTGTGCATAAATGTTTTTGTTTGAACGGAATACGTTTAAACGTGGACGACTTTCAGTTCCGGAAATTTTAGAACGAACACGAGCATGTCTTTTTTTACGAACTTTATTTTTGTCGATTTTGGTAATCACACGACTCACCTCTTCTCTCATTTGCCTAATTAAGCGGCATTATTTACCAGTTTTACCTTCTTTACGGCGTACATGTTCGCCTTCGTAACGAATACCTTTACCTTTATACGGCTCTGGTGGACGTACAGCGCGAATGTTTGCAGCTAGTTCTCCAACGTGTTCTTTGTTGTATCCTTTAACAATCACTTGTGTGTTTGCAGGAACTTCAATTTCTACGCCTTTAGGAGCAACAAATTCTACTGGATGAGAGTACCCTACGTTAAGAACAAGCTTGTCGCCTTGTTTTTGCGCACGGTAACCAACACCGATAAGTTCTAATTTTTTTTCATAACCCTCGGAAACTCCGACAACCATGTTATTTAAAATAGCACGTGTTGTACCATGAAGCGCGCGGTGGTTTTTATTATCAGTCGGGCGAGAAACGTTAATTTCATTGCCTTCAATATTAATAGTAATTTCTGGGTTGAACTCTTTTACAAGTTCACCTTTAGGACCTTTAACTGTTGCTGTTGATCCATTAAGTGTAACTGTTACACCTGCAGGAATCACAATAGTTTTTTTACCTATACGGGACATTTATTGCACCTCCTTATGGTTTACTTTTTCTTACCAAACGTATGCTAGTACTTCTCCGCCGACTTGTTTAGCACGGGCTTCTTTGTCGGTTAAAACGCCTTGGGAAGTAGACACGATTGCGATACCTAGACCGTTAAGTACTTTAGGCACCTCAGTTGATTTTGCATATACACGTAAACCTGGCTTACTAATACGTTTCAAACCAGTGATTACACGTTCGCCAGTCGCTCCATATTTTAAGAAAACACGGATTGTTCCAGCATTGTCATCTTCAATATATTCAACGTCACGGATAAAACCTTCACGCTTTAATATTTCAGCAATTTCTTTTTTGATTTTGGATGCAGGCAGTTCTAATTTGTCATGTTTAACCATGTTTGCATTACGAATGCGAGTTAGAAAATCTGCAATTGGATCTGTCATCACCATGTATAATACCCTCCTTCCTTAAACTCTTTCTTACCAGCTTGCTTTTTTCACGCCGGGAATTTGACCTTTATAGGCAAGTTCACGGAAACAAATACGGCATAATTTAAATTTGCGAATAACGGAATGTGGACGACCACAACGTTCACAACGAGTATATGCTTGAACAGCGTATTTTGGTGTGCGTTTTTGCTTCGCGATCATTGATTTCTTAGCCACGTTTACGCCTCCCTACTAAAATTAATTTTGATTACTTTTGAAATGGCATCCCTAGTTGAGTAAGTAACTCATGAGATTCTTCATCACTTTTGGCAGTTGTAACGATTACTACGTCCATACCGCGTACTTTTGATACTTGATCGTAATCAATTTCAGGGAAAATAAGTTGCTCTCTTACACCCAACGTATAGTTACCACGGCCATCGAAAGCTTTTTTCGATACACCACGGAAATCACGAACACGTGGAAGTGAAACAGTAACTAATTTATCTAAGAAATCATACATGCGTTCACCACGCAAAGTTACTTTAGCACCGATTGGCATTCCTTCACGAAGACGGAAACCAGCGATAGAATTTTTAGCTTTTGTAATTACAGGTTTTTGACCAGTGATAAGAGCTAACTCCTCAACTGCACTGTCTAAAACTTTAGCATTTGCTGTAGCGTCACCAACACCAGTGTTGATTACGATTTTATCTATTTTTGGAACCTCCATTACGGAGTCATAATTGAATTTGCTCATTAAAGCAGGAACAATTTCCTTAAGATATTGATCTTTAAGGCGATTCATGTAATATTCCCTCCTTCCTACGACTATTATTTATCTATTACTTCACCGGATTTTTTTGCTACGCGTACTTTTTTATCACCTTTAACTTCGTAGCCTACACGAGTAGGTTCGCCTGTTTTAGGATCAATTAGCATTACGTTTGAAACATGGATCGGTGCTTCAACATTCAAGATTCCGCCTTGCGGGTTGATGTTGGAAGGTTTTGTATGTTTTTTAACCATATTAATTCCTTCAATAAGTACGCGGTCTTTTTTCGGAAATGCTGCGAGCACTTTGCCGGATTTGCCTTTATCTTTACCAGTAATAACTTTTACTTTATCACCTTTTTTGACATGCATTGGTATAGCACCTCCTTGATTTCTTGGAACTTATTTTTTAAAGAACTTCTGGAGCTAAAGAAACGATCTTCATAAAGTTGTTTTCACGAAGTTCGCGAGCAACAGGTCCAAAAATACGTGTTCCACGAGGACTTTTATCGTCACGGATAATGACACATGCATTTTCATCAAACTTGATGTAAGAACCGTCTTGACGACGTGCTCCACTCTTAGTACGAACGATTACTGCTTTAACAACTTCACCTTTTTTGACAACGCCGCCTGGTGTTGCTTGTTTAACGGTACACACGACAACATCGCCAATGTTAGCAGTTTTGCGTCCTGATCCACCTAGCACTTTAATTGTTAAAACTTCACGCGCGCCAGAGTTATCAGCCACTTTCATACGACTTTCTTGTTGAATCATTAGGACACCCTCCTTCCAGAATAACGGGTCGGAAAAATTGCACTTGGCAATTCTTCACAATCTATTTTTAACTTTTGATTTAGATAATTACTGCTTCTTCTACAACTTCTAATAAACGGAAATGTTTAGTTGCAGACAATGGACGAGTTTCGGAAATACGAACTACATCGCCAGTTTTTGCAATGTTATTTTCATCATGCGCTTTGAATTTTTTAGAATACTTCACGCGTTTACCGTACAAACCATGTTTCTTGTACGTTTCAACAACCACGGTAATTGTTTTATCCATTTTGTCGGATACAACACGACCAGTATAAACTTTACGTTGGTTACGGTCAGCCATGTATTAAAACCTCCTTACGATTCTTTTTTAAGCAAGTTCTCTTTCTCGAACGATTGTTTTCATACGGGCAATTGCTTTACGAACCTCACGAATACGTGCGGTGTTTTCTAATTGACCAGTAGCTAATTGAAAGCGCAGGTTGAAGAGCTCTTCTTTCAAAGCTTTTTCTTGATCTTGGATTTCGGTAGTGGATAAATCACGGATATCATTAGCTTTCATTTGCTTCACCACCAATTTCTTCGCGTTTAACGATCTTAGTTTTGACCGGCAGTTTGTGTGCTGCTAGACGTAATGCTTCACGCGCTACATCTTCAGGAACACCTGCGATTTCAAACATAATTTTGCCGCGTTTGACTGGGCTTACCCAACCTTCCGGAGCACCTTTACCTTTACCCATCCGAACCCCGATTGGTTTAGAAGTGTAAGATTTATGAGGGAAAATTTTAATCCAAACTTTACCGCCACGTTTCATGTAACGAGTCATTGCGATACGAGCTGCTTCGATTTGACGGTTTGTAATCCAAGAAGCTTCAACTGCTTGAAGACCATATTCACCAAATGCAACTTCAGTTCCGCCTTTCGCGCGTCCACGCATGTTTCCGCGGAATTCACGACGGTATTTTACACGTTTAGGAACTAACATTATTATTTTCCTCCTTCCACATTGTTTTTCTTCGTAGGAAGGACTTCACCACGGTAGATCCAGACTTTAACGCCTAGTTTACCATAAGTTGTGTCAGCTTCTTCCCATGCGTAGTCGATGTCGGCACGCAATGTATGAAGAGGTACTGTTCCTTCGCTATAGTGTTCAGCACGAGCGATATCCGCTCCGCCAAGACGACCAGATACTTGAGTTTTGATACCTTTTGCTCCAGCACGCATAGTACGTTGGATAGCTTGTTTTTGCGCACGACGGAAAGATACACGACCTTCCAATTGACGAGCGATATTTTCAGCAACCAGTTTTGCGTCTAGGTCAGCACGTTTAATTTCTACAATGTTGATATGGACACGTTTTTTAGTAAGTTCGTTTAAGTTTTTGCGTAATGCTTCAACTTCAGAACCACCTTTACCGATAACCATACCAGGTTTAGCAGTATGAATAGTGATATTCACACGATTAGCTGCACGTTCGATTTCCACACGAGAAACAGAAGCGTCAGATAAACGTTTTGCAACATAATCACGGATGCGTAAATCTTCATGTAAGAAGTCCGCATAATCTTTTTCCGCGTACCATTTGGAGTCCCAATCACGGATGACACCGATACGCATACCTATTGGATGTACTTTTTGACCCACGAATTATCCCTCCTTCACTTCAGATACCACAACTGTAATGTGGCTAGTACGTTTGTTGATTGCACTTGCACGACCTTGTGCACGTGGACGGAAACGTTTAAGTGTTGGACCTTCGTCAACAAATGCTTCCTCTACTACAAGGTTGTTAATGTCTAAATCATAATTATGCTCTGCGTTAGCAATAGCGGATTTTAATACTTTTTCAATAATTGGGGAAGCGGATCTTGGAGTATACTTCAAGATTGCAATTGCTTCGCCAACTTGCTTGCCTCGAATTAAATCAATGACGATTCTAGCTTTGCGAGGAGCAATACGAACCGTTTTGGCAACGGCTTTTGCGCTTGTAACTTCACTTGCCATTAGGATATCCTCCTCTCAAATTAGCGTTTAGTTTTTTTATCGTCGCCCGCATGACCGCGGTACGTACGAGTTGGTGCGAATTCGCCCAGTTTGTGTCCTACCATATCTTCTTGAACATAAACAGGAACGTGTTTACGTCCATCATATACTGCGATTGTTTGTCCAACAAAAGTTGGGAAAATCGTGGAGCGACGAGACCAAGTTTTAATTACTTGTTTCTTTTCGCTTTCTGCTGCTGCTTCCACTTTCTTCATCAAGTGATCATCAACAAAAGGTCCTTTTTTCAAACTACGACCCATGACGGAACCTCCCTTCGCATAGTCAGGAAGCTGAGAACACATGTCCTCGCTATCCTGCTACCAATTTTATTCAATCTATTATGCCGATTATTTTTTCTTACGACGACGTACGATAAATTTATCGGAGTTGTTATTTTTCTTACGTGTTTTGTATCCAAGAGTTGGTTTACCCCATGGAGACATTGGTGATTTACGACCGATTGGCGCTTTACCTTCACCACCACCGTGCGGGTGATCGTTCGGGTTCATTACAGATCCACGAACAGTTGGGCGTTTACCCATCCAACGTGAACGACCTGCTTTACCAATGTTGATAAGTTCATGTTGTTCATTACCAACTTGACCGATTGTAGCACGGCAAGTAGCAAGAATCATACGAACCTCACCAGAGTTTAAGCGGATTAATACGTATTTACCCTCTTTACCAAGCACTTGAGCACTTGTTCCAGCAGAACGTACTAATTGTCCACCTTTACCAGGTTTCATTTCGATATTGTGGATAACAGTACCCACTGGAATATCTTTTAATTCTAGTGCATTACCGATTTTAATGTCGGCTTCTGCTCCTGAATAAATTGTTTGACCTACTTCAAGGCCTTTTGCTGCAATGATGTAACGTTTTTCTCCATCAGCATAGTTGATTAGAGCAATATTAGCAGAACGGTTTGGATCGTACTCGATCGTTGCAACGCGTCCTGGAACACCATCTTTGTTACGTTTGAAATCAATCACGCGGTATTGGCGTTTATGTCCACCGCCGTGATGACGAACAGTTAACTTACCTTGGTTATTGCGTCCGGCTTTCTTTTTAAGAGGACGTAGTAAAGATTTTTCTGGAGTACTTGTAGTAATCTCAGCAAAATCTGAACTAGTCATATGCCGGCGCCCGTTTGTGGTAGGTTTATACTTTTTGATCGCCATTGTTTCCCCTCCTCGTTAGATTTATTTAAAGTTAGACGAATTATACTTCAAAGAATTGAATTTCTTTGCTGTCAGCTGTAACAGTAACAATCGCTTTACGACGTTTGTTAGTGTAACCTGCATAACGGCCCATACGTTTAAGTTTGCCTTTGTAATTCATTACGTTTACTTTAGCAACTTTCACGTCGAAAATTTCTTCAATTGCGTATTTTACTTGCGTTTTAGTTGCGCGAGTATCTACTTCAAATGTATATTTCTTATCGTCGAGAATACTTGTAGATTCTTCAGTTACAACCGGGCGCTTAATGATGTCGCGTGCATCCATTATGCGAGCACCTCCTCTACTTTTTCGACAGCTGCTTTTGTGATAATTAACTTATCATGTTTAGCAACTTCTAGTACTGAGATACTTTCAGCTGGAATAACTGTAATGCCTTGTAAGTTGCGTGCAGATAATTCTACATTTTCACTTTCACCAGCAACTACGATTAGTGCCTTAGTATCTACAGAGATATTTTTAAGAAAAGCCGCAAATTCTTTTGTTTTAGGTGCATCGAAAGCTAAACCTTCAAGTACAACTAATTTTTCTTCATTTACTTTAGAAGAAAGAATTGATTTAATCGCTAAACGACGAACTTTCTTAGGTAATTTGTAAGCATATGAACGAGGTGTTGGGCCGAATACGACACCACCGCCACGCCATTGCGGGGAACGGATTGAACCTTGACGGGCACGACCTGTACCTTTTTGACGCCATGGTTTACGTCCGCCACCACGTACTTCTGAACGATTTTTCACTTTATGAGTCCCTTGACGTAGGGATGCACGTTGGCTCAAAATCACATCAACAACAACTTTTTCATTTGGTTCGATACCGAAAACAGTGTCGTTTAAAGTAATTTCGCCAGCGTTTGTTCCATCTTGTTTAAGTAAGCTTAATTTTGGCATTCGTTAGTCCTCCTTTCCAAATAAATTATTTTGCTTTAGTAGCAGTTTTAATTTGAACTAATGCTTTTTTAGCGCCTGGAACGTTACCTTTTACTAAAAGAACGTTCTTTTCAACGTCTACTTTAACGATTTCTAGGTTTTGGATAGTGATTTGTTCTCCACCCATACGACCTGGAAGTAGTTTATTTTTGAAAACACGGTTAGGTGCTACTGGACCCATTGAACCAGGGCGACGATGGTAACGGGAACCGTGGGCCATAGGGCCGCGGGATTGTCCGTGGCGTTTAATAACACCTTGGAATCCTTTACCTTTCGATACGCCTGTCGCGTCGATGATGTCACCTTCTGCGAATACGTCTACTTTTACTTCTGCACCAATCTCATACTCGTCTAAGTTTACATCGCGGAATTCGCGAATGAAGCGCTTAGGAGTAGTATTGGCTTTTGCTACATGACCTTGTTCGGGTTTGTTTGACAATTTTGCTCGCTTATCTTCGAAACCGATTTGTACAGCTTCGTAGCCGTCAGTTTCAACAGTTTTCTTTTGAAGTACCACGTTTTGTGCTGCTTCGATTACTGTTACTGGAATAAGTTCGCCGTTTTCAGTGAAAACTTGTGTCATCCCTACTTTTCTACCTAAGATTCCTTTGGTCATGAGTCACACCTCCTGTTAATTTAATATATTCTTATTATAGTTTGATTTCGATGTCCACACCGCTTGGCAAGTCTAAACGCATCAAGCTATCAACTGTTTGTGGTGTTGGATTAACGATGTCGATTAAACGTTTGTGTGTACGCATTTCGAATTGCTCACGAGAATCTTTATATTTGTGGACCGCACGCAAGACTGTGTAGATTGACTTCTCTGTTGGAAGTGGGATTGGACCAGATACGGAAGCACCTGAGCGTTTCGCTGTTTCTACAATCTTTTCTGCTGATTGATCCAAAATACGGTGATCATACGCTTTTAAACGAATACGAATTTTTTGTTTTGCCATTACTTTCCCTCCTTTTCGCCTACTTTTAAAGTAGACATTCTCCGTGAAAATTACCTGAACATCCGCCATGGCAAAGCGGCCGGGTGTGTCAGCAACCTTTCACTTCATCACATGGGCATTCCCGGCAATACCGGGGTGCTTTTTGCCAAAAGGGCAGACCAATGCCTGTCCATTTGCACTTTATCTATTATACACGGGTTAGGCATAGTAATCAACCGCTTTTCAAAAAAAGTTTCAAGTTATTTTTATTGAATCTTTTATATAGTAGAAACACACTTTATATATAATAGAAAACGGCTATATATATGGATTTGACGCATACAAAAAAACATCCGTAAAGACCGAATGTTTTTAGGTTGACCGAAGTACTAATAATCCTATTGTTAAAAGAACCATTACAAGCCCTGCAATCAAGTCCCCGAAATGCCAATGCAGTATCCGAAAACGCGTCCTTCCTTCACCGCCTCTATATCCTCTTGCTTCCATCGCGTCAGCAAGCTCTTCCGCACGATTAAAGGAACTAACAAACAGCGGAATAAAAATCGGCACTACCACTTTCATTTGTTCAAATAAATTCCCTTCACCAAAGTCTACACCACGTGCACGCTGAGCTTTCATAATTTTGTCTGTCTCCCCCATAAGCGTAGGGATAAAGCGTAACGCCACAGAAATCATTAAAGCAATATCGTTTACAGGAACTTTTAGCACTACGAAAGGTCGAAGGATGTAAGCTATTGCATCTGTTAAATCCATGGGAGTAGTTGTTAATGTGATGACTGTTGACATCATTATAATAAGCGCAAAACGTAAAAATACAAAAACACCATTTAAAAGTCCGAATGAAGATATTGTAAACGGACCCCAGTCAATATAAATTGTTCCACCACTCGTAAACAAGACCTGCATGATGACTGTAAATAGAATCAACCAAATGAGCGGTTTTATTCCTTTGATGAAAACTTTTACTTTAATTCCAGTTAACTGGATAATCATTAGTGTGAACAAAACCATTAAGGCATATGTCCACCAGTTGTTCGCTAAAAATAAAATTCCAATATAATAAAAACCTGCGAGTAGCTTTGTTCTTGCATCAAGGCCATGAATCAAGGACTCCCCTGGAACAAAGCGACCTAATATTAGCTTTTCTATCATTCAAAGAAGCCCCCTTCCCTTATGCCAATTTTTGTAACAGAACGCTCACTGCCATTAAGATTGTCAATGTCGCATTGATTAGTACAAAATTCCGTATTCCGATAACAAATGTTTTCGATTTTACTTGCTCTTTGTTAAATTTAACCAAATTACGATAGACTGGATAAGCTACAAGTAGTGACAGCAGCATAATAGGATGCAAGAAGCCAACTGCAACGGAAACAGCTACTGCTAAAAATGATGCATAATATAATCCATTAAATAGTATGACACCCATTTTTCTTCCTATATAATAAGGAAGTGTATAACGATGGTTTCTAATATCTTCGTCTAAATCGCATAAGTTATTAGCCAGCATAATGTTAGCAATCGTAAAAATACACGGTAAGGATACCACACCTATCCGAATAATTTCTATTAAATTGAACTGAATTGTAACCATTTCCCCTTGCCAAAGCAAATTTGCAATTCCAGCATCATAAGCATTTACATATACTGCTAAAAAAAATATGCCAAATCCCATTGTCACGCCTGAGAAAATTTCTCCTAACGGCATACGAGAAAGTGGTACAGGTCCAAATGTATACAAAATACCAATACAAAAACAAACAAAGCCAATTAATAGCACAAGCAAGTCGGTTCTAACTACTAGCCAAACACCTAAACCAGTTGCAATAAAGAACATTAGAAAAATCGTGATTATAACTGTTCGTTCAGAAATGCGTTCTTGCCCGATGACATTACTTGTTGTTCGATAATCGTAATCATGATTATCTGTTGCTTTACGATAATCCATATAATTATTAATTGCCGTTGTAGTTAAATCGAATATCAACATGGCGCCAAAAAATATGAGTGTATTAACTGGCTTAAATAAATCATATTGATAGACAACAAATAACGTCCCTAGCATAAATGGGAATACACTAGCAATTTTAGTCTGAATTTCGACTAATTTCAAAAAAGACGGAATCGACATAACTCCTTTTTAACCCCTTTCTTCTATATTAAATAGTTTTATTTTAATGTATCCATTTCAAAGTTTTTGTCGGTTAATTCAAATTGCCCTTTCAATCCAGAAGTTTCGTATACTTTTTTATCTTTACTAATAAAAATAGCATCTACTCCTTTAAATTGTTCAATGTAATCCATTCCGCCTTTAACACCTTTGGAGAATGTAGCAGTGGATAGGCCGTCGCCATCGATTGATTTTTTAGATACAATCGAAACTCCTGCAATATCGTTATCAAATGGATAGCCGGTTTTCGGATTTAAAATATGGTGGTATGTTTTTCCATCCACTTCTAAATATCGCTCATAAATACCAGATGTCACAATAGACATGTTCGCTTCTGGAAGTTTCCCAATCACACTACCTCGAGGGGAAAATGGATCTTGAATTCCTACATTCCACTTATTACCATTTGGATTATTTCCTTGTACATAAATATTTCCGCCTAAATCAATAATGGAAGTCGTTACTTTATTTTCTTTAAATACTTTGAGCGTTTCATCTGTAATGTATCCTTTAGCAATCGCTCCTAGGTCAAGCTCCATTCCTTCTTTTTCAAGGTAAACGGTTTTGTCTTTATCATTCATTTTGACGTTTTTGTAATTAATTAATGGTAAAACAGCGTCAATTTCTGCTTGTGAAGGTTTACGTGCATCAGAAAAACCGATGTGCCATAAAGAGGTTAACGGACCAATGGTAATATCAAAGCTTCCTCCAGAGTTTTCAGAGTACTTAAGCCCTTCTTGAATTAGATAGTAAATATCATCTGACACTTTTACTGGTTTTTTTCCAGCTTGTTCATTTATTTTATCTACTTCTGATGTTTTTCCAGAGTCACTTGTTGTAATCTTAGCCGCTAATTCTTTAATGCGATCAAAACCTTTATCAAGAACGGCTTCTTTATCTTTATCATAAATCTTTAATGTAACCACTGTCCCCATGAGGAAGTCGGTTTTAGAGTATGGTTGATCAATTAGTTTTTTCGAATCACTTGGTTTTTCAGCTGTATCTTCTTTGGCGTTTCCACAAGCTGACACAACGAGCACCAACATAATTATCGAAAGTATCAATTTCCATTTATTCATTAGCTTTTACACCTTTCTAATCATGATCTTTACTTGAATAACTATAGCGTAATTAAAGGAATAAATCTACAGTAAAAGGGGGCAATTCCTTGTTTTTCGATAAAAAAATCGGCTAGCCCAAGAATAAGGGCCAGCCGTTTTGTACGTTTCTTTGCAGAAATTATTCAGCTTCTACTAGGTTGTACACTTTAATTGTATCTGTGTTACCATTTTGAGCTGCATTTTCAAGTTGTGCAGCGTAGATTTTGAATTGGTTAGAAGAGTTAGTTGCACCAGAAACTGTATCTACTTCAGCAGGAGTTTGTTTATCTACAAGAGATTTGTTAAGTGCTGGAATATATTCAGCTGGACCAGTACCTTCTTTAGCTTTCATATTTTTTTCATACTCAGCATCGTCTGATTTAAGGTTGCCGTCTTTATCAACATAGTTGTAATCAGATTTAGTGATTTTACCATCTTTTACATCAATGCTGAATGCCACACGATAATTGTGTGAGTAGTTTTGTTCTTCTAATTTGTAAGTTCCATCTTCCATTTTAGCTAGGTTATTGATGGAAATTGTAGTTGTATCAGCTTTTTGCGCTGCTTGGATTAATTGGTTAGCATAGTTGATGAAAGCGTCTGAAGAATGAGTTGCTCCTGAAACTACTTCTACAGATCCTGCTGCTTGTTGTTCAACTAAAGAATCATTTAGTTGTTTCAAATATTCTTGAGGACCAACGCCTGCTTTAGCTTTCATATTTTTTTCATAGTCTGCGTCTTCAGATTTTAATTTACCATCTTTATTTTTGTAATCATAGTCGGATTTTGTGATTTTGCCATCTTTTACTTCGATGGACATAAATGCTTTCCAGCCATTGTCATCGTAATTTTTTTCTTCTAATTTGTAAGTACCATCAGTCATAGTACCATCAGTTTTTGCTGCTGTTTTCTTTGTTTCTGTTTGTTTTGTGTCTGAGTCTTTCTTGTCCTTGCTGCTATCATCGCTACTACCGCAACCTACTAGTAATAAACTTGAAGCCATTACTACGGTAATACCCATTGCTACTTTTTTCAATTTCATATTTGCTCCCACCTTTTGTTTTATTAAAACGTTGATTGTGATATCGTGAACACAGATGAATAATCTGATAAAACGATATCACTTTTACAATACAAATGATACCATCAGCGCCTCCTTTTGTCTACTGTAATTCTATAGACGTAATTTATCTAATTTTCTAAAAAATGACTATTGATGTATATCGTATTAATAAAAGCACACTTGCTAAAGAAAATTGGAAACAAAAATGCCTAAAAACCTAGTAAAAACAGGGACTTTATGACTGCTTAATTTTATTCTATTTGTATAAAGTCCTATTTTTCACTTTTTAGATTAGAATTATTCTATACTATCTAGACATTAGTAGGAGGTTTCTGTTAAACTATGATAGGTTATATTAATACTGTGGGGAATTTTGGACTCATTTTATTTTTGTGAATAAACTTACAAGGAGTTGAGGAAGCATATGCCTGAAAAAAATATTGTCTTAATTGGGGCAGGATATGCAGGTGTACACGCTGCTAAGAAATTAGCTAAGAAATACAAGAAAGACAAAGACGTTAATATTACATTAATTGATCGTCATTCGTACCATACGATGATGACTGAACTTCATGAAGTTGCTGGTGGTCGTGTTGAACCAACTGCAGTTCAATATGATTTACGTCGTTTGTTTAATAGAACAAAAGTTAATCTTGTAACTGATAACGTGACACATGTAGATCATGATAAAAAGATTGTAACAACAGAACACGGGAGCTATCCATTTGATTACCTAGTACTTGGTATGGGCGGCGAACCTAATGATTTCGGGACACCTGGTGTAAGCGACAATGGTTTCACACTTTGGTCTTGGGAAGATTCTGTTAAGTTACGCAAACATATTGAAGAAACTGTAACGAAAGCATCTCTTGAACAAAACGTTGAAAAACGCAAAGCAATGCTATCTTTCGTTGTTTGTGGATCTGGATTTACTGGTATCGAAATGGTTGGGGAACTTTTAGAATGGAAAAATCGCTTAGCAAAAGATAACAAAATTGATCCTTCTGAAATTAAATTAGTTGTCGTAGAGGCAGCTCCAACTATTCTTAACATGCTAGAAAGAAGAGACGCTGACAAAGCAGAACGTTACATGGTTAAAAAAGGTATTGAAATCTTGAAAAACGCTGCAATTGTTGAAGTTAAACCTGATAGCATTGTGCTTAAATCTGGCGAAGAAATTCCAACAAGTACTTTAATCTGGACTGCTGGTGTTCGTGCTAACTCTGATACAAAAGATTACGGCATGGAAGCTGCTCGTGCAGGACGTTTAAAAGTAAATCAATATATGGAAGCAGAAGGTCTTAAAGATGTTTATGTCGTTGGTGACCTTGCTTACTTTGAAGATGAAGAAGGCAAACCAACACCGCAAATCGTTGAAGGTGCTGAACAAACTGCTCTAACTGCAGCGAAAAGTATCATCGTTGAAATGAGCGGTACTGGTGAAAAAGAAGCCTTCCAAGGTAAATATCATGGGGTTATGGTTTCAATTGGCGCTAAATACGGCGTTGCTCACCTTGGTGGTATGCATCTATCTGGTTGGTTCGCTATTTTAATGAAACATATGGTTAACCTTTATTACTTCTTTGGTATTCGTAGTGGTTATTACATGTGGCAATATGTTATGCATGAATTCTTCCATATTAAAGATCACCGTAATATCTTCCGTGGTTGGACTTCTCGTTACGGAAACGTACTATGGACACTTCCATTACGTGTTTATCTAGGTTGGTTCTGGATTGACGAAGCTCTTTCTAAAATCTACGGCGAAACAACTTGGGATAAAGTAAGTATTACGAATTTAAAACCATTATTTAATGGTGTTGGTTCTGATTCTTGGTTAACTGCTACAACTTCTAAAATGCCATTCGAATGGTTACAAACTTCTGCTACATCTGGCGCGAGTCAAGCTGCCGGAGATGCTGCTGGTGCTGCTGCAACAAACGTAACAACACCAATTCTTAGTCATATGCCTGGTTGGTTTGAATGGATTATGAAACTTCTAATGCCAAACCTTGATGTTGCATTAGTTATGCAAAAAGTTGTTCCTTTTGTTGAACTTGCAATTGGTCTTGCTATGGTTGTTGGTCTATTCACTTGGCTAGTAAGTATCGGAAGTGCCGGATTCCTAGTAATGTTCACTCTAAGTGCTATGCTTGGTTGGGACAAATTCTGGGCGTTACCAGCTTCTATCGCACTTCTAAATGGTGCTGGTCGTACATTCGGTCTTGATTATTGGGCAGTTCCTTGGTTCCAAAAACATCTTGGTCATTGGTGGTACGGAAAACCAAAATCTGTTTATAGAGACAAATAAAATAACTACTAGTAAAATTTAAATAAAAAATCGGGAGTGCATCCAAAAGCCGTTTTTGGCATAGGAAGTGCTTCCGTTTTTATTATTTATACGTTTTCTGGACTTTTTCCTATTATATTTGAGCGATATCCTTTAAAATAGGATTTGGATATGACTTTTGAAAAGGAGGCAATGCGGTGAAGAAGTATTTATCTATGGTAAAACGTTGGGATATTATTATTATTTTATCTCTTTGTGTGCTTTCCTTTTTACCGATTGCTATTTTTTCATTTGTTAAAGCGAATGAACCGGCTCCTGCTAGCGGAAAAACAGAACTTATCGCGGTTATTTCGGTGGATAGCAAGGAATATAAAACCGTCACACTCACGGGACATAAGGGGACTGAAAGCTTTGATGTGACACAACCCGATGGACATTCTAATACTATCGAGGTTTCAGGCGAAGAAATCCGGATTAGCAAGGCGAACTGTAATGATCAAGTATGTGTCCGAACTGGCGCGATTGACAAACAAGGAGATACTGTTGTTTGCCTACCGCATAAACTAGTAATTGAAGTAAAAGCGAGCGATGGGAGTTCAGGTGATTCAGATGATCCAATTATCTCTTCCTGACCTTATCCTCTAATAGATAGGAAAGTGTTTCTATGACAAAAAATAGACGATTAGTATATATAGCACTACTAGCCGCACAAGCAGTTGTTATAAGTTTGCTGGAACGTGCGATTCCGTTTCCTTTTGCCTTTGCACCAGGAGCAAAATTAGGACTTGCTAATATCATTACTTGTATTTCACTCTATACGTTATCAGCAAAAGATACATTTATGATTATTTGCATTAGACTTGTATTATCTACTTTGCTCGGCGGAACGATTTCCACGTTTATGTATAGTGCTGCGGGGGCGATACTGAGTTTTCTTGGGATGTGGCTAGTCCAAAAACTTGGGCCAAAACGTGTTAGCATTATTGGGGTTAGTGTTACTGGTGGAATTCTGCATAATGTTGGGCAACTTGTTATCGCAAGTTGGATTGCGGGTACTTGGTCGGTCATGCTTTACTTGCCAGTATTATCATTTATCGGGATTCTTTCAGGTATCGCAGTCGGTATCGCTGCAAACTATCTACTAAAAAACGTCCAAACATTACGCATGTTTGCCGATGCAAAACAAAATCAAGCAGCGACACAAAAATAATATTTAAAAAAGGAGTTCAATATGCAACTTCATGCTATGTGGGATGACTATCCTGCGCTTTCCAATGATTTAAAAGAAGTTTTACAAACAATCGAAAAAAATATTAAAATTCGAGATAAGCGTGTAGAGAAAAATGTCAAAGATTTGATTCATGCTGGCGGAAAATTACTTCGCCCAGCTTTTGCACTTCTTTCTGCTCAAGCTGGACCTGAGTTTGATAAAGATCGTGCTGTTTCTATAGCAGCTGCACTAGAAGTCCTTCATATGGCCACCCTTATTCATGATGATGTAGTGGATGACTCACCTTTACGTCGTGGTGTTCCAACCATTCATTCAAAATATGGCCGGAATTATGCTGTTTATACAGGGGACTATCTGTTTTGCATTTGTTTTAACATTTTATCTGCCCACGCATCTTCAGTGGAGAATATTGAATTTAATAGTAAAAATATCGAAAAGATTCTAATGGGTGAACTAGACCAAATGCGTACAAGTTACAAAATGGATGTTACTGTGCGTGAATATTTAACACGAATTTCTGGTAAAACAGCTCAACTTTTTGCGCTTAGCTGTTATTCAGGCGCTAGCGGTAGTAAAGCATCACGTATGACTGTTGCCAAATGTTATAATATTGGTCACTATCTTGGTATGGCTTTTCAAATTATTGATGATGTTCTTGATTATACAAGTACAGATGAAGGGCTTGGAAAACCAGTTTTAAATGATATGAAACAAGGTATTTATTCACTTCCGCTCATTTATGCGATGAAAGGGCATTTGGCGGAATTCGAACCACTACTTTCAAAAAAATTAGCTATGTCTGATGAAGAGTCTAAACAAGTTTTAGCACTTATTTCAAAATATAACGGCGTTGAGCAAGCATTTAAACTAGCAAATAAATATACAAACAAAGCTCTTCGTGAAATTAAAAAATTGCCAGCTGGCGCATATCGAGATGATATGTACCGCCTAACTAAAAGTATTCTAGATCGAGATATTTAATTTATTTAGAACATTTCTCTTTAGTGAGTTTTGTTCTAAAATTTATCTCTTATTGTGAAAATCCAAACATGAAAGCGTGATGAACGTGATTCGATTTTTTAAGATAGCTTTACCCTTAATTCTAGCTTGTTTTTTAGTTGCTTGTAGTTCAGCGAGCGGCCAAACGGAAGATATCACTACACCTATTGAAAAAAACCGTGATTTATCAATAGTTGAGACAACAGATGTTCATTATCTTGATCCGTCGTTAACAGATGATGGAACTGCATTTAAAAAATATGTAGCTGCCGGTGATGGTAAACAACTTGCTTATAGTAATGAAATAACCGATGCTTTTTTAGATGATATTAAAGCGAAAAAAACAGATGTGTTAATAATCAGCGGCGACTTGACCAACAATGGCGAGAAAGCTAGCCATGAAGGATTAGCAAAGAAACTCAAAACGGTTGAAAAAACAGGAACACAAGTATTTGTTGTTCCCGGAAACCATGATATTAATAATCCTTGGGCACGCAAGTTTGAAAAAGATAAGCAACTACCAACTGATACCATTACACCAAAAGATTTCAGTAAAATTTATGGTGACTTTGGTTATGATGAAGCGATTTCTAATGATGATTTTTCACTAAGCTATCTAGCTGCTCCCTCTTCAAAAGTCTGGTTGTTAATGCTTGATACTGCTATTTACAAAACAAATATGCAGCAAGGTACACCAACAACAGAAGGTGGATTAACAGCAGGTACATTAGACTGGATAAAAGAATGTAGCGCTCTAGCCAAGAAAAATGGTGCTAAACTTATCCCTGTGATGCATCATAATTTAACTGACCATAGCGATGTAATCCAAAAAGGCTACACAATTAATTACAATCAGCAAGTCATTGATACACTTACCGCGGGCAATATGGACTTTTCTCTTAGCGGACATATTCATACCCAAAATATTCGTGAAGCAGAAAGTACAGACGGTAAAAAAATAACAGATATTGTGACCAATGCGTTGTCTGTTTATCCACATAAGTATGGAAATATTACTTATGATGCAAAAAAAGAAAATTTCACTTACCAGTCGGAAAAACTAGATATTGAAGGTTGGGCGAAAAAGAATGGCGCAACAGATAAAAATCTGCTGAATTTTGATGCGTTTGATTATGAAACTTTTTACAACAGTGGTTATGACAAAGCAATTACGGATTTGATGACGAATGATTCCTTTAACTCGTACAGTCAATCAGACAAAGAAAAGATGGCTGATACGATGGCATTAAATAATATGTATTTCTTCGCTGGAACTGCCCCGCCAAAATCTGCCGGGATGGCTTTATGGGACTCCGCTCCAAATTCCTTTTTGAAAGAATATATTTTAAATACCTCTAATCCACCGAAAAAAAGTAATGATTATTATGTTAGCCCCTAACCAAAACCCCCGATAGCCATATGCTGTCAGGGGTTTTCTTAGTTATATTAGTTAGATGCAGCGGCGGCACTTGCTGCGGCGGCGGCACTTACTGCTACCGCTTGTTCCATAGCAATTAATATATGCACATTTACCATTAAACCTTCTAATTGCTCTTTACTCATTTGACCAGCTTGCTTTTCTGTATACATGCTTATCGCTAGCGCTACAACAAAATCTCGGCCAAATTTTAGTCCTGGCTGTTGCATTAACTCATCAATTAAATTAACTAAACCAGAGTCTATTTTCCGTCCATCCATTACATATGCCAAAATACCAATGCTGGAATAATGTAACGGTTTGATTTTAACTCCTTTTCGTCGCAATTCTTCTACAATATTATCCACTTTTCTTATAAACCCACTATTTTCTTCTCCATAAATAAGCGTTCCTGTTGTTGCCAAAAATTGCAAACTATCATTCTTGCGGAAGCCTTTATTGGCAAAGCCTTGAAAATAATATTCTGTTATTGCAGCTAACTTTGCTGTATCTCCTTCTGGCAAATTAGCTAAAAAAACTGTGGTTGTCACATCTTCGCTTTTTGTTAAAAATGGATGGTCTTTTTTGAAAAGCTCATGAATCGTTTTTGCTTTTCGTGCTGTAAAAACTGGGTCCAGCTAAGGAAGCACGGACATTTCCATTAAGTGCTGTAAAAAAACCTAATTGTTGCTTAATTTCTTTATTTACTTCACTAAATTTTTCCGGATTAATCACTTCATTATTCCCTGCAAAAAGCCGAGCAATTAGGAAACGGATGCGCTTATCAACAAAACCACACCACTTGTTTTTACTAAATCATAATTTTGCATTAACAATTTTGTCGCCTGATTACTATCAAAAACATATTCTGAATTCATAGTTGCACTCCTCTGTAATTTATTATTTTGTTTAAAATTCTTCTACGTACAAACCATCAATAAAAGACTCAAAATCCTTGGCTAGCCAGGTAATCTTGTAGCCAGCCTCTTGATCAATATGAACGACTTCCGGTTCACCCTGTTTCCCGCATTTTCGGTAGTCTAGAAAAACCATATCATGCCCTGCGGAAGGACAATCTGCAATCGCCAAACCAATTGGTGGATAGCCCCATTCACTTACCCAAAAATCCGTATTAAAGTGTCCATTTAGCGAATTACTAGCGTGACTACCAATACCCATTATCCCAGTAATCGCAGCACAATCTTCAGCCCATGATGTACTTTGTTTTGTAGCAATAGAATCTCGGTGAACATACCCTCCATTTTGCGTGTGGCGCATTAAATAAATATAGGATTCTGGCAATTTATACCCTAATTCTCGTTCCATTTCCACCACTCTTTGCGAAGTTGGGTATACGTCAATGTAGTCATTAGCAGAAGTTTTCATCCAAAGCCCTTTAAGACTTTCCTCTTTAAAAAAACGACCTGTTTCACTGAAAAAATCTTCTAACTCTTTTAAAATTTGCTTTGCTTGCTCTTGTTCAAAATAGAATGCATCAATAGGGAGATTTTTGTCTTTTATATTTGCCAAACTAGCAATTAAGTGTTGATAAATTTCTGGAAATCTTTCGCCTTGTTGATAAAGAACATCACTCAGTAGCACAGTCGCCGGAAAAACATTACTTACATTGGTTTGATCTAATTCTTGCTCCCAAACATCTTCGAGCAACCGGATTGCTTCCTTTGTCTTTCCTTTATCCAAATAATATTGTGCTTTTTTTGTTAATAACATAAAACCCACCTTAGAATATTTATAGCTCTATTATAACAAAAATCTAGGAATATAAAATTCCTAGATCACCTTTTATAAATTCATTCCGAGTAATGGAATGCGGACTGTATATTTTTCCACTAATGCCTGGTTATGCTCGTCTGCATTTTCGATATTACCGCTAATAAATACTGGTGGTGTGAAATTATCCTGCACCATTTTGTCAATTGCTTCTGCAAAGACGGCTTGTAAAATAGCTGCTCCGGTTACTGTTGATGTCGGAGCGAATGGAATATCAAATTTGTCTGCTTTTAAAACTGCATCACCTTTAACCGCGCCATTATCAATAACAATATCCCCAGTATCTGATAGACGTTTTCCTGATGTGTGACGAGATTGTTGGCTTGCGGAGTATTGGCGTGACGTAACAACGATAATGAAAGCTCCTTTTTCACGAGCAATTTCAGCTACGTCAATTGGCACAGGATTACGACCAGATGTCGATAATACTATCATAATATCCCCTGGACGAATATCCTCAGCGTTCATAAATGTTTTCGCATAATCATTTTTCCGTTCAAGAACAGAGGATGCTGCTGCGCCCTCATGTAGCATTAACGGTTCATGTAAAATTGGGTGAATTGCCGCTAAGCCACCCGCTCTATAAAATACTTCTTCCGTTAAAATATGCGAATGTCCGCAACCAAACAAATGAATGATACCATCGTTTTCAATTGATTCTGCTACTTTAACACCGGCTTTTTTTATGGCATCTGCTTCAGTATCTAGTATATTTTCTAATAACCGAATAGTAATATCGATATAATTGTTTAGCATTTATTTCCCCTCCAACGCAACCATGATTTTCTCAATTTCTTCGGGTTTTGTTCGTCCAGTCGCTTGATCAATGGTTTTCCCAAAAATATGCGGCATATAAAAAGGAATACCTGTTTTTTGGATAGCTGTGGTTATTTCATAAATATTTTCTGCACCTATCCCGCCGGCTGGTTCAATGCCATAAATCCCTTTATCAGCAGCTACTTTAGCTAAATAAATAAGCTCGTCTAAATATTTAGTACCTTCTACGCTCATAAATTTAATTGATGGAATATCCGCTGAAAGACAATAGTTTACTGCTTCTTCCGCTGTAATCTCATCTCCAGAAGATAATTTTACAATACCGATTTTCCCGGTAGGACGAACTAGCGCATTTGTATAAGTTTCTGGTAACAACTTATTTGTTAAACCAGCTGTTTCGATTGGTTGGTTGATATGGCAATCTGGTTCTAAGCGTGCAATATGAAGAACATTACGCCAATTATTCCAATCACCACCGCCACCTAGGCCAACACTTACAACTTCTGCTGTCTTTTGCAAGTCATTTATTGCTTTTGCAGCTTCTTCAGCAGTTGTATAGTTTGTTGCAACAATTCCGGGAACTGCATAACCACGTGCGGCATCCATTACTTCTTTTCCATTTTCTTTATCTTTCGCTAAAAAATTAAATAGCGCAAAATCATTCCATTTCGGTAAACTTTCGAATTTTTTCTTGTTCAATTTTTATCAACTCCACACATGTTTTTAACGTTTTTTCAATTAAGTATTCGCCTTTTTTCGCTGTTGCTAGGGTTGCTTCTCCTAGAACCGCAGTCTTGGTGAAGTTTTGCCATGGGGTTGGTGTAAAATCCGCATCAATTGGTAAAATTGGCGGATCATCAATCGCACGAGACATATTAGCATTTTCCGGGGATAGATACAGCATAAGGGATGTTTCGATTTCGCAGGCGTGAATGTATGTGTGATGACTTACTTTACCTTCCCTTACATCCATTGCGAGTTTTTGGATATTTGGGTAAAAAATATGCAATGTAATCATATCTGGAAATTTCGCAAATAATTCTCGGGCTGCATCTTTTAACGCTGCCATATTTCCAAGGTGTCCACTCACTGGAACAAACAACCGAAATCCTTGCCTATAAAGACTTTCGCCAATTTCAACGACCATTTTTGTCACTGTTTCATTGGATACAGTCAGGCTCCCTGGAAAATCTTGCAAACTCCATACTTGACCATAAGGCAATACCGGCAGAACAAAGGCACCTGTTTCTGAGGCTATTTTAGCAGAATATTCCGACGCTAAAATATTGTCTGTCCCCAGTGGCAAATGTGGCCCGTGCGCTTCAACTGCTCCAATCGGTAAAATCACTGGGGTTGTTTTGGTGATTTTTGCACCAATATCAAATGAATTTTCATCTGCATATAACACAGATTTCGCCTCCTATTTTTTAAAAGTGAAACATCTTGCTGGATTATCAATGAAGAATTTACGGATTAATTTTTCCCCATCAAAACCTTTTTGATTTGCCTCATCGATAAAACGAGGCACCCATTTTTTAGCAATATACTCAAGTCCTGGCCCATAACCATAATGTTTATAATATGTTTTCCGCGCGGTATCTCCACTCACAAGAATTTGGTCCTCAAAACCTTCCGATACTAAATATAAAATAGCTGCTATTCGTGCGCTTTCTGGAGCATATTTTATTTTTGCAATCCCATCAAATGACATAAATGCACCCGTTTTTGCAACTTGTTTATGATAATAAGGGTCTAGATTGCGATCCATATGACCGATAGAAAGATATTCAAGATTAACATTTTCTTGTTTTAAAATTTCTATTTGTTCCAACGCCATTGTTCCAGCTTCCGTATGCGAATGAATCGGCGCTTTTGTCTCATGGTGCGCTCTTGCAACGGCGCGTATCGTCTTTTCTTCTAAAGGGGTAATCATATTGTAGCCAGTTCCAAATTTCACCTGACCAGCCTTATATGCGGTTCCTTCAAGCCCTTCTTCTACTTCGCTTACGACAAATTCAGTTAGTTTTTCAATGGATGTCGCTTCAATCCAATCATAATATCTTTCAAAATCACCAATAATTGGTTTAAGTTCAGGTTTAATTTTCCCATCCCATAAGAAGCTTTTATTAAATCCAGCTGTACCAACAATTTGAATACCTGTTTCTTTGGAGATTTGCGCAACATCCGCTACCCTTCTGCCGTAATCAACCGCAGTGGCATCAACAATTGTTTTTCCACCTAAATCAGCAAAATCCTGTACGTCTAATTGTGATTTCGCTTTATCATCTAATAGTAAATCATCTGCCTTACGCTCTTGCCAGTAAGCAGGAACACAAACTATATGTTCATGCGAGTAAGTAAATCCCAACTGATCCGGGGTAATATCTCCATAAAAAGTACGAATAAAACTCATTTTTATAACTTCCTTTCAAAAAACCTCTTCCTCTTGAATGTTAGACAAGGAAGAGGTTTTGTTTTTACTTAAAAGAATAACTTCGCTAGCATGCTAACAATTGGTCCGAGAATAAACATATCCGAGTCTGCCGCCCACATTGCTGTATCTGGTACCGTTGTATTGATAAAGAAAGTTACCATGATATATTGACCCCAGGCGACAACCGTAGCTGTTAAAAAGCCACCTATTAATGCACCTCTGACACCACCAGTCGAGTTACCGAATACTCCAGCAACAGCTCCGTGGAAGAAAAGTACAATCATTGTTGGAACAAATACGTAACCAACTGTATTTCCAAGTACTACTAACCAGATAATCGCGCCGATAAACG
The DNA here is from genome assembly GCF_014322765.1 of Listeria immobilis. Lineage (GTDB taxonomy): Bacteria > Bacillota > Bacilli > Lactobacillales > Listeriaceae > Listeria > Listeria immobilis. The sequence continues at coordinate 8,279 of NZ_JAASTZ010000019.1, read as the reverse complement.
CACCTACAAAACCGATAATCACGGAATTTGGCGCATATGGATAAACAATCGGAGCATCTAATGCAGGTTTGGCACCTGGAACTAGTTTGGTCGCAATACCATTGAAAGCTGGTACAATTTCACCAATAAACATCCGTACACCTACAAGAACAATCGCAATCCCTGCTGCAAAAGTAAATGATTGCACAATCGAGTAAACGATAAAACTTTGATTTCCAGCTTCTGCAATTAGTTTTTCTGCTCCAGGGGTTTTCTTAATCATTAAAATCACTGCACCAACTACAAACAGAATCCCCATTGTAAGAGCAGTAATAACATTGGAGTCACGTAAGAACTCTAATTTTTTCGGCAAATTAATATGTTCTGCATCATTTTTCTTATTGCCAAACACTTTTCCAAGCAATGCAGAAAGAATCGCAACACTGGAAGAAGTATGTCCCAATGCGACATTATCATTTCCGGTAATTTTACGTAAAAACGGTTGTGTAATAGCTGGTTGCAATGTCCAGTAAAGCCCCATGATAATCGCTAAGAAGAGCACAAGTCCCCAAAACGGAATATCTCCCCCAACCGCTTGAACAGTAATCCCGGCAAATATTGTCGTTGTCCAAAACATCATATGTCCAGTCAAATAAATGTATTTAAACGGGGTAAATCTTGCTAATAACACGTTGACTAAAAATCCAAGTGTCATTGCTAATGTAACAGCACTACCAAATTTAGCATTAAAAGCTTCTTGACCTAAAAATCCAGCGAGTGGCGGTGTTTCAAGCCCGAATACCTCTTTCCACATTGGCTCAAAAATCCCAAGTGAACCAGTAATAACTGCGGCACCAGCATTAATAATTAAAAATCCAATAATTGCTTTGAAAGTACCGCTAATAACCTGGCTTAAATTTTTCTTTTGTAAAAGCAATCCAAGTAATACGATAAATCCTAAAAGTATAGCTGGGGTCCCAAAAAAGTTATTGGCAATCCATGTAATAATCTCCATTTTTTTCCCACCTTTTTTGACTTATTTAGTTATTTATTGCCGTAGACAACGCATTTTTAATTTCTGCATTATCAAAATAGTTATTGACGATAATTACTTTGGCATTTGTATCATTTCCTAGTGTTTCTGCTAATTCTTGACTTGTAACAATAATATCCGCATTCATTGAGCGAGCTGCTGATACATCAATATGCTCGACATCTGCATCCACACCCATGTCTCGTAAAACTGTTTCTACATTCATTCGTAAAATTAAACTGGTACCTTGACCAAGTCCACACACTGCTAAAATTTTCATCATTATCCCTCCACTAATTCTCCAATTGCTTGGTAATCTTTTGCTTGCATCATTTTTTCAATATTATCGTTATTACTAAGCAAGGAGACAATTTTTTGAATAACTGTTAAATGCGCCTCACTTGAAGTTGCTGCGAGTCCAAATACTAATCGCACGGGATCATTTGCAGCGTGTCCGAAATTCACGCCTTCTTTTAATACGACTAGAGAAACTGCTGAATTTTTTACCCCATCAGTTGGTCTTGCATGTGGTATCGCTATTTGAGGCGCAATAACGAAGTACGCACCATTTTCATGATAAGATTCCACCATTTTTGTTACATATTGCTCGCTTACATAACCTGCATTTACTAATAATTCTCCTGCTTGCGTGATGGCTTCATCCGCTTTCTTTGCTGTTCCCAGCAGATTTACAAGCTCTTTATCCAAAAAAGACATATCTCTTCATCCCTTCTAACTAATTGATAGCGCTATCAATAACTTACACTTTTATTATAGATGCAGCATGACTGTTTAAAAAAGCCCAATTCCTTTCTTTTTGAAAGTGCAAAGAATAGACTGTTACATTTTGTTGTTAGCAGACATGCAAAAAAGCCAGCAGAACTTTTTATTGTCCAACTGGCTTTGTTGCTTTATTTTATTATTAACATTTCAGCAATTTCTGCTACTGTTTCTGCTTTTTCAATCTGCTCAAGCAAGTGATATTTCATAATTAAATTCGTAAGTTGACTTAATGCATTTATATGTGTATAGGAGTCAATGGAAGCGAGAACAATAATTAATTTGACTTGATCTTTCGCTTTACTTGAAAATGAAACTGGCTGATTTAATCGTAATAAGCTCATTCCAAGTCGAAACACCCCATCATCAGCCGACGCATGCGGAAGTGCAATTCCTGGGGCAATAACAATATACGGACCGAGTTTCTCAATATTTTCAATCATGGCATGTGGATAGTTTTTTGATATATATCCTTTTTGTTGTAGCGGTTTTGAAGCAACTTGAATTGTTTCACGCCAATCAGCTACATTTTCTTTAAAAACAATTCGTTCTTTTGGCAAAAGTTCTTCGAGTGTCGGGGATTTTTCAAATTGACTGTCTGGTTGTACTTGGAATAAAACAGATTTCAATTTCGACGCCAATTTTTCACGATCTTCTACTTTTGCATATTGATCGACCACATCAAGCACAGACGATAACATCCGCGCATCCGAATCTTTTTGCAAAATATGCGGGGCAATCGCCTTCATAAGTTGTTGTTTCTGCACTTCGGTTAAAATTGGGCTAACGATGAAAACTGGCGCTTTTGGTTCCATAATTGGCAAAGTAGAAACGATAAAGTCCGGCGTATAAATCCCTTTTTCAAATTCACGGATGGAAATCGGCTCCAATATTTCGACTCGTTCGCCGAGCAATTGCGAAAGTTGCCGTTCAATCATCCGTGAAGTCCCAACTCCTTTTGAACAAACAATTAAAAGCTTTTTCCGTTCAACTAACGTATTATTTTTACGCGAAAGATAACCTCCGAATAAAATCGTTACATAGGCTATTTCATCTTCTGGAATTGTTTCTCCGAGTAAATCTTCTAATGGTTCTAATGATTTTTTTGTAATTTCGTAAACATCACTATAACTCTGTTTAATATCTGTACGTAACGGATTAATCCATTCAATTTGGAACTTAAGGCGATAATAGGCTGGTTGTAAATGAAGTAATAGGTCTTTTTTTAAATTGCGATGGTCTTCAAAATTCACACATGCGAGCCGTTCAAATTCAGCAATGATTTTCTCAACGATAATATCTAATTTTCCTGCGACAGCTGCATTATCATTTAAACGACTAGCGCCAAGTAAAAGTTTTCCTAAATAAGTGATTTCCGCATGGTTGATTTTAAAATCTTCTGTTTTCTGTAACTGTTCATAAATTTCTTGCGCAATATCAAAAGATTCTACTTTCTGTTCTTCCTGTTCATTTAAATAACAATCTCGCTTCATTCGTTCTTTAAAGAAAAAGATCATAACGCCAATTCGCTCAATAACTTCATCTGTATAGCGAATACCAATTTTTTTCTCTGTCACTGCTAATATTTCAAATATCGTATCTAAGTGTGGAAAAAGTTCTTTGTTTTTAATCATTGGATTTATTTTCATTAAATCGAGCAGCTGATCTGCCGTTGCTATTTCTTCATTGTTCATACAATAATGAAGGAAAAATTGGCGGATACTTCGCTCGTCACCAACAACCATATTGCCGTTTTTACGATCATATGTAAGCTTTAGATTAAACTGTTTGAGGGCTAATTTTAGTTGTTTAATATCTTGTAAACTTGTATTACGGCTGACTTCATTGCATTCATTAATTGTATCTATGATTACTCTCGCATCAGTTATAAGCAGAAAAAATAAAATACGAATGCGACGTTCACTTGCCGAAAAAACTTTGTGCCTCGTCTCCCTATTTTCAAGAAGTTCTTTAATTACTCCTTTTTCTTCTTCCAATAAATAATAGCCTTGTCCGCGAACTGATTGAATACCATCCAGTCCAGCACTATCTAATTCTTTATTGATTTTTTCAACGTCATATTGAAGTGTTCGCTTGGAAATTCCAAGTTCTTCCTGTAATTTCTCGGGTGTAAGGTATACATTCGCCACTACGAGTGATTCAAGTAGCGTCATATTTCTGGCATCCAATTGTACCATTTAATCTACCTCCCTGATTTCGGTCTAGAAGGTAAAAAGATATGTCTATCTCAAGGTTATGCGAAAATGTGGGATTTTTCAAGTATATTTTAATTTTATGTATAAGAAAAGGACAAAGCTGGGCAACCTTGTCCTTTTCTTTATAAATTAAGCTCTATAACATCCCTTACTTCATTGCTCCAATATTTACTAGGAACAGCTAGGATGAATTGTTGTTTATTTTTAATTAACTCTTTTGGAACATTAAATCCCAAATTAAATTTGTATCGCCCCTTATCTTCTTCATAATCATAACTTATCGCCGAAATATCCGATAACGTCACAAAATTTTGATAACCTAATTGAAAATCCGAAATTCCAATGTTTTTGTTTGTAGACCATAATTGAACTAGAAGAAAATCTTCACTATCATTTTTATAATAGTCCTCATCTACATACTTATTTATATCCGAATCCTTAATAACTACCATATTTTCGACACTTATTTTTGCGCTAGCTAATTCAAAAACTTCTTGTTCAGAGTGCATTTTATCTTTATACGAAAAAGCATTAGCATTTAAATCATGCACACGCCAAATAAATAACCCAATCAGTATAACAATCGAAATCCCACCAATTATTTTCTTCATCCTTTTCTCCTATTTATTATTCGACCTGCTTCCATTTCAAATGTTTCATCTGATATCCCGTCAATATCAGCAATATGATGACTAGCTAAAAGAATAGTTTTTCCTTTTTCTTTTAAATCTAAAATCAAATCAATAAAACTTTGACTTCCTGCTTTATCCAACGAATTTGTTGGTTCATCAAATATTAATAAATCTGGATCTTCCATAATCGCTTGAGCAATACCAAGTCTTTGTCTCATTCCAAGCGAGTATTTTTTTACTTTTACATCCTCTTTTCCAGAAAGGCCCACTTTTTCTAATGCATTAAGAATCTCTTTTTTCCCTATTTGATTTCTAATAGAAGCTAAATATTCCAAATTTTGATATCCTGTATAATTAGCTAAAAAACCTGGATTTTCAATAATAATTCCTGTTTTTTCTGGAAAAGATTTAGTTTTATTAATAGCTACACCATCAATATTAATATCACCACTTGTTGGAGCAATAAAACCGCATAATGCTCTAAACAACATTGTTTTCCCTGAACCATTGTGGCCTATAAATGAATAAATCCCACCTTGTTTTAGTTCAAAATCAATGTCTTCCAAAACAGTATTATTTTTAATTATCTTTGTTAAATGATTAACTTTAATATAATTCATAGACATTCTCCCTAATTTAGTTTATATAAATCTGTTTTTTGATAGATAATTACACCAATAATCGTTGCCAAAAGCAAATACATAAATGGAATACTTATTACCAACCAATTATTCACATCAACAAATTTGGCAATATTAGAGGTACTTCCTATAATCCAATAATTCGTTACAAAACAATTAATTATAATCATTACAAGAGCAACCATAATAGCAAAGAACGGCTTAATTATTACCGAAAGCAATAATTGCATAGATATAAGCACTATTCCCCCGATAAAAAAGCAAAACCCAATTTGAAATAACGATAGATTTAAACCCTCATATAGCAACGTTGGCTGTAAATTAAAAGTAATACCATAAAGAAAACTAACAAGAATGACTAAACCAAAGAACGTTAAGTAATAGACTAACATCACTGTAATAATTAGTAGAATTTTAGAAAAATAGGCTAATTTCCTATTGTTAAAACGTATCGTGACAAATTCTTCCAACATAAACAATTCCGTGTAAAAATAACTTCCAAATAGGAAAACAGGTAAACTTTGAATGATAATCCAGTTCAAATTACTTTCAATTGGATTCCCTTGACCATTTTCTTGTTGTAAAAATCCTAGAAACGCATCTGCTATTGTACCTGATCCATTTTTTGTATTTAGCACATCCACCATAACTGTCAATATTAAAAGCAAACTTAAACCGACTATTTTCAATCGATTCACTTGCAGGAACCATAATATTTCTCGTTTGAAAAATAACCGCATATTAACGCACCTTCTTTTTCGAAGTCCGGAACATATCTTTTTTCTCCATGAAAAACCAGTTAATCCAAAATATAATGATAAGTACACTAATCAAACATAAAACTCGTCCGGCAAAAGAATACAAATCTATCAAGTCTCTATCATTAACTACAAATAGATTGGAAACTTTCTGTAATTTTATTGTGCTACTATCAAATAAAAATACAAGAAATACAAGAAAAAATGCAATTGCCTTATTATTTGTAAGAATAATTAAAACGTTCTGTAAAACTCCTATAAGTATTAATCCTAACCAAAATAGAATAAATGAATATATATACAACTGTAACACTTGAGCACTTAGAGCTATTTCTCTATTCAATATACTACTTCCTAGACTTAATATATTGCTCATTATAGCAATGAGAAAGGCATTCCAAAAAATTACTGTCACATTAACTTTCCAGAGCTTATATTTATTTTTAACTCTAACGACAGCAAATTCTCTATTTTGAAAGTATAATATTTGATTTAACCATAAGCAAAACGGGCTCAAAATCATAAACAAAACTTCCGCTGATACAGAACTTTGTACAACAGAAAGAACATCCATTCCAGTATTTTCTGTATACCATAGTCGTATTATAATTATAGAAATGCATAGTAATACTAAAAGTAAATATTTTATTTTTTCAAAACCAAAAATCATCTTAATTAAATTATGATTTTTCATTTTTCACACTCCAAGTAATACCAATAATTGCTGCTATAAACAGAAGCAGAAATTCTATCCAAACAACTTGAAAATTCAAAGGATATGCTTGTTTCGGAGTTAAAAAACCAAACGGACTAAACTCAGGATAACCAACCAAGGAAAATACAATCCAAATCCCATAATACAACGCTAGCGGACTTAATAGCACTACATATCTACTAGAACTGAAAAATGAAACTAAGATCCCAATTAAAGCGAATAATCCACTATAAGCAAATCCGATTACAAGAAATATCACCTCATAGGTAATTGGACTTTCATAAAATATATCCGCAAACATTGCTCCATAAGTTACTGGTACTTCAGATATAAAGTAATCAAAAGGGACTGATGGATAGACTACCATTGATAGACAAAGCTCTATAACCAACGGCAGGCAAAATGCCACTCCTCCAGCAACAAACACAACTATACTTTTTGAACAATAATACTGTTTGTCTGTTCCCCTTATCCGCGAAAAGAGTTCTAACCCACTACGTCGATCTTCTCCTAATAAATCGGCTCCAGCTAATGCGACTATACATGGTAACAATAAATAATAAAGATTTGTCCCAAGCCCTGTAGTATCATAACCAGTTAGATGTAGAAAAACATTTTCTTCTATAGGCGAATAATAACGCGCTGCAGTTATTTGCTGTATTATCACGATAAACATTCCAAGTGCAAGAGCTAGAAAAAATGATTTACTCTTAAAAATTCGCTTAAATTCTATTTTTAAAAATTGCCTCATTTAAAATCTCCTTTTATAAATATAGGGCAAGCTTCTACATATTAAGAAGCCTACCCTATAATAATTTAAATGCTATCTGGACTCCAAACACCTGTAGCACTAACCCTAACTAGCTGAGTCTTACTAGTTTCAGCAGCTAATTTAACCTTACACTTACCATATTTTTCATAAGCATAGTTGGTAATTTTTTTACTTCTACCTTGTGTTACAGTAACCTGTTTACTTCGAACATTAGCTCCATTAGATTTTAAAATCCAAGCGTCCATCGAACCTTTACCTATTGATTTTAATTTCACATAAGAAGAGGTAGCATTCTGTTTCTGTCTGGCACCAGTATAGTCGTTTCCACCTAACCTACCTAATGTAAAACTAAACTTTGTATCCGAATAATTCGCTGCACTTACATTTAAAATACCCATCCCCGATAAAAATACTGCACCCGCTAATACTAAAACTACTAATTTCTTTTTCATTTAATCTCTCCTCTATATATCATTTATGTACACTACAAATATAACATTATTATTACAAATTGTAAATAACTTTTTAGAAATATGAACCATTACTTTATAACTATATTATTCAGTTGTTTATAGTTTTAAAAGTAGTTTGGAATGTATAAAAAATCACAACCACCTGTGTGAATGGGTGGTTTGTTCTTCGGTTGAAAACCTCTCTTACCGACCTAATCCTAAAGTGACATAGTACAATAAAAGTAGACCCAGGGTTAGAGAAAAAATGATAAAATAAAAGAAAGAAAACCCAAGTGTCAAA
>NZ_JAASTZ010000018.1 GCF_014322765.1 Listeria immobilis | reverse complement strand
AGTTTATATTGTGAGCAGCACGGAATCATCCAGAGCTTTTCGAAGAAAGCATGCCCATATGATAATGCCCCAATGGAATCTTGGTTTTCACGATTAAAAAGTGAACAGTTGAATCACTATGAACTGTATTCATTTGCGGATGTTTACCAATTAACTCATGAATATATTGATTATTACAATTTATCTCGTCCACATGCTTCCTTACAATATAAAACACCATTCCAAGCTAAGTTTTCCGCTTAACTTTCTCTAACACCTTGTCCATTTTTTCTTGACTATGTCAGTAAGCTATGATAAAGAAAATTAGAATTGAAAATTTCAAGTGTATTAATGGTAGTTTTGAGTTAGATTTAAATCAAGGAATTAATATCTTAGTAGGTAATAATGAAGCAGGAAAGTCTACTATACTAGAAGCTATTCATTTAGCGTTGAGTGGTATTTTTAGAGGTAAACCTATTAGAGGAAATCTAACTCAGTATTTGTTTAATTATGAAATTGTAAAAAAATATATTGAAAATATCAAAAATGGATTACCTACTGAGCCACCACATATTTTGATTGAACTATATCTAAATGAGGATTTTCCAATATTGGAAGGAGATAGGTTTTTAGAAAAAAATTTATCGGGAAAAGCAAGTGGCATTGGTTTAAAGATAGCATTAGATGAAAAATATAATGAGGAATATAGATCACTAATTGAGTTGGGAGAGGTAATTAGTGTACCTATAGAATACTATGATATAGATTGGTATTCATTTGCCAGAAAGCCATTAACACCAAGAAGTATGCCAATCAAATCATCATTTATTGATGTGGGATTTAGTAAATTTCAAAATGGATCTGATATTTATATATCTAGAATTGTCCAAAATATATTAGAGACAGATGAAAAAACAAAAGTTGCTCAAGCATACAGAAAAGTAAAAGAAACATTTTCGCAAGATCCAGCAATAGCTAGAATAAATTCGATGATAACTGATATATCAAAACTAAGTAATAAAAAAATAGAATTAACAGTAGATTTAGGTTCTCGTTCAACTTGGGATGGTAGTCTTATAACACAACTTGATAACATACCCTTTGATTTTATTGGTAAAGGAGAGCAAGCCATAATTAAAACTGATTTGGCATTATCTGATAAAAAAGCAGAGTCTTCTTCAGTGATACTTATTGAAGAACCAGAATGTCATATCAGTCATACACGACTTAACCAACTGCTAAACAGTATTAAGGAAAATTACAATACAAAACAAATTATCATATCTACACATAGTAGTTTTGTTTCTAACAAGTTAGGATTGGATAATTTGATATTATTAAACCAGCAAAAAACAACTAGATTTAATTCATTAGGAGCGAAAGAGTTTTTCGAAAAGATATCAGGTTACGATACTCTACGATTAATACTCTGTAAAAAAGCTATTTTAGTTGAGGGAGATTCCGATGAGCTTGTACTTCAAAGGGCATATTTGGACAATAATAATGGAAGACTCCCAATTGAAGATGGAGTGGAAATTATTGCAGTAGGTACTTCTTTTTTGAGGTTTCTAGAAATCGCACAGAATCTGGAAATACCTGTAAAGGTTGTTACTGATAATGATGGTGATAAAAGAGCCCTTGAGAAAAAATATGCAGATTATATTGGGGAAAATAAAAAAAAATATATAGAAATTTGCTATGACGAAAATGTGCATACAGGAACATTAACCTTAGGGAAAGGGGAAAATAAAAAAAAGTTTAATTATAATACTTTGGAACCCCTTATGTTAAAAGAAAACAGCGTGCAAACGTTTAATGATATCTTTGGTAAGGAATTTTCTTCAGAGGATGACTTGCATAAATATATGAAACAAAATAAGACAGAATGTGCCTTGAAAATATTTTCATCTGAAACTAATGTGAATTATCCAGAATATATCAAGAGGGCAATATTATGAAAAATGAATTTCTAGTTGCCGCTGCTGGTGCAGGAAAAACCACATTCATAGTAAAAGAGGCAATTAAGTGTAGTGATGCAGTATTGATTACCACTTTTACAGAAGAAAACGAAAAAGAAATAAAGAATAAATTTATTGAATTAAACAAAGGAATAATTCCAGCACATGTTACAATTAGGACTTGGTTTTCTTTTCTAATAGAGCATGGAGCAAAGCCCTATCAAGGGAAACTTACGAAAAAGGAAATAAATGGCTTGCTACTTGTGAATGAAAAATCTGGTATAAAATACAAAGGAGCAAAATTTCCGGTATATTTTAAAGAGACAGAGAACATTGAACGTCATTATTTTTCAAATGATTTCCAAATTTATTCTGATAAACTTGCTAAGTTTGTCATACGTTGTAATGAGAAAAGTAATGGTTTTGTATTTGAAAGAATTTCAGCTTTATTTAAACATATTTTTATTGATGAAGTACAAGATATGGCAGGATATGATTTAGAGATAATAAAACTTTTATTTAAAACCGAGACTAGGGTTAAAATAGCTGGTGATCCAAGACAAGTAACTTACCATACACATTTCTCAGATAAATATAAAAAATATTCTGATGGAAGAATACGAGATTTTATAGAAACTGAGTGCAAATCAATCCAATGTCGTATAGATGAAAAAACGCTTAATGGAAGTTGGCGTAATAATCAGTCGATTTGTGATTTTGCAAACAATTTATTTCCAGAGTACCCTAAATGTACATCTTTACAATATGAGACAACAACACATGACGGTGTGTTTCTAATAAAAGAACAGGATGTTGAAAGGTATTTGAAAGAATTTTCACCAACACAATTAAGATATTCTCGATCAAAAAAAGTTAACTTAAACTATGAAGTTAAAAATTTTGGAGAATCAAAAGGATCAACTCGGGATAGGGTATTGATTTATCCAACAAAAAAAATAACGGATTGGATATTTGAAAATAACACACTAGATAACTTTGAAATAAAATGCAAATTTTATGTAGCAATTACAAGAGCGAAGTATAGTGTTGGTATAGTATGTAAAAATAATATTGTAACAGATAAGTTACCGATCTATTAATAAACGAATTTGACTAGTTGTTTTGAAAAATCGGAAACATGGGATTTCTGTGTTGACTTTCAAATCTTGTTTAAAATACTTAACTTAAAAATAAAACATGATTAGTGGCATTTCACTAACCATGTTTTTTGGATATCGACAGCAATTACTTTTATAAGCTTGAGCGTGGTTAAAACTTCATTGCACTATTATTGCACTTTTTATGTTTTTTCTTCATTTTAAAGAGTTCTAAACTTCTTCAAAACTCTTTATTATCAACGGTATTTGTCAATACTCAACACATGGGCTATAGAGTGGGAATAATAAAAAAAGCCCCAAAACCTCAGTAACGACGAGGTTTTAGGGCTTTTTCTATGCTGAGTGATAACAGTTTTTGTTATAATATTTACTTCTATTAAACTGCAATTTATAATAGAGAAACTTAGAAAATGATTGATACAAATCAAAGAAAAATAATTCTACCACACTCAGTTATTGTTGTAGCATCACAAGGAGATATAGAAGTAACTTAATGTTTCTAAATGACACCACCCCCAAATAGCTTTATACTAAATAATATGATACAAACATCACATACAGAAAGGGAAGACAACCATGACAAAAATTCGTATTAGTAAAGAAAAAATGAATACTCATGCAACGTCTCTAGGGGATAGTGCGGAAAAGTTAGATTACTATCCTATGAAAAACGGTAATATGAGCTATACTCAATCTAATTCCATCCAACTTTTTCGGGAATCGTTGCTTGAATTACTTGAGGGAATAGAAAGTTTTGGTTCGATTGCACAGGATGATGCGATTCGAATCAAGCAAATGGGAGAAGCTTTTGCGAAACAAGATAAATCCATCAGTCAAAAGATGAATTTGGAGGTACGTTAAGTGGATGAATACACCCAAGAAGTAGAACAAGAACTACTACAAATTAAAAAGAGTTTGGAGCTGGAAGAAGATGCTCTGTTTAATGTTAAACAGAAATTGAGAAAGCTAGAAGAAGTAGAGGTAGATATTAAGCAAGCTAAACGGGAAATGAATGATATTTTTTACCATATGCAGGATGTTTGGCAAGGAGAACAAGCTAAAAACACTTTTTGGCAAATTGATGATGATGTCCGGCAATATGACCAGAAGACGGTAACCATTACTACAGAGATTCAAAATGAATTACACAAAGAGCAAAAAAAGCATCAACAAAGCATTCTTGCACTTGAAACTAAACAACAGGATTTCAAAAAGGAGATGCGTTTATGACTCGAATTGACATTGCAGAAGTAAACCATTTTTCACATGAATTGAAAATCGCCAATCAACAGGCTAAGACACAAATTACAGCTATACAAAATGCTATCACTACTTATTTGCAAGATGATTCACTTTCAGGAGATGCTATTAGCGCATCTAAAGGATATTACGCAGCGACTTATTTGCCACTATGTGCTTCTATTAAGCAAGCACTTCAAGTTAGCGAAGAATCTTTACGGAAATATATTACTGATTTTCATAGCCAAGTGGATAGTTCTCCTAGTGCGAAAATTGATGCGGAAGGTTTATATGAATTAGATCAAAAAATAAATCATTTAGAAAATAAATTGGAACAAATTCAATTAGAGTTGAGTTCGATGACAGCAGTATCTAGACAAGGTGAAATTAATACACTTCAATCACAAATTTTTGCTAACTATAAAAAAGAACAACTTTTGGAAAAATTTCTCGACTTTGAACGCGGGCATAGTACCTTTTTCCAAGAATTAAGTGACTTAGCTCAAGCAATTAATCGTGGAGTGAGTGATATTCAGTCTAATATTTCTTTTAATAGTCAAACTGGTGTGTATAAAGTGGACAAATTAAATGCTTCTAATTTTGAAGATCTTGTGGATTTATATGCCTCACAAAAAGCAATAGATGACAAAGTAAAGGCTATGGAAGATATCGGAATGTTACCTTATATTCCAGAGGGGAACCGTGCGGGATATGTTACTACTGATGGTAAACTAAACACAGAAGCTACTTTGGATTTGGTTAATCAACAGATGATTTATTGGCAAAACGAGACAGGTATGCGAGAATTATTCGGTGTTGGGGCATTTTATCGAGCAGTGTATGGACTAGATGCGGTTACTGCTGAAAGGATTAGTGGAGGACAAAGATTAGTAGATGGTTCAACTGTATTTTTACAGTATGCTGGAGCTTTTGGGGTAAGTGCTTTTTATGCAGAGTTTGGGCAAGTAAGAAAACTAGATTATTTACCGACATCAGGTGTAAAGTTAAAAACGAGTCCTTGGGAGACTACGACGGTTTTAGGTACTTATGTCTCAGATACTAGGAATGTGTTAACCGAATTAGGGAATGTAAAGTCATTAGATTTTGGCATGAAGAAAAATAGATTTAATCTTTTAAATGCACCAGATGATTTATATATAAATCCTAATCAATTTTGGGATGAGTTTAATCAGCCATTTTTGGATAAAGCAATCCAACGTGGTGATGATATATCAATGGCGACCAAACCATCTATAGAAAATTTATACGTGGTTGGGACTAAACGATTCACAGGGTTTGGTAGAGAGTATGATTATTTGGTGAAACATGGATATGAATATGACTCAACCACTAGCTCTATGAAGTTAAAAAAATGAGGAGATAAAACAATGAAAATTGATGAAACTTCAAAAGGTATAATTCTTAATAAATGCCAATTCTTACTTGATTTTGGGTATACATTAACAGAACTCAAGAATGATTCCATAACATTTTCTAATAAAAAAATTGATTTTATTATTGGTTATGAGAGATATGATGAAATAAGCACTCTTTATATAAGGTTTTGGCAAGAGAATGAGTTATTTAATATTGGATGGATTGCCTTTGTAAGAGGTGAAAAAAGTGAAAAAGGTCAGAGTAAATTAGATAATATCACCCATTTGCTGGATTATATTGAAAAAAATTATGCTAAAATCACAAACTTTCAATTTTGCCAAGAAAGTCGAAAAATGATAGAGGACTTTATGAATGAAGAATAGAGTTGTTTATTGTCAAAATCTGTATACTAAAAACCAACAATAAAAATGCCTACTTCCGAATTCCAAAAAATTGTTGTGGAATGGAAAGCTGAGAGAGAAAAACTTTTAGATAAGATAAATAACGAGGACTTGTAATTGATACGAAAAGTGTCAAGGCTATGAACTAAAATAACGTTGGTGAAATTAATGGATTTTAAACACGCAGTACAAAATTGTTTTGCAGATATAATTCAAGAGTATCAATTTAGCGTAATTAAAGTAAACGAAGACGAGATAATGTTATTGCACCCTAATTACGCTCTGACTATTTGGAAAAGTAGAGAAGGAATTGATATATATTACTTATTTATTAATCGATTAGAGAAAGTGAAGATTACCAATTTTTTATTCTCAAGTTATGAAAAAAGCTTATTAGCTAATATTGTTCCAGCCAATAGTCTAGCAGATAAAATTTCTAATGGCTTGCTTATCCATTCAAGAGGACTTAGAAAATATTTTCCGAAATTGTTAGCGGGAAAAACTGATTGGATTGAAGCATTTGAAAATACCAATTTTTATAATGAACCTAGAGAAATTAGTATAGATGAACAGGAAGCTTATCAAAGAAGGAGTTAAAATGGAGTATGAAACTGATTTCACAAACCAATTCAAACAATTAATGGATGACTATCAATTGAATTATAAAGTTTTATCTGATGAAGAAATAGCGCTTATTGGTCCAACATTCGCTCTAGTTTTTTTAATGCATTTTGATGAGGTTTCTTTAAATTATGTATGTCGGGATATGGATGGTTTGCTTATTTGTTATGATGTGTGGTCCTATTTTTTACATGTTTTTGACGATAAAGATAGAGAAGAGTTGCCAGAATACAACTCTGCGAAAGAACGAATTGATGTATCATTTCTTATCCTTTCGAGAGGTCTTCCACGGCATTGGAGTTTCATGCTCAATGGAGACTGTCAGTGGTTAGAAGACTATAAAACATATGAATTAGCTAGTTTACCAAAGAAAGTATCTGGAAATTTGAGGGATTCTTTAAATTCATATATTTGACTAACAAGTATTACGAGGGAAATATGGAAATTGATGAACATGCACAGGAAGTAATTATTAAAAGTTTCCAATTCCACTATTTCGTAGCCGAAAAAGTAAGAAGTACTCGGTTCAATTTAAGTTAAATGCGATAGAGTTGTACTTTACGACAGAGTTATCCTATCAAGAAGTAGCCAATATTCTCAAAATGAGCAATCCATCTTTGATTGCGAATTGCCTTAAAATTCACGTACGCTTGGTATAGATGGACTCTCTAAACAGAAAGGACGTCCACCTAGAATGACTAAGAAGAAAAGAAACGAAATCCAGTCATTACCAAGTGAATCATCCCAAGTAGAGAAACTAGAAAAAGAAAATAGAATGTTAAAAATTGAGAATGCCTATTTAAAAGAATTGAGGAGGCTGCGTCTAGAGGATGAACAAAAAATGAACGAATCGCACGAATTATTCACAACCTCCGAGGACATTTTCGATTAAAAGATATTCTAGAAACCCTAAGGTTTCCAAAGGCCACTTACATGTACTGGCAAAAACGCCTCGATAGAAACACTTCAACACAAAGCATGGAAGAAGAAATTCAAGCGATTCGTAAGGAACATCAACATTATGGCTGAGGAAGACTTCTATTCCATTTACTTCTTGTCACTCATCAAACCTTATGATTACCTTCCCCTCTGGATGTCCGTTTGCGACTAGCTCTAAGGCTTGATTGATGTCCTCTAACTGAAATTTTATTGGATTAACAGCTGGGATAATCTGATTTTTTTCGACAATCTTAGATACTTGTTCCAATTGTTTTCCATCTGCCCGAACAAAAATAAAATGATACTCGATATTTTTTTCTTTTGCTTTTTTATCATACTTGGAGCCAGCTAAACCAAATAAAAATTGCTTCCATTTTGGTAGTCCTTGGCTTATTGCAAAATTTTTATTAGGGCCTGTTATAAGACTTAATAAACGACCACCTGATTTGATAATTGCTAATTCTCGTTCAAATTCGGATGCACCTAATGTATCAATCACAAAATCGACTGGTTCTAGTACTTCCCAATAATTTTCTGTTTTATAGTCGATAAAGCGATCTGCACCAACTGCTAAAGTTCGTTCTTTAGCGGTAATGTTTCCTGATACAATAACATTTAATCCCATTGATTTTGCAATAGGGATGGCCATTTGACCAAAACTACCTGATCCTCCTGCAATAAATACGGTCTGACCTGCTTTAGCGTTTAATTTTTCGTGCAGACCTTGATAAGCTGTTAGACCTGTCAAAGGAACTGCTGCGCCTGTAACAAAATCTAAATGGCTAGGCAAAAACCATATGGCAGTTGCATCAACAGCGACATATTCTGCAAAAGCACCAATATGTTCTATCGGTAGTCTAGTGTAGACAGCATCTCCAACTTTAAAGCCTTGTACATTGTCGCCAACTTTCTCAATTATACCCGTTAATTCATTCCCAAGAGTGAAAGGCATAGAATAATTTTGGATTAGTTTTACTGAACCAGTTATGTTCAGAATTTCTAGCGGATTAACAGCAGCCGCTTTCACTTTTATTAATACTTGGGTATCCAAAATAGGGGGGATCGGTATTTCTGTAATATTCGCATGTAGTTCTTTTGAATATTTGCTGATTTGTGCTGCTTTCATTTTTGACTCACCATTCTTTCATTTTATTGGACTGTTTGTAAAAATAGATAATTTACATACATTTATTAGAACATTCATTCTAATATTGCTAAAAAATAAAAACTACATCGTAAATATTGGGAAAATAGCATCTCTTAAAGTGAATTCATTTTTCTCATTTACAATGCCTACCGTATAATTACTTTCATAAAGTGCGACTAAGTAGGAAGCAACTTCTTGGGGCGTTCGTATTGGATAATTATTAGCAGATAAATCAGTAGCATTTGAATCATTGGCTTGTTGAATAAATGCAGTAGCTGTAAGGGCAGGTGCTAAGACTTTGGCTTGTAGTTGTGCATTTTTCAGCTCGGCAGCAAGTCCTTCCGTTAGAACACTGATAAAAAACTTGGAAGCAGAATATCCAACATTTCCCAAAGCGATTACATAGCCCATTGCGGAAGAAACATTAATTAGTTGTGTGCCTTGTGTTTGGGCATAATCTTTAGCGTATAGAGTTGATAATATAGTTGTTGCTGATATATTTACATCAATCATTTGTTCCAATTGTTTTAAATCACTATTTACTAATGTTTCTGAACTACCAACACCAGCATTGTTAATCCATGTTTCAACTTCATACTGTTGCAATGAATCATATAGTGAATATACTTGCTCTTTATCTGATAAATCACTTGTTTTTATGATGATATCCAAATTAGCATATTGTTTTTGAATCTTTTTTTGTAATGCAATTAACTGTTCTTTTCGTCTTGCAATAAGGATTAGATTTTTTTCTTTTTCAGCAAAAGCTAATGCAGTTTCATAGCCTATACCTGAACTTGCGCCAGTAATAACTGTGTACTTTTTACTCATATCTTTACCTACTTTCTATTTAATTATTGACAAGGTTGTTTTTACAATGGTGGGTAACTTTGTTTGGTCATTGGTAGTTTTCGCTAGTACTCTTATGCCAACCCAAGCATTATGCAAATAACTTGCTAGCTCTTGTAAATTTTTATTTTTTGAAATTTCTCCTTTTATCATAGCTTCCACTAATAGCTGATAAAGATACATTTCACTTTTATCAAATAGTTCTTGTATTTTCTTTTTTATGGGTTCATCTAACAAAGATAATTCTGCTGCTGAATTTACAATTAAACAACCTTTAGGGCTTTCATTATTTACTGAAGATACACTCAAAAATAATGTTTCAAGTTTTTCTTTTATGGTCATATCTTGTTTTACTTGTTGATTAATTATTTGATTAAGTCGAAATTCATAACAATCAAGTGATTTTAAGAATAGCTCATGTTTATCTCCAAAAGTGTCATAAATACTACGACGATGGATTCCCATATGATCAACCAGATCCTGCATAGATGTTTTCTCATAGCCTTTTTCCCAAAAAATGTGCATTGCTTTATTTAAAACAACTTGTTCATCAAACTGCTTCACTCTTCCCAATGATAATTCATCCTTTCTAAAATATTAGAACGTTCATTCTTATATTATCAAAATATTAGTTATAAGTAAATAGTAACTTTTAATTCTGTCCCGAATGTCTTATTATTTTCAAGTAAAATAACTATGCTTTTCAATTATTTGTTATGTAGCCAGATTTTTCTTTTACTTATGTCATAATATTAAAGCCTTTTGGAAAGTTGGAATGTAAAAAAATTCAACTGTTTCATTTATTTCCAAATACTATTTTTGTTTAACAATTTTTCTTGTAAATGATATAGTAAAAAAGATGATACACAATTATTCAAATGACAAAAGTTTAAAAGGAAACGCAATCAAAACATCCTATTCGTGATTTCTGCTGCTTAGTAGATTCTTCACTAAATGCGTGAATCTATTACAAGAAACAATAAAAAAGCGAACTAAATTTATATTTTATCATTGTACGTTTAGCAATTTGGAGGCTGATTATGGATCAATTTGAAATAGATAATATGTTTGAAGATAAGGTATTTGTGAATTTTATCTGTGGTGAAGACACTCAATGGTTTTTGGGGTGTTATTATGAGTAATATGATAGCGTTATTAGAACAATCATGGGCAAAGGGGCACCTACCTATCATGCAAGGTATTGTAAAAAAAGATGGATTATATTATGAGATTAAGTATGAAGAAAATCAGATGAAAACAGCCAATCCCATTCCATTTTCATTTGATTTCACAGGGGATGACTTCAGTGAAATTGATAGTTTCTTTAAGACCACTATTAATAATTACACCCTTTATTGTGGGGAGGGAAGTTGGGGCGGTGATGGCTTTATTTATATAGAAGATACTAAAACGAAGCAATTGTTATGGTGTTTATTTGATGACCGCATTAATCCTATAATGAAATGCACCATATCAAAAGATAAACTGATTGCTGAAAATAATAATTCAATTCAATATATATTTGATTTTCAAAATCCGGAAAAACTTTAACTTGCTTTTAAAAGTTGTTTTGTGTGGTATGGTTGAGCGGTTAATTCAACGGATATTATTTATATTTGGAGGTAGTTAAAATGACTGACTTACAAGGCTTTCATAATAAAGTAATGAATTTTATGGTTAAATTAAGAAATGAAAATGTGTTTGATGATAGTCTGTATGATGAGATTTTTGGAACCCTTGAAATTTTTGTTGAAGAATGGAAAACACAAGATAGCATTCCAAAAGAGACATTTATAATTTGCCTCTACTTAACTGATTTTTTAGCAGGTGGTAGCCGTTTTTTATCAGATGAAGATAACGAAAAGCTTGAAAATGCTTGTAATGCAGTACATGAACTTTTCACAACCCTGGAGGATTAGATTATAAACATTATCTAATTATGGAGTTGTTATATATAATAAAAAATCGGTGTTTCTCATTAAACTAGATATGTTCACAAAATTTAAATATTTTTGAGCGGTTTTATGAATTACCAGTATATGAATTGTTAGCGTAATATGGAATAATAAAAACAAAGCAATTACTTTTATTTAATGGAAAAAGTTAAACCAAAAACTCTACTAACAAAGAACAATAATCCTACAAAAAAATACCCAAGGAGGTAAGGAAATATGATTCCATCTTATTTAAAAGATGTAGCTAGAAAAGTAACTATCGATGATTATTTGCATTTGGAAATTACAACTAAGGATGTAGACGAATATTTTGAAATTTTTTATTGCGGAACGATTTGGAAAAGTGGGGATGATCAATTAATTACAGCAGAAGATATGAAGGTTCCCCTTAAAATCGTTGCTAAAAGTACACATACAAATAAAGAAATAGTACTTTTTGATGGCGCTTTTTATGGATATGATAATATGTTTTGTGATGTTTATGACCAAAAGGCAATTGATAATCGGGAATTAATACAGTATCCTCTGAATAACATTGTTAAAATTAATTTTTTAGTTGGGATAGGTATAGATTATGAAAGTGAAAAAGAAAATTACGACTTTGATGAAGATGGTAATGTGTTATTAATTGATGGTCGATATATTTCTTGGGAAGACACCAAAGCTGATGGATTTGACTTCCTAGAAATAACTGCAATAGATGAAAATGGTCAGTCTTATTCAATTATGAGTGAAGAACTTGCTTAAAGCTTATTAGCATTTTTTAAGTTGATGTGTGTGACAAGCAGGTTCGTGAAGCCATTCTTGCTTGAATATTATTTTTAATTGTCATTTTCATTAGTGTTATATGTGGAAGATTACAGTATATTGCTAGTGATTAAATAAGTATCAGAGTAAAAATAGTGGTGACAGTTGATAAAACGGATTTAAATATAGCGAATATGGAGGGAAATATGACTTATGAAGAGCTTTTAGATGAAGAGTTTGGTGCAAGTGAGTTAATTCATTATGAGAATCAAAATAAGGAATATCGAGGTATGTTATTAAAAACTATCCCAAAAAACCAAATAATTCGGACGCGATTAGCAAAGAAAACAGCCAAGAAAGCAGGATACTTTGTTGCTTTTTGGGAGAAAAACAACGAAAATACTAATGTTGCTTATGATAAGAAGAATCCGGCAGATTTTTTATGTATTGTTGTTACGGAGAATCACTTACAAGGCGTATTTGTCTTTCCGAAGCATGTCTTGGTGGAGAAAGGTATTTTGAGAAGTGCGGGGGCTAAAGGGAAGATGGCAGCTAGATTTTATCCTACTTGGTGTCGAGATTTAAATAAAACTGCTCAGAAAACACAAGATTGGCAGTTAGCATTTTTTAAAGATTATACTACGGAGGAGAGTTAACCACTGTTTTTAATGAATAGGACTAACTCCTTCATAAGAGAAATTATTTTGGTTGGAAGTATCCAAATAGTATAGCAACTAAATATTGTATTTTCAATAAAAACCGTATTTGATAATGATTATCATTATCAAATACGGTTTTTTGTGATATAATAAACAAAGATTTATTAGAAGGGGTATGCAAAAACATGGGAAAAACAATAAAGAAAACGGCTAATAGAGCCAAAAAAACAAGTTATATGAAAAAGCAATATCCATATATGATTGGGGGAAACAATAATGATTGATAAACGTCTCTTCCAATTGGTTGAAAAAAAGCCATTAATTTTGCTAATTCTTTTCCGTACTATCCATTTAGGGCTAATGATTACTTTGTGGTTCATTTTTGCTCAACAATTAACGAATTATTTAGATGGACAAAGGATCGATATATATTATTTAGTTGGCACGGTTGCGCTCGTTTTAATGGGCAAATCAGTGCTTACAAAATTAATGGAAAAGCAAACATACAAAGCTTCAGCGGAATTACGTTTGTCAATGCGACGGGCGGTTATGGCAAAAGCATTTCGATTAGGGAATAACGAGGGGCAATTAAAAGCGTCCACTTTAACACAGCTTGCGGTGGATGGGATTGAACAGCTCGAAATTTATTATGCGCGTTTTTTACCGCAGTTGTTTTATTGTTTGATTGCTTCATTGATGATTTTTTTGAGTTTAGTTGGTTTTGCTTGGGTGTCGGCAGTGGTGCTTCTTATTTGTATGCCGATGATTCCGGTAGTGATTATGGCTGTGATGAAAATTGCGAAGAGGATTTTGAGTGGTTATTGGTCTGATTATACGAACTTAGGGAGTAAATTTCATGAAAACTTAAGCGGTTTTAGTATTTTAAAAGCGTATGATCAAGATAAATATAAACAACGAGAGGTTGCAACAGATGCGGAACGTTTTCGTAAAGCGACGATGAGTTTATTGTCAATGCAGCTAAATTCGATTACGATTATGGATATTATTTCGTATAGCGGGGCAGCTCTTGGGATTGGCATAGCTTTAATTGGGTTTAAAGGTGGAACTATTACTACAACGGGAATGTTGATGTTTCTATTATTAAGTGCGGAGTTTTTTATTCCGATGCGCCAATTAGGCTCACTTTTTCATGTGGCGATGAATGGGATTAGTGCTTGTAGCAGATTGTTTAGTTATTTGGAATTACCAGAGCAAGTTTATGGGAAGGATGAGCTTGATACAGCTTTAGAAAAAATTAATGTTCATGATTTGTCTTATACATATAACAAGGAAAAAACTGCTGCGCTCCAAGGGATATCAGCTAGTTTTCAGCAAGGGACTTTTTCTGCGTTAGTTGGGAAATCAGGCTCTGGGAAAAGTACTTTTGCTCGGGTATTATTGCATCAATTGTCTGGATATCAAGGGGAGCTTGTTTGGAATGGTGTGCCACTTACGGATTTAAATGAGGAGGCGATTCGAAAGCAAGGGGTATTAGTCGATAATCATGGCTATCTCTATGCTGATAGTATTCGCGCTAATTTATTAATCGGTAACCAACTAGCGAGCGAGGCGGATTTGTGGCGTGTGTTGGAGCAAGTTTGTTTAGCAGATTTTGTTAGAAATTTGCCTGAGCAATTGGCAGAAACTTTGCAAGAGAATGGGAGTAACTTATCTGGTGGTCAGCGGCAACGACTTTTACTTGCGCGGGCGATGCTACGAGAAGCGGAATTGTATGTTTTTGATGAAATTACTTCTGGGGTGGATTTAGAAAGTGAAAAAATCATTTTGGAGGTTCTGCAAGATTTGGCACGGGAAAAAATGGTACTCTTTATTTCACACCGGTTATACAATGTTTTAGATGCGGACCAAGTGTTGGTGTTTGAAGCCGGGAAATTGGTAGAAGTAGGCGCTCCTGAACAGTTACAACGAGAATCTATTTACTTTAAGAATTACTTTTTAGAAGAAGTAAAGTTACTGAAAGGGGGCGCTTAATTTGACAGAATGGATGATTGTTCGTTGGTTGTTAAGTTTTGTGAAACCTTTGAAGATGCGGATGTTTTTGGCGATTTTACTAGGGATTATTAGTAATTTATCGGTAATTGCGATTTCTTTAATTGGAGCATATGGAATTTTGGCGGTTGTTTTAGGACAAGCTCTGAGTCCGCAAAAGTGGCTTATCGTAATGGTGGGCTGTGGAATAATTCGTGGGCTGGCGAGGTACGCGGAACAGTATTTAAATCACGATATTGCTTTTCGATTATTAGCGATTATTCGGGAACGAATTTTTGCGACACTTAGAAAACTTGGGCCTGCACGCTTATCTGGTAAAAAAAGTGGTGACTTAATTACGGCAATTACAACCGATGTGGAAGCTTTGGAAGTGTTTTTTGCACATACTATTTCACCAGTTTTCATTGCGCTTGGAACGACGATAGTGACAGTGGTCTATTTAGGGACTTATGATGTCGGTTTGGCGTTAATACTTTTCATTGGTCAAGTTTTAGTTGGTATCGTTTTACCAGTAATTAGTTATAACCGAAACAAGCAGATTGGAGCGGATTATCAAACGGAATTTATTGGATTAAATCAAGCTGTGATGGAAAATGTTGCTAGTTTGCAAGATGTTTTTCAATTTAAATTAGGAGAACAGCGCTTAGCTATGTTAAATGAGAGCGGGCAAAAGTTGAATAGGCAGTATCAAAAGAAATTAAAACAGGGAACTCAGCTACAAATTTTGAGTGAATGGGTTTTGATTGGAACTGCGGCTTTGGTTTTAGGGTTAGGAAGCTTCTGGCAATTATCAGTGGAAACTGTTTTAATTGGGACAGTGTTAAGTTTAAGTTCTTTTGGGTCGGTGTTAGCGTTAAATGGTTTAGGAACGGCTTTGTTAACTACTTTTGCTAGTGGGAAACGGTTGAATGCTTTAACGGAAGAAAAAACAACGGTTGTTTTTGACGGTCAGCTAGAATTAACGGATTTTGAAAAAGCAGAACTTGATAAAGTAAGTTTTAGCTATGACGGCAACCAGTCAATTTTGAGTGAGGTGTCGCTTGATTTGCCAAATGGAAAATGGTTAGGAATTGGTGGAGAAAGTGGTAGTGGAAAAAGTACGTTGATGAAAATTCTGATGCGATATTTTGATCCAGAGGGGCAAGTTAGCTTAAATGGGAAAAAGCTTCCAAATCTTAAAGAATCATCGCTGCATCAACTTGAAGGCGTGATGGAGCAAAGTACATTTTTATTTGAAGATACACTTGGTAATAATATTCGGTTAGGGAAAAAGGATGCGACTTTGGAAGACGTAAAAGAAGCCGCGAGAAAAGCCGCTTTAGACGAGTGGATTGAAACTTTACCAGAGGGATATGATACGAAAGTTGGCGGTCAAGCACGGAATTTATCTGATGGGGAATGCCAACGAATTGGCCTAGCACGACTATTTCTTCATGATGCGCCGCTTTTACTGCTCGATGAACCAACGAGTAATTTGGATTATGTGAATGAGCAGGCGATTCTTACAACTTTACGCTCAGAGGTTAAGGATAAAACGGTTTTGGTAATTTCCCACCGTGAAACAACGCTGGATTTAGCGGAAGAGCGGATTTATTTGGAGAAAGGGAAGTTGAATAGGATTATAAAATAAATTTAATAGAAACAGCCTGTCTACAGAAATGTTTACAGGCTGTTTTTGGCTATCACAATTCTACTTTCTCGGAGCTTTCGAAAAATTCTATCGTATCAAGTTCAGCTTGGAAAAATTCTTTTGTGTAAGTTTGATCGTGGTGTGTATAAAAAGCAGTTTGATCTTCCCAGATTTCCCAAAGAGCAAACCGACCTGTTGTTTTTTCTAATGGAACGACTTTAAACATGATACATCCAGTTTCTGCTATAGTTTGCTCTCTTAATTTTGCCAAGTGTTCCACAAGTTGCTCGTAAGGCACTTTTCCAGTTGTTTGAATAACCGCAGTACAATATAAATAATGATCAGTTCTCATTTCTTCTCCTCCTTTTAATATGTTAAGCTTAAAGTATGGAGTACACTCGGGTAGCAAGGAGGAATTCAATGTTTATTAAAGAATTTTCGAATAAAACGGGACTATCCATTGATACACTTCGATATTATGAGGAAGAAAAATTATTAATGCCCGCACGAAATGAAAAAAATTACCGAATATACAGTGAGGAAGATTTTTGTTGGGTGCAGTTATTGCTCAAAATGAAACAAACAGGTATGACACTAAGAAATATGAAAGAGTTTGCGAGATTGCAAAAGCTTGGAGATACTTCATTGTCAGATAGGATGAAGATGCTAGACACGCATTTGGAAGCTCTTTATGAACAGCAAGCAAATCTTGCTGAGACTATTTCTTTTGTAGGGAATAAAATAGACACATACAAAAAAAGGTTGTGAAATACAGATGAAAATGAAAAAATTAAAGTTAAAAATCACGGTTGATAGGCCAATTGGTTACAAAGATAAATTTGGTAATACATACCCAATAAATTACGGTTTTGTAAGCGGGATTATCGGCGGGGATGACGAAGAGCAGGATGTTTATATTATTTCTAGTAAAGTGGATGAGCCATTGACAACTTTTACAGGGGAACTCATTGCAACTATCACTAGAAAAGATGATGTCGAGGAAAAATGGATAGCGACTTCTCCAGGGGAACAACTTTCCTTAGAAGAAATGACAAAAAAAGTTTATTTTATTGAACAATATTTTGATTCGGAAATAGAACTGATTGATTAAGAAAAGGAGTTTTCAAGATGAAAAAATATAAAGTAACTGACAACGATACCTATGTTTTAATTGAAAATGAAAATGGAGAGACTCTAGGCCTTGCGAAAGACAGCACAGTGGAAATTTTAGAAATAGATGGTTTTGCATTTAAAGATTTAAATAAAAATGGACGGCTAGATCCTTATGAAGATTGGCGTTTACCGATGGAGGAACGAATTGCGGATTTAGTTTCACAATTACCGCTGGAAGAGATTGCGGGATTAATGCTTTATAGTGGGCATCAAAGTGTGGCAACAACGGGGCGATTTGCGGAGATGTTTGCGGGGACTTATGATGACTTACCTTTAAAGGAAAATAAGCAGGCAAAAATTTCGGATATTACCGATCAGCAAAAGGCATTTTTAAAAGAGGATAGATTGCGCCATGTGTTATTAACAGCAGTGGAAAACACCGAAGCTGCGGTGACTTGGAATAACCAAATGCAAGCTTTTGTGGAAAACTTGGATTTTGGGATTCCGATTAATATGAGTAGCGATCCACGCCATACGAGTGAAGCGAATACAGAATTTAATGCAGGTTCTGGTGGCGATATTTCCAAATGGCCTGAACCGCTTGGACTTGCTGCCACTTTCGATCCAGAAGTAGTAAAACAATTTGGTGAGATTGCTTCATTAGAATATCGCGCGTTAGGGATTACAACGGCATTATCCCCACAAGTCGATATTGCGACGGAACCACGTTGGATGCGGTTTAACGGAACTTTTGGTGAAGATAGCAAGCTGAGTGCGGATATGGCAAAAGCTTATTGTGAAGGCTTCCAAAATAGTGAAGCAGGCTTTGGAAGTGATAGTGTTAATGCGATGGTGAAACATTGGCCCGGTGGCGGTAGTGGGGAAGCTGGTCGAGATGCGCATTATGCTTACGGAAAATATGCCGTGTACCCGGGGGATAATTTTGAAGCGCATTTAAAACCATTTACAGAAGGCGCTTTTAAACTAGATAAAACGGGATACGCAAGCGCCATTATGCCCTATTATACAATTTCCTACAATCAAACTCCCAGTAATGTTGGCAATGGCTTTAATCGTTATTTAGTCCAAGATTTACTACGTGATAAATATAAGTATGATGGGGTTGTTTGTACTGATTGGAATATTACGCACGACAATCACAGTATGAGTCAATTTATTTCTGGGAAAAGTTGGGGTGTGGAAGATAAATCAGTGGAAGAACGGCATTATCAATCGATTTTAGCAGGTGTCGATCAGTTTGGTGGAAACAATGATTTAAAACCAGTACTTGCTGCCTATGAAATGGGTAAAGCGCAATTTGGTGAAGACGTGATGCGCAGCCGCTTCGAACAAAGTGCTCACCGCTTATTACGCAACATTTTCCAAACAGGCTTATTCGAAAACCCTTACTTATCGCTAGCAAAATCCAAAGAAATATGTGGAAATCCTACTTATATGGAAGCTGGATTTGAGGCACAGAAAAAATCAGTGGTACTTCTTAAAAATAAAAAACAAGTCTTACCACTGGCGAAAAAGTTAAAAGTATATATTCCGGAGCGAACTCGTCCAGAAACGTTTGATTGGTTTGGTAAAAAGATTGCTGCAACAAAACAGTTTCCAGTAGATAAACAAATAGTAGCTAAATTTTATCAATTAGTAGAAGACCCAAAGGAAGCTGATTTTGCGCTTGTCTTTATCGAATCACCACAGTCTGTTGCCTATACGGAACAAGATGGCTACTTGCCAATTTCTTTACAATATCGGCCGTATACTGCTAAACTTGCTCGTGAAATCAGTATTGCTGGTGGAGATCCGCTTGAGGAGTCAACTAATCGTTCTTATAAAAACAAAACGAATAAAACGACAAACGAATCTGATTTAGATGCCATTTTAACAACGAAAAAAATAATGGGAGATAAACCAGTAATTGTTTGTTTAGATAGTGCCAATCCGACAGTTGTCGCTGAGTTCGAAACAGCAGTTGATGGCTTGTTAGTTCATTTTTCCGCCACCACGCAAGCATTGCTAACGATTCTTTGCGGCGAAACAGAACCAAGTGGCTTATTACCATTCCAAATGCCAGCAAGTATGGATGTCGTTGAAACACAAAAAGAAGATGTTGCTCATGATATGACGCCTTACACAGATGAACTTGGTAATCGCTATGATTTTGCATACGGACAAGATTTCTCTGGTGTGATAGAGGATGAACGTGTCAGCAAATATAAAAAAATTTAGAACGGAGGGGAAGACTAGCATGGAAATCCTATTACAAAAACCAACTACCGCAGATTTTCCCTTTATTGAATGGTTATGGGGAGATCCTGCAACCACACAAATTCTTGGTGGTCCATTTCCTTTTCCAAAAGAAACTAGAATGGACTGGTTACAATCAAAATCATTAAAAACAAATGCCTATTTTATTATAAAATGGAATAAGCAATCTGTCGGTGAAGTAAGTTTTCGAGATTTGAAAGATGGTGTTGCGCATTTAAATATCAAAGTTGGCGCAAAATATCGTGGTCATTCTATCGCCAAAATAGCTTTACAACAGTTTTTAGCTTATTTTGTGAATGACTGTGGTGGTAGAGTTATGTTGGATGAAGTGCGGAAAGAGAATGTGGCGGCTATTCAATTTCTAACAAAAATGGGCTTTGAAAAGAAATCTGAAATGAAGCATACTATTTTATTTCGAAAGGATTTAGTTTGAAATTTTAAAAAAGAATAACAACGTAAGGAAGATAGCGTTGTTGGAGTTGTCACACTATCCTAGTCCCTTGATGAAAAGTAAGTTTCCAAGCGCCGTTTTCAAGTACCCATAAATTACTTCTCATTGTATAAGTATTTTCCACGGTATCTTTTAGTTTATAGTAGCTAAGCACTTTTGTTGGATCCATT
This sequence comes from Listeria immobilis, assembly GCF_014322765.1. Lineage (GTDB taxonomy): Bacteria > Bacillota > Bacilli > Lactobacillales > Listeriaceae > Listeria > Listeria immobilis. The sequence continues at coordinate 41,905 of NZ_JAASTZ010000018.1, read as the reverse complement.
ATTTTTATAGCGTAGTCGATTATTTCTAGCGGATTGGTACTTAAAGAGGTTAGTGATTTATAATACGCATAGTCTGTTATTTGACCGCTTTGTGTTATCTCTATATAAGACTCGCTTAAAATAGCGATAATTTCTTCCATAGACTGCCGGTTGTCCGTGGATAAATGAATTTCGTCTAACTTTTGAAAATTTTCCTTTGTTAATTCCATTTATACCCATCCTTTCGATAAAAAACGAGGCTAACTTCGATTAAGTTAGCCTCGTTTGGTTTATTTTAAGCTATCGCGGTTTTCAATAATTGCATTGACGATGCCGTAATCTTTTGCTTCATTCACGGATAACCAGAAGTTTCTATCAGTATCGTTGGAAATTTGCTCGTATGTTTGACCAGTTGCTTCGGCGATTAAGCGATTAATTCGTTCACGCATCCGGATGATTTCTTTTGCTTCGATTTCAATTTCGGTACTTTGACCTTGTACACCGCCAGCTGGTTGGTGAATCATATAACGTGTATTTGGTAAGCTAAAGCGATTTTCTTTTTCTGCTGCCAAGTAAATGGTAATTCCGGCGCTTGCAACCCAGCCAGTTCCAACTATTTTGACAGTTGGCTTAATAAATTTAATCATATCATGAATGGTATCGCCAGCTTCCACGTGCCCACCTTGGCTATTAATGAAAACGGTAATTGGCTCGTCACTAATAGATTCTAATAGTAGAAGTTGTTTAGAAACATCTTCTGCTAGCTCTTGATTAATTTCACCGTAGATTAATACAGTTCGCGTATCAATTAATTTTTGAGTAAGGATGTTTGTAATATTTTCATTGTTTTTATTTTCTGCCATGAAAAAGTCCTCCTTTAAAAGCCTTGTATTAGTTGCATTACAAGTATCTTAGCATAATGGTCGAAAATGGTCAAACAATTCGAATAGCATGATTTGCTAAAAAAAGAAAACGCGATGATCCGCGCTTTCTCTAAAAATTATTGGAAAACAAGTTGCCAAGTAACCCCATATTTATCTGTTACCCAAGCGACTTTTCGAAGCTGTTCGACTTCTTCAGGTCCCATCATCACAGTTCCTTCTTTAGAAAGTTTGTTAAAAAGGTCATCGAATTCACTTTCTGTTTCAGCAAAGTAGATCGTTGAGGCAGACCAGCTAAAATCTGGTGAAGCATTATCTGTCATGTCCATTACCATAAAAGCAGCATTTTTAATTTCAAAAGTACCATTCAATACTTTGCCAATTTCTCCTCCTTGTTCTGGTTTGGTAAAATAGGTGAGGGCGACTTGTTTAATATCGGGAAACGTTGCTAGATAAAAATTCATTGCTTCTTCGGCATTTCCATTAAAAGTCAGGAAAGTCGAAACGGGCTTTGCATGATTAAACATTTGTTCTACCTCCTTTTGATTTATTTCTAATATACCCGATTTTAAAGTAGATTATGTGTTAAAATGAAGAAAAATATACGGAGGATTATTGATGAAGTATCCGATTATGTTAGATTTGACTGAGAAAAAAGTAGTGATTATCGGTGGCGGGAAGGTGGCACTTCGTAAGGCTAAGGGATTAGTGGGGACTGCTGCGGATGTCTTAGTTGTTGGTATAACTGTATTGCCAGAAATTAAAACATTGGATGTACATTTTTTAGAAGAAGCCTATCGTAAAGAACATCTGGAAGGCGCATTTCTGGTTTTTATTTGTACAGATAATCTCGAAGTAAATCAAGCAGTTATGCAAGATGCTTCTGCTAATCAGCTGGTAAATGATACGACAAACCAAGCCAATTCTACCTTTTTTAATATGGCGACAGTAACGAAAAAGGAATTAGTTATTGGGATTTCAACAGATGGAGGAAATCCAAGTTATGCTAAAAAAGTAAAAAATGAAATAGAAGATCTAGTTGATAACTTTGATACAAAAGAAATTGCTAAACGAGTTAAAAAGAATTAGAAAAAAGCTAAAAATTCCTGAAAGTAGGTATTTTTAGCTTTTTTCATTATAAAGGAATGGAGTTAAATATATCATTTTGTTCTACTATATTGCTGTCTTTCCACCTGCAAAATTTTACTATAGATTTTGGAATGTAAACGCTCTATCATGGAAGTATACTGAAAAACTATTAAGAGGGTGTTGAACCAATGTCCATTTTAGAAAAAATTAAAGATGCTGGTGTTGTTGGTTGTGGTGGAGCGGGGTTTCCAACACATGCCAAATTTAGCGGAGAAGTAGAATATTTAATCATTAATGCGGCTGAATGTGAGCCGTTACTAAAAACAGATCATTTTGTTATGAGAAACCATGCAGTTGAAACAGTTAAAGCTATTGAAATGGTTAAAAGCCAAGTAGGTGCAGAATTTGCAGTTATTGCAACAAAGCGTTATTACACTGAAGAAATCGCAGCACTACGCATGGCGATTCAAGAACTTAATTCCAGTGTGACTATTCATGAGATGGATAATGTGTATCCAACCGGTGATGAACAAGTAATGGTTTTTGAAGTAACCGGACGAGTTGTACCTCCAAGCGGAATTCCATTAATGGTAGGTTGTATTGTTTCGAATGTATCAACTATGTGGAATGTTTTCCATGCGATTGATGACGGTGCTCCTGTGATTCGAAAGCAATTAACGGTTACTGGGGCAGTAGGCGAACCAAAGCTGTTAGATGTACCAGTTGGAACTCCTTTTGAAGTATGTTTAGCTGCTGCTGGTGGTACAAACTTATCAGAGTATCTTTTTCTAGATGGCGGACCAATGATGGGAAAATTAAACAATCAATCCACTATCTCTGAAAAAGTAGTGACAAAAACAACTTCTGGTCTGATTGTTGCAGAAGATACGGGTTATTTGCATAAACTGCATTATCAAACGGTAGAGCAAATTTTTAATGAAACTAAATCAGCATGTATCCAGTGCACACTTTGTACAGATTTATGTCCACGTAAACAGCTTGGACACGATATTCACCCCCATAAAGTGATGCGTCATTTTGCAGTTGCAGAAGATATTTCCGCGATTAAAGATGATCCTATTTGGGAAGAAGCAATGATTTGTTGTGAATGTGGTATTTGTGAAGTAATTGCTTGTCCAATGGGGCTTTCCCCGCGTCAAGTAAATATTCATGTAAAAAAAGAACTTTTAAAACAAGGAATTCGTTATCAAACGGACAAAAAAGAGTTTACCCCAGATCCAATGCGAGAATATAAATCCATTGCTCCAAAAAATATTTTAATAAAAATGGGCTTGCAGCAATATGCCGATGTTCATTTAGAAAAAATGCATTATTTAGATGTGGAGGAAGTATTTATCCCAACAAAAATGCATATAGGTGCGCCGTCAATTCCAGTAGTGAGCGAAGGAGACCTGGTGAAAAAAGGAGACTTAATTGCTAAAATTCCTGATACTGCTTTAGGGGCGAATATTCATGCCAGCATTGATGGTCAAATCATAAGTATTACAGAAGACAAAGTTCATATTAAGAAGGTGATGTCATGAAAATGGATACATTAGGATTTTTAGAACTAAATAGTATTTCAAAAGGCATTGAAGCAGTTGATGCTATGCTTAAAGCAGCAAATTCAGAGTTGATTTATGCCAAAGCCAGCTGTCCAGGGAAGTATTATATACTAATTGCTGGAACCGTCGACTCGGTAGCACAATCTATTGAAGCCGGAACGCAACTAGGTGCAGCAAATATTGTTGGAAACTTAGTGATTCCACGAGTATCAGATCAAGTAATTAAGGCTATCAACAAAACGGAGGTTCCTGATGAAATGAATGCAGTAGGTGTGATGGAATATTATTCTTGTTCTGGATCTATTATTGCCGCAGATGCAGCAGTAAAGGCAGCGGATGTCCAGCTAATGGATATTCGTTTAGCGACAGGTATTGCTGGAAAGTCATTTGTAGTACTTACTGGTGATACAGCAGCATGTGAAGCAGCAGTAGAAGCAGGCATTTCAGCTGCAAAGGAAGAGGCACTGTTAATTAATAAAGTAGTTATTCCACGTCCTCGCAAAGAAGTTTTTGAGAGCTTAATTTATTAAAAAAGATAACACTATATTGTCATGGACTTTTAAAAAAAGGTGCGCACTGACTGAGGTTGCGTGCCTTTTGTAGAATCTGACAAAATAGTGGTGTTTTAATATGTTAGGATTATTTTGAGAGAGTTTGTCTAGATAAGGAGTGAGAAAAATGAGTTTTGATGATAATAAAGAGCGTGTAATTCAAGAATACGTACCAGGTAAACAGGTGACACTTGCGCATTTAATTGCCAATCCTAACCGTGATATTTATATAAAATTAGGTCTAGAAGAGGGTGCTAGCGCTATTGGTATTTTAACGATAACTCCAAGTGAAGCAGCAATTATTGCCAGTGATATCGCCACTAAATCAGGGGATGTTCAAATTGGTTTTATTGACCGTTTTAGTGGATCGGTTGTACTTACTGGAGATGTTTCATCCGTGGAATCGGCTCTACAACAAGTGGTTTATTCTTTACATGAAATTTTAGATTTCTCGATTCCAAAACTTACTAGGAGCTGAGTCACTTGAAGAAAATGATGGTAATGGGATCAGTTGGTTGTGGAAAAACAACACTATGCCAAAAATTACATGGTTTTGATATTTTATATAAGAAAACGCAAGCGGTGGACTATTTTCAAGAAATGATAGATACACCCGGTGAATTTGTGCAACATAGACAACTTTATAGTGCGCTAACAGTTACTGCAGCTGATGCCGCGGTTATTGCGATTTTACAAAGTGTTACTGAGAAAAAACAAACATTTTCTCCGATGTTTGCTAGTATTTTTGCTAAGCCGGTTATTGGGATTGTTACCAAAGTGGATTTAGCGGAATCGGACAAAGATATTGAGCGAGCAGAACGAGAATTAAAATTGGCTGGCGCGAAAAAAATATTTTATATCTCCTCAGTAGAAGAAACTGGCATCGAAGAACTTCGCGCATATTTAGAAGATTAATTTTTATTAGGTGGAGGTGCTTTCCATGCCGCAAGTGAGGGATTTATCTATCATTGATTTACCAAGTGGTTGTATATTAACCAGCTGTGATATAAGTGCTGGCTTTGGCGAGAAACTGCATGATAGTCTAACAGTTGCGCCAGAGTTAACTGGCCAATTAACATTGCGGGTAGCACTGCTTGAAATGATTGCAACGGGCGCAGAAGTTGTAGCGGTAAGTGATGTTGTTGGTGCTGAAATGGAGCCAACTGGAAGACGTATTATCGCTGGATTAGAGAATGAATTAAAAAAAGCTAATTTAGCGCATATTGAATTAAATGGTAGTACAGAAGAAAATATGGAAGTAGCAGCGACCAGTGTTGGTGTGCTTGTAACCGGATTCGCAACTAGAGCGGCACTGAAAATAACTAATGTGCATCAAGCTGCGATTTTATTTGCGTTTGGAGAACCAATTGTCGGAGCAGAAGTATTGCAAAAAATGGATCAAATGCCAGACTACCAATTGGTAAAACGTCTAATTAAAAATAATGCAGTGTTGGAAGTGGTTCCTGTTGGATCAAAAGGAATGGCTTATGAAGCGAACTTGTTGGCACACCTGAATAATGGTGTTTTTATTCCTGATGACACATTAAATGATGAAAAAATGAATAAAACTGCGGGACCTGCTTCTGTTATTTTAGCTGCAGTTAAAGCCGATTTAGCCGCGCCTTTTTTGAAAGAATATCCTAGTGCAAAATGTTTAGGAGCTATACATAGAAATGAGGTATCAACATGGGAGAAATAATCCTTGTAACAGGTGGAGCTAGGAGTGGAAAAAGTAGTTTTGCTGAAAAAGTGGCATCAAACTCTGAACGGGTTCTTTATGTTGCAACGGGTATCGCTTTTCAAGATGATATGGAATTTCAAGCAAGAATTAAAAAACATCAAGCATCCAGACCAAAAACTTGGGAAACATTAGAAGTTTTTCAAGGAATTCCAGAATATTTAAATGCGCATGCTAAGAAATATGAGGTAATTTTACTGGATTGTGTGACGATGCTTGTGACGAATTTATTCTTTCAAGCACTTGGTGAACAAGAACTAACAAACTCTTTGGCTGATAAGATAGAGACAGAAATTCAATCCGTAGTTTTGGAGATTTTGTTAGCGGGGAGTAAAGCAGATGCGAAGTTGCTTTTTGTTACAAATGAAATCGGACTTGGTGTCGTTCCTGAAAATAAGATGACACGGATTTTTAGAGATATAATTGGTCGAGTAAACCAACAAATCGCTGCTCAGTCGGATGAAGTTTATTTTGTTTTAAGTGGCATTCCGAAAAGGTGGAAATAGCATGAAAACATTTATTTTATTAATTCAATTTTTTACGCGAATACCAATACCTATCGAAATTAATATGGCGGAGATTAACTTAAAAAAAGGGAGTGTGTTACTTCCTTTAGTAGGCGTTGTAATTGGCGCTTGGAACTGGCTTGTTTTTACGTTAGTTGATCTGGTTATGCCGCTTCCAGTCGCAATTATTACGGGGCTTTTTGCAGAAATAATTATTACAGGCGGGTTTCATGTGGATGCGCTTGCCGATACTGCAGATGGGCTTTTTTCTTCTCGTAAAAAGGAACGGATGCTAGAAATTATGAAAGATAGTCGGGTTGGAGCCAATGGTGTGATTGCTATTAGTTTTTACTTTCTATTGTATGCGGCATTATTTATTTCAGTTCCTGATGTTAGCCAAATTGGCTGGCTGTTTTTTATGTTACCGATTGTCGCTAAGGGAGTAACAATGTTGCTTTTTGGAAATATGAAATATGCTGGATCTAAAGAAGGTTTAGGTGCCATTTTTTTAGGTGTTCCACTTTGGATTATTATTTTATCGCAAATAATGGTACTTATGTTTTTAGGCTTGTTTTTTTCGTATGTAGGATTAATTGCATACGTTGGTGTGCTATTATTTGTTGTTGGTTATCGTACTTTTGTTTACCGAAGAATTGGTGGAATGAATGGGGATACACTAGGAGCGGGCGGACAGATGGGACAATTAGTTTGTTTATTTTGCCTTGTGCTACTTTGGGGGTTGATTTAAATGCAACTTATTTTAGTGAGACATGGTGAAACAGAAATGAACAAAAGAAAACAATATGGCGGTCAAACGGATGTATCGCTAAATGATACAGGGAAAATCCAGATGCAACAGCTAAAAGAAAAGTTGGCTAGCTACTCGCTTGATTTGGTTGTTACAAGTGATTTAAAACGAGTAAAAGAATCTGCTGCTATTTTGAGCGATACAAAGGTGGTTCATTTTTCAGAACTTAACGAATTAAATTTTGGGGATTTCGAGGGGCATACATATCAGGAAATTAATGCGTTATTTCCTGTAGCTTGGGAGGCATATTGTCATGATTGGCAAACGGCGGATTTTCCAAACGGAGAAAATTTCTCGCTTTTTTATAAACGTGTAATGGAAAAAATAGAGGCTGAATGGAGCAATTGGCAGAATCTAAATACCGTTTTAATTGTCGGTCATCTAGGTGTTTTGCGATTAATCACGCTCTTTTTGCAAAAAAAGCAAATAACACAATATTGGGATGCTGATTTTAAGCAAGGGTGTTATTCTTTGTGGGACAATGATTCTGCTCGTTTTTTAATTTTAAATAAATAGTATAATATTGTTGTTTTAGGTGGAAGCGCTCTTTTTATAATGGATTTGTGATAAGATGTAACTAATTAAATAGTTCTTATGTTGGTGGAATGGATAAACATTTCTGAAAGAGGAATTCGGTTAGATGCCGAAACTGCCCCCGCAACTGTAAGGTGGACAAAGATTGAGATAACCACTGTACATGATTTTTATGTATGGGAAGGTTCAATGTTTGGAAGAAGCCAAGTCAGGATACTCGCCAAATAAGATGGAAACAGCTCTTTTTCGGGGTCCTAAAAAGCGTATGTGAGTAAACGTAGTAATGTTATTTGCTATGTATGTAAACTCTCATCCGATTTTGGATGAAAGTTTTTTTGTTTTTTAAGGATGAAAAAAAGCCATATTCTTATAGAAGAATATGACTTTATAGCTATTTATTTTAATGTTTCTCGGTAGCCTTTTGGTGTAATATCGAATTCTTTGCGAAACACTTTGCAGAAATAACTGGTTTGTGTGAAGCCTAAGTTTCTTGCAACGTTATCAATAGACCAACGCGGATTTTTAAGCATATCTTTTGCTAGAGACATTTTCTTTTGGTTAACATAATTGATAAAATTCACATTCATTTCTTTTTTAAAGAGCTTACTGAAATAATAGGAACTTAGAAATACATGACTAGCAACCTCGTCTAGTGTAATAGTACGATTAAGGTTTTTCTCAATATATTTCAGAGCTTTACGAATTTCTTTATTTTCTTCTTGATGCACGACTTTTGTATGATGAAAAGCGATTTTTTGTTTTTGTTCCTCGCGACCTTTTTCCATCTCTGACTTTAAGTAATATTGCGAAATTATAGTAAGCATTTTTGCAGAAGAGTTGATTTTTTTGGCGCTAAATACAGGAACAGAACGAAAAGCAGAAATGAGTTCTTTATCATTTTTCCAGTCAGTTTCTTCCGTTTGAATATTACCAACTTGACTATCTTCCTCACAAATGACCTGGCCGCTTAATAAAAAGCCACTAAGCTGATTTTCAACAACGATTGGTACGGAAAAGTCTGTTAATCCAGCATGGCATCGATAAATAAGTGGTTGGCCTGTTTTGGATGCTTCGAGTCCACCAAACATATCACATTTTTGGCATAGCGAGCGATATTTTGGATTGGAACGAATGCGTTGGCAAAAAGGAGTAAAGTTACATAATCTAGAAACTTCGGTACCATGGATATCAACTACAACCGATGCTAAACTGGTGGCTGCTGAAAATTCATCCATGACTTTTTCGATAAGTAATTCGTTGCTTTTGGACTGTAGTAACATAGTGATTCCCCTTTCGGCGATACTTAGCGTGATTTGTCGCTATAAGTATATCATATTTATAATGCGCTTACATTTTCTTGCCATGAAGATAACAATATATTGCTACGATAAATTTTATAGTTGGAGACTGAAACCGTGCATCAGTGGATGGGTTTTTGTCGTTATTTTTTTTAAAGGCGCAAAATTGTGTTAAAACATGATTTGGGTCTTCTTTTTTTATTCCCGGAAGTGCCAACTATTTATAGTCTGAATTGCATATACTGAGAGAGTAAAATACTTATTATTACAAAGGAGGTACACCCATGCAAGAAGCACTAGGTTTAGTTGAAACTAAAGGGCTAGTTGGCGCCATTGAAGCCGCTGACGCCATGGTTAAATCAGCTAATGTAACATTAAACGGGTACGAAAAAATCGGGTCTGGTCTTGTAACTGTTATGGTTCGCGGGGATGTTGGCGCAGTAAAAGCAGCAACAGAAGCTGGGGCTGCAGCAGCAAGAAACGTTGGCACGGTAATGAGTACTCATGTTATTCCTCGTCCGCACACAGATGTGGAAGAAATTTTGCCAGTGAGGGTGAAGTCAGATGAGTGAGCAGAATAAACTGATTGACGAAATTCTAAAACAGGTAATGGAAACGGTTGGAAATGACCCGGAAAAAATAGTAGAGGATGGAGGATCACGTCAAATGAGTGAAAAAGCAGTTCAATTAACAGAGTTTGTAGGAACAGCGATTGGAGATACAATCGGCCTAGTGATTGCGAATGTAGATGGTCAACTTTTAGAAGCAATGAAGCTTGAAAAGTCGTACCGTTCTATTGGTATTTTGGGAGCCCGTACAGGTGCAGGTCCACATATTATGGCAGCAGATGAAGCTGTAAAAGCAACAAATACAGAAGTAGTAAAAATTGAATTACCACGAGATACAAAAGGTGGCGCAGGTCACGGTTCTTTAATTATCTTTGGTGGAAATGATGTTTCTGACGTAAAACGCGCAGTAGAAGTTGCGCTTAATGAATTAGATAAAACTTTCGGTGATGTATACGGAAACGAGGCTGGTCATATTGAACTTCAATATACAGCACGTGCGAGTCATGCACTCGAAAAAGCTTTTGGATCTCCAGTTGGTAAAGCTTGCGGCATTATTGTCGGTGGTCCTGCAGGTATTGGTGTAGTTATGGCTGATACAGCAGTGAAATCGGCAAATGTTGATGTAGTTGCTTATTCTTCACCAACTGACGGAACTAGTTTCTCTAATGAAGTGATTCTATGCATTTCTGGAGATTCTGGTGCTGTTCGTCAAGCAGTTGTTTCAGCACGTGAAATTGGTAAAAAATTACTTGGAGCTTTAGGGGATGAACCGAAAAATGATCGTCCATCCTACATTTAGAACGGAGGGTAACGACTGATGAAATCAAAACGCTTTGAAGAATTAGCAAAACGCCCGGTTAATCAAGATGGTTTTGTAAAGGAATGGATAGAAGAAGGCTTAATAGCAATGGAAAGCCCGAATGATCCAAAACCTAGCATTAAAATAGAAAATGGTAAAGTAGTCGAAATGGATAGCAAAAAACTAGCTGAATTTGACTTAATCGACCATTTTATCGCTAAATATGGGATTGATTTATCTCGTGTAGAAGAAGTTATGCAAATGGATTCTGTGAAGCTTGCCAATATGCTTTGTGATCCAAATGTACCACGTGAAAAAATCGTTTTACTTACAACTGCGATGACACCGGCAAAAATTGTAGAAGTAGTATCACAAATGAACGTAGTAGAAATGATGATGTCAATGCAAAAAATGCGTTCTCGTCGGACACCTACAACACAAGCTCACGTAACTAATTTACGTGATAACCCAGTACAAATCGCAGCGGATGCAGCAGAAGCAGCAATTCGTGGTTTTGATGAACAAGAAACAACTGTTGCGGTAGTTCGTTATGCACCATTTAATGCACTTAGCTTACTAGTTGGGTCACAAACTGGTCGTGGCGGCGTACTTACACAATGTTCCTTAGAAGAAGCAACCGAGTTAGAACTTGGTATGCGTGGATTAACTTGTTATGCAGAAACTATTTCCGTTTATGGAACAGAACCAGTATTCACAGATGGAGACGACACACCTTGGTCTAAAGGGATTTTAGCTAGTGCTTATGCTTCCCGTGGGCTGAAAATGCGTTTCACTTCAGGAACAGGTTCGGAAGTACAAATGGGATATGCAGAAGGAAAATCAATGTTATACCTAGAATCTCGCTGTATTTTCATTACAAAAGCAGCTGGCGTTCAAGGATTACAAAATGGATCAATTAGTTGTATCGGAATTCCAGGAGCAGTACCAAGTGGAATTCGTGCTGTACTTGCAGAGAATTTAATTGCAGTAATGCTTGATCTGGAAGTTGCATCTGGTAATGACCAAACATTCTCGCATTCTGATATTCGTCGTACAGCTCGTTTACTAATGCAATTCTTACCTGGAACTGACTATATTTCTTCTGGTTATAGTGCAACACCAAACTATGACAATATGTTTGCAGGTTCCAATTTCGATGCAGATGATTTTGATGATTATAATATTTTACAACGTGATTTAAAAGTAGATGGTGGTTTAACCCCAGTTACCGAAGAAGAAGTTGTTGCAGTAAGAAATAAAGCGGCTCGTGTTATCCAAGTTGTTTTTGAACAATTAGGTCTTCCAAAAGTAACGGATGAAGAAGTAGAAGCAGCAACATATGCACGTGGAAGCAAAGATATGCCAGAACGTAATATGGTAGAAGATATTAAAGCAGCAGCTGAAATGATGGATCGTGGTGTAACAGGTCTTGATGTAGTAAAAGCTTTATCTGCTGGTGGATATGATGATGTTGCCGAAAGCGTACTTAATATGTTGAAACAACGTGTATCCGGGGACTTCCTTCATACATCTGCAATTATTGACAAAGATTGGAATGTTATTAGTTCTGTCAATGATTTAAATGATTATGCTGGTCCAGGAACTGGTTATCGCTTAGAGGGCGAACGTTGGGAAAAATTAAAAGATATCGCTGTTGCGGTTGATGCAAACGAATTAGACTAAGCTACTTCCCATTTTTTATAAAGGAGGACTAAGAGACATGGTTGAAATTAACGAAAAAGTACTTCGCGGAATTATATCCGAAGTGCTAGATGAATTACAGCTAAAAGAAGATAAAATTTCTTTTCAAAAGGAAAAACCTGTTGCTGCAGTTTCAGAAGAAAGCTTTTTAACAGAAGTTGGGGAAGCTGAACCTGGAAGACAAAAAGATGAAGTGGTTATCGCTGTTGCGCCAGCTTTTGGAAAATACCAAACGAAAAATATAGTTGGTGTCCCACATAAACAAATTTTACGAGAAGTAATTGCTGGAATTGAGGAAGAAGGATTAAAGGCACGTGTTGTTCGTGTATTCCGTTCTTCTGACGTTGCTTTTGTAGCAGTAGAAGGAGATAAATTAAGTGGTTCTGGTATTTGTATCGGAATTCAGTCACGTGGAACAGCTTTAATCCACCAAAAAGACTTACAACCACTTTCAAATTTAGAACTTTTCCCACAAGCACCACTAATTACACTTGAAACATATCGTGCAATCGGAAAAAATGCTGCGAAATATGCTAAAGGTGAATCACCTAATCCAGTACCAATGGTGAATGATCAAATGGCTCGTCCTAAATTCCAAGCAAAAGCGGCATTACTTCATATCAAAGAAACGAAACATGTTATTCAAGGGAAAAATGCGGTAGAACTACAAGTAAACTAATAGTGAGGTGAAAAAAATGAATCAAGAAGCTTTAGAAAATATGGTTAGAGATATTTTGCAAGAAGTTAACAGTGGTGCGGTTAAAACAACTACTTCACAGAAAGTAAGCGGAGATTCGCTTACAGTTCGTGATTACCCACTTGGAACAAAACGTCCAGAACTTGTTAAAACATCCACCGAAAAATCATTAGATGATATTACTTTAAAAAATGTTTTAGACGGTACGATTAAACCAGAAGATGTTCGAGTAACTGCCGAAACATTAAAAATGCAAGCACAAGTAGCAAGAGATGCTGGTCGTGCGACACTTGCTAATAATTTTGAACGTGCAGCAGAACTAACGGTTGTTCCGGATGAGCGTATTTTAGAAATTTATAATGCGATGCGTCCTTATCGTTCTTCCAAAGCAGAACTTTTTGCCATTGCAGATGAGTTAGAAAATGTTTATCATGCAACCATTTGTTCAAATTATGTACGTGAAGCAGCAGAACTTTATCAAGAGCGTAAAAAATTAAAAGGTGATAACTAAAACATCTTGCTCTCGATTACGAAGGAAATGCGGTGAAATAAATGAAGTATATTGCAGGCATTGATATCGGAAACTCTACGACAGAAGTAGCATTTGCTAAAAATGATTCTTTGGATGACCCAGTTTTTGTTGCAAGTGCCATTACGGAAACGACTGGTATCAAGGGAACAAAACAAAATCTTCATGGAATTTTTAAAGCATTAAATCTTGCTTTAAAACAGGTAGGTGCAACTTCTGCTGATTTAGCCGAAATTCGGATTAATGAAGCAACTCCCGTAATTGGTGATGTAGCGATGGAAACAATTACCGAAACAATCATCACTGAATCGACCATGATTGGGCATAATCCCAAAACACCTGGTGGGCTAGGGATGGGTTCCGGTATAACAGTTCTTTTGGATGAGTTAGCTTCCAAACCAAATAAGGATAGTTACATTGTTATCATTCCAAAAACAGTCGACTTTGAAGATGCGGCACTAGCGATAAATGCTTATGCTGAACGCGGTTATCAAATTACAGCTGCAATTCTTCAAGCGGATGATGGCGTCCTTGTTCATAATCGCTTAAATCACAAAATACCGATAGTAGATGAAGTTAGTTTTATTGATAAAGTTCCTGTAGATATGTTGGCAGCGGTTGAAGTTGCAGCACCAGGTAAGGTCATTGAAACAATTTCAAATCCATACGGTATTGCGACGGTATTTCATTTAAATTCTGATGAAACAAAAAATATTATTCCAGTCGCTCGAGCTTTAATTGGCAATCGTTCTGCGGTTGTAATTAAAACTCCTGAAGGGGATGTAAAAGCACGCACTATTCCAGCTGGTCACATTGAGCTCACCTCTGGGAATCGGACGCTTCGTGTAAATGTTGCAGAAGGATCCGACAAAATTATGCAAGCAATTAGGTCCTTATCAGAACTGGATAATGCGAGCGGAGAACCAGGAACGAACATTGGTGGGATGCTTGAAAAAGTACGGCAAACAATGGCTGGACTAACAGATAAACTTCCAGCAGATATTTTTATCCAAGATTTACTTGCGGTTGATACATTTGTCCCTATGGATGTTCAAGGTGGTCTTGCTGGTGAATTTTCGATGGAACAAGCGGTTGGTATTGCCTCGATGGTAAAAAGTGATCATTTGCAGATGGCTGCGATTGCTTCTGAGATGGAGCAAGAATTAAAAGTAGCTGTTAAAATCGGAGGAGCAGAAGCCGAAGCAGCAATTCTTGGTGCGCTTACAACCCCGGGAACAAATACACCTCTAGCCATTTTAGATCTTGGGGCAGGTTCGACGGATGCCTCCATTATTAATGGTAAGGGAGAGATGATTGCAACTCATTTAGCAGGTGCTGGTGATATGGTAACCATGATTATTCAGTCAGAAATTGGTTTGGAAGATCGCTATTTAGCAGAAGATATTAAAAAATATCCGCTAGCAAAAGTAGAAAGTATTTTCCATATACGTCATGAAGATGGCACAGTTCAGTTTTTTGATACCCCACTTTCTCCAAGCGTATTTGCCAAAGTAGTTATTGTAAAACCAGATGGCTTTATCCCAATTCCAGGAGATGTATCAATCGAAAAAATTAAATTAGTACGCCGTTCTGCTAAAGAGCGAGTTTTTGTAACGAATACTATCCGCGCACTTGAATATGTTAGCCCAACTGGAAATATTCGCGACATTCCATTTGTAGTAATTGTTGGAGGATCTGCACTTGATTTTGAGATTCCACAATTAATTACGGATGCACTTTCGCATTATTCGCTTGTGGCTGGTCGTGGAAATATTCGCGGAAAAGAAGGTCCAAGGAATGCTGTAGCAACTGGATTAATACTTTCTAATAAGCGAGGCGATCGTGCATGATTCCTGTTCTAAGTAAACCAGCGATATATTTTCATGCAGATACAGATGCGAATCCAGATTGTATTAAGCAAGTGTTGTTTGGAATAGAAGAAGAAGGCATTCCTTGTGAGTTAGAAATTATGCCCTTAAAAGATGAGGTAGAGGCAGCATTTCGAGCTTCTGCAAGTTCGCCGCTTTTAGTCGGAGTTACACTAAAAAATGATCATTTAGTGATTCATTATCGTAATTTACCCCCAGATAAACCACTTTTTTCTGAGTACCGTTTTGAAGCAAGTACTACCGAAGAAAAACGGAATATAGGGATGAATGCGGCGCGGCTTGTTAAGGGTGTACCTTTTAAATAAGGAGGTGAAGGAATGCATCAAGCGATTGGTATTATTGAGATTAAAGGACTGGCTTCCGCAATTACTGTAGCTGATACTATGGCTAAAGTAGCAAATATTGATTTAATTGACACTGAAAAAGCAAAAGGTTTTGGCTGGATTACGGTGAAAATTGAAGGCGATGTCGCAGCGGTCAATGCAGCATTAGAAGCAGGAGAGCAAACAGCCATCCAATCAGATAGCTTTGTTGCGAAAAAGGTCATTCCTCGTCCAGGAGAAGAAATTTTCACAGTGTTTTGGCCAAAAGAAGAAGTGGCACCGGAACCAGAAAAAGAGGAACCAGCTCCGGTAGAACAAGAAAAACCAGCTGAACCAGAAGTAATGGCAGAAGCAACATGCAATTTATGTCATGATCCAGCTTGCCCTCGAGTAAAAGGGGATCCTAGACAAGACTGCATCCATTTTGACGAAGAAAAATAAACCCAATTTTAAGGAGGAAATAAAATGAATAACGCACTTGGAATGATTGAAACTAAAGGACTTGTTGGCGCAATTGAAGCAGCTGACGCAATGGTAAAAGCAGCTAACGTATCACTTGTTGGCTATGAAAAAATTGGTTCTGGACTTGTAACAGTAATGGTTCGTGGTGATGTTGGCGCAGTAAAAGCAGCAACAGACGCAGGAGCTGCAGCAGCACGTAATGTGGGAGAAGTTCAATCTATCCACGTTATTCCACGCCCTCATAATGATGTGGAAACATTGTTACCAAAAGGACTATAAACCGTGGAACGAGAAGAATTAAAAAGTCTGATTAAAAAAATAGTGGCAGCAAAACTTGATGGTGCGGAGACAGAGATTCCAATTGGAGTCTCTAACCGCCACATCCATCTTACAGAATCGGACTATAACCAATTATTCCCAAATGAGCCAATTCAAGTGAAGAAATGGCTAAAACAACCAGGCGAATTCGCAGCAGAACAAACATTAACGGTTGTTTCTGATAAGGGCGAATTAAAACGTGTCCGAATTTTAGGACCATTACGCAAATTTTCGCAGGTGGAACTTTCTAAAACTGACGCAAGAATGCTTGGAATGCAAATACCGATTCGTATTTCTGGTGATATTGAAGGAACGCCCGGAATTAAACTCGTTTCAAAAGAACGCGAACTTACTTTATCAAAAGGTACGATTATTGCAAAACGTCATATTCATTTGCCAGAAAGTGTAGCGACGGAATATGGTGTAAAACAGGGGGATGAAGTTTCTGTTCAAGTTGGTTCAGAAATGCGTAGCCTCATTTTGCATCATTGTACGATTCGAGTAAATAACCAATTTATTCCAGAAATGCATATTGATACCGATGAAGCAAATGCGGCAGATATTGCTGGCAATGCTTTTGCAAAAATAATCAAGCCGTAACTAATAAGGAGGTGGAGAAATGGACATTTTACAAGTAGCAAATGAGCGAATGGAACAACTCGCGGCATTAATGAATAAAGACAAAAAACAATCTATTGCTAACGAAGCAAATGTGAAAGTTGGCGTCGATTTAGGTACATCCTCCATTGTATTTGTTGTATTAGATGAGGACGATGTGCCACTTTTTGGTGCATTTGAATTTGCTGATGCAGTAAGGGATGGCCTAGTTGTTAATTACCGCGAGTCAGTGGAAGTGGTAACACGTCTTAAAGAACGGGCAGAGAAATGCCTCGGGATAACACTAACACATGCTTCAGGAGCAATCCCACCCGGCACAATTGGTAATAATAAAAAAGTCGTTGCTAACGTAATCGAAAGTGCAGGAATGGAGGCACTTTATACGATTGATGAACCAACCGCTGCTGCTGCAGTGCTTGATTTAAACAATGGAGCAGTAGTGGATGTCGGAGGTGGTACAACCGGTATTAGTGTTTTTCAGGATGGGGAAGTGATTTATACCGCTGACGAACCAACTGGGGGAACACATATGACACTTGTTCTAGCAGGTTACTATGGAGTTACCGTAGAAGAAGCTGAACAGAATAAAAGAAAACAAAAAGATTCAAGCGAACACTACTCTGTGATGCGCCCTGTAGTTGAGAAAATGGCAGAAATCACCCGCGTTCATCTCGAAAAATCTCCTTCAGAACCACTTTATATTGTTGGCGGGGCTTCGGCATATAGCCAATTTAAAGGCACATTTGAAAGCTATTTGAAAGTGCCTGTTTTTCAACCAAATTATCCACAATATGTTACGCCACTTGGTATTGCAATGAGTTCAGGGAGCGGAAATCTATGATAGAAGAATTAGTAAAAATCATTGTCAAACGCTTGAAAATGCGAGCAGCTAACCAAACTAGTATCCCTGTTTCGAAAATGCCACGTGATCCAGTTGCGGTTTTTATGAAAAGCGGAACAGTTCGGTTAACACAAGTAAACCAGCATTTTCTAGAACGATTGCTTAGTGGAAATCGCTCGGAGCTCTTATCTTGCTGGTTAAAAAAAGCAGTAGATTATGAGGTTTCTCTAGAACTAGAACTATTTGATAACGGGGAACCTTGGCTTGATTATCAGATGCTCACGTCTATTCCGTTTCCAATTTTTAGTGTTACGGGTGAGCTGTTGGTTCATTCAGAAGGTGGCGTTATTTGTTATAGTGATAGCGCAATAATCCCAAGCGGAAGTACACTTTGCAAATATAAAAAGCAGCTTATTACACCGCTTGCAAATGAATTTTTAGTGAAAAATAATATTGCAGTGCGGGAAAGGCAGTGATGGAATGTACATGGCAAAAATTACTGGAAGTGTAGTTTCTACTAAAAAAGAAGACTCGCTTGTTGGGAAAAAATTAATGATTGTCCAACCAGTAGATGCAAATGGAGAAAATGTTCGTTCTGAAGAAGTTGCATGTGATTCTGTTGGTGCTGGTATTGGTGAGTATGTCCTTGTCGCTCGGGGAAATGCTGCTAGAAGTGTCTTTATGGAACCGAATAGTGCAATTGACTCGGCAATTATTGCAATTGTTGATAGTTTTGATAAGTAAGGAGTGATAAACTCATGAGTATTTATACAAAAACTGGCGATAAAGGCACTACTGCGCTATTTGATGGAAGTCGTGTGAAAAAATATGATGATCGTGTGGAGACATATGGTTCTTTTGATGAATTAAATGCCGAAATTAGTGTTGCTGAAAAATTTGTAACTTCTGCTGAAAATAAAACGTTACTTCGAAATATCGAACGACAATTATTTTATCTTTGCGCAGAACTTGCAACAGAAAATGAAGCAGCACTTAATGACAAGATTATAATCACACAAGATGACATTAGTAATTTGGAAAAAATCATCGACAATTATTCGACCAAATTACCCAAAGTAGACAGTTTTGTTTTACCAGGTTCTAGTACAGCAGGAGCATTTTTACATAGTGCTCGCACAATAGCAAGACGCGCGGAACGATTATTAGTTCGTTTTGCAGAACAAACTCCAGTTAGAATGGAAATATTAAAATATGTCAATCGTTTATCAGATTGCTTATACATCCTTGCCAGAGAAGAAGATTTTAGACAAATGCTCGATAAAGCAACTAAATTAATTGTTGAGAGATACTTAAAGCAAACTGAAAAAGAACCGTCCAAAACGACAGAACTATCCTTTTCCTTTTGTGAAAAATTAATGCGTCATGTTTGTGCTATCTCTGAAGAAGAAGGTGTTCCAGTCACGTTGGCAGTAGTTGATGCGCACGGTAATACAAGGTTTAATTACCGTATGGAGCATGCTCTCCTAGTAAGTGCGGAACTTGCAACAAAAAAAGCCTATTCGGCAGTAGCTATGAAAACAAGTACAGAAAATTTAGCAGAAGCAGTTCAGCCAGGTGCCGAGCTTTATCAATTAGAAACTTTGACGAACGGAGATATTGTAACGTTTGGCGGAGGGGTTCCAATTTATACGTCAAATGGAACGATAATTGGTGGAATTGGAATAAGTGGTGGATCTGTGGAGCAAGATATACGCATTGCCAAAAAAGCATTATCAATGATAGAGAAGGGGTAATTCAGTATGGAAGCATTAGAACTTGAACAACTGGTAAAAAAAGTTCTTTTAGAGAAATTAACCAGTCAAAATGAAGAACCAGCAATAAAAACAGGGGCAAAAAGTGGTATTTTTGACACGGTTGATGAAGCCGTTCAAGCGGCAGTAATCGCACAAAACTGTTTTAAAGAAAAATCGCTGGAAGACCGTAGAAATGTTGTACAAGCAATTCGCACAGCACTTTATCCAGAAATCGAAAATATAGCTACACGAGCTGTTGCAGAGACAGGTATGGGTAATGTAGCAGACAAAATCTTGAAAAACACTTTAGCAATTGAAAAAACACCAGGAGTAGAAGATCTTTATACAGAAGTAGCAACTGGAGATAATGGCATGACGCTTTATGAACTTTCTCCATATGGTGTTATTGGAGCAGTTGCGCCAAGTACGAATCCAACAGAAACATTAATTTGTAATACAATTGGGATGCTTGCTGCGGGTAATGCTGTATTTTATAGCCCACATCCAGGTGCTAAAAATATTTCGTTATGGTTAATCGAAAAATTAAATACAATTGTTCGCGAAAGTTGTGGCATTGATAATTTAGTCGTTACAGTAGAAAAACCTTCCATTCAAGCAGCGCAAGAAATGATGAACCATCCGAAAGTCCCACTACTTGTCATTACAGGTGGACCAGGAGTAGTTCTTCAAGCAATGCAATCTGGGAAAAAAGTGATTGGAGCAGGCGCTGGAAATCCACCATCTATAGTAGATGAAACAGCAAACATTGAAAAAGCCGCAGCGGATATTGTAGCAGGAGCTTCTTTTGATCATAATATTTTATGTATTGCTGAAAAAAGCGTCGTAGCAGTCGATAGTATTACAGATTTCTTATTATTCCAAATGGAAAAAAATGGCGCACTACATGTGACTAATCCAAGTGATATTCAAAAATTAGAAAAAGTAGCTGTTACTGAAAAAGGAGCTACCAATAAAAAATTAGTCGGAAAAAGTGCAACGGAGATTCTAAAAGAAGCAGGAATAGCTTGTGATTTTACACCAAGATTAATTATTGTTGAAACAGATAAATCACATCCATTTGCGACCGTAGAACTTTTAATGCCAATTGTTCCAGTTGTAAGAGTAAAAGACTTTGATCAAGCTTTAGAAGTAGCAATCGAATTAGAGCAAGGATTGCATCATACAGCAACCATGCATTCGCAAAATATTTCTAGATTAAACAAAGCAGCGCGCGATATGCAAACATCTATTTTCGTGAAAAATGGACCATCGTTTGCAGGTCTTGGCTTTGGTGGAGAAGGTAGCGCAACTTTCACTATCGCGACACCTACTGGGGAAGGCACAACAACTGCTCGTCATTTTGCTAGACGTCGCCGTTGTGTTTTAACAGATGGTTTTTCGATTCGGTAAGAGGAGGCAAAAGTAAATGAATAGCTTTCAAATCAAGACAAAAGTGGCTTTTGGCACAAATAGTTTACAAGTTTTAACAGAAATTAAAAATAAAAATGTTTGGATAATTTGTGACCGTTTTTTAGCAGATGGTGAGGGCTTGCAAGGTTTAATTGGTAAGCTTGATACAACTAATAATGTGCATATTTTTACAGATGTTGTTCCGGATCCTCCCATTTCGAAAGTTGCAAGTGGGGTGAGTGAAGCTGGTAAACTTCAGCCACAAGTGATGATTGCTTTTGGTGGTGGTTCCGCCATTGATACAGCAAAAGGAATTTATTATTTTGCCAAACGATTAGAAAAAATCAATATTGAAACATTTATCGCTATTCCTACAACGAGTGGAACTGGTTCTGAAGTAACAGCCGCAACAGTAATTACTGATCCGACTACGAAAATTAAATATCCATTGTTCCTTGATGAATTAATTCCAGATATGGCTATTCTAGATGCGCAATTAGTTGTCACTGTACCACCGGCAATTACTGCAAATACAGGAATGGACGTATTAACTCATGCTATTGAAGCCTATGTTTCAAAAGCAGCTAGTGATTACACAGATGCTTTAGGTGAAAAAAGTGTTCAACTAACATTGCGATATTTAACCAGTTGTTATGATGATGGTCGTAATTTACTTAACCGTGAGAAAATGCACAATGCTTCCACAATGGCTGGAATGGCTTTTAATTGTGCTAATCTTGGCTTAAATCATAGCATCGCGCATCAATTAGGTGCTCAATTTCATGTTCCACATGGTTTAGCCAATGCGATTTTACTCGATGCCGTTATTCGTTTTAATGCATTTAAAAATCGAGAAACTGAGCAAAAATATGCAGAAATGGCACGGATTTGTAGCATTGCTTCTAGATCTGACTCAAATGAAACGGCTGTTAGATTATTGCGAGAACGAATCGGTCAAATGATGGAGCATATGCAAATGCCACGAACATTAACAGAGGCGGGTGTAGCAAAAGAAAAAGTATTTGCGAAAATGGATGAAATTGCGACCAATGCGCTTAAAGATGCTTGTTTGCCAACCAGTCCTACAACACCATCGCATCAAGAACTAAAAGAGATTTTAGAACAAATTATTTAAAGAAAGATAAAAAAGGAGGATAAACTATGTCAGCATATTTGGCGGAATTTATTGGTACGATGGTTTTGATTATGTTTGGGAATGGGCTTTTAGCAGGACTGAACTTGAATAAATCTTTATCACAAGGTGCCAATTGGGTTGTTGTAACATTTGGTTGGGGCTTCGCAGTAATGATTGGGATATATATAGCAGGAGCATATAGTGGTGCTCATTTAAATCCTGCAGTAACTATTGCGCTTGCAGTAGGCGGAGGTTTTCCTTGGGCAGATGTAGTGCCTTATATTATTGCTCAAATTGCGGGTGCTTTTGTAGGTGCATCCATCGTTATTTTACATTACTATCCACACTTCAAAGCAACGCCAAAAGAAATTGATACACATGGTATTTTTTCTACTGGACCTGCCATTCGAAATACACCATTCAACTTAATTAGTGAAATCATTGCGACTTTTGCGTTTATTTTTGGTTTACTAATGATTGGTGCAAATAATTTCACTGATGGATTAAACCCGCTTATTCTTGGTTTTCTTGTAGTAGCAATCGGAATGAGTTTTGGACCAACAACAGGCTATGCAATCAACCCAGCACGTGATTTTGGGCCAAGACTGGCTTACTTCTTATTACCAGTTCCAAATAAAAGTGGATCTGACTGGCGCTATGCTTGGATTCCAATTGTAGGGCCAATTATCGGTGGTTTACTAGCCATTGGACTTTATAACATTTTACTATAAAAAAAACAATGGAGTAAACGACCAATTCGTTGTTTACTCCTTTAAAGATTAGAAAGGACGGATCATTATGCAAAAAATTATGGCGATAAATGCAGGGAGTTCTTCACTGAAATTCCAGATTTTTGAAATGCCGGGAGAAGAAGTGATAGTGAAGGGTTTAATTGAAAGAATTGGATTACCAGGTGCCATATTCAACATGTCCTTTCAAAATGAAAAAATGAAAGAAGTTTGTAAAATCGAGAACCACGGAGAAGCAGTAGAAATTTTACTTGACCAATTAAAAAAACACCGAGTAATAAAAGATCTTTCAGAAATCGCTGGAGTCGGTCATCGGGTTGCTCATGGTGGGGAAGATTTTGTTTCATCCTGTATCGTAACAGATGAAGTGGTAAAAGGAATTGAGTCAGTTACAAGTCTTGCTCCTTTGCACAATCCAGCTAATATTATTGGGATTAAAACATTCCGTGAGTTGCTTCCGGATGCTATATCTGTGGCTGTATTTGATACCGCTTTTCACCAAACAATTCCAGAAGAAAATTTCTTATATGCACTTCCTTATGCACTTTATGAGAAACATCACATTCGAAAATATGGTTTTCATGGGACAAGTCATCAATATGTTGCCGGAAAAGCAGCAGAAGTTCTTGATAAGCCTTTAGAAAAATTAAAAATCATCTCTTGTCATTTAGGCAATGGGGCTAGTGTTTGTGCGATTGAAGGTGGGAAATCTGTGAATACGTCGATGGGATTCACGCCCAATGCAGGGTTGATGATGGGAACACGTTCTGGTACAATTGACGCGACAATCATACCGTATTTAGTGGACGAACTAGGCTATAGCTTGGATGAAGTTGTCCAAATGATGTCCACTGAATCTGGTGTTCTTGGTGTATCTGGCATTTCTAGTGATTTTAGAGATATTGAAATTGCTGCTGGAGAAGGAAATTCCCGAGCTTTATTAACACTTAGAATGTTCACTGGTCAAATTTGTAATTATATTGGCGCCTATGCTTCAGCAATGAATGGCTGTGATGCGCTACTATTTACAGCTGGTGTGGGTGAAAATTCTCCATTAATCCGTAAGATGGTTACAGAACAACTAAGCTATCTTGGTGTAACTTGTGATGTGACAAAAAATAATGCGGGTGATATGATAATTAGCGAAAATAATCAAGCGGTAAAAGTTTGTATCATTCCAACTAACGAGGAATTAATGATCGCCCGTGATGTGGAAAATTATGCGAAACAACCGACAAGATAGGAGCGATTTTTGGTGAAAATGACGACAGCTGCACACGGAGGGAACTACGGTGAACTGGCAAAACAACATGGATTAACAAAAGAAATAGTGCTTGATTTTAGCGCAAATATTAATCCATTAGGCGTTCCCGCTAGTTTAAAAACAAAGATAGCAGAAAATCTGGATAAGTTAACTGAGTATCCAGAACCTGATTATTTGGCGCTCCGTGCGCGTATTGCGTCATTTCATCAACTTGAAATCTCTAATGTTATCCCTGGAAACGGGGCAACAGAATTAATTTTTGGTATAGCAAAAGTAACACAGGCGCAAAAAGTTCTAATACTTGCGCCTACTTTTGCGGAATATGAACGTGCATTTTGTGGTGCGGAAGTTATTTATGCCGAACTTTCCAAAGAAAACCATTTTGCTGCATTTGAAACCGTATTTGAAATAATTAAACGTGAAGCAGATTTAGAGGCTGTTTGTCTTTGTAATCCTAATAATCCGACAGGGCAGTTAATCAGTCAAAAAGAAATGATACAGATTGCCAAATTATGTGAAGAAAGAAACATTTATCTAATTATTGATGAAGCTTTTATAGATTTTTTAGAAGCAAGTGAGCATGTTTCGATGGTACATTATTTAGCGGAATTTTCACATTTAGTTATAATTCGTGCTTTTACGAAATTTTTTGCAATACCTGGGTTACGCCTAGGTTATCTACTAACCAAAAATCAAATGATTCAGGAGGCATTGCTCCAAATTCGCGAACCATGGTCGATAAATACGTTTGCGGACATCGCGGGACAATGTTTATTGGATGATGAAAAATACATAGAGCAAACTTATCGCTGGCTTTCAATAGAGCGAGCATACTTATATGATGGGCTAAAAAAATTTCCAGAACTAACGGTATATAAACCAAGTGTTAATTACATTTTCTTTCATCTTGAGGAAAAGTGTGACTTGCGAACAGAATTATTACTTAAAAAAATCTTTATCCGCAGTT
Organism: Listeria immobilis; assembly: GCF_014322765.1. GTDB lineage: Bacteria > Bacillota > Bacilli > Lactobacillales > Listeriaceae > Listeria > Listeria immobilis. The sequence goes on along the minus strand of NZ_JAASTZ010000018.1, from coordinate 16,931 downwards.
GTGCTAACTATCGTGGTTTATCCGAGCGTTATTACCGCGTAGCAGTCAAAAACCGCAGCGATAATCAGCAACTTTTACAAGCGCTTGAGGTGATTTTCAGTGGAAGTTAAAGCAAAATGTCCAGCTTCATGTGGCGAGCTTTTACAGGGGTGGATACAAGGTGGCGAAAAATTAATTTCCTATCCAATCAATTGGTTTTCCGAAGTCACTTTATCCGATAAAATAGTTGCTCCTAGTACAGGTGAAACGAAAGCATGGCGCGCATTTCATCTAACTTGTGAGCATTTTGGTGTGCCTAAAAATGAGCGGCCAAATGTTTCACTTCAAGTAAAATCAACCATTCCTGTCGCTAAAGGAATGGCAAGCTCTACAGCGGATATTGCTGCTACAATTGGCGCAACAGCTAGCTGGTTAAAGCAACCGGTAACAGATACAGAAATTGCTAAACTATGTCTACAACTCGAACCAACTGATAGCACTATTTTTCCAACTCTCACACTATTTGACCATTTAGAAGGGATTACGATTCATTCCACTAATTGGTTACCAAAGTTAGGCGTGGTAGTTTTAGAGCCACTTACTATTCTCGAAACAGCCATTTTTAGGCAGGAAAGTCATCAAAAGCAATTGTTACAAAATGAGGAGAAGTTGGCACACGGATTCGCGCTTTTTGAACAAGCAGTTGAGCAACACTCGATTTCCTTACTTGGAGAAGCGGCCACCATTAGCGCAACATGTAATCAAACCATTTTAGCTAAACCTTTTTTTAAAGAAATACTTGAAGTTATCGAACAGCTTGATTTACCAGGTGTTAATGTTTCTCATAGTGGAACCGTTGTTGGTATATTTTATGAACAGCAGAAAATCGATCCGCTCGAAATTTTATTTGAACTAGAACGGCGCTATATCACTACTTTTTACAGCAGATATTATTTTCGGGAATGGACGACTGGCGGAGTTCAAATAAGTAGTTGAAGCAAAATTTTCTTGCATAGCAATGTATTTGTGCTATAATAACGGTGGTAAATGAATTCGCTCATACAAACTAATAGATAATGGAAGTCTGGTGAAAATCCAGCACGGTCCCGCCACTGTAAGGAGTTAGACGCTCTAAGTCAGGTCTTTTATCTATTTGTTTTAACTGGTTGTACTGCTTCGAGGCAAAGCAAATACAATTCTTGGTTCCAGTGTAGTTGTCTCACTGGGGCTTTTTTATTTGTTTTTTAGCAAATAAGCCCACTGTAATGGTTTTGGTGCCGAGAATTGAGCTGGATTTATCATTTACCAAGCACCATGCGCACAAAGAAGTGCACCGCTTAAGTTTATAGTGGGCAATGGTCTTTTCAACGTTGAAAAGAGGGATACAAAGAGCGTATCTACATTGCCTATTAACAAAAAAGATTTGACATTTCCACTCGTTTGGTTTTTAATAAAGTGGACAAATAAAATATTTTACAGTACAAAGGCGTGCTGTTTACTTAGCAAAGAAGCTTTGAGTTGAAAGAGGAAAACCCTCTACTCAAAGCTTCTTTTTTAGTTTTTAAAAAATTTAGGAGGTAATCTCATGCAAAAAGTTAGTTTTAAAACAGACCTTTATATTGGCCAAGGAGCAACAGATCGTTTACTAGATTTTAAAGACAAACAAATTTTTATTGTAACAGATCCATTTATGGTTAGTTCGGGCATGATTAATGCAATTACAGAAAAAATTGATCCATCCAATACATACACTATTTTTAGTGAAATCATCCCAGATCCGCCAATTGAAAATGTAGTGGCTGGAATTGAAGTTTTAAATCAATGTGATGCTAATTTAATGATTGCTATTGGTGGTGGTTCAGCGATTGATGCAGCGAAAGCAATGAAATTTTTCGGACAAAAACTAGGTACGGTGCGCGCAATGCCATTTATCGTTATCCCGACAACTAGTGGAACGGGTTCAGAAGTGACCAGTTTTTCTGTCATTACCAATAAAGAAAAAGCCATTAAATATCCACTTATTACGGATGCTATTTTACCAGATGAAGCTATTCTGGATGCGGATTTGGTTAAGTCAGTTCCACCAGCAATTACTGCGGATACAGGAATGGATGTACTTACGCATGCACTAGAAGCCTATGTTTCAACTAAAGCCAATGATTATTCAGATGCCATGGCGGAAAAAGTAATTCAGCTAGTCTTCACCTATTTAGAACGTGCTTACAAAGATGGAAATGATTTAGAAGCGCGCGAAAAAATGCACAATGCTTCTTGTCTTGCGGGAATGGCTTTTAATATTACTTCATTAGGTTTAAATCATGGAATTGCACATACAGCAGGAGCTAAATTTAAAATTCCACATGGTCGTATGAACACATTATTATTACCGCATGTTATTAGCTATAATGCTGGACTAACAAGTGATTTTGGTAACAATCCAAACAGCCGTGCAGCAGAACGTTATACAGCGATTGCGAAAATACTTAAAATGCCCGCTTCTAACACAAGACTTGGCGTGCGGAGTTTAATTAATGCGATTAAACAGCTTCAAAAGAAATTGAATATGCCAACGACTTTAGCAGAATGTGGTATTAGTCGCACAGAATTAAATGAATATAGCTCACAAATTGCAGAAGGTGCGCTAAATGACGGGTGTACAGCAACTAATCCGAGAATACCTACAGAAACAGACGTAAGTGCTATCTTGGAAAAAATGCTTGCTTAATTTTAAGTTATTTCTAGTTGTGAAATAAATAACCTATTGACATCGTTTTCATGCTACCTTATAATAGAACCGAGCACAAAGACGTGTGGAATAATAAATATAGCAGAGCAACGGGGCTCCCTCAAAAATATTACACAATATTTTTAAGGGGCTCTTTCTATTTTCTTGGAGATTTTTTCTCTAGCTCTTTAACTCTTTCGCTCAAGTAAATGCTTCTAATAGTGATTCGAACATCTTTTGTACGAATTAACTTATAGCAAAAAAAGAGGACGTGACAGGAATGAATGGAAGAATTGTAATAGCCGATGATGAACCTATTACAAGAATGGATATCCGAGACATACTGGAAGAAGCGAACTACACAGTTGTAGGGGAAGCGACAGATGGTTTTGAAGCAATTGAACTTTGCAAAAGCCATCAACCAGATTTAGTCATCATGGACATTCAAATGCCACTCTTAGACGGTTTGAAAGCAGGGAAACGAATTATTTCAGAAGGCCTTGCTGGCGGGATTATTTTACTAACCGCGTTTAGTGATCCAAAAAACACGGAAAAAGCAAAAGGATTCGGAGCATTAGGCTATTTAGTAAAACCGCTTGACGAAAAAAGTTTAATTCCAACAGTTGAAATGAGTATTGCCAAAGGACGAGAAACAAGAAAACTAGAACAGCAATTAGAAAAACTAACCAAAAAATTAGAAGAACGAAAAGTGATTGAAAAAGCAAAAGGTGTGCTTATGATTGAGAATAACATCACAGAGGAAGAAGCCTATAATATGATTCGAAACTTAAGCATGGATAAACGTTGCCCAATGATGGAAATTGCAGAAACGATTGTGATGAGCGATGACTAACACTATTAGAGAAATGTGTTTACGCTATACTGATTTAGCCGAGTATGATATTGACGAATTGATTCATACAGCAGAATCTCTAAGTAAGTCAGCGATGTATCAAGACGTGGATGTTTTTATTGATGTTTATAATAAGCTAACAAATGAGGCACTCGTAGTCCACCATACACCACCAAAAACAACCAACTCACTTTATAAAAACACTGTCATTGGAGAAACAGCCCTTCGAAGTAATGAACCAGGTGTACTGAGAACACTCGAAACGGGAATGAATTCCAATGATCTGCTTGCAAAAACACAAGAAAATGTTTTAATTCGTCAAAAAGTGTATCCCATTCGAAATAAGCAACGAGTTATCGCTGTCTTGATTTTAGAAAAGGATATAAGTGCAGAAATTAAAGCACATTTTGAAATTGATACGGAAGATATGGCCTATCGAGATGTCTCAACTACCTTGTCTGCAATGAGTAAATTAACAGACTCTATTACGGATCAACTTGATGATGCAATCTTAATTTTTGACAGAAATGGTATTTTACAACAAAAGAATTATGCAGCCGATCAGTATTATGAACGACTTGGGTACATGGAAAATATCCACGGAATGCATTATGATAATTTATCGCTGGATCAAATGATGTTTGATGCGATTATGTACCAAATCGAAACTGGTAAACAGCCTATTCAGCTAAAAAAAGAAGTGGTCATTGCTGGTAACTATTTCATAATGAAGCAAATTTTTGTCAAAGAAGATGATGCACAGGAATGTAGGTTTATCCTCATCTTACATGATATAACAGATATTAAAGTAAAAGAAGCCGAGATCGTATCAAAGTCAGTTGCCATTCGTGAAATTCACCATCGTGTTAAAAATAATCTTCAATCTGTTGTATCGCTGCTCCGAATTCAAGGGCGTAGGTCAACAAGCGTGGAGGCACAAAAGATTTTAAATGAGAGCGTTAGTCGAATTCTCGCCATTGCCGCAACGCACGAATTGCTATCAAAGCAAATGGAAGACGGCATCAACTTATATATGGTAATCGAAACGGTGGCTTACAATGTAGAAAGATGCTGTACTGATTGCCCTAAAATAGCAGTGCGGATGGATATTGATAAACGAATTTATTTGGATAGTGATCGAACCGTTGCACTTGCTCTAGTCATGAATGAGCTATTACAAAACTCTTATGATCACGCATTTCATCCAAATGAATCAGGTGAAATTTTACTACAAATAAAAGAAGAAAAAAATATTATTCATGCCGAAGTAACTGATAATGGACATGGCTTTAACGTTCGTAAAGTTTCTGAGAAGAGCCTCGGACTTTCGATTGTAAAAAGCTACATAAAAGATAAACTTCGCGGCAAAGTAACGATTGAATCAAATGAACATGGGACGAAAACAATGTTTGATTTTAAATACAATTCTATCCACGCTACAAAGAAGTAGTGATGAAAAAGCGATGAAGCTTAAAGCCAAGTAACGATAACGTTATTTGTCTTTAAGCTTTTTCTTTTTGGAATGAGAGGAGTGAATGGGTTGGCGGAAACGATTTTAAGTGTAGGAATTGACCTTGGAACATCGACAACGCAGCTAATATTATCAGAACTAGAAATTCAAAATATGGCATCAAGCTTTACCGTGCCACGAATTGTTATTTCAGATAAACGAATCATTTTCAGAAGTGAAATACTATTTACGCCAATACTCGCGGATAACATGATTGATGTAGAAGCAATTCGCGATTTTGTAACAAAAGAATACGCTAATGCAGGTATAAAAAAAGAAGACATCGGCATGGGAGCAGTAATTATTACAGGCGAAACAGCTCGAAAAGATAATGCCAGTAATGTTCTTGATGCTATGAGCGGCTTTGCTGGGGATTTTGTTGTAGCAACTGCTGGACCAGATTTAGAAAGTATCATCGCTGGGAAAGGAGCAGGCGCACATACCTATTCCAAAGAAAATAATACTTCTGTAGTGAACTTAGATATTGGTGGTGGGACGACAAACTTATCATTGTTTGATCGTGGCGAACTAATTGATACAGCATGTTTAGATATTGGTGGCAGATTAATCAAAGTCGACCGTGAAACTAAAAAAATTACCTATATAGCACCCAAAATCCAAGCATTAATCGAAAAGCGTGGTTATCCTATTATGCTTGGTGCAACTACTTCGCCAGAAAATTTACAACCAATTTTAGGTGAAATGGTTGAATTACTTAAAAATAGTGTGGGACTTGGGGCAGCAAATGACTTTTATGAAACAATTATCACCAATAAAGGCTTAAAACAAACCAATGAAATGGAAGCTATTTCCTTTTCCGGCGGGGTGGCAGATTGTATCGCAACTGGAGCGTTAACTGATCCATTTAGATACGGAGATATTGGTCTTTTACTAGGCAAGGAGATAGCAGAATCTAGCCTGATGACCGAAAAAAAGTATATCGAATCTGTCGAAACCATACGAGCAACTGTAGTCGGAGCCGGTTCACATACAGCCGAAATTAGTGGTAGCACCATTACTTACACCGAAAAAATTTTCCCAGTGAAAAATATTCCGATTTTGAAACTTGCCAAACAAGAAGAGAAAGAGCAAATGGCAGAAATCATCCAGGAAAAACTAAACTGGTTCAAAATAGATAATGAAATGGAACGAATTGCACTCGCGATTGAAGGCGAAAATAGCCCGAGTTTCCAAACAGTTACAGAATATGCAAAAGCCATTTGTGAAGGAATGAAAGAACCAATCGCACTTGGTCATCCATTAATTATCATTACTTGGCACGATATGGCAAAAGCCCTCGGACAAAGTATTTTCGGGCATTTACCAGCTGGCTATCCACTTATTTGCTTGGATAGTGTCAAAGTTGATAATGGTGATTATATTGATATAGGAAAACCAGTTGCTGACGGGAAAGTACTACCAGTTGTAGTAAAAACCCTAGTCTTTAACTGATCCATATATATAGCTTTAATTTTGAGAGGAGGATTTATCGAATGATTTTAAAAACGAATTTATTCGGCCATACATATCAATTTAAATCCATCACGGATGTGTTGGCAAAAGCAAACGAAGAAAAATCAGGCGATCGCTTAGCTGGAGTTGCTGCTGAATCTGCAGAGGAACGAGTAGCTGCAAAAGTAGTGCTTTCTAAGATGACACTTGGTGATTTGCGTAATAATCCTGTTGTCCCATACGAAACAGATGAGGTAACACGTATTATTCAAGACCAAGTAAACGATCGTATCCATGATTCCATTAAGAATTGGACAGTGGAAGAATTGCGGGAGTGGATTTTAGATCATAAAACTACAGACGCTGACATTAAACGTGTCGCGCGTGGACTTACATCAGAAATTATTGCTGCTGTAACCAAATTAATGTCCAATTTAGATTTAATTTATGGAGCAAAAAAAATCCGTGTAATCGCTCATGCAAACACAACAATCGGTCTTCCAGGAACATTCTCTGCTAGACTACAACCGAACCACCCAACAGATGATCCAGACGGTATCCTTGCATCACTAATGGAGGGGTTAACATATGGAATCGGCGACGCAGTAATCGGACTTAATCCAGTAGATGATTCTACAGATAGCGTTGTTCGGTTACTAAATAAATTTGAAGAATTCCGTAGCAAATGGGACGTGCCAACGCAAACTTGTGTATTAGCACATGTGAAGACTCAAATGGAAGCAATGCGTCGCGGCGCTCCAACTGGTCTTGTGTTCCAATCTATTGCCGGTTCTGAAAAAGGAAATACTGCTTTCGGTTTTGATGGAGCAACCATTGAAGAAGCGAGACAATTAGCACTTCAAAGTGGTGCTGCAACAGGACCAAACGTGATGTATTTTGAAACAGGCCAAGGTTCTGAACTTTCTTCTGATGCACATTTCGGTGTAGACCAAGTAACAATGGAAGCTCGTTGTTATGGCTTTGCGAAGAAATTTGATCCATTCTTAGTTAATACGGTTGTTGGATTTATTGGACCAGAGTATTTATATGATTCCAAACAAGTTATTCGTGCCGGTCTAGAAGATCATTTCATGGGTAAATTAACTGGTATCTCAATGGGTTGTGATGTTTGTTATACGAACCATATGAAAGCGGACCAAAACGATGTAGAAAATCTATCCGTACTTTTAACAGCAGCAGGATGTAATTTTATTATGGGTATTCCTCACGGTGATGACGTTATGCTTAACTATCAAACAACTGGGTACCATGAAACAGCCACTCTACGCGAATTATTTGGTTTAAAACCTATTAAAGAATTTGATCAGTGGATGGAAAAAATGGGCTTCAGCGAAAATGGTAAACTAACTAGCCGTGCTGGAGATGCATCTATTTTCCTAAAATAAGGAAGGGAGGAATAAAGCGATGAACGAACAAGAATTAAAACAAATGATTGAAGGCATTTTAACGGAAATGTCTAGTGGGAAAGCAACTGAAACAGCGTCAGTAATGCCGACAAAAGCAGCGACTGAAACAGTTGTATCAGAAGGAAGCGTTCCAGATATAACTGAAGTAGACATAAAAAAACAATTACTTGTCCCAGAACCAGCTGACCGCGAAGGCTATTTGAAGATGAAGCAAATGACGCCAGCTAGACTAGGTTTATGGCGTGCCGGTCCACGTTATAAAACAGAAACAATTCTTCGTTTCCGTGCGGACCATGCAGTAGCGCAAGACTCCGTGTTCTCTTATGTTTCGGAGGATTTAATCAAAGAAATGAATTTTATCCCAGTTGGTACTAAATGCCAAGATAAAGATGAATACTTAACTCGTCCAGACTTAGGTCGTGAGTTCTCTGAGGAAATGGTAGAAGTTATTCGTACCAATACAACTAAAAATGCAAAACTACAAATTGTTGTTGGGGATGGACTTAGTTCAGCGGCAATCGAGGCTAACATCAAAGACATTTTGCCATCTATTAAACAAGGTCTAAAAATGTACAACCTAGATTTCGATAACATTATTTTTGTCAAACATTGTCGTGTACCATCCATGGATCAAATCGGCGAAATTACCGGTGCTGACGTAGTTTGCTTACTTGTAGGTGAGCGCCCAGGACTTGTAACTGCTGAATCCATGAGTGCTTATATTGCTTACAAACCAACTATTGGTATGCCAGAAGCTCGTCGTACAGTTATTTCTAATATTCATAGCGGCGGAACTCCACCAGTAGAAGCAGGTGCCTATATTGCTGAATTAATTCACGATATGTTAGAGAAAAAATGTTCTGGTATTGATTTAAAATAAGCGAGTTAGAGGAGGAAACTTCATGAAAAATGATAAATTACCTGCATCCGTTTTAAGTGTCAAAGTTGTATCAAATGTAGACAACGGTTTATTTAAACAACTAGACTTAAAACCACATCAAAGAAGCCTAGGTATTATTACATCTGATTGTGATGATGTTACATACACAGCACTTGATGAAGCAACAAAAGCAGCAGAAGTTGATGTTGTATATGCGAAAAGTATGTATGCTGGTGCTTTAAATGCATCAACAAAATTAGCTGGTGAAGTCATCGGTATTATCGCCGGACCTAGCCCAGCAGAAGTAAAAAGTGGTCTATCAGTTGCAGTAGACTTCATTGAAAATGGTGCTAGTTTTGTTAGTGCTAATGAAGATGATAGTGTACCTTACTTTGCGCACTGTGTATCAAGAACTGGAACTTTCCTTTCCAAAGAAGCAAACGTAGCAGAAGGTGAAGCGATTGCTTACTTAATCGCACCTCCACTTGAAGCAATGTACGCATTAGACGCAGCACTTAAAGCAGCAGATGTAACAATTGGAACTTTCTACGGACCACCATCCGAAACAAACTTCGGCGGAGCACTTTTAACAGGTAGTCAATCTGCATGTAAAGCTGCTTGTGATGCGTTCAAAATGGCAGTAGAAAATGTGGCTGAAAATCCACTTCAATATTAAGGTGGTGCTGATAAATGCCAAATGAAGCACTCGGTTTAATTGAAGTTACTGGTTTCCTTGGAGCTGTAGTCGCTGCCGATACTTGTTTAAAAGCAGCCAATGTGGAACTCATTAAATGTGAAGTTATTAAAGGCGGACTAACTACCGTTGAATTAACTGGTGATGTTGGCGCAGTAAATGCAGCAGTCGAAGCAGGAAAAGCAGCAACCGAAAGTTTAGGTTGTCTCATTTCTAGTCATGTGATAGCAAGAATGAGTGAAGAAACCAAATCACTCTTTGTCCCAAAAGAGCAAGAAAAAGAAGAAACAAGTGAAGTTATTCAAGAAGTAGCGGAAGTAAAAACAACAACCGATGCAACAGAAAAGAAACTTCGCGAAATGAAAGTTATTGATTTAAGGAAACTTGCTTACACATTAGCTAATGTGCCTATTCCAAAAAGCAAGATTAAATATGCGAACAAAGATAAACTTGTTCACGCACTAAAAGATATTTATGGAAGGAGTGAAAACTAGTGGCACTAGAAGATAAAGACTTACGCTCAATCCAAGAAGTTCGAAGCCTCATTGAATCAGCTAACACTGCACAAAAAGAGCTTGCTGCAATGAGCCAACAACAAATTGATACAATTGTAAAAGCGATAGCAGATGCCGGTTATGATGCGCGCGAAAAACTCGCAAAAATGGCACATGAAGAAACTGGTTTTGGAATTTGGCAAGACAAAGTAATTAAAAACGTCTTCGCTTCCAAGCACGTCTACAATTACATCAAAGATATGAAAACCATTGGTATGTTAAAAGAAGATAACGAAAAGCAAGTAATGGAGGTTGCAGTTCCACTGGGCGTAGTTGCAGGATTAATTCCATCAACAAACCCAACATCCACTGTTATTTACAAAACACTTATTTCTATCAAAGCAGGAAATAGTATCGTATTTTCTCCACATCCAAATGCACTAAAAGCAATTCTTGAAACAGTGAGAATTATTAGTGAAGCAGCAGAAAAAGCTGGCTGTCCAAAAGGGGCTATCAGCTGTATGACTGTTCCAACAATTCAAGGAACAGATCAACTGATGAAACATAAAGATACAGCAGTAATCCTTGCTACAGGTGGTTCTGCAATGGTAAAAGCCGCTTATTCATCTGGTACTCCAGCAATTGGCGTTGGTCCAGGTAATGGTCCAGCATTTATCGAACGTAGTGCTAACATACCCCAAGCAGTAAAACATATTCTTGATTCAAAAACGTTTGACAACGGAACGATTTGCGCATCTGAGCAATCTGTTGTAGTGGAACGAGTGAATAAAGAAGCTGTAATTGCTGAATTTAGAAAGCAAGGGGCGCATTTCTTATCCGATGCCGAAGCTGTTCAACTTGGTAAATTCATCTTACGTCCAAATGGCTCAATGAATCCTGCCATCGTTGGTAAAAGCGTGCAACATATCGCTAACCTTGCCGGATTAACTGTTCCGGCTGACGCAAGAGTGCTTATCGCTGAAGAAACAAAAGTGGGCGCTAAAATCCCTTATTCAAGAGAAAAATTAGCACCAATCTTGGCGTTTTATACAGCGGAAACTTGGCAAGATGCTTGCGAACTTAGCATGGATATTCTTTATCATGAAGGAGCTGGTCATACTTTAATTATCCACTCCGAAGATAAAGCAATCATTCGCGAATTCGCACTGAAAAAACCAGTTTCTCGTCTGCTTGTTAATACACCAGGAGCACTTGGCGGAATTGGCGCAACAACAAACTTAGTACCTGCTTTAACACTCGGTTGTGGGGCAGTTGGTGGAAGTTCATCGTCTGACAATATCGGACCAGAAAATCTATTCAACATTCGCCGTATCGCAACAGGAGTTAGAGAATTAGAAGACATTCGTAAAGAAGAAAACCAAGCAACATCTGAACTTCCGGCTGATGCAGATGCACTCATCCAAAGTTTAGTCGAAAAAGTTTTAGCAGAATTAAAATAAAAAATAAAACACTAATTGGAGGAATTTTAAAATGGCAAACGCAAACGCATTAGGTATGATCGAAACAAAAGGTTTAGTAGGAGCAGTAGAAGCAGCAGACGCAATGGTGAAAGCAGCGAACGTAACACTTATGGGTAAAGAACAAGTTGGTGGCGGTCTAGTAACAGTAATGGTTCGCGGCGATGTTGGCGCAGTAAAAGCAGCAACAGATGCCGGCGCAGCAGCAGCAGAACGTGTTGGAGAATTATTATCCGTACATGTAATCCCACGTCCACACAGCGAAGTAGATGCAATTTTACCAAAAAGCGCTGAATAAGACAAAATTCTAACATCAATCAGGAAGAAGCGTTAGCGAAGGCAAGAGTTCCATCAGACTCCAAAGAAAATGCCGCAAACTTCCGCTTTTTCCTAAATTTAAGTAAGACAAAGCTTCCCATCATTACTAACACCAATTGTAAATGGGACAAAAGGATGTGGTTCTTTGGCTATTTTGACAGAAGAAGAGTTACGAAAAGCCTACTTACACACCGATTTAAAAACAAAGAAAAAACTAGATATAAAAAAAGGCACGATTATCACACCATCAGCCAAGAGTTTTCTATCTGAAAAGAAAATCGACCTTTGTTATATTGATGAAGTTACAGAAACTAAAGTAGAAGTAGAACCAGTAAAAAAAGAAATGTCGCGTGCAAAATTTCAAACGATTTATGGTGGCGCATTAGATGAGAAGCCAGAGCATATGACACATTTGCGCGGCAATCTGCTTGTGTTTAAAGATCATCCACAAATCGCTTTCCGCGGAAAATTAGATACATTAGAAGCAGAAATATTGGAAACTCAGTGTTCGGTTGCTTCTGAATTTAAAAAACTTGCAGAAGATTTACAAGAAATCCTCAACTTTGTAAGAAATATTGTTCGGTCAGAAGTTTTAAACGAGCCAATCCAAACAATTAATTTGCTTGGAATGGATGAAAAAGAACTGCGAGAACGTAGTCATAATCCGAAAAAATATTATCAAATGCCCCACTTTATGCCCGATTATACAATGGGAAGTACTGTAATTCATTTAAACAAATTAAGAACAATGGTTCGCGAAACCGAACTTGCTGCTTTTACGGCATTTAAGGAAGCGGATTATTCAATAAAAAGACCAGATATTATCGAAGCGCTTAACCGATTATCTAGCTTATTTTGGATACTTATGTTTCGTGTAAGAACTGGTGAATATAAAAAGTAAGGAGGCTTATTCATGAATAATGAGTTAATAACAAGCCTTATTGAAGAAGTCACTCGCCGGGCACTATTAGAAACTGGCGTCGAAGTAGAAGCATCTGGTCGTCACGTACATTTAGATCGTGAAACTGTCGATGCACTATTTGGAACTGGGTATGAACTTACACATTTCCGTGATCTTTCTCAACCAGGTCAATATGTTTGTAAAGAAAGAATTAGTATTGTTGGACCAAAAAGCGTCATTCATAACGTGGTAATTCTTGGACCAATCCGTAAAAAAACACAAGTAGAAATTAGTGCTACAGATGGTACTGCACTTGGTATAAAAGCACCAGTTCGTGAAAGTGGAGACATAGCTGGAACGCCTGGGATTTTACTATTATCTGCAAAAAATAGTGTTCAATTATCTGAAGGACTTATTGTTGCCAAACGTCATATTCATATGACACCACAAGATGCAGAAAAACAACAAGTAATACAAAGCGAAATTGTGCAAGTGAAAATTAATGGCGACAGACCGCTTATTTTTGATGATGTGGTCGTTCGAATTAGCCCTGATTTTGCTACATATATGCATATTGATTATGACGAAGCCAACGCATGCGGCTTTAAAAAAGGAATTCGAGGTCAAATCATTAAGAAAACAAAGGCAAAATGAGTATGGATATAGAAGCTCTTATAAAAGCCGTCACTGAGGAAGTTATGCGCCGTTTGCAACTTCCAGATAAAAAAATGATTATCATGGGGCAGGATTCAGAACACACTCTCAGACAGTGTTATCAAAAAGAATATCAAGTTTCGCTTTATGATCGTTCTGAACGCACTTGTGACATTTTATTATTAGAAGAAATCGAAATCGCCGAACTAGCTCGAATTAGTTTGCTTGCACCTATGAACAAAAAAGAACAATTTACTGTAGAACATCTTTTAGAAGGACGTCCTATTTGGTTGTTGAAAAGTGGAATTAAAGCAAAGGATTATAAACATTCTGCTAAATATGCTATTAGACAAGCTCTTCAAGAATATGAAGAAAAACTCGTTCGTTTTGGAGTAGAATTTATCGACAGTCCGGTAAAAGAAGTGAAAATAAGCAAAGTTATAAGCGAACAAGATGTTATTAATCTTACGAAGAATAAAAGCGAATTTATTTTGCCAGCGGGAAGTTTCTTAACTCCACTAGCAAAAGACTATTTAGAGGAACACCGAATTAGCATTAAAGAAAGTTAGGAAGGAAGAGCCACATGCAAATTGGAAAAGTTACCGGAAGTTTATGGGCAACGAGAAAAGATGAAAAACTAAATGGTTTAAAATTACTACTTGTAGAGATTTGTACCGATGAAGTGGAAGATGTAAGACATTCCATCGTGGCAGCTGATAATGCCGGAGCAGGAAGTGGCGATATCGTTCTTGTTACAACTGGTAGCGCAGCACGGGCATCAACGGGAGATAATACTATTCCAGTAGATGCATGTATCGTTGGCATTATTGACTCGGTAGAACGTGATGGCTGAACAATCCTTAGGTATTCTTGAACTCAGAAGTATAAGTAAAGGTTATGAAATGGCAGATAATTTTTTAAAAACCGGAAATGTAACTTTATTTACTTTTCGTCCCACTTGTCCAGGTAAATTTTTAATTATTTTGCAAGGTGCTTCTGGAGAACTTACTAGTGCAATGCAACATGCAAAAGAAGAGGCTGGGAAATTTCATGTTTCTTCTTACATACTTCATTTAGTGCATGAAGAATTGCTCAATTTTTTACAGAATAAACACCCTAAAGTTGATATTGATGCAGTTGGAATTATCGAAATCAGTCAATTAGGAGCTGGTTTAAATGCTGTTAATGAAGCGCTAAAAAAGGCGGATATTCATTTAAAACGGATGACGCTTGGTGCTTCGATTGGTGGGAAATTTGTTGCTGTTTTTACAGGGGAAGTTAGTGCTATCGAGGAAGGGATGCAGATTCTTATCAAAACTGCTGAACCAAAAAAGGTGATACATCACACGATTATTCCTTCTCCTGATGAACTTTTAAAACGCTATCTATAGAATGGAGGAACACTTTTGAGCATTAATGAAATTATTATATATTTAATGGTAATATTTATGATTCTTGGCGCCATTGACAAAATTATTGGGAATAAATTTGGCTTAGGAGCACAGTTTGAAGAAGGAATTATGGCGATGGGATCGCTAACGCTTGCCATGGTTGGGATTATCACACTTGCCCCAGTCTTAGCAAAAATTTTAAGTCCAATTGTTGTGCCAATTTATACAGCACTTGGAGCAGATCCGGCGATGTTTGCAACAACACTTTTAGCAAATGATATGGGTGGTTTTGCACTAGCTCAAGAACTTGCGTTAACACCAGATGCTGGGCTTTTTGCCGGAGCTATTTTAGGTTCTATGATGGGACCAACGATTGTTTTTACAATTCCAGTAGCATTAGGAATTATTAAAAAAGAAGATCACAAATATTTAGCAACAGGTGTATTATCTGGTATTATTACGATTCCAATTGGTTGTTTAATTGGCGGACTTGTAGCTGGCTTCTCACCAATCATGATTTTTAAAAACTTAGTACCAATTATTTTAGTAGCAGTATTAATTATGATTGGGCTTTGGTTTAAACCAGAAGCAATGATTAAAGGCTTCACTATTTTTGGAAAAGGTGTAGTTATTGTTGCAACAATCGGACTGGTTGCTGGAGCGATTCAACAATTAACTGGCTTAACTATTATTCCAGGAATTGCACCAGTAAGTGAAGGGATTGAAATCGTTGGTGGTATCGCCCTTGTACTAGCAGGAGCCTTCTGTTTAGTATTTGTTATCACAAAACTTTTCAATAAACCATTAATGAAAATGGGTAAATTACTTGGAATGAATGAAGTTGCTGCTGCTGGTATGGTCGCAACTTTGGCAAATAGTATTCCTATGCTTCAAATGCTGAAAGATATGGATGAACGCGGAAAAATTATCAATGTCGCTTTTGCAGTGTCTGCTGCCTTCGTTCTCGGAGATCATTTAGGCTTTACAGCTGGTGTTGCCAAAGATATGATTTTCCCAATGATTGTCGGAAAATTAGTTGGTGGGGTTACAGCTGTTGGGGTAGCGATTTATATGGCTAACCGAATGATGAAGAAAAATAAAGCAAAAGAGCAAACGGCGGTGAAAAATAATGGCTGATATTACGAAAGAGTTATTAGAACAATTAGTCAAACAAGTAGTTTTAGAAAAAATGGGGAATACAACGAAGCAAGTGGATGTTAGTGGCATTTTATCTATCAAACTTCCAGAAGTAAAAGTGGCAGAAGAAGATCGATTAGACACTGGAAATCCTAGTGACGTAGTGTATACAAAAGATTTAGTCACATTAGAAGAAAGCAAACGACTAGGTTTTGGCTTAATGGAAATGAAAGATACAACATTTGATTGGTTTTTAGATTATGATGAAGTGGATTATATAATTGAAGGTAGATTAGATGTTATTATTGATGGCAGAACCGTTTCAGCAGGTCCAGGAGAAATTATTTTCATTCCAAAAGGAAGCAAAATCAAGTTCTCTGTTACTGGTGAAGCAAGATTTGTTTATGTTACTTACCCGGCTGATTGGCAGTCACAATAATAGAGAAAACCGATTCTAGCAGTAGTTAGAATCGGTCCAGACTGTAGAAAAAAATAAAAAGGCATAGTCTTTTTTCATAATGAACCGCCCCCCAAAAGTTAGATTTTTGGGGGTCGGTTCATTTCTCACTTTTTCTACAGTCTGATGCTAAGTCTATGCTTAGCGTTACTACTATATTTACTAGAGACAAAAACGGGATGAAGGAATAGTATCAAGCGGTGCAAAAGTTGAATAAAAATAAAGTAGATAACGAACAGTATCTACATGTTGATTATTGCACAGAATATACAACAGTTCAATAACATATTTAGGGCTTTTGGTCTATGTTTTTTTCTAGCATTTCCATTTGTGAATGATATAATAAGAACAGGAGAATGGACTCCTAACAAAAGAAGAGAGGATACGAATAGATGGAACGGGAGGCAAAACAAAACCATGAGTATTGATATGTATGTATCTAAATCGAAAGCCCAAGCGACGAGTACCAGCCAAGTTTGCCAACAACATTTAGAGGGTTATGAGGCAATCCAACAAGCAATCAGTCAGTTCACCCTCGAGCCTTTTTTAAAAGGAAAAGCATATGATTCGGCCAAAGCTTA
>NZ_JAASTZ010000017.1 GCF_014322765.1 Listeria immobilis | reverse complement strand
TAGAACTTTGGTATGACAAGGACGGCTGGTATTACACAGCTAACTATTTTTTAAAATAATTTTGATGCCCTCGCGTTCGCGGGGGTTTTTTACATACTTTTATGATTTTTAACTTAACAAATAAATTACTATAAAAACAAAAGTTTAAATTACTTTAAGCGCAACAATTTTAAAACAAACAAACTACAAAATATTTTAAATTTGTGTTATTATTTTACTGAGGTGAACTATATGTCAGTTAAGGATTTCAGACCATCAATTCTAAGTTTTGAAATGGAAGCTACAAATAATGGGATTCGAGTAGTGGTATCTATAGGAGGATTGAGGCAACTTAGAATGCCTATTACGAATGATAAAATAGACTCTACTCTAATATGTCTCTTAGTAGATAATGTAGGTGGGAAAGGCTCAGAAATCATTCAAAATATAACATATGATTTTGATGAGATGGAACTTGATAACAATTATATGAAATTCTTGTTTGATTTTGATATTAATATGTCTGAATTAGGTGATTATATTTATAGATTTTATACTATAGAACTACATTGGCTAGTTTTTGGAAACGAAACTTTTGATGAAAGCACGAATATTTTACAAGTTAAAATACCTTACTTGGAGGTTTCGACCGATGAAAAAGGTGACTGACTTAAACAACTATAAGATTAATGATTTAAAAGGCCGTAAAGTAAGAAAGATATATGAAGAGGAGGTTTTCGAAATGTCTGATTCAAATAAATATGACCTTTTTATGCAAGAAATTAAGGAAGATATGAGAGAACGAGAAAATAGAAATTCAGATAGGCAAAAAGAGTTAGAAAAGCGTATAGAAAAAAACTTAGATAATTATCGAGGGGAATCTAGAGAACGAGAAGAAAGATTCCAGAAATCTGTAGATGATATAAAAAGTATTGTTGGAGATAGCAAAAAAGATAACAGAAATACAACAATTGCTATTTGGACGCTTTCTGTAGCAACAATTGTTGGCATAGCTGGAATGGTCATCACGGTGTTACTAAAATAAGCTTTATATCTAAAGTTCCCTAACCTCACCGTTAGGGCTTTTTTTATGCAAAAAAAACGCCAAGCATGTGCTTAGCGCTCTTCAAATTCTATTAAGTCAAAATCACATTCAACGGACAAATCGCTTAAAATTTGTCCCACATTTGCCTCAATGGTAGGGCAAAGATCTATGCCATCTTTTCCAATTCCCCAACCAACATCATTGTTTAACACACGAATCCAACTATTTTTATGAAAATAATCTGGATAACCTTCTAGAAATGCTTGGGCAGCATGTATTTCATTAGCCGCGCTAATACTTTGCATTTTTTCCAAGCTGTCATCTAACACGGATTTTTTCATGATGATAAATTTGCTCATTATTCAACCCCATGTTTTGCAGCTAAATATTCATATAAATCTTTTACTGCAAAAATTCTATCTGTAGTAACGTCTCTTCCTAAAGCTTCACTATACTTAGATGTGACCGATGTCAACGCGATGTAAGGCTTACCATCGTGGCAAAAAACAGCGTCATTGTCAAATTTATAACCCATTAATAAAAACTTGTTAACGTCCTCCGCCCAAAATTTATCCGCAAAACTGGATTTCCCCTTTGGTTGATATTGTTCAATCGCACCTAATGTTTTCCCTTCTAAATTTAATTTACTCATCAATTCACTTTCGCTAGTTGTCATTTTCATTTTGATATCCTCCATTTTAAGTAGTTTTTCATCAATCATTTTTTTTAATTCCATCAAGTCGTCTATGTTTTCAAAACCGGACTTATTTACGAAACTTTTCGCCGTTGATTTGTCACGCAAATATTTGTTTTTCTCTCTGTTTTTCGCATTCCATTTTGCTTGTGCGCGTTTTTGTGCTTCTGTTTGTGCCATTATTTCCGCTTCCTTTCTGTAATTAAATAAATCAAACATGCCAGAGTGACCAGGATAGCTGCTACTATTAAAAAAGTATTTTGAAAGTAACCGGCTAATCCATTGATACAGATAACAATTAATATAACCCAGATATATTTATTCATAATTTATGAAAGACGTGATATACTTTTAATAGAGGGAGGGGAGTTTCACCCCTCTGATTTAGCGGTTCTTGTCTTTATCATTCTTGTGTATTGTTGTCAGCGCTACTACAAGAGTGATAATTTCAAGGACTGTTTTTATTTCCTCTAAGATGTCTTTCACTTTCTCAACTCCTTTCTATAATTATATTATATCATCGACGATATATAATCAAGTGTTTTTATAAATTAATTTTAAAATACTCAAATAAATTTGTAGCGGTTGAGAGGTTTTGACTATCATTCTGACTATCACTTTAAACGAGGTTTTAGTAAATCGTCAGAGTAGTAGAAAAAAACAACCCTCTTAAAATAGCTTTAAATAGCTGTTTCAGAGGGTTGTAGAAATTTATAGAAATTAGCAGAAGAATAACTTTTCGTCCCCTTCAGCCGGACTTGGGTATTTCTCCTTTGTGACATAGAATGCCGACAAGAAGTATTGTATAATAAAATTAGCTAAAATACCAGTGTTTTTATAAAAAGGAGGAGTATACTTGGAAAGAAAATTAGTAGAAGAAATAAATTTGCTTGAAAATAAAAAGTTAATTATAAATATGAATATTGCTGCGATTATTATTGTACTTGTGTTAACTGTTTTGGGAATTGTTTTTTCAGGTGGTTATGTGATTTCGAATGGATTTGAGGGTATTATTTGGCTTTTTTTAGGTTATTTTGTATCACTCATCATCCATGAAGCAGTACACGGGATTTTCTTTAAAGCGTTTCAACCATCAGGAAAAGTGAAATTCGGCTTTAAAAAGGGAATGGCATATGCGACAAGTCCAGGTTCATTTTATACGAAACCACAATTCTTTATTATCTCGATTGCTCCATTTGTGGTGCTTACAGGTTTGTTTTTGCTTCTTCGTTTTCTTGGCGTGAACGAAGCAGTTGTGTATTTAATATTTGCGCTACATACATCAGGATGTGTTGGTGATTTCTACTATTGTATTTTACTACTCAACAAACCGGCTGGAATAGTTGTAGAAGATACTGAAAAAGGGATTAATTTTTATTCGGAAGGTTAAGTTTGGTAACGATTTCAACAAAGTGGTAAAATAAGGATATACTTTTAGGAAGAGGTGCTTAATTTGAAACGAATAACAATTGGTAATAGTGCTTTAACAGCTTCTGAAGTTGCGCTAGGTTGTATGCGAATGGCTGATTTGAGCAAAACGGACGCGAATAAGGTGATTAATACAGCACTTGAAAATGGAATTGATTTTTTTGATCACGCAGATATTTATGGTGGCGGTAAATCAGAAGAAGTTTTTGCAAATGCGATTGATATGAATGCGACAGTTCGTGAAAAAATGATTCTTCAATCAAAATGTGGTATTCGTCAAGGATTCTTTGATTTTTCTAAAGAGCACATCATTTCCTCTGTGGAAGGTAGCTTAAAGCGCCTGAAAACAGATTACTTAGATACATTACTACTTCATCGTCCAGATACACTTTTTGAGCCAGAGGAAGTAGCTGCAGCTTTTACAGAATTAGAAAAAAGTGGTAAAGTTCGTCATTTTGGTGTAAGTAATCAAAATCCAGGACAAATTGAATTGCTAAAAAAATATGTGGAACAAGATTTAATTGCGAACCAACTACAATTTAGCATTATGCATACGGGAATGATTGATAGCGGATTGAATGTAAATATGACCATTAACCCATCGATTGATCGTGATGGCGGTATCTTGGAATATAGCCGTTTGAACAACATGACAATCCAAGCTTGGTCTCCGTTCCAATATGGCTTTTTTGAAGGGGTATTTTTAGATAATGATAAATTCCCTGAATTAAACCGTGTTATTGATAAAATTGCAGCAGAAAAAGGTATAACAAACTCAGCAATTGCGGTTGCTTGGATTCAGCGTCATCCAGCGAAATTCCAAACAGTTGTAGGAACTATGAATCCGGGACGTATTACAGATATTGCCAAAGCTTCTGATATAACGCTTAGTCGTGAGGAATGGTATGAAATTTATCGTGCGGCAGGAAATCAATTACCATAATTGAAAATGACACTTGGGCACTTTGCCCAAGTGTTTTTTTATGAAATGGAATGATAGTGAAATTCATTATCAATTAGATAAATATATTATCAATTGCGTTGAAAGTATCTTTAGCAAGTGCTATAATATTAAGCGTAATAGAGCTTTTATATATTTTTAAATTATAATAATTATTGTTTAATCTGTTTTTCGCAGTTGCGAAAGCAGATTTTTGTGTTTTTTAGGGTGTTAATAATGATTATCATTTAGAAAGGGTGAGTTTAATGAGAAATTGGATGAAGCGAAATTGGCAATTTGTGACAACTGGCATTAGTGGAATATTGATTTTGATGGGATGGATGTTTGGTTCGGAACTTGGCGACTTTTGGACAGCGGTAATTTTTCTGAGTTCCTTTATTATTGGTGGTTTTGAACAAGCCAAAGAAGGTATTAAGGCGACACTTAAAACAAAAAAATTAAATGTGGAACTATTGATGGTTTTAGCAGCTATTGGCGCTTCAATTATTGGCTACTGGTTAGAAGGAGCTATCCTTATTTTTATTTTTTCCATTAGTGGTGCTTTAGAAACTTATACGACAAACAAAAGTAAACGTGAAATCACGAAATTAATGGCTTTTCAACCAGAACGTGCTTTTCGGATACTTTCAAATGGTGATTTAGAGGAAGTGGCAGCAAAAGATTTACATTTAGAAGATATGGTGCTCGTCCGCCCTGGTGAAAGTGTACCAATAGATGGGCAAATTATTCGAGGTTCTACCACTTTAAATGAAGCGGCAATTAATGGAGAATCTGTTCCAGCAGCAAAATCAGAAGGGGCAGAGGTATTTGGTGGAACGGTTAATGTAAGTAGTACAATTTCTATAAAAGTGACACAAACGTTTGATAATACAATTTTTAGTAAAATAATTCGTTTAGTAGAAACCGCACAAAGTGAACCTTCCAAAACTGCTCGCTTTATTGAACGTTTTGAAGATACGTATGTAAAAGCAGTATTGCTATTTGTGTTGCTCATGCTATTTTTACCTCATTATGCGCTCGGTTGGTCATGGATGGAAACTTTTTATCGTGCGATGGTCTTATTAACAGTAGCTTCTCCCTGTGCGTTAGTAGCATCTGTAACACCAGCAACATTAGCGGCAATATCTAATGGTGCAAGACATGGAATTTTATTTAAAGGTGGAGTGCATTTGGAAAATCTACGAGGAATTAAAGCTGTTGCCTTTGATAAAACTGGGACACTTACAAATGGAACACCACAACTTACAGATCGTATATTTGCAGAAAAAGTGGACCAACAACAGATTATTAATATAGTAACGGCAATGGAACGCCAATCTTTACATCCATTAGCAGCGGCTCTTACTTACGCTTTAGAAACAGAAACCATTGAAAAAATCACAACTATTGAAATAACAGATGTTCCTGGATGGGGAGTAACAGCAATGTATCACGGAAAAAACTGGAAAATTGGGAAAGCTGATTTTATTGGAAAGATACCATCAGAAAAATTTTCAAAAACGACATTTGAAGCATTAGCTAATGAGGGGAAAACGGTTGTTTATGTGGCATGTGAAGCAGACGTGGTAGCGATGTTTGCGCTGAAAGATACCTGCCGTCCTGAAGCAGTTCATACAATTAAGGCGCTTCAAGCTAAAGGGATTAAAACAATTATGGTAACAGGGGACAATAAACAAACAGGTGCGGCAATTCAAGCTGAACTTGGAATGGATAAAGTAATTTCTGGTTGTTTGCCGGAAACAAAGGTAGATGTGTTAAAAGGGTTATCAGAGGAATATGGCAGTGTAGCAATGGTAGGAGATGGCATTAATGATGCTCCTGCGCTAGCCCATGCAGCAGTTGGGATTGCAATGGGAGAGGGGACAGATATAGCAATGGAAACAGCGGATGTTGTTTTAATGAAAAACGACTTAGAAAAAATTCCATATGCCTATACACTCTCGGAAAAGCTATACAGAATTACCTGGCAAAATATTTGTTTTGCGATTGCAGTTATCTTAATGTTAATTACAGCGAATGTTTTCCAATTAATCAATTTGCCGTTTGGAGTTATTGGACATGAAGGAAGTACTATTTTAGTAATTTTAAATGGATTACGTCTGCTTAAAGGTTAATTAAACAACAATCAATAGTTGACTGCTTATCTATTCCTAGTCTAAGATAGATAAGCAGTTTCTTTTTGATTAAAACAGGGTATTACAAGATAGATTGGAGATGAGAGCATGAGGAGAATTAATTGGACACAATGGATAGCACTTTTTGTTTTTGCATCAATGGGAGTTTCGGTTATTTTTACTACATATGAAGTTTTTACGGCGCCAATTAAGCAACCAGCAACTGGGCCGAGCGTAACTTTACGAGGAGATTATCTGTTTTTATTATTTGAAATATTGCTAGGCATTCTTATTTTACTATTACCATCTATTATTTCACGACGCTTTAAATTTGAAATACCAGGACTTGTTTATATTTTATTTATCGTTTTTCTATATGGCTCGATTTATCTTGGGACTGTTCAAAAATTCTATTCAAATGTGCCGCACTGGGATAAAATTTTGCATACATTTAGTGGTGCAATGCTCGGCGCCATTGGTTTCTCATTTGTGAGTTTATTAAATTCCAATAGTAAAGTCGTAATGAAGTTAAAGCCGGGTTTTATTGCTGTTTTCGCTTTTTGTTTTGCAGTGACAATGGGAGCATTTTGGGAAGTGTATGAGTATACCTTTGATGGCATAATGGATTTAAATATGCAAAGGTATAATTTATCTAATGGAACACCGCTGACTGGAAGAGCCGTCCTTCAAGACACAATGAGCGATATTATTGTCGATATTGTTGGGGCACTTATTATTGCGATTATCGGCTATTTCGCTTTAAAAAAAGGTCGACCATGGATGGAACATTTTGAATTTAAACGAAAAAATTGGAAAAAAGCACCGAAAAATAAATAATGAAATTTGATTCGTTCTTATGAGCGAATCTTTTTTTATAATTAGATGCACAAAATTGCTAACAACTTTGGGACTGGGAAACGGTTGACGGCTACTTAAAACTTTTCTAAACTGATATTAAGAGGCAAATTTTAAAGGAGTGAGGAAATGTTTTTAGACACAGTAAATTTAGAGGAAATAAAGAAAGCGCTTCAATTTTCGTTTTTTGAAGGTGTCACCACCAATCCAACTATTTTGCTAAAAGAAAAACAGCCAAGAACAATACATATTGCGCAAATTCCCGCAAAAATAGTATTCGTCCAAGCAGCGGGATTAACAGAAGAAGAAATTTGGGAAGATATTTTACGGATTCGAAAAATGGATCCAGCTGAAGGAACCAAAATTGCTTTAAAAATACCCGCCCATGAAGCCGGCATTAAAGTGATTATGAAAGTTCGCGCTCAGTTTCCACAAGCTATTATTCTAGCAACTGCGATTTTTTCATCAGAGCAAGGATATGTTGCAGCACTTGCAGGGGCTGATTATCTAGCGCCTTACTACAATCGTATGGAGGTAAGTGGGTTAGATGCAGCCAAAACAATAGAAGAATTGCGTTATATTTTAGATTTACAAAACTTGCAAACAGTGAAAATAATGGGAGCAAGTTTTAAAAATAGTCGTCAAATTATGCAAGCACTGGCAAGTGGAGCGGATACGGTAACAATTGGTTATGATTTGTTCTTACAAATGATGAATAAACCACTTGCCCTTGAAAGCATTAAGAAATTTAACGAGCATAACGACGCCTTACCTAAATAATAAAAAGGAAGTATCCGTGTTTTTATGGATACTTCCTTTTTTAGTTATTTATCTTCATCACGTAATGGCAAATTGTTTACATAACTATCTGAGTACTGCAAGAGTTTCCGACTAGCATCAAATTTTTTCTTTACTTCAGTGGATAATTCTATGTTAGTTCCATCGTAATTAGTTGCTGCACCAGTTTCAAAGCTTTCATCCGGTTTGTACATATATGAGTCTGTAAAGTAACTTCCTTCTGGCATTGTGTAACGTTCAGGAACATAATTATTAGGGGTGTTTAAAATATCATCACCAAACATAATTTGGTTACCAGTATTAATGCCTAGTAAATTCATCACAGTTGGCATAATGTCTACCTCACCACCAACAGTCTTGATTTCTCCGGGATTTTCCATTCCAGGATAATGTAGAAAGAAAGGAATACGGTAATCATCAGCTGGATCGGCTTTTAGCTCAGTGGAACGATTAACGTATTTTTTTTGCTCTTCAGGAAGTTGATCGGTTTTGATAATATGATGATCTCCATAAAAAACAACAACTGAATCGTCCCAAATGCCACTATCTTTCAATTTCTGAATAAAAGCACCAAGTTGTTTGTCTGCATAATGCACTGCTTCAAAATAATTACCAAGCTCCGTATCTTTTAAATCGCTAGGTAAATCAATTTCCTGCTTGTCTGCCGGAATTTCAAATGGCATATGACTACTTACACTTACTAATTGGGCATAAAATTTTTGGTTGTCTTTATACTGCTTTTCTAAAATAGGAAAGGCTTTATTATAAAGCACTTCATCACTTGGCGAAAAGCCAATAACGTCTTCATCCCCAAAGAATTTTCTATCGTAAAATTTATCAAAACCTACAGCTGGATAAAATTCATCACGATTATAGAAACTAGCATCATTTGTATGGAATGTCTCCGTTGCATAATCATTTTTGCCTAACAAACGAGGCATTGATGGTATTACTCTGTCGCCGTATGTTTGTGTATTAGTGTAATATCCGCTTGGGAATGTGGACGTATAAACAGACCATTCGGCATCTGCTGTATTTGATTTTGAAACTGTTTGGAAAAATTTATTGGAATACATGGTTTCCTTTTCTAAGCTATCTAATGTTGGTGTGATGGATTGACCATTGATTTCGATATTTGTTAAATTACGTTGAAGAGATTCTAGTTGGACAATAATGAGATTTTTATCTTTAGCTACACCGAAATAATCGGGGTTTTCTACTAGTTTAACACCTTTAATATCGCGAACATTTTGTGCTGTAATATCAGCTGCTTTTACATGATCAGAACCAGTAAGAGCAGTACTAATATTAAAAGTAAAAATCCCCATTCGTTTAGCTCGTTTGGAGTCGCTAATGATATTTTGTTGCATCATATAATAAGTAAACCCACTAAGAATCAGTAAAATACTAATAAATGATACGCCATATACACGGCTAGTTATTCGGAATGAAGGGAAGGTATGGCCTTTTTTAATACTTAAATAAAGGATTATTGGAAGTAAGACAATATCAAGAATATACAACCAGTCTGTTCCACTTAAAAGGCTTGTAGCGCTTGTTTTTACTACGCCAACTTCACCAATAAGGGAGAAACTGTGATAAGTTGGGATTTCATTATAAAAACGAGCATATAAAACGCAAACGAGCATTAAAATCCCGACAAATAATGACATTCCTGCATACCAATAAATGTGCGAGCGAATCGGAGCAAATAAATGTATCAGACCAAGAAGTACTACAATGAAAAGTAAGTCTATCCCAAGTGCCAAAAAATTTGGGTCTTTAAAAATTTGAAAATAGGCAAAGGTAAACTTACCAACAATTAATAAAAAATAAAATAAAATCACATGAATTCCTCTTTCTAGCATGCTTTGTGGTAAATACGCACAAATCCATTCTTTCTAATTTTAGCTTATGCAAGCGCACAGTGCAAATCATGAAAGAGTATTTAGATATATTTAGGTATTAGGTTCTATTTTATTACAGAATCTTTATTTTTTGTATCTTTCTTCACAAAACTATTGACCTTTAAAGCGTAAAAGTATACTATGTGGAAAGACTGTAAAAAGGTAGGAGAAATTATGAATTACTTATTTAGAAAAAAACCCTTAAATGATTTACTGCATAATAAAAGTGATAGTAAACATTTAAAGCAAACACTTGGACCATTTGATTTAACATTGCTCGGAGTTGGAGCGATTGTTGGGACAGGTATATTTATTTTACCAGGGACAGTAGCTGCAAAAAGTGCGGGCCCTGCAATTATCTTTTCATTTATCATTGCTGCAATTGTTTGTGCGATTGCTGCGATGTGTTATTCGGAATTTGCATCTAGTGTACCTGTTGCTGGTAGTGCTTATACGTATGGTTATGTAGTTTTTGGTGAATTGATTGGCTGGTTACTGGGGTGGGCGCTAATACTAGAATATGGACTTGCTGTAGCTTCTGTTGCAAGTGGTTGGTCCTCTTATTTAAACGCACTACTTTCAGGGTTCCATCTTTCAATTCCAAAAATAGTTTCAGGACCATTTAATCCAGCAGCAGGAACATTTATTAATTTACCTGCAATTATTATTGTAATGGTTATTGGTTTTTTACTAACATTAGGCATAAAAGAGTCAACCCGAGTTAATACAATTATGGTGGCAATTAAAGTTGGCGTAATTTTATTATTTTTAGTTGTAGGTGTATTTTATGTTAAGCCAGATAATTGGCAGCCATTTATGCCGTTTGGAATGAGCGGTGTAATGAATGGAGCGGCATTAGTGTTTTTTGCCTATTTAGGTTTTGATGCCGTATCGTCAGCTGCCGAGGAAGTGAAAAATCCGCAACGAACGATGCCAATTGGAATTATTGGTTCCTTATTGATTTGTACCATTTTATATATTGCTGTATCTGCGGTTTTAACAGGAATAGTTCCTTATACAGAATTAAATGTAACCGATCCAGTAGCCTATGCTTTACAAGTAATTCATCAAGATTGGGTGGCGGGAATTGTCTCGCTTGGAGCAGTTGTTGGTATGATTACAGTAATTTTGGTGATGAGTTATGGAGCAACAAGATTAATCTTTGCAATGGGACGTGACGGTTTACTCCCCAAAGTATTAGCTGAAATTAATGAAAAACATCAAACTCCAGTTAAAAATACCTGGATATTCGCAGTAATTGTAGCGATTATTAGCGGATTAGTGCCGCTTGATAAATTAGCAGAACTCGTAAATATCGGAACATTGCTTGCTTTTATGATGGTATCAATTGGAATTATCTTCTTACGTAAAAATAAATCAATTCAGCAAAGTGGGTTTAAAGTACCGTTTTATCCTGTATTACCAATTGTATCCTTCTTACTATGTGCATTTTTAATTAGTCGTTTATCCGTGCATACTTGGATTCTTTGTAGTATCTGGTTTGTTATTGGCGTAGTTGTCTATTTTAGTTATGGTAGAAAACATAGTGAATTATCAGGAAAGTAACTTACTTACTTTTCGTAAGTCGTTTTATTGGAAATGGAATGTTTCTTGTGTTGTAATGGAGATATTACAATAAAAGGAGCGTTTTATATGGAGAAAATAAATGAGATGATGCGGCTTGGTGAAGTAGTATTGAATGTAGGTCATTTAGAGGAGATGAAGGGTTTTTATCAGGAAGTTATTGGTTTAAAAGTGCTTGAACAGAATGAACGAGTAGTTCGGCTTGGTGTAAGTGGAACAAATGAGGCACTACTTGTTTTACACAAAATAGATAATGCAGTAGTTCCAGAAGTTCCTCGGATTGGTTTATATCACACAGCATTTCTTTTACCAACTAGAGAAAGCTTGGCAAATGTATTGGCACATTTAATTAAATCAGGCTATCCAATTGATGGGGCTGGAGATCATGCTTTCAGTGAGGCGCTCTATTTACATGATATTGAAGGAAATGGCATTGAAATTTATGCTGATCGAAATAAGCAGGATTGGATGCGTGATGCACAAGGTAATTTGCCAATGGTAACGGAGGAAGTAGATGTCGATGGTTTACTACAGATAGTTTCTGAAAAAAGATTTACTGGGATGCCAGCGGGTACTAAAATTGGTCATGTACATTTACAAGTTGCTAATGTTGATGAGGCGGAAAAATTTTATCGCAGTGCACTTGGAATGAACTTAACAACAGCCATTCCATCAGCTCGTTTTTTTGCGGCAGGGGATTATCATCATCATATTGGAACTAATATGTGGGCTGGTCAAAATATACAAAGTTTGCAAAACCAAGAAGTTGGGCTTGCTTGGTTTACGATAGTAACATCAAATAAAGAAGCCATTACCAAGCAATTAGAAGGGCAAGGGTATCAAGTAAGCCGTTTTGAACATACTATCTCTGTTATAGATTCAAATGGGATTATGATTCATTTTAAATAAAAAAGAACTGTTTAAGCGAAATGTGCGCTTAAACAGTTTTTTGATGCGATAATAAGGGAAAGGTACAGTTAGTTATTATTTTTAATGTCTTCGTTGCATCGTTTTTTTAAGAAGCCAGTTGCTTGACTGGAAAATTGTTTGGAGAGTTAGGAAGATACCAATCCCAAGATTTAAGTAAGAAAGAGCTAGAGCGGCATTGTCTGGAAATGCGCTTTGTACAGCAATAAAAGTTATAAAGAAACCGCTGTTTGCACAAAATGCTATCCAAAACCAAGATAAACCACTAAGTTTACTTACTACAAAAGAAAGACCAGACACAATTGCAGCTAAAGCAAGTCCTGTTATTATCATCGACATAAATTCCATTTTTATCGCCCCTTTGTCATAAATGAATTATTATTAATAATAATGTAACACAAATGAAACATATCGTAAAGAAAGGAGACTTATAGATGATTGAATTTTTTAAAACAACGAATGAAAAAATGGAACAACTTTCCGCTATAGAAGAAGGCTGCTGGATTAAAGTAACAAATCCGTCCGAAGATGAGATTGGGCGTTTAAGTAAAGAAATGGACGTTCCGAAGCCATACATATTAGATGCACTTGATTCAGAAGAGCGCTCTAGAATAGAATTAAAACGAGCCGAACAAGATATAAGACATTCATTAGTAATTGTGGATTGCCCTTATGAATCGGAGGATGAGTTGGGCTATGCGATGTATGAAACACTCCCAATTGGTATTGTTTTAACAACAAATCATCTTGTCACCATTTCCTTACGAGACTTACCAATTTTGCAGGATATCCGTTCAATGAAGTTGGAGCTTTATGATACAACCAACCATAAGCAATTTTTGTTAAAATTATTATATGCTGTATCCTATTATTACCTCAAATATTTAAATCAAATCATTAAACAAACAAATAATTTAGAACTACAGATTAAAAAATCAATGAAAAACGAACAGTTATATGCATTTATGGCCGTTCAAAAAAGTTTGGTTTTTTTTGCAACAGCACTGCAATCCAATAAAGCAATCCTAGATAAAATGGAAGATGTAGAACATTTTATGCAACAAGAGGAGAATCATGATTTACTAAGAGATGTCATTATCGAAAATAAACAAGCAATTGCAATGACAGATACATATACTCAAATTATTAGCGGAATGTCAGACGTGTTTTCCTCGGTGATTTCTAATAATCTAAATATTGTTATGAAATTTTTAACTTCTTTTACGATTATTTTATCGCTACCTACCATTGTGGCAAGCATTTACGGGATGAATATTAAATTGCCTTTTATGAATAATGAACATGCTTTTGCATTGATATTACTATTTACGTTATTTATTATGACGGGAGTAACAGTAATTTTTTGGCGAAGAAAATACTTTTAAACATAGAAAACGGGGGAACAACTATGGAAAAACAAACATATGAAAGACTTGCATATTATACTATCAAAGAAAAAATTCTCAGTGGGAAGCTACATGTCGGACAACATATTTCAGAAGCAGGTATTGCAAAAGAACTATCTATTAGTCGGACACCTGTTAGAAAAGCAATTGCTATTTTGGTTTCAGAAGAGTTGATAGAGTATGAGCTTAATCGTGGTGCGATTGTAATTGAAAGTAGCATGAGCGCTGGTCGATTTATTGAATTACTAGAAATGGGAGAAATTCTTATCATTCAAACAATCGAAAAGTGTAAAAATAAAAACTTGACCTATAAACCGGAAAAAGGCGACGCAATACTAAATGAAATGAGACAAATTGGTAAAGAAGATGATGACGATATGTATTTAACATTACTCAGCAAATGGTTACTCCAATTTGTGTCACAATTAGCAAATATTTATGCAGAAGACATGGTTCGAAAAATGAAACGCGATTTTTTTAATAAAGCGCAAAAAGATATTAAGATGATTCCTGTCCTTTTAGAAAAAGAGACGCTAGAGTGCATTGATCAATTGTCCAATTTTATGGTGGCAAAAGAGCACGAAAAAGCAATAGAAGTAGTGAATAAACTAATGAATTTATATATTATTCGTACTTTTAGATAGATTTTATAAATAAATAGGGGGGCTTTTGATGCGGAAAGTATATGAAATTTTTATTTTAGACTGGCGCCGCTTATTTAAAGCGCCTTTAGCATTGTTATTAGTAATTGCATTGATTATTTTGCCGTCATTATATGCATGGTTTAATATTGAAGCACTGTGGGATCCTTATTCTAATACTTCTGGAATAAAGGTAGCAGTTTCAATTGATGATGAGGGGGCAGAAGTAGATGTCCCAGGTCAAAAGCCAGAACAAATTAATGTCGGAAATCAACTGAAAGAAACACTTGAAAAAAATAATAAATTAGGTTGGACCTTTGTAAGTGAAAAGGAAGCAGAAAAAGGTGTAAAAAGCGGGAAGTACTATGCGGCAATACATATTCCAAAAGATTTTTCTGCTGATATGGTCTCAGTTGTAAGTGATAATGTTAAAAAGCCGACAATTGATTACTCTGTTAATGAAAAAATTAATGCCATCGCACCAAAAATGACAGAAAGTGGAGCGACGACCATTGTAAACCAAATTAGTTCAGAATTTGTTGGAACTGTTAGTAAAGCTGTTTTAGAAGAGTTTAATCAAGCCGGAATTGACCTCGAAAATGAGTTGCCGACAATTCGACATTTAAAAACAAAAGTATTTCAAGTACAAGATGCTTTGCCAGAAATAAAAAAAATGGGAGCAGAAGCAGTCAAAATCGAAGCCAAACTTCCAGAATTAAAAGCCAAAGCGAATCAGGTTGTAGAGTTAAATAAAAAAATTCCAGAACTTAATCAAGCAACTGAAAATGTATTATTAGTCGAGCAACAATTGCCGAAAATCGATCAACTCGGAGCGGATATTTTAGTTCTTCAGCAGAAAATCCCGGAAATAAAACAAATCGCATCCTCCGTAAAAGAGGTAGATGAAAACTTTGGAACAATTAAAAAATCAGTGAACGATGCGGTAGATGAGTCAGGAAAAGCACTTGATGTAATTAACGGAGCAATGGAAGCTATACCTACTGTCCAAAATATTGCTCAAAATAGTAATGGATACGTAAACAAAGTATCCGATTTTGCTAATGAAATCAATCATTCATTTGATACTTTAGCGCCTGCAATAAAGCAAAATCTAACTTTAATGAAGCAAATGGCAGATAATGTTTATCAAATAACGGAAGCAATCGAAAATGGCTCTATTAGTGCAGATCAAGCAATGACAGAATTAAATAAAATGGAACAAGATATAGTTTCATTACAACAAATGATTACCCAACAAACAGCAACATTAGAAAGTTTAAATGAAACTTTGCCGAATAAACCATTTACCGATTTGATTACAAACCTTAAAACCATTAACTCCGATTTAACTACACAAAAAGAAACGATTACAAAAGTTCGCACACAGCTCGAAAATGGCGAACAACCATCTAAGGAACTATTGAACACACTGAATACACAAGCGAAAACTGTTAGCGAGAAATTGCAACAAATTTTAAATAGCTATGATGCAGAAATTGTTCCAAGAGTTAAAACCGGTCTCAATCAAATTCAAGGTAACTTAGCAGATAGTCAAAAATTGCTTCAAAACCTACAAGCGAAAATTCCAGAAATTAGCCAGGTATTACAAGACTCTAAAAAAACACTTCAAACTGGTCAAACTTATTTAAAAGAATTCCAGTCACGCCTACCAGAAATTCAAAAAACGCTAGATGAAACAACGGAAGTGATTGATACTAAACTTAATACAATAATTGCAGGCATTAACGAAGCAGCTACTTTTTATCAAAATGATTATCCAAATGTAAAAGCAAATATTAAAAAAGCGGCTGATTTTATTCGAAATGATTTGCCAGGATTGGAAAAAGAAATCGACCAAGCTTCCAATCTTATTCAAGAAAAAATGCCGGAATTTGAAAAAGCGATTACGATTGCAGCTAATTTATCCCGTGAAGAATTACCAGAATTTGAAACCGCGATTAACAAAGCTGCAAATAAGATAACCGATTTTGATAAAAATTATGATTTGCAAAATATTATTAAAATGCTCCGAAATGATGCGGATCAGGATAGTTCTTTCATAGCCAATCCTGTTAATTTAAAGGAAACTAGTTACTATCCAATTCCTAATTATGGTTCGGCGAGCTCTCCTTTTTATACTGCACTTTGTTTATGGGTTGGAGCTTTGCTACTTATCTCCTTGCTTCGAGTTGATGTAGAAGTACCAGCAGGGATATTTAGTCATTATCATCGTTATTTTGGTCGATTGCTTACTTTCCTATCAATTGGACTTATGCAAGCATTAATCGTTACGTTAGGTAATATTTTCTTACTTGATGTTTCTATTGCTGAACCATTGCTACATGTACTCTTTAGCATGTTCATTAGTGTTGTCTTTATGACGATTGTTTATACGTTAGTGTCGTTATTCAATAATGTCGGAAAAGGAATTGCGATTATTCTCTTAGTTTTACAAATATCGGGAGCAGGCGGGAACTTTCCGATTCAAGTTTCACCACCATTTTTCCAAGCGATTTATCCTTATTTACCATTTACTTATGCGGTAAGTTTAATTCGAGAAAGTGTGGGTGGGCTTTATATGCCAACTGTTTGGATAGATATGGCTGTTCTTAGCGGTTTTGCCATCTTATTCATCGGATTTGGTGTATTGCTGAAAAAACCACTCGATAAAATTATTCCAAAACTATCCAAAAAGGCAAAACAAAGCAAGTTAATTCATTAAAAATAGTTTTATGATATAATTACGAGCAACGAGGGGGCCTACAAATGGTAGCAAACAAATATAAAACACTCGAAAAGATGGTTTATGACCGACTTTTAATAAAAATTAAAAATGGAGAATTGACTCCTAATCAACATTTGGCAGAAGAAAAGCTGGCTGCTGAATTTGGTGTAAGTCGCTCTCCGTTTCGAAAAACGATTGCAACACTTGCTGCTCAAGGAATTGTCACTTATCATGAAAATAGCGGCGCAGTCTTAAATGATGTTTTAATTGACTCTAAACGATATGTACAATTAATGGAAACGATTAGTATTTTAGTAGATGCAGCTATTGTGAAGGTGGCGCATTTTGGCTTGATTATGGATGTGGAAAAGCTCAATGAACGTCTTCAAGAGATGGAACGCTATTCCTATTTAACGGATTTAGAAAATTATTTTGATGCGCATCATCGTTTTATTCTTGGTTTAATTAGTTTTGCTGATAATCCATATCAAATTACTATCGCAAAACAAATTTTCTTTCAAATTATCTCTTTTTCTGATGGAATTCATATTTTTAAATCAGTCGAGATACGTGAATGGACAAATAAAAAAAGCAGTGAAATATACGAACAACTCGCAAAGGAAGATTTAGAAACAGCAAGAAAAACAATCAAAGCCATGTTTGCTGAGTTAATAATTCAAGCATACCGATAAAAAAACTTCCACCTATCTATTATTTAGATAAGTGGAAGTTTTTTTGGTATAAATTAAATCCATTTTGTTTTCCTATAAATTGAAAATTATAGCTGCGATACATTTGATTAAGTCTATCATTTGTTTCAATACAATCCAAACGAACTAACGAAATATGACTCGATATAGCAAGCTTTTCGGACCAATTAATCATTTGCTTACTCAAAGAAATACCGCTAAACTCTCGGGAAACCATGATGCGATGCAGATAAAAAGCAGTTTCATCAGCTAATTCTCCCCATAATTCTGAATCCCAATCGCTAGGTGTTTGGCGAATAATCATGACACCAGCAAGTAAAGCTTCATATGTTTCAAAAAGAGCTACTTCACCAAGTTCAATGCGTTCTTCTATATGATGGACATCATGGCCTTCTAAAATATCATTCCACTGGCTAGAACCCGATTCTTTTAGCCAGCGAGCAGTATTTAACATCAATTCATTTATTTTTAAGCGATCATTTGGCAAAGCAAAGCGGACTAGAAAATCCAGTCCGCCAGCAGAAATGTTATTTTGGTTCATTTTCATCTTTTGGAGCTTCGGGTTCTTTGGTTGTTTCAGGTCCAAAACCTTCTGGATGAGTATCGTCAGCAAATGGATCTTCTTCGGATTTTGCGAATGGATCCACCACTTCTTCTTCCACAATCACGGTTTCGTCTGTGTAAGTTGCTTCGTTTGCTGCATATAAATCATCATAAAATACAGCTACAGAAGTGATAAAATATGGATACACATATAGCGAAATTCCTAAAGAGATTACCCAAGAAGCTAAGATAAGTACGAGACCACCAAATGTAGCTCCGGCAGCAAGTGCATTAATAATTTCAGTAGGATCAGTTGTATTATAAGAGATAGAAGCCATACCACCTGCAATAATAATAACACCAACAATCCCAACCGCAATTGGAATTAAATACCAAAGTAAAAAGGTAAGAGAAAGCCCAAATAGTCTACCTTTATGTCCATTCATCATATGGCGGCTTTCTGTGATTGCATCTAAAGCGGAGATATTTGGATTATCTCGTAAAATAAAGAATGTTTGTGAATAGGAATAAGCTTTAATAATACCTGGTACAATTAAAAGTAAACTCCATAAAAATGTAAAGATACAGATTAGCAAGTAAGCCAAGAAAGTACGCCCAAATTCTTTAAAACCACTAAACATGTAGGCAACATCAGGTAGTTCCTTCCTACTAATTGCTAGGTATACCCAAGAAACCCCAACATATAAAGGTCCTGTAAGTAAAATTAACGCAATCCAACCAATAAATGGAATCCAACCTAATATGCCACTCGCAATAGTTTCAAGCAACCAAGCAAGGACAAATATTCCAATGGCAATTCCCCAGTTGCCACGAAGCGACTCTTTAGCTGTCTGTTTTACTTGTGAAATAGTCATCATAATGAAAACTCCTTTTTAAATTTATTTTAAGTATAATAGCAAAAATACCTATTACTAAAATAGCATACTTCTTAGGAGTAATACAGTATTTTGAAGTGTTTCATTTTTTTTATTAAAATAGGTGTAAGTTGCTTCTTTTTGGGGAAAAGGTTAGATGGTATGATTAATTTGGAGGTGGCGAAATGGCCAAAGAGAACTTAAGAGAACTAGAAGATCGGTTAATTGATTTACGACGAGAATATCAAGAAGTACTTAGTGAAACAAAAGATTTTGAAGACCCACAACTCCAAAATGGACCGATTAATGCTGTAGAAGTAAGATTAAGTGCATTACGTCACGAAATTTCGGAAGTGGAGAAAAAAATTAAAAAAGTAGAAGGTAGTACCAAATAGGGAAATAGCGTCCTTTTGCTAATAAGAATTAGCGAAAGGATATTTCTTTTTATGTGAATTTGGAGGAATGAATATGAAGCCAATTTTTGCAGTAGGGGATGTACACGGAGAAATTACATTATTAGATGAGCTTTTAGAGAACTGGGATGAGCAGCGTGAACGACTCTTGTTTGTTGGAGATTTAATTGACCGCGGTGAAAATCCAGCAGCAGTTCTTCGGCGAGTGAAAGAGCTAGTGGATAATTCAGAAGCGATTGTTTTAAAAGGCAATCATGAACAAATGTTACTGGATTGGTTAGAAAATCCCTCTGAGAAAATGCACTACTATTTGAGTCAAGGTGGTATGGAAACAATTCAATCCCTTATTTCTGATTCGCTTGATAAAAAAACAACACCAGAAGGACTAGCGGAAAGAATTAAACTGGAGTCTTCGGAGCTCATTGAATTTATCCAAAACTTACCTCTTTATTATGAAGAAGGGAAGTATGTTTTTGTCCATGCCGGCGTAGATTTTTCTAAAGAAGATTGGCATGATACAGAACAACGAGATTTTTACTGGATTCGAGAACCATTTTTATTTGGAGAAAATAAGACGGGGCAAGTATTTATTTTTGGACATACCCCAGTACAAAATTTACATAAAGATGGAAGCGCAGATATCTGGGTTTCTAGCGATAAAACAAGGCTTGATATCGATGGTGGGGCTGTTTTTGGCGGCGAACTTCATGGAGTTGTTGTAGAAGAAAAAGTCATCACCAAAAGTTTTACTGTGAAAAAATAAGCGTTCAAAATGCTTCTTTCTTTTGAGAAGCATTTGAACGCTTATTTTTTTAATAATATGGTGCCATGAAAAGATAGACTAAAACTCCGGTTAAACTCACATATAACCAAATTGGCATCGTCCAACGAACAATTTTTTTATGTTTAGTGACTTGCATTGTCCAGCCCCAAACAAGTGCGAATAGCGCGAGTGGAACAACAATAGCAGCTAAGAAACTATGTGTAATTAAGATAAAGAAGTAAATCGGGCGGATAATGCCAGTTCCACCAAAAGTAGATGTTTCGGCGGATAAGTAATGGAACGTTAAGTAAGATACTAAGAAGAGCAATGTGGATGTAAATGCTGCAAGAATAAACCCACGATGCATATTAATATTTTTCTTTTTTATAATCGCCCAAAGTGCAATAATTAAAAATACAAAGGTAAAACTATTAAAGATGGCATTCATTCTTGGGAAAATCGTAATATCAAAATGCACGGCTCCCTGATAGCCAATCGGTGAAAAGAAGAGTAGTAAAATCACCACAACCGCAATAAAAGAAATAATCATTATCGGCCAAAAATAGTTTTTTTCTGATGTCGGTTTTGTAAGTTTTTCTTTATTTTGTTCCATGAAAAAAATAGCCCCCTAAATAAAAAATTGCTGTACACATTCATTATACATGACGAACATATCGGATGCGAAAAATTGAACTTTTTAAGGTATAATGATGGGGAAAGGGTGTTTCTAATGGCAATAATTGCGCGAGAATTAACGAAAACAGAAGAAGCGGAAATCATTCGTTTGAAAGAAGAGGGCGAAATTATGCTCCAAACGGACGGTACTCCAGAAGAGCGTGTTCAGAAAATTGTAGATTACTTGAAAAATACCTCGCCAGATCCTGAGTTAGCAGAAGAGCAAGGTTATATATTAGGTTCTTTATACGGCGAGGCTGCGCGAGAAAAATATGGATGGAAATGGTTATTTGTTTCCGAAAATGATTCGGAAGGTTATGCGATTACATCGAAGGAACATGGCTACACTTTTATGGTACATGATTATTTTATGCAAGTAATCGTGGGAAATAAACCAGATAATAGTAAAATGTTGTTTGAGTTAATGCCGGATATGACAGGGAATAAGAATGATTTTCGGATGATAGGGTGAAAAAGCCAGCCATAGTAGACAGCTTATCATTTATAAAAGTTAAGTGCACCTATTTAAAAATGAGTCACTCCTAAAAACAAACAATGAGGGGACAATTGCTTCCCTTTTTACGTAAAATGGTTCACAAAATGATCGCAAACGGCTCCTAACAAAACGGCAATCAGAAATAAAGCTATTTTAACAGAAAAAGGAAACGCGCCCAAAGCTACTAAAGGCCCACAAATGAAGAAAGCAGGCGAGCTAAAAACCAATAAGTTGCACCTACCAGACCAACTCAGCGAAATGGCCCGTAGAATCCATCAAAATATCGAAGCGAGCCAAAAAACAAGAGAAGCCTCCAATTTGAAAGAATATCTAAAAAAAGAAAAGGCTGTTTTAGAAAAGGAAAAGCATATGACTCGGCCAAAGCTTATTATAGCACCGTGCTTTACCCCTTAGTTCAGGGAGGGATTTTATTAACCGAAGCGACCGAAGCAGCCGTCAAAAAATTCCCAGAACGGTACCAAAGGGAAGTGGACAGTGGGGATCTCAAACAGTCCGAACTGGAAGAACAAATACGCCGAGTCAATGAACTCATCCACCAAGCGAATGACCTAGAGAACCAAGTGAGGCAATCCCCATTATCTGAAACAGATCAGCAAATCCAGCTGCAATTTAATCATGCCTTACTAGAAGCGTATCAAACAAGCAAATAAGAACTAGAAGAAAAGCTTCAAAAATTAATCGCCTTTCACGCAAGTTCGCCCAGTATTTTTTCCGAAATCGCTCATTTGAAACAGGCGATTGATTAAGGCCTAGCCCAAACAAAGACCGCATGGAATCCAACATCGGGTACCTTTATGATTCCAAGCCAAGAAAAACTAGCATGGGCCAATACCATTCGAGCTTTTCAACAGAAAAAAGAAGCACAAGAAGAACCAGATACAACGGGCCGAACTTATACACGAATAGACTTAGGAAACGGGACGTACATATGGGCGTGGTCCAAAGATGGCCGTACGCTGACCCAAGACGATATCCAATTCACCGTAAAACATGATAAATGGGCAGGAAAAGATGGTGGGTTAGGGAAAATGCTAGCCCAAGCAGAAGCAATGAAAGCAGAAGCGAAAAACTTTGACCCAGTGAAAGCAATAAAAGAAATAGCCGACCTCTTTACACCAATAGGAGACGGTGTTAGAGTTATGACTGGAGAAGACCCGATAACCGGAGACAAGCTATCCTGGGGCGAACGAGGACTTTCCTTGTTATTTATCATTCCACTTGCTAAAGTAGGCAAATATGGGGCCAAAGGGTTTAAATTTGTTTACGAAGGCGTAGAAGACGCAAATAAGATTCATAAAAAAGCAGACAAGGTGAAAGAGGCTGAAAAGAGTACGAAGAAAGCCGATGGGGCTATATCTTCTGGGAAAAATATATTTAACTATACAAACAAAGTTAAAGAACACATGGCTAATCCTGAAAGAGCAGTCCCTGCTCAAACCTTGAAAGAAGCAATCAAAGGTGGTACTCCAATGCCTGACCCAAGAGGATCTAGCGCAACCATGTATTATAGCGAAATTTATATTAACAATAAGAAATATAATTTTGAAGTGCTTTATGATAAAGCGACAAATACTATTTATCACTTTAAATATGATAGAAGACCATTAGGTCCATTGCCAGAAGTCCCCAAAAAATAATAGTGGAGGAGAAATATTATGACAAAAAAAGAGCAATTATATTACTTGCTAAATGGCCTGAATCATAGGGAAATAGAGATTAACAATTTTACAAATCAGTTTATGAAAATTTTTGATTTAGAAATAGATTTTGATGAATTGTCGAAAAAAGAATATATAGTTTTAGGAAATGTGTCAGATATGGCAGCTAGATTTTCTGATAATGCAGAGGATTTGAAATTACCTAATGTGTACTATAGCGAAAAGCAAATTAGAGATGAGGTATCTCATGCTTTAAAAGAATTAACGTGAAATATATTAAAAATGCACTTTATTACAAGACTGGTAATCAAATAATAATTGCTAGGATAGTAAGGGCGGACCTACATTTAGAAGAACAAACCATTTAAATTCGGTTTGTTCTTCTATTTAAATGAAGAGACCTTGAAATCTATAATAATCAACATTTACTTAGTAATGAGCATTTTATTAAAAAGAATTAGGTAGTATTAGTGATGACATTTTTGTACAAGGTAGTCGATTCGGAGGAATACTGCATACTTGCCAAAATTATACTTCAATATATTAGTGTTATACAAAAAAATTCCAGCCCTAGTATTCGTTAAATAAAAAAAGTGGAGAGGCTGGGACATAACTAAATCTCAGCAATAAAAGTTGGAAAAAGAGAAAAGCAGAAATCATGGATATAGAGCCATTTCAAAAAATGGAATAGACATGATTTCTGCTTGTTTTTCATTGTAGAGCCCCTTTTGTCCCAGCCTCACTACAATTAAAAATGATTGCTTACTTAATTATTTTGCGAAATAGTCATTTTACTAATAAGTTCATTTTAGTCTAATCCTTAAATTCCTTGAAACGAAAATTAGTTCCTAGTGATTGGTTTGCTGTTGTGTATTCCCTGAATTTATAAATTAATGGGGACCAATTATTAACATCAATATGGGAGTCATCGTACAAGATTTTTTTATCTACAAAAATTCCTTTTATTTCACATTCTATAATTGCGAAATCACTTCTAATCGACATTTCGGTTATGCTTGTTTCTATTTGAATCAGACATTCTTGAATTCTAACAGTTTGAACTTCTTTTCCAGCCATTTTCGTAAATCCGCCTAAACTAAATTTATCTGTACAATATTTATAGCCAGCTTGTTTCTTAAAGTCAGGCAGATTAAAGTTACCTGTTGTTTTTGCGATGCGTTCAATATTTTCCCAAATAGATGCATCGGCGACATTAAATGTTGCTTCACTACCAACTTGTAAATTTAAGTAGCCTTTGTTAGCTAGTCCTAGACCGATGACGATACTTTTTCCCAAAGTCCAAGTGGAGCTAATAACAGTGATATTGTCCTTATTATTTTCAGTATCTTTGGTAGTCATAAGTACGACAGGAAAACCATAATAAAAACTGTTTTTTTTCAATTTTTTAAACATATTCTTCACCTCTCTGTATAGTATAATATGTATATAACTCGATACCCATCGATATAGCAGAAATGAGGAAATTGAAATGAAAGGATTCCCCGATTTACAAGCAACGACTAAAGTTTTAGCAGATTCATCCCGATTAGAAATCCTGACAATATTAATGGACGGAAAATATCATAATGTAAGTGAACTTGCTAAAAAAACAAAAATTAAAAGTCATACTGCTTCCTATCACCTAAAACAATTATGTGAATTGAATTGGGTAGCTTCTTATAAGCAAGGAAGGAATGTCTACTTTCATTTGTGCTCAGAAGACATTGCCGATTTATTAGAAAAATTAATGAATATAAGTCCTGTCAAAGAAATTAATTCTTTTAATGAAACTATCGAATTGGAAAAACTAAAAAAGGGACGTTCTTGTTATCGACATTTAGCAGGTACTGTGGGTGTTGATTTTTTTAATTTTCTAGTTCAAAAGGGATATGTTAAATTAGAAAATAACAATCTTGAGCTAACGGATAAAGGGGGGCAATACTTTGAATCTTTAGGTATGGAAATTAATCTTATAAAAAAACAACAAGGAATATTTATTAAGTCTTGTTTGGATTGGACGGAACAAACATTTCATTTAGGTGGGAATTTGGGAAAGGCGTTTTTTCGTCACTGTGAAGAAAAAGAATATTTTATTTTAAATAAAGAAAATAGAAGTGTTTGTTTGACTAATGCAGGAAAAATATTTTTTGCTGATCTAAAGTTATCATAATCAAGTATGGTAAGTTCCCACTTTTTTATCACTTTAGCTTATTTATATTGTTGACATACATTTGTCAGCTATCAACAGGTATAATTAAAAAGTAACTACAAGTGATGGAGTGGAGGAGAATAATGAATACGATTTATGTTTATGTACTTGATACTTTAGCGGACTGGGAAATAGGCTACATCACCGCAGAGTTGAATTCAGGTCGGTTTTTTAAAAGGGGAGGGCGTAACTTATCTGTTAAGACAGTTAGTTATTCGAAAAAGCCTATCACTACAATGGGCGGAATGAAGGTAGTTCCTGACTGTTTGCTTGATGATATCGTTGTGGATGAAACGAATATGTTGTTATTACCGGGAGCAGACACGTGGAATGATGCTAAACATAGGAACATTCTTAAAATCGCTCGGGAGTTCCTATCTCATGGAGCCAAAGTGGGAGCAATTTGCGGGGCTACTGTTGCTCTTGCTAATTTAGGTATCTTAGATGAGCGTCTGCATACCAGCAATGGAGTCGAATTTCTTGCTATGTTTAGCCCTAATTACAAAGGGCAAGATTTTTATGTGGATCAACTCTCTGTAGTAGATAACAACCTCATTACGGCAAGTTCGGCCGGATCTTTGTTATGGTCAAAACAAATTATTGAGCAATTGGGCGTTTTTCAATCAGATACACTCGAGTTTTGGTATGCTTATTTTAATACCGGAGATCCAAATTATTTCTTTCAACTTATGGCAACATTACCGTCGGATGAATAAGCTGTGTCATATAAATCGCACCAAACATGTTCAATCGGATTGAATAATATTCGTTTAAATGAGGCTGTTATATGGTGATTACTTTTGAATAATGATACTAAAAAAGAGCAGAAATTTGTTCGCTCTTTTTTAGTATCTTATCTATTCTCCGCTTTATTATATGCACCGTGCCAAACAGGTCCGATAAATTCATTTAGTGCAAATCCGCCTTTGATTGCAGCTGTAACGAAGTCTTTCGCTTTAGAAACAGCTTCTTCTACAGATAATCCTTTTGCAAGACCGGCTGTAATAGCGGCTGCGAAAGTACAACCAGCACCGTGATTGTGACTTGGAGAAATTTTTTCTACTTCATATATTGTGAAATCTTTGCCATCATAGAGTAGGTCGATTGCTTTGTCGCTTTCTAGTGCTTTTCCGCCTTTGATAACAACGTATTTAGCACCTAATTCAATGATTTTTTTTGCAGCTGCTTTCATATCATCAAGCGTTGTTAACTTGCCAAGACCAGAAAGTTGACCAGCTTCAAAAAGGTTTGGTGTTGTGATTGTTGCTTTTGGAAGTAATAAATCACGGATAGCTTCTGCGTTTTCCGGTTGGATTAATTCATCTTCGCCTTTACAAACCATAACTGGGTCGATAACAACATTTTTTAAATCGTATTTATCAATGGCTTCACGAGTGGCTTTAATGATATCAATGGAGCCGAGCATGCCTGTTTTCATTGCATCAACAGGTCCACCAGAGAGGATGGTTTTTAATTGTTCACGTACGAGCCCCGCATCAATTGGAGTTACGCCATGTGCCCAATTATTGTCTGGATCCATTGTTACGATAGTTGTAATCGCGCTAAAACCATAAGTACCATATTCTTCAAATGTTTTTAAATCTGCTTGTAAACCAGCGCCACCACTAGAATCAGAGCCTGCAATTGTTAATGTTTTTTTGATTGTCATCGTATTTCCTCCTAAAACTAAACTTTAGTCATTTGTTTCAAGCATTTTATAGATAGCAGCTGCGACACCGTGTTCATCATTAGAAACAGTAACATGATCTGCTAAATTTTTTACTTCATTTTCGGCATTGCCCATTGCGACACTATAGCCAGCCATTTTGAGCATCGAAATGTCATTCATATTATCTCCAATTGCAAAAGTTTCATCAAGTGTTATGCCTAGTTTTTCTACATAATATTGTAAAGAAATGCCTTTTTGGGCTTCACGATTTGTAATTTCAATATTATCGGAAAAAGAAGAAGTAACAGCTAAATCATTATTTTTTTCTAATTTTTTCTTTGCTTTTGCAAGTACATCTTTTTCTGGTGAAAACGAAATAAACTTTAATATGGTTAAATCTTTATTATTTAGAATTCGCTCTACATCAGTAATTTCATGTACATCTTTTGATTCAAAACGTTCGGCTACTTTATCAGTGATGCCTGTCACAGGAGCATCAGGGAAAATGCGCTTGTACATTTCAATCATAAATTTTTTACCGCGTTCTTTATCTGTTGTAATTGGTCCCATATCTGTGAAAAATTCTGTATACATTCCTAGCTCCGTTAATGTATTGTAAGTGTCTCGTGCTAGTTCTTTATCAATCGGATGTTGCAAAATGATTTTACC
This sequence comes from Listeria immobilis, assembly GCF_014322765.1. Lineage (GTDB taxonomy): Bacteria > Bacillota > Bacilli > Lactobacillales > Listeriaceae > Listeria > Listeria immobilis. The sequence continues at coordinate 36,444 of NZ_JAASTZ010000017.1, read as the reverse complement.
ATGTTCATCACGAATTTCGGCACCATTCATACAAATTGCTGGTGCGTACAAATTGACTTTATTAATAAGGCTCATTGCATCATTATACATACGTCCAGTACAAAGAACGAAATGAATACCTTTTGCGCGTGCGGCTTCGATTGCCTCAACGTTTTCTTGTGCAATTTCGATATCAGAGTTAAGTAGTGTCCCATCCATGTCTGAAGCAATAACTTTAATCATAATATTTCATTCCTCTCCAATTTTACCTACCATACTAGAATAGCATTTTTTAAAGAAAAATGCACAAGCGGTAGTTGTGCGCAGTTTTTTATGTTTAATAGTTACTTTACTATATTTCTTTCCGCCATTTAGTTATAATGAATAAGAATAAAACGTGGATTGGATGTGTCAGAATGAAAACAGAGCTAGAGAAGATGATTGCAGGAGAAATGTATAATCCTAGTGATAGAGAGCTAGTACATGGAAGAAGTCGTGCTCGTAAGTTCTGTCGGGAGATTAATGATACGATGGATGCTGAATCCCGTCAAAGCGTACTTAAGCGTCTATTTGGTGGTACAAAAGAAAATGTTTATGTAGAACCTGATTTTCGAGTGGATTATGGTTCTAATATTTATGTTGGCGAAAATTTTTATGCTAATTTTGATTGTGTTATTTTAGATGTTTGTGAAGTACATATTGGCGATAATTGTATGATGGCGCCAGGGGTTCATATTTATACAGCAACTCATCCACTTGATCCAGTAGAGCGAAACAGTGGGCTTGAGCTTGGTAAGTCTGTAGAAATTGGTGACAATGTATGGCTTGGTGGCCGAGCGATTATTAATCCGGGAGTAAAACTTGGTAATAATGTTGTAGTTGCTTCTGGGTCAGTTGTAACAAAAAGCTTCCCTGATAATGTCGTTTTAGCCGGAAATCCTGCACGTGTAATCAAAACAATTGAGGTAACGGAAAAATGATTATTTCAGATGCAAAGATTTTTGAACAGATGGAAAGTGAGCTTGCAAAAGCAAAGTCGGCAACGACAAAGGCCAGTCAGGATAAGCACTTGCATGGTTTAATGGTGCTTGTTCAGCTTGCAAAAACTGGAGATGAAACAGGAATGGAAATAGAGAAAAGTGCTATTCCAAAAGCTGAATCAACGCAAATCGTTAATATGGATGGAAAGAAAATGGAGTTAGATGATGGAGCAAATGGAGATTCTTTGCTTGATTTTTAGGGGGTCATTATGAAAAAAACAATTATTACTGGAGCTATTTTTGCTGGGTTGGCAGTTTTACTTGGCGCTTTTGGAGCACATGCATTAAAAGATATGCTTGGAAGTTATGCGAGCACGTGGGAAACTGGTGTACAGTATCAAATGTTTCATGCAGTAGGTATTTTAATTGTTGGATTGCTAATGGAAAAACAAGACAGCCGACTTTATACTTGGGCAGCTATTTTATTTTCGGCGGGGATTGTTTTCTTCTCTGGAAGCTTATATGTGTTAAGCATTTCAAAAGTATCAATTTTAGGCGCGATTACACCAATTGGAGGAATTTTGTTTGTTGTAGGTTGGTTCTTGTTAATTTTAGGTGTATCGAGAAGAGTTAGAAGCATTTATTAAGTTAATTTTAAATAAAAAATAATTGTCTTTTTATACTAGTTTCGGTATAAAGACGGTTATTTTTTATTATTGGCAAATTAGTGATAAAATAAAGGAATCATATTTTATAAGGAGACAGCAAATACATGACATATGCACTTGAAATAAAAGACTTACGAAAAATATATTCTACTGGAGTTGAAGCTCTTCGCGGTGTGGATTTAACGGTAGAAGAAGGGGATTTTTATGCACTTCTTGGTCCTAATGGTGCTGGTAAATCAACCACAATTGGTATTATCACCTCACTTGTTAATAAAACATCAGGAAAAGTAACTGTGTTTGGCTATGATTTGGATACGGATATTGTTCGTGCAAAACAGCAAATTGGTCTTGTTCCGCAAGAGTTCAATTTTAATCCGTTCGAAACAGTTCAGCAAATTGTTGTTAACCAAGCAGGCTATTATGGTGTTTCTCGTAAAGAAGCTTTTAAACGAAGCGAAAAATATTTAAAACAATCTAATTTATGGGAAAAACGCCATGAAAGGGCACGAATGCTTTCGGGTGGAATGAAAAGACGTTTGATGATTGCACGTGCTTTGATGCATGAACCGCGATTACTTATTTTAGATGAACCAACTGCAGGAGTCGATATTGAGCTTAGACGAGATATGTGGACTTTTTTAAGGGAGCTAAATGAAAGTGGAACAACAATCATTTTGACTACTCATTACCTGGAAGAAGCAGAGATGCTTTGCCGAAACATCGGAATTATTCAATCAGGAGAGCTTATTGAAAATACGAGTATGAAATCATTGCTTTCAAAATTGCAGTTTGAAACTTTTATTTTTGATTTGGAGCCATATGATCAAGCATTTGAAATTACGGGTTATCAACATGTTTTTGAGGATAAACAGACACTTTCTGTGGAAGTGGAACGTAACCAAGGTGTGAATCATATCTTTGAACAATTAAGTGAAAAAGGAATAAAAGTTCTTTCAATGCGTAATAAATCGAATCGTTTGGAAGAATTATTTTTGAAAATTACGGATGAAAAACATCAAGTGGGGGAAAAACATGTTTAATCTATATTTTACAGCTTTAAAAAGTTTAGCAGCAAAAGAAACTAATCGTTATATGCGGATTTGGGTTCAGACACTCGTTCCACCAGTCATTACAACATCACTTTACTTTATTATTTTTGGGAAAATGATTGGGAGTCGAATTGGCGATATGGGCGGATTTTCTTATATGGAATACATCGTTCCAGGACTGATTATGATGTCGGTAATTACTAGTTCCTATGCCAATGTGTCATCTTCGTTCTTCTCACAAAAATTCCAAAAAAATATTGAGGAAATTTTAGTGGCGCCAGTACCAACTCATATTATTATATGGGGATTTTTGATTGGTGGAATTGGTAGAAGTATTTTAGTAGGTGCACTTGTTACTATTATTTCATTATTTTTTGTACCACTTCATGTATTTTCTTGGTCAATCGGAATAATTACCTTTTTAATGACAGCAATTGTATTTTCGCTGGCAGGTCTTCTTAATGGGATTTTTGCTAAATCTTATGATGATGTTTCCATTGTTCCAACATTTGTTTTACAGCCATTAACATATCTTGGTGGAGTGTTTTATGCTATTTCTATGCTTCCGCCAATTTGGCAAGCTATTTCCAAAGTAAATCCGATTGTATATATGATTTCAGGATTCCGCTATGGTTTTCTTGGTGTAACTGACGTGCCAATAATGGTTTCCATGTTAATCCTCGTTTTATTTATTGTGATTCTATATTCGATTTGCTGGTATTTAATTAATAAGGGAAGAGGATTAAGAAGTTAATTAGATTGTAGCGAAGTAAATTCTGTCTCATTTTAGTTAAAATCGTCATCTAATTTTAATAGAAAAAAAGGGTTGGAGCTGGTAAAGACGGGTATTATATAGACATAAGCAATGACAATACCATTACTTTTTCTCCCTTTTTTGTATGGATTGTCTTTACTTACCTTAAACTCCCTTTTATACTTTTAGTGGTTGTTTTGCAGCTGCTAGAGGTATTTTTTTGTTAAATATTTCTAAAAAGAGGGAGTTCTTGTGTGCCACATGTTAAATGTTAAGTGAATATAGCGCTAGTTAGTGAATAAAATAGAAATGTGTCTATTTTATGAAACTTTTTGCTATATCCTTGTATAATGCTGTGGCTATGTATATTCTTAGGAGAACGATAAAATATAGGTACATAGGAGGAAACATGGGATTTTTAGAAGCTTATAAGTCATTTTGGAAGAATTATGTCAATTTTAGTGGTCGTGCACCAGCTTCGGCATATTGGTATGTAGTGATTTGGAACATAATTGTTGTTGGGGCGCTTTATGTTGTTGCAATTATTTTCGGTTTATCAGCAATGATGGAAGGTTACATGGCTGGCATGGGAATGGTTGGAGGCGGCGGTGCACTCTTTATTTTAATTGTGCTTTGGTTGTATTCGCTTGCGATTGTAATTCCGACAATTAGCCTTATTGTAAGACGATTGCATGATTCTGGGAAAAGTGGATTTTTGGCTTTTCTTGGCTTAATTCCTTTTTTTGGAGGAATTATTATTTTAATCTTTATGTGTTTTGGAAGTGATGGGCCAAACCAATATGGAGATGGCTACAGTAAATTTGATATTTAAAAATAAAACGAGCTAGGAGTTAGATCCTGGCTCGTTTTATTTTTTTAGAATCGCTTTTAATGGATTCCTTCACTTACAAGAAACCAATTTACTTGGCTGGTGTTAATAAAATAAGTTAAGTCATATTTGGTTAGCTCAATACATTTTTCGTTAAAAAGGTTTTTTAAGTCTGTTTTAGATAATTCGTGGATGCTGATGTTGTTGATTTTTGCGTCGTCATCAAGTCGAATTGATTCTCCGTTTGCGGTATAAATTTCGATATACATCGTACCATCCTCTCTGAATTATATTGATTTATAATTTTCTTTAAAAATCCTTAATTGATTAATTGCGGTAACAAGTTGTTGGCTGGAAATATGTTCATCCGTGCCTAATTTTGATGCCGTTTTTTAAAATTTCGACATTAGATGAAATTTCTGAATCAGCAACTTGTTTTTTTCAGTGTTATTGATTTTCTGTTTGTTTTTATCATAACAATATATGCTAGTTGTGTAAAGGTAGCCAAAGTGAGTCAAAAGTAGCAGAGTGAAAGGGTATTTTCTGAGTTTTAAAAAATAGTAATCGAATACTAAGTGATTTTCCATTGATATATCAGCTAGCTGTTTTTTATTATAAAATTGGAGATCCTCTCAAGAAGTTGACAACGAACCAATATTCTTTCTAATTTTTGTCCAAATACTCACTAAATGCTCATAATAAAGCGGGTTAAAAGTGTTATACTTACATTAAGAAAAAATAGGATAATTATTTTATATTAGATAAAGAAAAAATAGATGTTAAAAGGGAATATTTCTTTTTGTTTTGGGAAAAGCAAAGCATTAGATGAATGAATTTTATTAGCTAAAAAAGGAAAGACTCTAAATCGAAAAGGATTTGTTAAGATGGAGACAAACACGAACGCCCCAACAGGCTTATCTAATGAAGAAGTTTCAGAACGGGTAAGAAATGGTCAGGTTAATCACGCGCTTAAACCATTGACACGTAGTATACCTGGAATTATCCGCGACAATACATTTACCCTTTTTAACATTATTAATATCGTCATTGCAAGTTTTATTATTTTTGTAGGAAGTTATAAAAATTTGCTATTTCTTGGAGTGGCGCTTTGTAATACTGCGATGGGGATTTTTCAAGAAATTCGAGCAAAACGAAATATCGATAAACTTACCATTTTAACTCAGGCGAAAGTAAAAGTTATGCGTAATGGTGAATTATGTGAACTAGAGCAGGGCGAAATTGTGTTAGGTGATATCATCGTGTTAAATCGTGAAGATCAAATTTGCGCGGATGGTGTTATCTTTCAAACAGATGGTATAGAAGTAGATGAATCTCAATTAACAGGAGAATCAGAACCTGTTTTAAAACAAGCGAAAGACAAGGTAATGTCTGGGAGCTACATTGTTAGTGGACAGGCTTATGTCGAAGTTTCAGCTGTTGGCGAACAAAGTTTTGTTTCCAAGCTTTCTATGGAAGTAAAACAAGAAAAACGGCCGGATAGCGAACTCATTCGTTCCATTAAGAAAATAATCAAAGTGTTAACCTTTATTATCATCCCACTAGGTTTAGCTTTATTTTTTTCGAAATATTTACAAGGTCTGCCGCTTAAAGAATCCGTACTTGGAACATCAGCTGCAATGATTGGGATGATACCTGAAGGCTTAGTATTACTAACAAGTATTGCGCTCGCAGTTGGTGTGATTAATTTAGCAAAACAAAAAGTACTTGTAAAATCCATGCCATGTATCGAAACGTTAGCTCGTGTGGACGTACTCTGTTTGGATAAAACCGGAACGATTACAGATGGGAAATTAGATGTAACGGATATTGTCCTAAAAAACCCACATGTTACTGCAACTCAAATAAGTGCGAGCATTGGTGCAATCGTAGGCTCATTAGCAGATAATAATGCAACTAGTATCGCGTTAAAGAAACACTTTTTGGAAAATCCAGAATGGAAAGTTACCACACGCTTTCCTTTTTCTTCTGCTAGAAAATGGAGTGGGTGCAGTTTTATCGACAAAGGTACGTTTTTAATAGGAGCGCCGGAATTTATTTTTGCAGATCTATCCAAAGAAGATAAACAAGAGTTAGATGACTATGCAAATCAGGGGTTTCGAGTTTTAGCAGTTGCGCATTCGCCAATACAACTTGAAAAGGCGGTACTACCTGAAAAAAGAGAACTGCTTGCGTATATTTTAATTGCTGATAATATCCGTGCGGAAGCTCCAAGTACATTCGCGTTTTTTGCCAATGAAGGCGTATCAATTAAAGTTATTTCAGGTGATAATCCTGTTACAGTTTCTAATGTTGCTGTTCGTGCTGGAATTGCAAATGGAGATAAATACATTGATATGAACACTGTTGGTGAAGCAGTAGATATGGTATCTTTGGTTGAAAAATACACAGTGTTTGGACGTGTGACTCCACATCAAAAAAGAGCATTAATCCAAGCATATCAAAAGCAGGGACATACCGTTGCAATGACTGGCGATGGGGTTAATGATGTTCTCGCTTTAAAAGAAGCGGATTGTAGTATTGCAATGGCTGAAGGTAGCGATGCAGCACGAAGCGTTTCCGACTTTGTTTTATTATCGAATAATTTTGATTCAATGATTGATGTGCTTCGTGAAGGACGCCGAGTTGTTAATAATATTGAGCGTGTAGCTGCACTTTATTTAATTAAAACAATGTATTCTACTGTATTAGCACTGGCTTTCATTTTTATACCTGGAGCCTATCCATTCCAACCAATTCAACTTAGCCCAATTTCATCTTTAACTGTAGGAATTCCATCATTCTTTTTAGCATTAAAACCAAATTATGAGCAGATTAAGGGGCAGTTTTTGCATAAAGTTTTACAAACCTCCGTACCAGCTGCAACTTGTGTTATTGCTTATATTATATTGATATTAATATTTGGGAATATGTTAGGTTTAACATTTGCCCAAACTTCTACAATGAATGTTATGCTAACAGGAGCAACATGTTTTGTAGCCCTGATTAATGTAGGACATCCATTTGGACCAAAAACAAAATTACTTGTAGGAACGATGATGGCGGCATTTATTTGTTTATTCTTATTTGCTGGAAATATTTTTTCTTTAGTTTCCATATTTGATTGGCAAATGATGTTGATTTATGTACCATTACTAGTTTCTTGCGGTCCGCTATATTGGTTTATTAGACATATCATTATGCGTTTCACCTGGGCAGGTGCGCATGACTAAAATAATTACTGGCGTGTTTGAGAGAGTGTGATGCTTAAACATGCCAGTTATTTTTTTGCAAATGGGTTGACATCTATTCTACTTTGTATTACTATGTAGTTGTACCTAGTAATACAAAGTAGAGGAGCGAATTCGAATGAAAGGACTAACAGAGCTACTTAAAGGGAGTCTAGAAGGAATGATATTAGAACGTATTTCCAGAGGCGAAACATATGGATACGAAATCACCAAGTATTTTAATGATTTAGGTTTTGATGAGATAGTAGAGGGAACTGTATATACAATTCTCCTACGTATTGAAAAAAAAGGATTGGTAGAAGTAGAAAAGAAAAAATCAGAACTAGGACCAGCAAGAAAATTTTATACATTAAGTGAAACTGGAAAAGAAGAATTAGCGATTTTTTGGAAACGTTGGGAATTTATTCAAGCGAAAATGATGAAAGTTAAAGGAGGAGAAGCATAATGTTTAACTGGTATAAAAAATATCGTGCAGAAAAACGAGATTATAAATTGTATAAAAAAAGGATTGATGATTTACCAGAAGATTATCGTCAGGCAATGAAAGCAATTGAAACTTATTTATGGAGCTTTGCTAAAGGAGCAGGAATGTTCTATATTTTAAAAAATGTATTAGAAATGTTCGAAAATGCAGCTGCTGATAAACTAGAATTAAAAGAGGTCGTGGGTGATGATTTAGCCGAATTCGCTGATAATTTACTATTGGAATTTCCAGAAGAAACTTGGCTAGATAAAGAACGTAAAAAACTCCGTAAATCAATGAAATAGGAAGAAGGTGTAAGGTTATGGCAATTATTGATATTCGAGAAGTGAAAAAAAGTTTCAAAAAGCAAGCCGTTTTAAAGCAAGTCACGGTTCAAGTAGAAGCTGGAAAGATTTATGCTCTACTTGGTGCAAATGGAGCAGGTAAGAGTACGCTACTGAGGATCATAACAGGGCTACTTGCTAGCGACGGCGGGGAAGTAACTATCAAAAACTTATCAGTCCAAAAGAACACAAAAGCAGTACAGCGCTTGTTTAGCTATAATGCGCAACAGGCGAGTGTAGATGAAGTTTTAACAGGATATGAAAATTTACTATTAATTGGAAAACTTCGCCATGTGAAACAGCCAAAAGAAGTTGCGCTATCGTTACTGGAACAATTTGGCTTATCTGATAGCAAAGATAAATCTGTTTCAGCATACTCAGGTGGAATGAAGCGCCGTCTTGATTTAGCAATGAGTTTAGTTGGCGACGCAGAAATTCTTTTCTTAGATGAACCAACTACAGGACTTGATCCAAGTAGCCGCTTTGATTTATGGGGAGTAATTGAGAATCTTAAAAATAATGGAAAAACAATTTTTTTAACGACGCAATATTTAGAAGAAGCAGATAAATTAGCAGATACAATTGGCTTTTTAAAAGATGGAGAGATTATTGCGACAGGAACTCCGAAAGAAATGAAACGTTTAGCTGGCGAGAATAGTCTACAACTCACATTTGATCCAAAAGATATTGCAAAAGCTAAAGAAGTATTAGCTGATTTTAAACCAAAAGAAATAAGTGATGTGCTTTTGTCAGTAGAGCTAGTGGAAGAAATAAAGACAACCTTAGATATTTTAAAAAGGCTATCGATGAATCAGCTTGAGCCAATTGACTTTGAGACTATTCGTCCTACGCTTGATGATGTATTTATTGCGTTAACGAAAGGGTGAGATAAAATGATGATAAAAGAATATTTTAGTGATATTTTTGCACTAGCTGGTCGGATAATAAAACATAATATCCGAAGCTTAGATACAATGATTACAGTAGTTGCAATGCCAATTATGTTAATGCTTGGAATGGTCTATATTTTTGGAGGGGCAATTAAAATTGAAGGTTTATCTGAGCAAGATTATATCAATTATATAGTTCCGGGAATTTTATTGATGACCATTGCAACAGGGTCAGCGTATACAGCACTTCGAATTAATATAGATAAAACTGCTGGAATGTTTGAACGCTTTAAATCAATGCCAATCGCAAAATCTGCGGTAATTGGTGGTCATGTAGTTGCATCTGTTATTTTTATGTTAATCTCGTGTGTAGCAGTTTTGATTGTTGCATGGTTGGTTGGCTTTAGAACGGATGCTAGTTTTGGAGAATGGAGCTTAATTGTATTGTTGCTTGTATTATTTGCCTTTATGCTTACATGGTTATCTGTTCCGTTTGGTTTAATGGCAAGTAGCATTGAAGGAGCGGGTGCATTTTCATATATTATCTTGATGCTACTATTTGTTAGTTCCGCTTTCGTTCCAGTAGAAGGAATGGCTAAGATTGTCCGAATATTCGCTGAAAATCAACCGATGACGCCTATTATTCAATCATTGCGCGACTTATTTGCATCAGCGCCACTTTCAAATGATATTTGGTTAGCGCTTGGCTGGATGTTTGGCATCTTGATTGTATCTTATATTGGCGGGATGTTTGTTTATAAGAAAATTTAAAAAAGGCTCGTAATCAGTTGATTACGAGCCTTTTTTCTATTTTCGTTTTTTAACAACCTCAATAAATTCATCTAATGTTTCTCTAGTTTTTATTTGCTCATTACAAACATCGCTATCATAACAAATATAGTTGCCATTTGTGGTGTAAATTCCGTCACTAGAGGATTTTGTTTTCGCCATAAAAAGCGCTACTTTTGAATGAGAGTGGCAAATGGAGCATACCCCTTTTTGAATATCAGCAGAAATAGTTCCAGATACTCCGACAAGGTTCCCATCTTCATAAGTAATAATATATTTTCGTTGTTGGGCAATATCATTCCAACCGTAAAAACTGTAATCGCGTAAATCAAGTTTTGACCAAGCTGGGATTTTTAATTTCTTTGTTTTTGCAAAAACTTTTTTTAATTTTGCATCACTTGGAGGTGCAAAAGGAATAACAAAAGCTTTTAATTCTTCAAGAAATGGTTCTGCCTCTTTTGTAGTTGTAATCATATGCAGCTTTGCAAATAATTCCTGATGTGCATCAAGCTCAGCCTTTGGAAATAATTGGTTAATTTTTTCCTCTGTTAAAGACTTTAAAGCTTTTAGTGTGGAAGTATCATTTGCAGAACGGTAGGCACGAGAAATATTGTTTAATTGATTTTTTATAAAATTATATTGGTATGGTTGGATAAACTCTTTCATTATAATTCTCCTTTAATAGTTTAATGTTGGTTAAACTAGCTTCGGGATTGAAGAGTCTATTTTTTACTCTTACTTTCTAGGCAATCCAAAAGCCATTGTTAGAAAGTACAGAGCAGTGCAATTTTGTTTGCATCTCTTTGATCACCACCTTACATTCATTATAAGCACTTCCGAATTTCTCGTCAATGCTCGGTTATGAATATTTTTCACAAAACAGGGTAAACGAAAACTATTGGACAAAAGCGATAACATGAGGGAGGAAATACAAAATGAAAAAGGTAAAAGCAAGTGAAACACTCGTACAAACACTAAAAAATTGGGGAATCGATCATGTTTATGGTTTGCCGGGAGATTCGATTGATACAGTGGTCGATGCTTTAAGAGAGGTGCAAGATGAAATAGAGTTTATTCATGTCCGCCACGAAGAAGTTGCAACACTAGCTGCTGCCGCCTATTCTAAATTAACTGGAAAAATTGGTATGGCATTATCAATTGGTGGACCAGGAGCGATACATTTATTAAATGGCATGTATGATGCAAAAATGGATCATGTTCCGATGCTCGTTTTAGCAGGTCAAGTAACTACGGATGTTTTAAATACTGGATTTTTCCAAGAAGTAAATTTACCAGCAATTTTTGAAGATGTTGCAGTTTATAATAAGCAAATTGATAATGCCGAAACGCTTGCAGATGTTGTTGATGAAGCGATTCGCACTGCGTATAAAGAAAAAGGTGTTGCAGTTCTCACTATCCCAAACGATATTCCAGCTCAAACAATAAAAGCGAGCTTAGAAGCAAAGCCGGTTTCATTTGAACAAGAAAATCCTCAATTAGACGAAGCAAATATACAAAAGGCAGTTACATTAATTGACCAAGCAGAAAAGCCGGTTATTCTAGCTGGATTAGGAACAAAACATGCCGGAGATGCACTTCTAGCCTTTGCAGAAAAAGCCAAAATCCCGATTATCAACTCTCTGCCAGCGAAAACTATTATTCCAGATGATCATCCTAATGCCTTAGGAAACCTTGGTAAAATCGGAACTAAACCCGCGTATGAAGCGATGCAAGAAACAGACTTACTGTTAATGTTTGGGAATGATTATCCATACAGTCATTATTTACCAAAAAAGGCAGACAGTATTCAAATCGATATTAATCCAGCGGTAATAAGCAAACGCTATCCTGCTACAGTAGGGCTAGTTGGTGATGCCGCTGAAATTATTTCTAATTTAACAGCTAAAATAGCACCTGTAAACGAACGCAAATTTCTACAAGCATGCCAAGAAAACATGCAAGAATGGTGGAAATGGTTGGAGGAAGATACTAGTAAAACCACCGACCCAATTGCACCTGAAGTAGTGATGGCAAACATTCAAAAAATAGCTGATAAAGATGCGATTTTTTCGATAGATGTGGGAACTGCCACTGTTTGGAGTACTCGTTATCTGCATTTAACGCCTGAAAATGACTTTATTGTTTCAGCATGGTTAGGCACAATGGGATGCGGTTTACCAGGCGCAATTGCTGCCAAAAAAGCTTTCCCTAACCGTCAAGCTATAGCCATTGTTGGAGATGGTGGCTTTTCAATGGTAATGCAAGATTTTGTTACCGCAGTTGGACAAAAAATGCCCATGATTATTGTTGTCTTAAATAATAAAGAGCTTTCTTTTATTAAATATGAACAACAATCCGCCGGCGAACTAAATTATGCGATTGATTTGCCTGATATAAATTATGCTAAATTTGCTGAAAGTTGCGGAGGTATTGGCTTTCGTGTAGAAAAAATGGCGGACTTAACAGAAGCTTTTGAAAGTGCGAAACTTGCGACAAAACCAGTAATTATAGATGTTTCCGTCGATAGTTCAGCTGCACCTTTACCAGGGAAAATCATTATGGATGAAGCACTCGGTTACACTAAATTTGAAATTGAATCTGTTCTAGAAGATCACCGTTTTGCAAAAATGCCACCTTTAAAAACTATTTTACGTAGATTTTTATAATAAATAAGGTTATTATCATAAAGCAAAAATAACGTAGTATCACATAAAAAAACAGTTTGAAAGCATTTGGCGCTTTCAAACTGTTTTTTACATTTTTTTCTTAAGAAATAATACAATTGCAAGTAGTACTAGGAATGCTCCAATAACTATCGGCCAAATAGAAAATGCATCACCTGTTGTTGGTAAAAGTGCTGTGCTCGAATTATTCTCTAGCGCTCGTGCAGTATCAAAATGGAAATAAGCAATTCCAAGTGAGAAAATAACGATAATACTTGAAAGCAATTTTTTAGAAAAAACCATTCTGCTCGCTCCTTTTTAGATCATAACTATATTATTAGTCATTTGATATTTTTTGTCAATGTATAGACCAATTTTAATAAAACGGCTATATATAATGCTTGACCTAGTATACATATTATTGTAAAATGAATTTGTTTCCTTGAAAAGTATTGAAGGAGGATAGTACAACTGAATAGAAGCGCCAGAACTGATTGGGACGAAAATGCTTGAAGGTGAAATTCCTGAAAAGTAACGAATCAGTTGACGAGGAGGAGATTAATCGAAATTTCGGCGGGAGTCTCCCGGCTGTGCATGCAGTCGTTAAGTCTTACTTACAAATCATTTGGGTGACCAAGTGGACAGAGTAGTAATGAAACATGTGCAAGAAACCTCCAAGGAAACCAAAAAATTAGAGGGCTTGAAATTGGATAAGTCTGCCCTCAAGTTAATTATTGGAGGAATTTATTATGTGTGGAATCGTTGGATATATTGGAACAAACAATGCGAAAGGTATTTTATTAGAAGGACTTGAAAAATTAGAATATCGTGGTTATGACTCCGCTGGTATTGCTTTACAAAACAAAGATTTAGTAACAGTTGTAAAAGAAAAAGGACGGATTGCTGATCTTGCAAACCTTGTACCAAGCGACGCATTTGGAACAACTGGAATCGGTCATACACGCTGGGCAACTCACGGAAAACCAAACCACGAAAACGCTCACCCGCATCAAAGCGAATCTGGCCGTTTTACAATCGTTCATAATGGAGTTATCGAAAACTATACACTATTAAAAGATGAATATTTAAAAGAGCATTCATTTATTAGTGATACAGATACAGAAGTAATTGTGCAGTTAATCGAATTATTTGCAAAAGAACTTCCAACAAAAGAAGCATTCAAAAAAGCATTATCTTTACTTCATGGATCTTATGCAATTTGTTTAATTGACCAAACCGATACAGAAACACTATACGCAGCAAAAAACAAAAGCCCTTTATTAATCGGAAAAGGTGAAAACTTCAACGTCATCGCAAGTGATGCAATGGCAGTTCTTAAAGAAACCGATGAATTTGTTGAAATTATGGATAAAGAAATCGTTATTGTTACAAAAGATGGCTTCACTTTAGAAACACTAGAAGGTGAAGAAATTATCCGTGCAAGCTATACAGCAGAACTAGACGCATCTGACATTGAAAAAGGGACTTACCCGCACTATATGTTAAAAGAAATTGACGAACAACCTGCTGTAACACGAAAAATCATTCAAGCATACCAGAATGAAGCCGGTGAAATTAACGTCAACCAAACAATTATCGAGGAAATCTTATCCTCTGATCGTATTCATATTGTCGCTTGTGGAACAAGTTATCATGCTGGTTTAGTTGGAAAAAACTTAATCGAAAAAATGGCGAAAATCCCAGTAGAAGTTCATGTTTCTAGTGAATTTGGCTATAATTTACCATTAATGTCGAAAAAACCACTATTTATTTTTATTACGCAAAGTGGAGAAACTGCAGATAGTCGTCAATGTCTTGTAAAAGTAAAAGAACTTGGTTATCGTACATTAACACTGACGAACGTACCAGGTTCCACACTTGATCGTGAAGCAGATCATTCGATGTATTTATATGCTGGACCAGAAATTGCCGTTGCTTCAACAAAAGCATATACAGCACAGATTTCTGTCTTAGCAGTACTTGCTGTTTCTCTTGGGCGCGAACTTGGAGACGCGGAAGCACTTAAGATTAATTTAGCTGCTGAACTGGGCATTGTTGCAACTGCAATGGAAGCAATGGTCTCTAGTAAAGAAGTTATTGAACATATTGCCGGTGAATATTTAGCAACTTCTCGTAATGCTTTCTTCTTAGGTAGAAATATTGATTACTTTGTAGCAATGGAAGCTGCTCTAAAGTTAAAAGAAATTTCTTATATTCAAGCAGAAGGTTTTGCAAGTGGAGAATTAAAACATGGAACTATTGCACTGATCGAAGACGGTACACCAGTTTTAGCACTTATTACACAAGAATCTATTAACTGGAATATACGCGGAAATGTCAATGAAGTTTTAGCGCGTGGAGCAAAAGCTTGTGTGTTTGCAATGGAAAACGTGGCACAACCAGAAGATCGATTCGTTATTCCACAAGTGCATCCACTGCTAACGCCATTGGCAAGTGTTATTCCGTGTCAATTGCTAGCTTATTATGCAGCACTTCACCGTGATTGTGATGTGGATAAACCAAGAAACTTAGCAAAAAGTGTCACTGTAGAATAAATGGCATAAGACCTTCTCCTGCTTGGAGGAGGTTTTTTTGCGGAAATCAATAAATTTGCACCCACCCCTTGTTTTGCTATAAACTAAATAAGAATGGGGGAAGTAAGCTAATGGAAGTATCACATGTAACGCTCGAACCGAGTAAAGATAGTCGCCCAGCTGTTTTAACAATTGGTAAATTTGATGGAGTGCATATCGGTCATCAAACTATTTTAAATACCGCCTTATCGATAAAAAAAGAGCATGAAATCTTAACTGCTATTAGTTTTAGCCCGCATCCACTATGGGCTTTAAAACAAATCGAAGTATACCGAGAAATGCTAACCCCGCGAATGGAAAAAGAGCGCTGGTTAAACCATTTTGGCGTAGATCATCTTATCGAAACCGCTTTTACACCAAAATATGCAGAAACAACGCCAGAACAATTTGTAGCAGAGCATTTGACTCAATTAAATTTGACGCATATTATTGTTGGTTCGGAATTTAATTTTGGAAAAGGGCGTGCTTCAGATGTGGAATTGCTCCGTGAACTTTGCGAGCCTTATCATATAAGCGTTACATCCGTCCCAGTTATTGAAACAAATCAAACAAAAATAAGCTCAACTAATATTCGTGACTTTATTAGGCGTGGTCGTTTTAAAGAAGCAGAAGAACTTCTTGGGCATCCTTGGTATATTACTGGAACAATCAAAAACGGTGAAATGAATGATTTAGATGATTATGTTCTCCCAACAGGCGGTACTTATCAAACGGATACAACTAAAATAGATTTAACAAATAATCGGATAATTAAAGCAGACTTACCAGATGGTTTGCACAAACTACATATTACCAACCAACTTTCCTAGTGTTAGGGAAGTTTTTTCTTTACAAATTTTAATTTTAGTAATATACTAATTTAGTAAATTACTAAAATTTAAAAGGAGAAATCTAATGAAGATTCCAACTACCTTAAAACATAAACCAGTAATTGTTGTTGAAAATTACGAAGAAGTGGATGGCAAGAATGCTTATAACTCAGATGCTAAAGGACTTTCTCTTGGACTCGCCCAGTGGAATGATCGCGGAAAAGTAGATATTTCTGCTAAAGTTTGGCGTCATACTGGTGATAAATGGTCCAGACAATCTGAAGAATTACCATTATATCGCGTGTTAGACTTAGCTATTTTAATTGCTAGAACAAAAGTACATTTTAAAGACGCCTATCGTTTGCCTGGCTTTTATGATAAAGAAAATCCAACTCTTGATCGAATTGGGTTGCAAGGAGACGCAATGACAATTTCTGTTTGTGAAGATAATGAATATATTGAAGAAGATATTGCACTTTTTGAACAAGTGTTAAAAAATAATGACGAGCTTCTTAGTGAGCGGCTTCGTACACTTAGCAAACTTTTACAAGAAGCCGGCTATTAAGGAGGTGGCAAATATGAATAAAGAAAATCGAAAAGAACTGATTCGCGCATACAAAGAAAAAGCTCCTGATGCAGGTGTTTATCGTTTTATTTGCCGAGAAAGTGGCAAATATTTGATTGATAATACAATGGATCTAAAAGGAATAGCGAATAAGCTAGCGTTTGGTGTGAAAATCGGTGCCGGTAATATGCTACCACCTGAAATGGCAAAAGAAGCAAAACAATTCGGGATAGCATCAATTGATTTTGAAATACTAGAAAAAGTAGATATTAAGCCAGAAATGACAAAAGAAGATATAAAAGAAGAAAATGATGTGTTACTAAGTTTATGGTTGGAACGAAAGGATTTTTAAAGTGGCGAAAGGCTGTGGATTAACATAGTCTTTTTTTGTGGGTGAAAAGTATAGGCCATTTTTTTAAACACTTAAAACTTTAATTAAAAAACTGTAAGCAAATGTGAACGCATTTTGCTTACAGTCTTTTTCTTTAGGAATTTGTCTTAAAAAAGATAAACTTTATACATATAACATTAAATAGTAGCTAATGACTTTTTTCTGTTTTTATAACGATTCTCTCAAAGTTAAGTCAATTGGAACTATTTCAGTGACACTTCTTTTTTGATCAGGATTTGCAATAATGGAAAGTAAAGTATCAACAGTTATTTGAGCGATTTTTGGTATATTTTGCTTCACACTACTTAGTTTAGGGACGGTGTATTTACATTGTGGTGTGTCATCAAAGCCAATGATTTTAATGTCGCTTGGAATATTTTTACCAATTGTTGGTAAAAATTCTAATAACTCGAGAGCAATATTATCATTGATTGCAAAAATGCCATCAACACAAGCTGCATTTTTTATAAAAGTATGCATGTTTTCTTGATAATCCTCTTTTTGTAAATCAACCGTGAATTTAGAAAGTTCTTCGTTATAAACGATATTATTTTTCTTTAATGCATCTTGAAAACCTTTCAAACGCTCTTTGGCAGAAGAAGACTGTCTATTATGCATGAATATTGCTGGGTTCTTTACGCCAGCCTGAATTAAAGCCTCTGTTGCTTCAAAAGCTCCTTGATAATGATTGGAAGAGATGAAAATAGTGTTTTTGTCCTTAGGTTGGCGGTCAATACAAACAAAGGGAATTCCATTTTCCGCATTGGCATATTTAAATCCAAATTCATCTGCACCAGAAATTACAATTAGTCCATCCACCATTTTGCTTTCTAGCATGTTTAAGTAGGCCATTTCCTTATCAAAATTACGCCCAGTATTACAAATAATAGTAGAGTAACCTTCCTCAAAAAGAATTGCTTCAATTTGTTGAACAACACTTGAGAAAAAATAATTGCTAATATCAGGAACTAAAATGCCAACAGAAAAAGATTTATTCATCCGCAAACTTTTAGCGCTAAAATTCATTTGATAATTAGTTTCTTTTATAACTTTTAAGACTTTCTTTCGTGTTTCTTCTGAAAATCGCCCGTTGTTGTTGATTACCCTCGATACGGTTGCTACCGATACACCGCTTAATTTTGCGATATCTTTTATGGAAGTTTTTTTCATCGTGTCCTCCTTTTATGAGTAAACGTTTTTCTTCATTACCCTATTTTCGCACAGAAATTTAAGTTTATCAAATAGAATAAAAAATAAAGCGTTGACATAATTAAATTATGGTGATATATTTAATTCGAAATGGTAAAACGATTACTCAAAACAAACCATCTTTTTTATTTGATTCATGAGTAATCGTTATCTCAAAGGAGTGAACTAATAATGAACGATAAGTTAATATGTCCTTCAATGATGTGTGCAGATTTTGCTAGCCTAAAGCAGGAAGTAGAAGCATTAGATCAAGCGGGAAGCGATATTTTCCACATTGATATTATGGATGGACAATTTGTACCGAATTTTGGAATGGGATTACAAGATTTTGAAGAGATCAGAAAACAGACGAAGAAATTAGTGGATGTTCATTTAATGATTAGGAATCCTGGAAATTATGTCGAGACATTTGCAGATATGGGAGCGGATATTATTTATATTCATCCAGAAGCAGACACCCACCCAGCAAGAACATTAGATAAAATAAGACAAAAAGGAAAAAAAGCTGGAATTGCGATTAATCCTGGGACTTCAATTGCAACTGTAAAAGAATTATTGCCACTTATTGATTATGTCATGGTGATGACCGTAAACCCAGGTTTTGCAGGCCAAGCTTACCTTGATTATGTCGATCAGAAAATTAGTGAATTATTAACTGTAAAACAGAATTATTCTTTTGAAATCATGGTAGATGGGGCAATTGCTCCAAATAAAATAGCTAAACTTTCTAAAATGGGTGTAAAAGGTTTTGTTCTTGGTACATCTTCGTTATTTGGAAAGTCTGCCAGTTATCAAGAAATTATCCAGGAATTAAAAAGTGACAAATTGGAGGAATTACAATGAAAATTGCAATCGGAAATGATCATGTTGGTATCGAACTAAAACCAGTTATAATAGAGTATTTACAAGAACTAGGTCATGAAGTGAAAGATTTTGGTGCGTATTCAAATAAAAGAACGGATTATCCAGAATATGGCAAAAAAGTTGCAGAAGATGTTGCGGCTGGAAATTCAGACTTAGGAATACTTATTTGTGGATCAGGTGTAGGAATTTCTATCGCCGCAAATAAAGTCAAAGGAATTCGTGCAGTGGTTTGTAGCGAACCGTATTCTGCTAAATTATCTCGCGAGCACAACAATACAAATATTTTAGCATTTGGCTCTAGAGTAGTTGGCGCTGAGCTAGCAAAAATGATCGTTCAAAATTGGTTAGAAGCAGAATTTGAAGGTGGACGTCATGCAAAACGAGTGGAAATGATTGCCGATATAGAAGCTGAGGAGGAATGAGTTACAATGACGGAAGGTGTAACAAGACTCATTCGTGCATTGAAGCATGAAATTGAATCGATGACTGGGCGTAACTTGAAAAGTACAATCTTTAAATCAGAAGGTAGCGTTATTATGGGCAGTATTTACTATTTGTAAGTTAAGGTAAAGTTCGAAACGTAACGAATATTAAAACAAACGGAAATGATTGGAGTTTTGACCAAAACAGAATAAAAAGCTTATTTATAAAAATTACGTTTGGGAAATTAGATGTATAATCTGATTTTTCAAGCGTTTATATTTTTTGAGATGCGTTAATTCAGTCAAGTTTTCTATAAGAGTCACAAATTATTCACAAGTAAGCCAGAAATTTTGAAGAAAGGGTAATTTTCTGACGTTCGCTGTAGTATTATTTAACCTGTCAATCAAGAATTTTGCAGGAGGTTACCACGCAAAATGAAAAAAATAACAAAAAAACTATTCCTTAGAGAGTTTGCTTTTGTATAGCAATAATCTGACGGGAACTATACCAGCTGAATTAGGCGAGTTACCACACTTGAATACACTGAGATTAGAATTACAATCAACTTACAGGAACTGTCCCGGATGGATTAGGAAATATCGATTTAATCCAATTGCAGTCTAATCAACTCGTGGGGCAATTACCACTTAGCCTATACGAGAATAGAACAGGAACGAATGAAGTCAATGTTTCTGGCAATCAGGTAACAATTAACAGCATGGATAATGTTCCTAGCGTTTACTCTCCGTATACCTTTATTTATCCGACACCATACAATCCTTATAGTGGGCATAGAAGCAGGTAATTTTTTTTTCCTAATTTGGATAATAGTACAATTTTTACTCCATTTCAAAAAGGGAGTAAAACATATATTGATTTAAAAGCAGCTTACATGTTTGAATCAGAACTTTTTGCTGGACATCACGTAACGATTACAGACGAAAATGCTGAGAAAGTCATTTACGATGGAGAACTTACAGAAGAGGTGCGCATTCCGCTTACAGATTGGAAGGCTGGCACATATAGTCTTGGCTTTGTGCTTGATGAAGCATTTAACAATCCGTAAAATAAAGCATACGTAACTATTCAGGTTTTACCAACTCAAGCTGAAGATGTGACGATTCAATATGTCGATGAAGATGGGGCCACTATTCATGATTCGAAACAAATTAGTGGAGACGTGGGAGACGATTATGACGCTAGAAGACCAGCATATCAGTTAACCATCCCTAACTATGTACTGGATCAATCGAAGTTTCCTACTAACACAATCGGAACTCTAACGGATGAACCACAGACTGTGACCTACGTATATGACAAAATAGACGGGGCACTGGTAACCGTGGAATATTTGGATGAAAATGGAGCAGAGGTAGCAAAACCAGATACATTAACTGGAAAAATAGACTCTCCTTATGAACCAACAGCTAAAGATATTTCTGGTTGGATTGTGGATGAAACCAAACTTCCGACGAACGCAAGTGGAAGTTTTACAGCAGACAGCCAAACAGTCACTTATACGTATAAAACCAATCAAACAAAAGTAACTGCACACGATTCTACCATCTATGTAGGAGATAATTGGAATGCGAAAGACAATTTTGACACTGCCTATGATCAAGATGGAAAGGAAGTACCTTTTGACGAGGTTACTGTAGAAGGTACAGTAGATACGACTAAACCAGGTGTTTATTCTGTGAAATATATGTATGATGGAGCAGAAACGGAAATTAACGTGACGGTGAAAGCGAAAGATGTGCCGGTTGACCCAACAAATCCGCTTGACCCAACCAAACCCGCTCCATCTTTCATTCCAAATCAACCGAACCAAATAAAAGAAACCGTTGTCCAAAGTGAGCAGTCAACTAGTGCTTCCCAGTGGAAACTTCCAACAACAGGCGACAATACATTAGATAGTATTCTTTATAGTGTAGTCGGTTTCACAGCCATTTTCCTAGCGATTAGTTTACTGAGAAGAAGAAAAACTCATTCATAATCTAACGAGTCCTTATCAATCTGATAAGGGCTTTTTTTATTTGCTAAAAAACCCTCTTCCACTAATTCTGTTAACAAATTAGAAATATTCGGTTGTGTTGTGCGACAATATCTCGCTAACACGGATTGATTGATAAATTCCGGCAAAATAACCGTTTCATTATTCTCGCTTTCTATCCCCATATCAGCGGCTAGGTTCTGAAATGCCATCAAAATACGTTCTTTCGGTGTTTTAGCAATCATTGCAAGTAATGCATAGTGCCTTGCGAAAACGTCCGCCATACTTGCTAATAAAAAATCATTAACGTCAGGTTTCATCGCTAATACATTTAGTAAAAATTCTACTTCAATTTTATAAAGAACAAGCCTATTACTCATAACAGAAATACTATGTTGTTTTTTCGGATAGCTCGAAAAAGTATCAATTCCTAAAATATTACTCGGCAACACAAAAATCGAGATGTAATTTGTTTTTCTAAGTGGATCTTCGAGTTCTACCGCAGCAAAACCTTCCACGACAAAGAAAATATGTTTTGATTTCTCTTCTTTTAAAATAATCTTTTCATTCCTAGTATAGGTTTTCTTTGAGACATATTTATAGTAATCAGGAAACTCTTTTAAATAGTTAAGAACGGTATCTAGTTTGGTTGACATACTCAAACTCCTTTTCTATCGGATTTTCTTTATTATACGCTATTTTCTTTGAAATTTAGTGGTGAAAGATTTGTGACTACGACTAAACGCTTGTAAAGACTAGCTTTTAAACATTAAAAACAGGAAATCAGCTGTAAAATCACTTTTTGAATATATTATATGTATAAATGACCGGATTTTCTTTTGATATATTACATGCATAGCCAGTGTGACCTGGGTGATACAGTGACACGGATGAAAGGAGGAAATTATGAAATTTGATGACAGTAAACCTATTTATAAGCAAATAGTTCACTTTATTCATAGAGAAATAATCACAGAAGTTTTTAAAGGTGGCGACAAATTATTGTCTGTAAGAGAGTTGGCCTTAAAACTCGAAGTAAACCCGACAACAGTACAACGAGCCTACGCTGAATTAGAAGAGCAAGGAATTATCTACACGATTCGTGGCACTGGTAAATATTTGACAGAAGACAAGAGGAGAATTGAGAAATTGGAAAACGAGACAGCAAGACAACTAACAGAAAACTTTATTACTGAAATGCTGAAACTGGGTCTAAATAAAGAA
The DNA here is from genome assembly GCF_014322765.1 of Listeria immobilis. Classification (GTDB taxonomy): domain Bacteria; phylum Bacillota; class Bacilli; order Lactobacillales; family Listeriaceae; genus Listeria; species Listeria immobilis. The sequence continues at coordinate 13,716 of NZ_JAASTZ010000017.1, read as the reverse complement.
AAAATAATTGCTTGGGTGATGAACACAAAGGAGGTAGAAAAATAATGTTAGTTGGAAATAATGTTTCAAAATCCTACGCAAATCAATTAATATTACAGGATGCGAATTTTACAGCAAAACCTGGCGAAATGATTGTGCTTACAGGTGAAAATGGCAGCGGGAAAACAACTTTGCTGAATATCTTGGCAAATTTAAAGAAATCCGATACAGGCACTATCGAGTTAGATGGCCAAATATATAGCAGCAACGACATCCGTCAGCATATAGCTTACCTAAGTAACGAACTGTTTGCGCAAAAAAATATCGCCATTGAAGCTTATATGAAACAATATGCTTTTCTTTTTGAAGATATTCAATTAGAAAAATGGGAAAAGTTACTTGCTACTTGGCAAATTGATAAACAACTGAAGTTAGCAGAATTATCTACTGGTATGCTAATGAAAGTGAAAATTGGTAGTGTTCTAGCAAGGAAGGTGAAGCTCTACCTTTATGATGAACCTTTTGCCAACATAGATATTCTAGCTCGTTCAGAAGTAATGAAAGCAATTATTAGTGGAACTGATCCAGATGGAATAACTATTATTTCATCACATCATTTAGAAGGAACCGAGCAACTTTACAATCAGCTATGGCTTATTAAAAAAGGGTCGCTTAAAACAATTGATACAGAAAGCTACCGCGAAGAAACTGGCAACTCATTAATTGATTTTTATAAGGAGGAAATGAACAAATGAAAAAAATGATTACTTTTTATCTCAAACAAATCAGTCCAATTCTTGTTATCGGGCTTGCAATAATTTTAGGACTTAACTTAGTTGGAGTGACAATGAACCTATTGGAAGGTTCGGATTTACTTTTTAGAGCTATCCGAGGAACCACGGTAATGAGCTTGCTACTAGTTCTTATAACAACATGGAAAATTACTAAACTAGACACTTCAAAAGAAAACTTAACACTTGTATCTCTTTCACGACACTCAGAAACAACTAAATTCTTTGGAAAACTATTTGCTGCCTATTTAGCAGCAGTTGTAATAATTCTAGTTCAAAGTGCGTTTATATGGTATTACGGACTGGAAACTGGACGTATTGCAGCAGGGGACGGACTAGCCTTTGTATCAGGAATAGGCATGATGTTTTTGTTTATCTCTATGTTTGTTTGTTATTTTGTCATTCCAGTAAGTTGGTTGAAGGACCATGTAAAGACAAGCTATGTACAAAAAGCAGGCGTGATTTTTCTTCTGTTTGGCATCTTAATCTTCAATTTATTAGCAGAGTACTACTTGCATATTTATAATAGCGCCGGAGTTATTTCGATTTTGCCGAACAGTCATTTTGAGATTTCGTTACTATCAATTGTTTGGAATGGAGCTTTATGTGCGATTATTGCAGGAAGTTATCTTTATTATAAAACGAAAAAAGTCGACACAATTTAAACACAGGGAGAGAACTAAATGTTAGAAATTAAAGGTCTACAAAAATCCTATAAATTAGGAAAGAAAAATGAAGTTCCTGTCTTGAAAAATATTAATGCTACAATTCAAGACGGAGAATTCGCTGCCATTATCGGCAAAAGTGGAAGCGGAAAATCTACGTTGCTAAATGTTATTAGCGGGCTAGATACGGATTACGACGGATCAGTTCTATATAATGGGGAAGATTTACAAACAATTGATTTGGATAAATATCATTTTAATCATATTGGCTTTATTTTCCAAAGCTTCCATTTAGTCGGACATATGTCTGTTTTAGAAAATGTAAAAGTTCCGTTATATTTAAATCCAGAGTTATCGGAAAGCGAACGAAATAAACGGGCAATGGATTTACTTCAACAGGTTGGTTTAGAAGATTTCGGAAAGCAAAAACCATCACAACTTTCTGGTGGACAAAAACAGCGAGTCGCAATTGCAAGAGCATTAGCCAATAACCCAGATATGATCATTGCTGACGAACCAACCGGCGCACTTGATAGTGTTACATCCGATGAGATTATTAAATTGTTAAAAGATTTAACAAAACAAGGCACAACCGTCATTGTAGTTACACATGATTTAAACATTGCTGATAAAACCGACGCGGTCCTTCGACTTGCGGACGGGGAAGTAATTTCATTTGAAAGAAAGCAAGAAATAACGCAAAAATTCACTCTGAAAAAAGGAAAAAAGTTGCGGTTAAATGGCTGGGCGATTGCTAAAATTTCTTTTCGAAGTTTCTTTAATCGGAAATTTCGAAACTTGCTTGTTGCACTTGGAACATCCATTGGAATTATCGCCATCTTATTAGCTTTTGGTCTTGGGAATGGTGTTAACCAAAGTTTGTCTCAAATTTTCGGAACAACTTTCTCCCCAAATCAAATAACCACCTACTATATGGAAGATGGTGGATCAAAGTCACCCGAACCAACAACACCATTAACCGAAAGTGAAGTTAAAAAAATTAAGCAGCTTTATCAGGATGAAGATATTTCGGAAGTTTATGAGCGTACAACAATTCAAGGAATAAAATTTGAATACAATGGAAAAGATTTGCAAGGTGCATCAAATGAAATGCAAGAAGCGAATTTTAAACCAGCACGTTATGAAGATTTAACAGTAGAAGATGAATATTTACTGAGCGGGGAAATGGTTCAAAGTGCCGAATCGGGAGTAGTCATTCCGTCAAGTGTTGCCAAAAAAGCGCTTGGGAAATCAGATACAGCTGAGTTAACCAAAAAAGAAGCTGATAAACTAATCGGTAAAAAAATAACATTACTATTTGCCGGTAGAAATAGCGAAACGACCAATACTGTAAAAACAGAAACAGTTATTACTGGTATTACAAATCCGTCTAAAGAAGGGTTTGCAAGTGGATTTAATGTTTCTACAAAAACGATGAATGATTTTATAAAAAATACAGGAATTGAAAAACCGATTCTTTCTGTAGATGCTTTTACAAAAACAACAAAACAAGCCGAAGAAGTAGTAGAAAAATACGAGAATGATAAGACATGGGCAAACTATTCGATTACTAATGCGAATGCTTTTGTAGATACTTTTAGTCAATTTACTGACATCATCGTGTATTTAATTGCTTTTGTTGCAGGTCTTTCCTTAGCAGTAGCTGGAGTAATGATTGCAATTGTGCTTTATATCGGTGTTGTAGAACGGACAAGAGAAATTGGTGTATTTCGAGCGATTGGTTATCGTAAGCGCCATATCCGCGGACTATTTATGATGGAAGCAAGTTATATCATTATTTTAGCCAACGTGTTATCAAGTGCAGTAGCAATTACTATCGCAAAACTTGTGAGTCCGATTTTAGAAACAAGGATTGGCTTTGAAGAAATGATTCATATTTCTATTTGGAATTTCCTAGTAACACTTGCAATAACCATTACTATCGGCTTTATTTTCTCCATCTATCCGAGTACAAAAGCCGCAAAACTCGATGCAGCAGAAGCATTACGATCAGAATAAAACGAAAAGAGGAATTTAAAAAATGAAAAAACCAGTAAAAATCAGTCTTATAATTGTAGGAATTGCCGTAGTTATCTTTGCCGGAGTGATGCTTTCATATCGCTTCTTAAAATCAATGGATGTTACTCCAAACACGGAAATAAATGAATCAGCAACAGGAGATCACGTATTACTAGCTACACAAGGAAGCGATTTTAAAGATAGTGTTATCGACCAAATTGAGCAAGATATGGCGAATAAAAATGTGCATATTTCGATTATGGATACAACCAAATTAGATAAAGTAAATGCCGATGATTATGATAAAGTAGTCCTATTTACAACCGTTCAATCTGATGATATTCCTGAAAATGTCACTACATTTATGAACGATAACAAAGATAAAAGTATCCATATCGCAGTTACCGCTGATTCTGGACGTTGGGATAAACAACCAAAAGATATCGATGCAATTTCAGAAGCTTCGAAAAGCGAGAATAAACAAGACTTTGTGGACGATTTGACAAAGGCGATTTTACAGTAACTAAAATGAAAAAAGTGTTATATGACAAGAGGTTTTTGTCATAGGACACTTTTTTTAATTTAGGAAAAACGGCATTTATAATTTGCGTTAAAATTTAATCGGAGGAAGATTTAAGTGGCTTTCCAGATTATAAGATAAATAAAAGAGGTAAAACTCGAAATATGGTATACTTAACCCTAAATAAACCGCATAAAAAGGTGGGCGATGAAGCAATGAAAAAAAGCAAGGCGGTTCAATTTCTGTTGTTTTTTTCAGCTATAGCACTTATTCTAAGCATGATTGGCGTTGCGTCCATTTGGTTGGGGCAGAAAAACCTCCAAGCAAACGAAACTAAAAAAGAACCAACCCAAAATGAGTCAAAAGCGAGTGAAAAACAAACTACTTTTAAAATTACAGCACTTGGGGATTCGCTTACTTATGGGGTAGGGGATGTAGAAGGTGGCGGATATGTCCGAGTAGTAGACGACTTTTACAAAAAAACTACTAAAAATGTGGAAAATGTAAATTTAGCAATTAGTGGTGCAAAATCAGCGCAATTATTAAAACAGTTAGATCAAAAAGAAGTACAAAACCAAATAAAGTCAGCGGATGTTATTTTAATGACAATCGGTGGAAATGATTTATTTCGTGGTGGGGAAGCTTTAGATGATTTTGCAAGTGATGCTATTAAACAAGCAGAAACTAGTTATCAAAAAAATCTACAACAAATCTACCAAACGATTCGTAAATTAAACCTAACTGCCCCAGTTTTTCATATTGGTCTTTATAATCCATTTATGACACTGGAAAATGCAACAGAAATGTCAAGTGTAGTAGCGAATTGGAATATGGAGAGCCAAAACTTAACGCAAAAAGAGCCGGATATTATTTATATTCCGACGTTTGATTTATTCCAACAAAATGGAGCAGCCTATTTAGCCACAGATAAATTTCATCCGAATCATGCCGGGTATCAATTGATTGGCAAACGTGTAACCGAGGTAATTCAAACGGGAGGAGAAAAAAGCGATGGCAGCACCAGCACTTCAAGTAACTGATTTATACAAAAAAATTCGTAAGCGGGAAATAATAAAAGGAATTTCTTTTGAGGTTATGCCAGGAGAAGTATTTGGATTTCTTGGACCGAATGGAGCGGGGAAAACGACAACCATCCGGATGATCGTTGGCCTAATTAAGCCAACGTCAGGAAAGGTTCTAATTAATGGGGCAGATATTCAAAAAGATTTCACAGAAGCGATGCGCAGTCTTGGATCTATTGTTGAAAATCCGGAATTCTATGGTTTTTTAACTGGTCAAGAGAATCTCGCTTATTTTGCTCGGATGGATCCATCAATAAAAAGAGAACGAATGCAAGAAGTAACTGCATTAGTAGGTTTAGAAAAACGAATAAATGATCGTGTGTCTACCTATTCGCTTGGTATGCGTCAACGGCTTGGGATTGCTCAGGCCTTACTTTCTAATCCTAAATTATTAATTCTGGATGAACCAACAAATGGACTTGATCCATCAGGTATTCACGAAATGCGTGACTTTATCCGTGCACTTGCTGAAAATGAAGGGATTAGTGTACTCGTTTCGTCACATTTACTCAGTGAAATTGAATTATTATGTGATCGGGTAGCAATTATGACAGATGGAACTATTATTAAAACAGATCAAGTAGCGCATTTACTTAGTTCCCGCGAACAACTTCGCTGGCGGGTAACTCCTTTTGAAAGCGCAAAAAATATTCTTAAAAAATATACTAAATTCGAAATTGATGGGGAATATTTGATTACACCTGTTAATGAAAAGAGTGCGGAATGGAACGAGCAGCTTGTATCACAAGGTATTCAAGTACACGAAATTGATAAACGTAAACCATCTTTGGAAGACCTATTCCTAGAATTAACAGGAGGTCAGTCGATTGATTAATTTAGTTTATAACGAACAACTAAAACTATGGCGCAAAAAGCGTTTAATGGTCATCTTAGCATTAGTTGCAATCATCGTAGCTATTTTTACATATGCGCAGTTTAGACAGTATCAAGAAGATGAAAAACAAGCGGGGACAAGTGATTGGCATGTACAGACGCAACAAGAGATTGTCGATCTTGAAAACAGGCTTGGTACAGGACGACTTCCAGAAGAATATCAAAAATATTTCCAAGTGTTAGTCGGACAACTTCAATATTATTTAGATAATGATATTAATCCAAATGCACCAGGCGCACCAACATTTTTAAAAACATTTGTCGAAAATGGGATTAGCCTACTATTTCCGCTGTTTATTATGGTTATAGCAGCAGATTTAATTTCTGCTGAAACGAGCGCAGGGACGATGAAATTCTTACTTACGAGACCAGTAAAAAGATGGCGAATATTAACAAGTAAGTATATCTCTATGCTTCTATCCATCTCTGCTATTATGATTTTATCGGCAGTTATTGCTTACTTAATTTCAGGAATTGTTTTCGGTTATGGTGGCTGGAATGCTCCTGTCCTCACTGGATTTGGTATAAAAGATGGTGCAATAAGTACAACAGATGTATATCAGCTTCCTGTTTGGCAACTTTTATTAATGGAATTTGGACTAGCCTGGTTTGTTAGTGTCGTTGTCGGAGTGTTAACCATGTTTGTTTCGGTTCTCGTTCGCTCAACCGCAGCCGTAATGGGGATTATGCTTGCTTCTCTAATTACCGGAACTATCCTAACCAATCTCGTCAGCTCCTGGCCAAGTGCGAAATATTTATTTATGGTTAATCTACAACTTACCAACTATTTAAACGGATCCAGTCCACCAGTGGAAGGAATGACGTTGAATTTTTCGATGCTCGTCTTAACAGTTTGGATGTTAGTCGCATTCGTCTTATCTTACTTTATTTTCACTAAAAGAGATGTTTATTAAAGAGCGCAGATTTGCGCTCTTTTTTACGTGCAATAAAAGTTACTTACTTTTTGTGAGCATATCACTTTCTTTTTCATTAGTTTAGTTATAAACTGTAGTTAGTAATCAAAAAGGAGGTATAAACCAATGATTCAAGGAATACATCACATATCTGCATTAACCAAATCATTTACTCTAAATCACCATTTTTATTCAGATATATTAGGGCTTAGGCTCGTCAAAAATACAGTCAATCAAGCAAATATTAAGATGCGACATTTGTTTTATGGAGATTATGCAGGTACTCCAGGAACTTTGCTCACATTTTTTGAAGTTCCAAAAATTGGTTCAAGTTATTACGAACGGTCCTATTTTGGTAATATCACGTTAGGAATACCTAAAGACACAACCAACTACTGGGAAAAAAGGCTAACCGATTTTGCTATACCTTTTGAAAAAACAGAGAAGGCTTTAAGCTTATACGATCCCGACCGAATGGGTATCATCCTAATGGAAATTGCTGAAACCACATCGCACCCAACTATTCATACCGAAATACCAGAAGCGAAACAAGTCGTTCGGATACTAGGGGCTGATTATCATGTGCCGGATCCAGCTAAATCAAGCCATTTTTTCATGACTTATTTTGGATTAGAAAGCCAGAATGGGGTATTAGTAGATAGAAACCAAATGAGCTTTACACGATTCGGTCAAACTTTCTCAGAGAAAAAATCACGAACTGGACGAGGAACGATTGACCATATTGCTTATACAGTCGCAACAAAAGCTGATGTTGACGAACTGCACAAAATCGCACTTCAAAACCAACTGACGATAGAAGAATTTGTAGACCGGGAATACTTTAAAAGTTTATATATCAGAGAACCAGGTGGGCTGCGTATTGAATTTGCCAGCGCCGAACCAGGTTTTACACTGGATGAACCACTAGGAAAACTCGGAGAAAAACTTGCTTTACCAAGCTTTTTAGAGGAAAAAAGAACGGAAATTGAAACTTATTTTGGAGGGGGAAAATAATGATGAAAGAGTTAAAAGGAATCCACCATGTAACAGCGATGACAAGTAGTGCCGAAAAAAATTATGCGTTTTTCACAGAAGTTTTAGGGATGCGTTTAGTGAAAAAGACTGTAAACCAAGATGACATTCATACGTATCACTTGTTTTTTGCAGATGATAAAGGGTCTGCTGGAACAGATATGACATTTTTTGATTTTCCTAATTTACCAAAAGGACGACATGGTACAGATAGTATTTCGCGTGTTTCTTTCCGTGTACCAACAGATGCCGCATTAGAATATTGGCTTAATCGTTTTAACCAGTTAGAAGTTCCGCATGGTGATATTAAAACGCTATTTGGTAAAAAATATCTAACATTCCAGGATTTTGATGATCAACAGCTACAACTTATTTCAGATGAAAATGATGAAGGTGTAGCCCCAGGAATCCCTTGGAAAAATGGACCTGTTCCAGAAAAATATGCTATTTACGGTTTAGGACCAGTATTTTTAACAGTAGGCTCATTAGCTAATATGGAGGCAATCTTATCATCAATATTTGGTTTTAGAAAAGTAGCAGAAGAAAATAGTTTGCATTTATATGAAGTTGGTGAAGGTGGAAATGGCGCACAAGTTATCGTTGAAGAAAGAACCGATATTCCAGCAGCGATGCAAGGATATGGCGGCGTTCACCATGTAGCCTTCCGTGTAGAAGATAATGATGAATTGCAAAAATGGATTGAACGAATGAATACAATTGAAATACCAAATTCTGGCTATGTAAATCGTTTTTATTTTGAATCGCTATATGTTCCAGTATCAGAGAGAATCTTATTTGAGTTTGCAACAGATGGTCCAGGATTTGCAAACGATGAACCTTATGAAACGCTAGGAGAAAAACTTGCTTTACCACCATTTTTAGAACCAAAAAGAGCAGAAATCGAAAAAATGGTTCGTCCCATTGATACAAAAAGGAGTTGAATATTCATGGAGCATCTTTTTATTCCAGGTAAGAAGAACGACCTTGCACCACTATTATTACTTCATGGTACAGGTGGAGATGAGAAATCACTTATCGAAGTAGCTGAATTTATCAACAGTGATGCGCCAATTCTTTCTTTAAGGGGTGATATTAAAGAGGGCGGTGCAAATCGATTTTTTAAACGATTCCATGATGGCAGTTTGGATTTAAATGATTTAGAGATCAAAACAAAAGAGCTAATTGACACAACACGGGAATTAGCGCAGAAATATGAGCTGGATTTTGAAAAAATTATTGCAGTTGGTTATTCTAATGGAGCCAATATTGCAGCTAATGCCCTACTTCAAGCAGAAGATAGTTTTCACCAAGCAATTTTGTTTCATGCAATGCCAGCAGGAAATAACCAACCAGATTTTTCAATTAACCATCGAAGTGTCTTTTTATCAGCAGGTTTAAATGACCCACTAATTACCGCGGAAGCTTCCAAAGAACTTGTGGAAATTTTAGAAAAACGTGGAGCAAAAGTAGAAACAGTTTGGACAGCTGCAGGGCATGCATTAACAATGGAAGAATTAGAAGAGGCAAAAAAATGGTATCAAAACAACCAAAAGTGAGGTAGACAGATGGCTATTTTTAAAAGTGCTGATTTAACACAAAAAGAGAATTATAAATTTTTGACAGGAAGTATTATTCCGCGACCAATTGCTTTTGTAACAACACTTGCTGAAGATGGGGTGACGGTGAACGCTGCCCCATTCAGTTTTTTTAATATAGTTTCAAGTGATCCAGCAATTATTTCTATTGCCGTTCAGCGTGTAAACGGAGAGCAGAAAGATACTGCAAGAAATGCTGCTTTTACTAAAGAGCTAAATATTCATATTGTGAATGAAGAAATGGTAGAAGAAGTAAATAAAACTGCTGCTAGACTAGCTCCTGACGTTAGTGAAGTGACACTTACTAATTTAAATTTAGCGCTGGTGCCAGAGATGAAAACACCTAAAATTGTAGAAGCAACGATCGTATTAACGACTAAGTTAGAGGCGTTAATTCCAATTGCTGATGATGAAGGACAAGTGGTGGCTGACTTAATACTTGCACGTGTAGAGTCATATGAAGTAGACGATACAGTTTTTGATAAAGAGAATGGATACATTTTACCAGAAGCACTGGCACCAGTTGGACGAATGGCTGGAAATGATTATACAAAACTAGGTGAAATTTTTCAGTTGGAACGGCCAATTTAGTAATAAGTAGTTGCGAAACAATAGCCATCATGTTAAACTAAGAGCAACTTAAATCGAACGGAGGGTTGTCCATCATGCATTACATTAGACTACGTTTCCCAAAAAATCTATGCAACTAATTTAATAGTGCGGGAATATCTATGCTTATTTAGTATGGATAACGGGATTGGTCTTGCGTGCATGAATGGCACCCAAAATAAATATGGGTAGAATAAGGGGGAGTTTTCCCTTTTTTAACAGCGAGCTAGTATCTTTTTGATGCTATTTTTGTGTTTTATTTTACTCAGAAACCCTGACCGCGCTGAATCTATTTCAGGAGGTCCTTTTTTATGGAGAAAAAAGTATTAATCGTTGGTGTGAGCCAAAAACAAAAAGATTTTGATTATTCAATGGAAGAATTAGCCAACTTAGCGGCTGCAAATAATATGAAAGTTGTGGGAGAACTGCGACAAAATATGGATCGTGAAAACCGAGCAACCTATGTTGGTAAAGGAAAAGTAGATGAAGTTAAAGGGCTAGCAGAAATGCAAGAAGCTCAGTTAATTATTTTTAATGATGAATTATCGCCGTCACAAATACGAAACTTAGAAGAAACGCTTGAACTGGATGTGATGGACAGAACGGGTTTGATTTTAGCCATCTTTGCGAATCGAGCAAAAACAAAAGAAGCCCAACTTCAAGTAGAAATTGCAAAACTTCAATATGAACTACCACGAATTTTTGGGCAAGGCGAAGATATGGATCAACAAAGCGGAAAAGGCGGGCTTAGCAATCGGGGATCTGGAGAAAAGAAAATTGAAACAGACCGCAGAACGATTAAAGATCAAATTCGCCATTTACAAAAAGAGTTAGCTGTGCTTGTGGATGACCGCGAAGTACGTCGTCGTAAACGGAAGAAAAATGAAATTCCGGTCGTATCACTTGTTGGCTATACTAATGCTGGGAAGTCAACTACGATGAACGGTTTGGTACGAGCTTATAGTGAAACAACAAATAAACAAGTTTTTGAGCAGGACATGCTTTTTGCGACACTTGAAACGAGCGTCCGCGAAATCGTGTTACCAGACAACAAACAATTTTTACTAACAGATACAGTTGGATTTGTTAGTAAGTTACCACATCAACTTGTCAAAGCGTTTCGTTCCACGCTAGAAGAAGCTCGTGATGCAGATTTACTCATTCATGTAGTTGATTATTCTGACCCGCATTACAAAACGATGATGAAAACAACCGAAGAAACATTGAAAGCTGTTGGTGTAGAAGATGTTCCAGTTATTTATGCTTATAACAAAGCAGACCTTTTAGAGGACGAAATCTATCCAAAACAAACCGACAATACAATAGTTTTTTCCGCACGAGAACAACCAAGTCTAGCATTTTTAACTGAAATCATTAAAAAAGAACTATTCGCTAGCTATAAAAAATGTGAATATCTGATTCCATTTGAAGCAGGGCAAATTGTTGCTTATTTAAATGATCATGCCAAAGTTTTGGAGACTGAGTATCTGGAAAATGGAACAAAAATCTTAGCAGAAGTGAGCCCGGCAGACTTACAAAAATTAAAAAAATATCAGATAGAAGTGTAATTAAATAAAGCGAGTTCTTATTAGATTTGCTATAATGAACCATACAGCAAATTTAGTTAGGAGCATTCTATCTATGAAAAAAATAGGTTGGGGTATACTTGGCGCAGTGGCTGCTTTTACAGGGTATGCGTATTGGTCGACAAAACATTTAACATGCACTAGTTATGAAATAGTGTCTGATAAAATACCAGCAGAATGGGATGGAGCAAGCTTTGTTCAACTTTCAGATCTGCACAGTGCAAGTTTTGGTTTATATAATAATCCTTTGTTAAGTATGGTGAATGAACTAGCTCCAGATGCCGTATTTTTAACAGGCGATATACTGGACGGGGATGAATCTCCTGTTGTCGCAATGGCTTTAGTGCGAAAACTAGCAAAAATTTTTCCGACATTTTATGTGAGCGGAAATCATGAAGGTAGAAGCGCTTTTTATGAAGATTTTAAGGCGGATATGGAAGCCCATCAAGTCACAGTACTTGAGAATGAACGCTACTTTCTAAAGAAAAATGACGCTGCTATTATGATTGCAGGCGTAAAGGATCCACGTTTTTCGAAAGAGGATTGGTTAGCAGCCGATTTACCAAAAAGCGAATGGGAAAAAGAAGCATTAACGGCATCACTTGACGAAGCAACGTATCATTTATCGCCTGATTACTTTACGATTTTACTTGCGCATCGGCCGGAGTTTTGGCCCTTATATCAAGCCTATCCGGTTGATGTCGTATTATCTGGTCATGCTCATGGAGGTCAATTTAGATTTCCGCTTACAGAAGGATTATTCGCTCCTGGTCAAGGCTTTTTACCAAAATGGACAGCAGGTATTCATCGTGCTGGCCAAAAAGCGCTAATTGTTAGCCGTGGACTTGGAAATGCTACTATAATCCCACGACTTTTCAACGACCCAGAAGTGATACAGATTACACTTAAAGCAAAAAAGGAGTCTTAAAAACGTGATTTATTTAGATAATGAAGACGTGCTTGATCAAGCATATAATTTTGCAATGGAAGAATATGCTTTGCGTTTTTTAGATGAAAATGAAACGTATTTTATGTTTTATCGCATGAAACCAACGATTATTGTTGGTAAAAATCAAAACACGTTAGAAGAAATCAATCAGACATTTGTGGAGCAGCATCATGTTGATGTACTGCGAAGGCTTTCTGGTGGTGGAGCGGTATATAATGATGAGGGAAATATCAGCTTTAGTATGATTACCAAAGATGATGGAGATAGCTTTCAAAATTTCGCTAAATTCACAGAACCAGTTATTCAGGCCCTTCAAAAGTTAGGTGTTAATGCCGAGCTAAGTGGTCGTAATGATATCGAGGTAGATGGAAAGAAAATAAGTGGCAATGCCCAGTTTGTCACAAAAGGTCGACTTTATAGCCATGGAACGCTACTTTTTGATGTTGATCTAGATAGGCTTGAAGCAGCATTGCAAGTTGACCCAGAAAAGTATCTATCGAAAGGTGTGAAATCTGTCCGAAGCCGTGTGACAACGATACGTGAACATTTAGCAGAAGATATGGATATTCACTCTTTTAAACAAATTTTATTAGAATCAATTTTTGGTACAACAAATATTCCCTGGTATCATTTTACAAAAGCGGATATGGCCGGTATCGAAAAATTACGTGTGGAACGTTACCTCAACTGGGATTGGACCTATGGAAAGTCACCTAAAGCTAGCATAAAACGCAAAAAAAGATTTCCAGCAGGCACAATTGAATTTCAATTGGAGTTAAATAAAGGTCGAATAAAAGAAGCGACAATTTATGGTGATTTTTTTGGTACAGAAGATGTTGCTGAATTAGCTAATCAAATGAGTGGAATTCGTTTCGAACGACAAACGGTTAGTAATATTTTTGAATCAGTCGATATGAAAAAATACTTTGGAAATATTAAAAAAGAAGCAATTATTGATATGTTATTTGAATAAGAAAAAACTCTGAGAAGCTTCACTCAGAGTTTTTTTGTTATAAAAAGAAAACGATTTCATTTTTATATTGACAGGTATTAAATATATATAGTATTATTTAAATATGAT
>NZ_JAASTZ010000016.1 GCF_014322765.1 Listeria immobilis | reverse complement strand
AGCCACTCTTAATAACACCACAGAAACGAATGGCTTTTATAAAATTACTGTAAATGGCAATGTTGGCTGGATGAAAGAATCTTATTTCTCTAAAGAACCAGTTCTAGAAACACTTTATGCTTCCTCTCAACTTAATTTACGTTCAAAACCTGATTGGAACAGCCCTATTTCAGCAACAATCTCAGTTAACACACAAGTAAAGTTAAATAATACAACATTAACCAATGGATTCTATCAAGTTACTGCCGCTGATGGGAAAACTGGCTGGATGAAGCTAAGTTATTTTTCTACTTCTTCCGTTTTAGAAACTTGGTATGCAGCTAGTGATGTAAACTTACGTCAAAGTCCATCTTGGGATAGTCCAGTAGTTATAAGTATTCCTAAAGGAGCTAAAGTAGCTCTAAATAATACAACTCTTACAGATGATTTTTATCAAATTACGTATAATAACCAAACAGGATGGATGAAACGTAGTTACTTTGTAAAGTAAACATTTTATTTTTCCAAAAAAAGTGGCCAGGATATAAGTCTTGAAAAATAGAAACCAGAAGCAAAAATCGTGCAAATAGATTTTTGGTTCTGGTTTTTTATTGGGAATAAAAATAGTGACGCTTATCGTGACTATCCGTAGCAGTATATTCTCTTAAAAATACCATTAAAAGAGTAAGTCCTAATTCGCTTTTCGCTTTTTCTTCTCCCCGCACAGATAATTGAGTACAGCACAAAAAAGCCTTCAAACATTAAAAGCTGGTTCGCTCCTTTTTTAGCTCATGTACAATTTGTACGGAACGAACATGAGGAATAATTATCACATTCATAGTACTTAAGATAACAAGCAAAACCGTAACAGTCTGTTCGAATGCTATAAATTACGAAAAGGTTATTTGAACAGAGAAAAGTATCTAAGTGTTCTTTGTACATCTAATTTCAAGAAAGAAATGGATTCTGTTTTATATGTCTTTATCTGCTCCTTTTAGTAGATAGAATAGGTTATTAACCGCGTCTATTCAGCTGAAATCTTATAGTTTCGTTCACTACCATATCCAGCTTCTACTACAATATAGGACGGTAATTCTAAAAAAAATTTTCTTCCATTAGTTTAAAAAAAGAAGTAACATATGGGGGATTAGGAAATACACCGTAACCTAAGATATATTGCTTGTTTATCGCTATTTGTAAATAATAATCAGCTTTTATTTGTTTATTATGTATATACTCCTCTTTCATCTACATAAATGTTGCGCCTATTCCGTTTTAGAAAAGCTATTCCGATTGCCAAAATAGTGAAATAGCGTTGGCATTTCCGTTTGCGTGTTAGAAAGCATTGTAACTGCTTAAAGGCATGTTTCGGGAGCTCTTATTTCGAACAAAGTCCTTGATTATAATCTTTCGACTTTACCTAAAGAGATTGAAGGTGTTTTTCCGTCGATTCCCTCATTAGTTTATTGTTTAATCACTGCTATTCTTTCAAAAGTGACCTTTTTTATGTATTGAAAAATGGATTTGATTACTCCTCTTATAAAGGAATTCTCAAATCCATTTTTCTTTTTACTGAGATTTATGCCCCAGACTCTTTCTATTTTACTGGGAAAGCAACAACTATGTCGTCTCCTGCTTTATCTTGTGAAACACTCGAATCGAATTTATCTGGATTTGGTACACCAATTTTAGGATCCGTAGCCAAATCATTATATACTGCTTCCGTCATAGTGAATGTTAATAATCCTCGGGCTGATTTACCAGCTGTAAAAATATAGGGATCTGCCTTGCTTCCTAATAAATGAAAATTAGTAGGTATAAAATTATCTAAGCTGCCTCCAACAAACTCATTTGCTCCAACTAGGTTAATTTGGTCTGCTTTATACATTTTGTCTTTGGTAGAAGTATTTTTTATTGATAAGTCTAAAGTAATAACATAACCATTTTTATTAGCTAGGTAACTTTCAGGATTACTAGCATTAACGGTTTTGTTTGCACCTACAACATGTTCTACCTTATATTGATTGATTTCTATTGTTAAATTTTGAAATATTTTTTGAAATGATGGCGAACTTGAAAGGTATGTTGTTGTAACAGACCCACCTAGAACTGGTTTTACATTTGAATATTTAAAACCTGTTGTGGATAAAGAAAATGTTGGTGTTGCCTCATTCTCATTATTTTCCGGGCTTGTTGAATCTGTATTATTTTTTGAAGGAGTATTTTTTTCTACATCTGAACTTCCTTTAGTTACTGTTCCTTTGTCATCAGTTACTGAATCTTTAGTAGTTTCTTGTTTATCAGTTTGAGTTGGCTCATTTTCTTCTTTTGGCGTAGCTGCAGATTTTTTAGTCTTTGTTTCAGTTGTTTGTTTATCTGCTTCTTTTGTTGGAGTATCATTCAGGGCATATGCACCAATTACAACACCGCCTATCAAAATCACAATTAAGATTGTTAAAATAAATATTCGTTTTTTCATATAACTAACCACCTTTTCTACTTACTTATAATATACCAAATAGCTTCACATATTACAATAGTGTTACAAGCTCATTGTTCTTATTCCCTTTTTTTCTAAAAACAATGCATAAAAAAGCCAAATAGTTTTAAGTGATAAATAGCATCGCTCAAAACCTATTTGGCTTTTGAATTATTAATTATTCAGCAGTTTTTGAACGTTTTGCTGCTTTTTCACGTTCGTTTTTATTAAGAATTTTTTTACGCAAACGGATTGATTCTGGAGTTACTTCACAAAACTCGTCTTCGTTCAAGAATTCTAATGATTCTTCTAGAGATAAATGACGTGGTTTTTTAATAACATTTGTTTGGTCTTTATTCGCAGAACGAATGTTAGTCATTTGTTTTGCTTTAACAATGTTAACAGCGATGTCGCCATCACGATTATTTTCTCCTACAATCATACCTTCGTAAATATCCGTACCAGGTTCAACAAAAATAGTACCGCGATCTTCTACTTGCATTGTTCCGTAAGTAGTTGATTTACCAGTTTCCATTGATACAAGAACACCACGGCTACGTCCACCAACACGTCCTTTTTGGATTGGTTGATAGCTATCGAATGTATGGTTGATAATACCATATCCACGAGTCATTGAAAGGAAATCTGTTGTATAACCAATTAATCCACGAGCAGGAACGATAAATTGTAAACGAACTTGTCCGTTACCGTCGTTGATCATGTTTTTCATTTCACCTTTACGTTGGCTAATTGATTCAATAACAGATCCCATGAATTCTTCAGGAGTATCAATTTGAACATCTTCTACTGGTTCACATTTCACGCCATCAATTTCACGAATGATAACTTCAGGTTTAGAAACTTGTAATTCATAACCTTCACGACGCATTGTTTCAATAAGAATGGATAAATGAAGTTCTCCACGACCTGAAACTACCCAAGCGTCTGGGGAAGCTGTTGGATCTACACGAAGCGATACATCTGTTTGAAGTTCTGCTAGTAAACGTTCTTCAATTTTACGACTTGTAACATGTTTACCTTCACGACCAGCGAAAGGACTGTTATTAGTAACAAAAGTCATTTGCAATGTTGGTTCGTCAATACGTAAAAGCGGAAGTGCTTCTTGATGATCAAATGGTGTTACTGTTTCACCAACGAAGATATCTTCCATTCCAGCAAGTGCTACTAAGTCCCCTGCTTTTGCTTCTTTAATTTCGTCACGTTTTAGTCCGAAGAAACCGAACATTTTCGTTACACGGAATTGTTTTACAGTACCGTCAAGTTTAATTAATGCAACTGTTTGTCCAACATGCATTGTTCCGCGGAAAACACGGCCAATACCGATACGACCAACATAATCATTATAATCAAGTAATGAAACTTGGAATTGTAAAGGTTCATCGCTATTATCAACTGGTGCTGGGATATGTTCAATAATTGTGTCTAAAAGTGGTTTCATTGTTTCTTTTTGTTCTGCAGGGTCGGAATCATAGCTTGAAGTTCCGTTGATTGCAGATGCATAAACAACTGGGAATTCTAATTGATCATCATTTGCTCCTAGTTCGATGAAAAGTTCTAATACTTCATCTACTACTTCTTCTGGGCGAGCAAAATCACGGTCAATTTTATTAACTACGACAATTGGTGTTAAGTTTTGTTCTAATGCTTTTTTTAGTACAAAACGTGTTTGAGGCATTGTACCTTCATATGCGTCTACTACTAAAAGAACACCATCTACCATTTTCATGATACGTTCTACTTCTCCACCGAAATCGGCGTGTCCAGGTGTATCCATGATGTTTACACGTGTATCTTCATACTTAATCGCTGTATTTTTTGCTAAAATAGTAATACCGCGTTCTCTTTCTAAATCATTGTTGTCCATCGCACGTTCAGCAACTGTTTCATTGTCGCGGAATGTACCTGACTGGCGTAATAATTGGTCTACGAGTGTCGTTTTACCATGGTCAACGTGGGCAATAATTGCTACATTACGAATATCATTTCTTAAATTCAATCTTGTTTCCTCCTAAATTAAAAATCCAAACATTTATCGTGAAGATTAGCCAAAAGAAAGAGGAAAATAGATTTATTTTCCTCCGTCGCTATCGTCTCGTTTAAATCAACTTACCTATTATAGCATAGCTAGGCGGATTTGGCACGATTTTTATTTTCTGAAAAGCCGTTTTTTTATGTTGAGCGCTTTCTTTAAGGCAGGTAGTTATTTAATAGCGTTTGATGAATTTTAGGTGCCGCAACGATTGAAGTACCTTTTTCTAAGAGATTCATTTTTTCGCCATTTATTCTAGTTACAATTCCGCCTAGTTCCTCCACAATAATTTTTCCCGCTGCAATATCCCAAGGTTCTAAATTTGCAGAAAGATATGCTCCTGCTCGTCCAGTTGCGACATCCATATATTCAAGTGAAGCTGCACCGTGAAGTCGTAAGCCACGTGAAACTTTCACAGCCTCCCACATTGTTGGGAATTTTCTCGTAACACTTAAATTTGCAATTAACAGCGCATCTTGAAGTTCTATATCTGGATTGATTTTCGGAATTGTTTTGCCATTGACTGTTGCGCCTTTTCCTCTTTCCGCAAAATAGAGTTCGTCTCGCACAACATCATAAATATAAGCAAGCTTTCCAGCACCATCTTCATAAACAGCAAGCGAAATCGCGAAATCCCTTTGTTGCTCAACAAAATTAAGTGTGCCATCAATTGGGTCAAGAATCCAAACAACACCTGTTAAATCGGTTACTGAATCTGCCATTCCCTCTTCACCAAATAACCGATGCTCTGGAAAATTTTCTTTGATTTGTTGAACAAAAAATGCTTCTGTGTCTTTGTCCATATTTGTTACAAGGTCATTTCTGCCAGACTTAGTATCAATATCTAATGTTTCTTTAAACGACTGCTTAATTTTCGCCGCTGCTTCCATAATCCATAAACGTGCTAAATAATCTATTTTTTTGCTATCCATACGCACACCTCTTTATACCTGTTTTGTTTATTTTATCACAAAAATGAATTATCTGAATAGAACAAGATTCTTTCCCTCAGAACTTAACTTCCGTATAATAAAACTATACGCAAAATTAGGAGGAAATCTTATGACTTTTAAAGGCTTTACAAAGAAAGATTTTAAAACAATGCAAATTCCTGGGCTTGAAGCAAGAATGGCTGGGATTCAAAATGATATTCAACCAAAATTTAAAGCAGCTGGCGAGGAATTAACGACGTATTTAAGTACTCAGCTTGGCGAGGAAATGTTTTTACATATTGCGCGACACCAAAGACGTTCTGTTAACCCACCCGAAAGCACTTGGTTAGCAATCTGTCACGACAAACGTGGTTATAAAAAACATCCACATTTTCAAGTGGGGCTATTTGATAACTACTTATTTGTTTGGTTAGCTTTTATTTATGAAAATGAACAAAGCGCCAAAATTGCCAATCGCTTTTTGAAAGAAAAAAAATTATTTGCTGATTTACCAGATGGTTTTGCGATTTCGCCAGATCATACAGAAGAAAAAACCTATCCCGTACATAGTGGAGAATTAGTGCCTACTTTGGAACGTTTTCGTGATGTGAAAAAAGGGGAATTTTTAGTAGGGAAAATATATTTGCCGGATGATACCGCTTTGGCTCCTGGAAAAGCCTTCCTAAAAGAAGCGGAATCTGTGCTAGATGAATTGATCCCATTCTATAAAGCTTCCTTACAATAAAAGATGTACAAATAGTGTTAATCTAGGTATAATGGTAGAGTTGTGAATTATTACTGGTTTGAAGGAGTTGAGGAACGTGAAAAAGGAACAGCAAACAGCAAGTGACCCTGGTCCGCATCGAAGTATTCATACAGGTGATTTTTCACGGGAACGAGACTTAAACCGCGTGAAATTTACCTGTTAAAAAAAGGAGGTAAAGAGCATGCATCAAATTTTCAAATCAGATGAAAATGGCAAACTAATGGAATTAGAAGAAGTAACCCGCAATTGTTGGATTAATATCGTTGCCCCTACTTCTGAAGAAATTAATAGAATTGCCGATAATTATGAAATCCCACTAGAATTTTTAGAAGATCCACTAGATAAAGATGAAAGCGCCCGGATTGAACGTGACGATGATTCTGATTCCGTTTTAATTGTTTGTGACTTTCCGGTAGTAGATGAAGACGATATTCATTATGCTTCATTTGAAACCATACCAATGGGGATAATTATTACGAAAGACTACTTTATTACGATATGTACGATTGATTCTTCCATTGTGCAATCATTTATCCGAAACCGTATTAAAGGCTTTTATACGCATATGAAAACACGGTTCGCCTTACAAATTTTATATATGATTTCAACGACTTTCTTACGGCACTTAAAACGCTTAAACCGTCAAACAGATGAAATCGAAAAAGAATTACATGAATCAATGAAAAATAAACAGTTGTATGATTTAATGGGTATTGAAAAAAGTTTGGTTTACTTTGTGACTGCCCTTAAATCCAATAAAGTTGTCCTTGACAAAATGATGCGCCAAAACATCGTTAAAATGTACGAGGAAGATCAAGACTTACTGGAAGATGTTATAATTGAAAATCGCCAAGGAATCGAAATGGCGGAAGTTCACTCAAATATTCTAAGTGGGATGATGGATGCATATGCCTCGATTATCTCCAACAACATGAATATCGTGATGAAATTCCTAACTTCGTTTACTATCATCTTGACTATTCCTACCATGGTTTTTAGTTTTTATGGAATGAATGTTAAATTACCCTTTATGAATACTCCTCTAGCGTGGATGCTAACGCTTGGATTTGCGTTTGGAATTGCCGGCGCACTTGCGATTGTATTTTGGCGGAGGAAATTCTTTTAACTAGGACAAAAAAACGAATGTACTATCTAACCATTTGTTAGACAGTACATTCGTTTTTTCTTATTGATTAATGTTTTTTAGATTTGTGAAAACGTTCTAATATCAGCTTTTCTCCATGATTTGACATAACAAGTTGTATCTCTTCTAACACAATCACTTTTAAGTCTTTGCCATTTGTTAAAATAGTTAGTTTTGAACCAAATGGATGCTGATTTAAAAATTGTGTTAGTTCAACGATACCAATGCCCCCAGAAGTAGAATAAGCGCGTTCTATTTGTTTTCCTTTTTGAGGAATAGATAATACTAAATAGAATATGATTCCTCTTTCTGCACTACTACTTGTTTCCCACCACGTGATGGTTGCCTTTAAGGGGATCGAGGCTGACTCTATGTCGTTTTTAGCTTGTTTATTAAGCAGAATGAGTAGAATAATCATTACTACTAATACTATAATACTAGTAGTTAACCAAATAATACCAATTAAACTCGGTACAGCTATAAAAGAAAAGTTGATACTCATGAAAGATAAAATTGCGATAAAAATAGCCAGATTTGCTTTTGAGTTATTGCTCATTTCTAATCCTCATTTATTCGTTTATTTTAATACAAATCCCTATTTAGCCTTTTTGGAAAGCCGACTGAGCTGTATTTGCATCGGCCACCGTTTTAATTACTAATTTTTCAGGTTGATTTGGTAGATAAATAACCGAAACCACACGACCAGGTTGTAGTTGTTCTACACTAGAGCCAGGAAATGTTTTTACTACGCTAACAGGTACGATACTTTGATCTACTTTCGTTAAGTCCAAATCTAGCTCTAACTCCACACGTTCTGCTGTAAGTGAACCCCTTGGTCTCATTGCTTTTACAGTCGCATAACTTTCTACACCATTTTGACTAATTTCTAGTGATTCTTTACTTATCAATCCTTTTTTTACAGCTACCACATTAAATATGGACTGCATTTTTTCTTGCGACAGTGTTGGATCTCCCGCTTTTGGCAACCCTACTTTTCGATTTTCACCTACGAGAACATTGATTGGGGAATTTATTTGAAAACTCGCCAATTGTGTTAATGGGATTATCGTGGTTATCGTTGTATCAAATTGTTCGCCACTTTCCTCTGTTACTTGTATTTTTAATTCTACTTGCGGTTGCTCGTTTATATATGTTCCCGTTTGCCTAACTGATTCAATAATTCCTAATGCAGGAACTCCATTTTTAACTCGTCCGCCAAATCCTGATAACACCAATGGTAATATACTGCTGATAACGAGGATTGCTATTCCGCCATATAGTGTATACCGAAAGGCCGATGAAGAGAAAACCTCCATATTATCTCGATTAAAAAATATATATGCCATTGAACCAAAAATCATTATAAAACCAATTGCTCTTCCTAAACTTCCTACTATTTTCATTGTTATTTCCCCTCAATTCATTTTTAATAATTGTGTCATTTTTTTATACATATCCGAAGATTTCTTATATTGTCTTGTTTGCTCTGCGCAGATAGCAATCGTTTCATAAATCAAAATTAGCCTATTAGCACTATTTGCTTGTTCGAAAAATGGTAAGCATTCTTCCGCTATCGCTTCTGCTGTTTTAAAATTTTCTTGTAAAAGCGCTAACTGACATTGATAAAATTTTACTGCGTATATTTGATCGGATGTTTTATTCGTTTTTTGCAAGCCTGCCAGTATTTCTTCTAATTTCGCAACTGCACCACCAGCTAATGCAATATCCGCTTTATGTAGTTCAATTAATGTCCAAAATGTTGTATCTATATTCTTTTGTTGGTGAAGATATTTTTCAAAGCGTTCCACTTCCTGCGCGGCGTCACCCAATCGATTTGTTGCAATCAGCATTAAAATACGATTATTAAAAATAGTGACTAGATACGTACCAGCTGAATCATCCATGTAAACTAAATATTCTTCTGCCTTAGCTAAATTAACAAATGCCTCTTCATAAAGCTTCAAATAAAAACAATACGCACTTTCTGCAATATAGAGGCTAGAAAGGTGATGTGATAGATTTTCACTTTGAACACGATGCAGTGTGTCTTCAAAACTTTTTTTTGCTTTATCGTATAATTTCAGTGCTACTAAGACTTCCATCTCAATCTTCTTTATAGCAATCCAAACCTCTGCATCATCTTCCAGGATAGGTAACAACAACTCCATATATTTGCTACTTTCTTCTAATTTTGAAATGGACCGATAAAATTGTAGTTTGTAATAGAAAAAAGCTTTTCTTAACGGGAGCGGTAATTTTAAAATGGATACATCATCAAAATTTTCCAGATAAAAATTTAAATAATTTTTATGCAATGCTTGGTAATTTTCCTGATTGCTCGTCGCCTGATAATAACATGCTTTCATCAATGCTGTTGAAAGTTCGAGTACTAGCGCATCGTTTTGTTCTGGTATCGAAGCCACATATGCATCATCCAACTGTTGAAATAACACGATACGACGGAAAGTTTTTTCGGCTTGGTTGTTAATTTCAAAAGAGTTGTCTTCTGCGTGCAGTATATAATCTGTTGTCACACCCAAGCGCTCTCCAAGTTGTTTTGCAATATCATCTGCTAACAAATAACGTCCTGCTAGAATATTTGAAAAATGAGGTAATGTTATAAGTCCATTAACAAGTGTTTTTCTTGATATCCCCTTTTGCTGTATCAAAAAATTAATCCGTTCTTTTAACAACTTTTCACTCCTTTCCCTTG
Source organism: Listeria immobilis (assembly GCF_014322765.1). GTDB lineage: Bacteria > Bacillota > Bacilli > Lactobacillales > Listeriaceae > Listeria > Listeria immobilis. Next base: position 57,834 of record NZ_JAASTZ010000016.1, on the reverse strand, counting down.
CCACCTCTATATTTTAACACATTAAATTGCTATATTTAAGCTGTTTTCACACATACAAAACAGCATGATAACCAGGTCCTTTTAACTTCAAAAAAGAAGAAAAATTTTGTTAATAAACCTATTTCCCGCAAAATTTTTGCTAGAATTGATAACTCTTTTTGTACCTTTCTTTTCTTCTCTAGTTTTATTTGGGTAAAAATCACTTTTTCTTATTTCCAACTAAATAATAGGTTCTTTGGTGATAAAAAATGACTAACGCGATAAATCCCAATCAATAGAAAATGGATTCGGAATCCTCTATACAGAGAATAAACAAATCCATTTCTAATTGGTTAAACTTAATTTTATTTATGATGCTTTCTTTTTATTTAGTTAACTCGTCGTTTAATAAAGTGCGTAATTGTTCCGGACTAATGTGTTCATCGAAAATATGTTCACCAACAATAACAGTTGGAACAAATACAATATTCGCTTCATTTGCTTCACGGATAATTTTTTCAGATGCTTCTTTATTATCCTGCTCTGTTAATCCTAGAGTCGCTTCCATATAGGTCGCTACTTCCTCTAAAGATAGATTTCCCCAATCACCTTGTGTACTATAAATTTTATTAATTGTTTCGCGTGTTTTTTCTGGTGTGGAATAGTCTAAATAACGGTGCGCCACATTTCCACGTTGAAGTGATTCTTTTTCTTTATCAAAAGGTTTAATGATTAGCTCGATTTTGCCTGCTTGAATAAACTCTGTTAGAACATCTTTTGATTTTTCGTTCCACTCACGACAATATGGGCAACGTAGATTAATAAATGACATTACTTTTACCGGAGCTTCCTTATCTCCTACGTGTATCCCTACTTCTGGCGTTACAATGCTTGCTTTAATTTGACTAATATCCATGAAAAATTTCCTCCTTTTTAATTACGGTTGCATTTTTATTTTGCTTGTGGTTGCATCTTTTACTAATTGCATGACTTTATAAGCAGAATAGCCACTTGCTTTTTCAAAGTCTAGACCAAGACGTTTTTCTTCGCCTTTAGAAGGAACCACTTGTTTAAAATTATGGTATTTTTCTTTAAGTTCTAACGTATCAATGCCTTTTTCATATGCGCGTTCGATAGCCTCTAAAAATTGGACAACAATCGTCATTTCTTCCGTTGTCCAGTCTGGATTTAGCGGATAACTATATTCCATTAATTTATTCCTCCTTTATCAAGTTGCATCGCTTCTAATTTACTCGTTGTTTTCATCGCAATTTGCTTCAATTCTTTTTGTTCGTCCTCTGAAAGGTTAAGTTCTAATAATTCTTGTACTCCAGAAGCGCCAATAACGGCTGGTACGCTAATAAAGACTGGTTCATCTAATCCATAAGCTGTCTTAACCTCCACGCCTACTGTAAGCACTCGCGCCTCATCTCGTAAAATCACTTCTGTTAATTCTGCAAGCACGGTCACTGTACTAAATTGAAACGTGCAATCATCTTTATTTTCAAAAGGAAAATCAGGAATCTTTGTCATTCTTTGCGCAAGGTTTTGTAAATCTTCGGAGGTTATTCTTTTTGGCTCTTCCGCTAAATAACTTAAAATTGGTTTTCCGCCAAGAAATGCCCTACTCCAAACTGGAATGACATCGTTCGAATGATCCCCTATAATATAACCATGAACATTTTTGGGGCTAATTTTAAATAATTTTGCTATTTCTACTTGAAAATAGGATGTCGCGAGAATGGTTCCAAGCGTGATAATTTGGCTTGCTGGTAAACCCGAGAAACGTTTAACCAGCGAAGCAACTGTATTACTTTCTGCCGTTGCGATAATAACATTCCCTTGAAAACCAGTTGCCATCATCTTTTTCACTTTTTCTTTGATTAAAGCCAGGTTTTCTTCTTTTGAGATAGTAGAATCAGACATTTCTTCTTGAAAAAAGATCATTAAATCAGCATTTCTACACTCGTTAAAACTACCTATATCAATAGTTGCAGCAGGATGATAATAACTAGCATACTGAAAATCTTGAACGCTTGACTTCGCTAGCTCATCTATTAAGTAAATCTCTGCAGAAATTTTTTTCAGAAGAATTGTATGAATATAGAGGCTTTGTAAATTGCTTCTTCCAATAATGACAATTTTCTTCTTCTTAGATGTCACGATTATCTCCTCCTCATCAAGTCTAGTAATATTATTTTAGCATGCTTACTTGCTAGAATAAACTAACTTGACCACATAAATAAAAAGCATCGCCTAATTCGCTTTGCTTTTTACAGAATATACTCATTATCAAACCATTTCACGCCGTTTTGCTTTGATACGATAGGTTGCAAAACAGAAAAAAATCGGTAGTATATAACTTACGATAATTAAGATAATAACTTCCAAAATTCCATTACCAATGTAGCCGCCAGTCATTTTTATAAAACCTGTGATGGGCGTTTCAAGAATTTGAATAACAGATCTCCATCCCCCCGTATCATGCATATGGTGTATAAATCCTACAATAAAAGCAACAATAGTTAATAGAAAGCAAATTCCTGCAATCACATAACCACACCAAAATAGCGTTTTCTTCCAAGTTGCTGTTTGTTTCTCCATTTTTTCACCTGATTCAATTAGATTTGACTTGTTAAGTTTACCTTTTATATTATACTACTTTTTTTCTAAAACAGGTAATTTATTTCAAAAAATGAACTAAAAATAATTCTTTAATTAAAAAGCGGAAATACCCATCAAAGGATATTTCCGCTTCTTTCGTATTACATATGAATTGGGCGACCTAAAGCGAGTTCAGCAGCTTCCATTGTTAGCTCTCCAAGTGATGGATGAGCATGAATAGTAAGTGCAATATCTTCCGCAGTAATGCCTGATTCGATTGCTAAGCCAATCTCTGAAATAATATCAGAAGCATTCATTCCGGCAACTTGTGCACCGATAACTAAGCCATCTTCTTTACGGGTAACTAAACGAACAAATCCTTCAGGTGCATCTAAAGAAAGTGCACGACCGTTACCGCCGAATGGGAATTTAGCAGCTTTTACGTCAAAGCCTTTTTCTTTTGCTTCTTTTTCAGTTAAACCAACTGTTGCTAGTTCTGGATCACTGAATACAACTGCTGGAAGTGCAGTATAGTCGTTTTCAGCTTTTTCGCCAGCAATTGCTTCTGCCGCAATTTTCGCTTCATAGCTTGCTTTATGCGCAAGTGGAACACCGGGAACAATATCGCCAATCGCGAAAATGTTTGAAACGTTAGAGCGACCTTGTTTATCAACTTCTACTAAACCGCGTTCTGTTACTTTTACGCCAGCTTGTTCTAAACCGATTTCGTCTGTATTTGGACGACGACCTACTGTTACTAACACATAGTCAGCTTCAATAGTTTTTGTTTCGCCATTTGCTTCATAAGTTACTTTTACGCCGTTTTCAGTTTCTTCAGCGGATTTTGCAAGTGCTTTAGTCACCATTTCAACGTTTTTGCTTTTTAGATTACGTTTTACAAGCGAAACCATATCTTTTTCATATGTTGGTAAGATTTCTGGACCGCCTTCAAGGATGGTTAATTCTGTTCCTAAGTTAGCAAACGCGCCACCAAGTTCTGTTCCGATATATCCGCCGCCAATAACGACTAATTTTTTCGGAACTTCTGTTAGGGCAAGTGCACCAGTTGAGCTTAATACACGTTTACCATATTTGAAACCAGGGATTTCGATTGGACGAGATCCTGTTGCAATAATAACGTTATTAAATGTATAAGTTTGAGCGGAATCAGGATGGATCACACGTAAAGAATGATCATCCACGAAAAACGCTTCTCCTTCTAACATTTCTACTTTATTTTTCTTAAGAAGGCCTTTAACTCCTGATGTAAGCTTGTTAACGACGCTTCCTTTCCATTCTTGTGCTTTAGTGAAATCTAAGCTTACGTTATCAGCTGTGATTCCCATGTTATCAGAATGATTTGCTTCTTTAAAACGGTGACCTACAGTGATAAGTGCTTTAGAAGGAATACATCCAACGTTTAAACAAACACCGCCGTAATATTCTTTTTCAATAATGGTTACTTTTTGTCCGAGTTGTGCTGCTCGAATTGCGGCTACATACCCACCTGGGCCTGCACCGATGACTATGGTGTCTCTTTCTTCTGGAAAATCGCCTACTACCATTTTGTTACACCTCCATTAGTAATAATTCTGGGTCGTTTAATAAACGTTTAATATTGTTCATTGCTTTTTGAGCTGTGGCACCGTCAATTACACGGTGGTCAAAGCTAAGTGATAGAGCTAGTACTGGTGCAGCTACGATTTCGCCATCTTTTACGATAGGTTTTTGTGCAATACGACCAACACCAAGGATAGCAACTTCAGGGTAGTTAATTACTGGAGTGAACCATTGTCCGCCGGCAGAACCGATATTTGAAATAGTTGCGGAGCCATGGCGCATTTCGTCAGCTGTTAATTTACCATCACGTGCTTTTCCAGCTAGTTCGTTAATTTCATCAGAGATAGCAAATACAGATTTTTTATCCGCATTTTTGATTACTGGTACATATAAACCGTGGTCTGTGTCTGCTGCGATACCAACGTTGAAGTAATGTTTGTAAACAAGTTCTTCTGTCGCATCGTCTAAAGTAGTGTTAAGCACTGGGAAATCACGAAGCGTTGCAACAAGCGCTTTTACCATATAAGGTAAGAAAGTAAGTTTGATACCTTTTTCGGCAGCCACTTCTTTGAAACGTTTGCGGTGAGCCATTAGTGCAGTTACTTCGATTTCGTCCATTAAAGTAACGTGTGGTGCTGTATGTTTCGAGTTTACCATTGCTTTTGCGATTGCACGACGAGTTGGTGTTAATTTTTCGCGTGTTTCTGGATAAGCTTCGGAACTTATGGCAGCAGGTTTTGCAGCTGCTTTGTCTGCTTTTGGCGCTACTTTTTCTTCTGTTTGTGCAGAAGTTATTGCAGCTGGTTGTTCGCCGTTTAGGAAAGCATCAATATCCGCTTTTACTACACGATTATTTTTTCCAGATCCGGCTACTTCAGCAATATTAACGCCTTTTTCACGAGCATATTTACGTACGGAAGGCATGGCAATTACTAGGCCATTAGGATCTTTTTTAGATGATGGAGTCCCATTTCCTCCTGTAGTTGGTGTAGAAGCTGCATCATTATTTACAAGTGCAGCATCTTCTGCTGGAGATTCCGGTGTGGATTCATGGCTTTGTCCGCCTTCAAAATCGCCTTCAAAAGTTACTAGTACTTGTCCTACTGTTGCAACGGTTCCTTCGCTCACTAGAATCTCTTTTACAGTTCCATCTACTGGAGATGTAATTTCTTCCACTGATTTATCATTTTGAACTTCAAAAATGGATTCGTCTTCTTCTACTTTATCGCCCGGTTGAATAAACCATTTAACAATTTCGCCTTCATGAATTCCTTCACCAATATCTGGTAATTTAAATTCAAAGATTCCTTTTCCACTAGATTTTGCTGGAGCAGGAGCTGATTGTGTGTTTTCTGCTTTTGGTGCTGCGCTTTCTTCTTCGGCGCCGTCTTCGTGACCTTCTACGCCATCAAATGTTACTAGTACTTGTCCAACTGTTGCAACGGTTCCTTCTGCAACTTTGATTTCTTTAATTGTTCCGGAAACTGGAGAAGTGATTTCTTCCACCGATTTGTCGTTTTGCACTTCAAAAAGGGACTCATCTTCTTCAATCTTATCACCTGGTTGAACAAACCATTTAACGATTTCACCTTCATGGATACCTTCACCGATATCCGGTAATTTAAATGAATATGCCATTTTTATTAAGCCTCCTGTAATTTCTAAGGTCCAGGTAAACTGAACCTTAGTATGAAAATAATTCTTTTACATTTTAAAACTCCCCATAAGTTTTAAAATGAGTATGATAGATTAAAATGCAATAACTTCTTTGACGCGTTCAATAATATCGTTATGATTTGGTAACCATACTGTTTCTGCTTGAGAGAACGGGAATACGCTATCTGGAGCAGCTACACGCATAACTGGTGCTTCAAGAGAAAGGATTGCACGGTCATTGATTTCGGCAATAACGTTCGCTGCAATACCTGCTTGTTTTTGAGCTTCTTGCACAACAACAGCACGATTCGTTTTCTTCACAGAGGCAACAATTGTATCTACATCGATTGGACTAATTGTACGTAAGTCAATAACTTCAACAGATACGCCTTCTTTTTCAAGTGCTTCTGCCGCTTTTACTGATTCTTGTACCATCGCACCATAAGTGATAATGGAAACATCTGTACCTTCACGACGAACAGCCGCTTTACCAATTTCTACTGTGTATTCGCCTTCTGGAACTTCTTCACGGAAAGAACGATATAATTTCATATGTTCAAGGAAGATAACTGGATCATTATCACGAATTGCTGAGATTAGTAATCCTTTTGCATCGTATGGTGTGGATGGAATAACTACTTTTAAGCCAGGTGATTGAGCCATTAAGCCTTCTAAGTTATCCGCATGCATTTCTGGAGTATGAACACCACCACCAAAAGGTGCGCGAATCGTAATTGGAGCAGTACGAGTTCCGCCTGTACGGTAACGCATACGAGCCATTTGACCAGCAACGGAATCCATTACTTCAAATACGAAGCCAAAAAATTGAATTTCAGGAACTGGACGGAAACCTTCAAGCGCAAGACCAATAGCAAGACCGCCAATACCAGATTCTGCTAGGGGCGTATCAAATACACGCTCGTCACCAAATTTTTCTTGTAATCCTTCAGTTGCACGGAATACGCCGCCATTTTTACCAACGTCTTCCCCAAAAACTAATACGTTTTCGTCTTTTTCAAGTTCTACTGCAAGCGCATCTGTAATCGCTTGAATCATTGTTTTTTGCGCCATGATTATTTCGACTCCTTCGCTTCATAGATTGCCAGTTGCTCTTTGACAGGAGCAGTTGGTGTTTCATACATATTTTTAAGAAGATCAGTCACTGTTTGTTTTGGTGTAGCATCTGCTTCTTTAATAGCTACTTTAATTTCTTCTTTTGCTTGGTCAATTACAGCATTTTCTTTTTCTTCGTTCCAAAGACCTTTTCCTTCTAAGAAAGTACGGAAACGAACGATTGGATCTTTAAGTTCCCATTCTCCGTCAAGCTCTTTTGTACGGTAACGAGTTGGGTCATCTCCGGAAAGTGTATGTGGCCCATAACGGTAAGTCATTGTTTCGATAAGTGTTGGGCCTTCACCTGCAACTGCACGTTCACGAGCAAATTTAGTTACGGCATAAACTGCTAGTGGATCCATTCCGTCTACTTGCACACCTGGGATTCCGGCTGCAACAGCTTTTTGAGCTAGTGTTTCAGCAGCTGATTGTTTTTCACGTGGTGTAGAAATAGCGAATTTATTATTTTGTACTACGAAAATTGCTGGAGCATGATAAGCACCTGCAAAGTTCATACCTTCATAAAAGTCCCCTTGCGAAGAACCACCATCACCAGTATACGTAATTACAACAGCATCTTTTTTACGTTTTTTAAGACCTAGAGCAACACCAGCAGCTTGAACGATTTGTGCACCAATGATGATTTGTGGTGATAATACATTTAAATCTTCTGGGAATTGGTTTCCTACAAAGTGTCCACGAGAGAACAAGAATGCTTTTGTAAGTGGAAGACCGTGCCAGATAAGTTGTGGCACATCACGGTAACCCGGAAGAATATAGTCATGTTTTTCAAGTGCATAGTGACTTCCAAGTTGTGAAGCTTCTTGTCCAGCTGTTGGAGCATAGAAACCTAAACGTCCTTGACGGTTAAGTGAGATAGAGCGTTGGTCAAGTACACGAGTCCAAACCATACGAGTCATTAACTCTACTAATTGATCATCTGTTAAATCCGGCATTAAATCTGGATTTACGATTTCTCCTTTTTCATTTAAAATTTGAACTAATTCAAATTGTTTATGAACAGCCTCAAATTGTTTCTTTACGTCGATAATAGCCTTCTTTGTTTTAGAAGCCATTTCGTATCCACCCTTTCGTCATTTACATTGTACAGTTTCGTTATATCATTAAGTGGGCTTGTCCGGTCATCATATCCAACTAAAAAGATATAGCTACAACTGCCATCCTGATTGTGTATTAAATATAGTAGCGTAGTAAAAGAAAAGTTTTTCTATAGAAAGAAGCGAATTCCGGAAGCTTTTTCTAATTTCCTATAAACTAATTCCACAGCCTCTCCAGTTATTACCACAAATTCTTTAATAAAAACATTGCATTTAGAAGAGTTTGTGAAAAAAGTTTCATTCTTTCACAATATTTTATGAAAAATAGGAATGTTCCTTTTATATTATAACTTTATTTCTGTTTTAGTTAGAAACAAGAAATATATTAATACACTAATCTTCTCTTTTAATTTACACTACCCAGATTATGAAGTCAATAAGTTAATCTCTAATTGTTTTATCGCTTACAATGGCTTTATTACTTAAATCATTCGCTTTCCACTTCTGTATTAAAAAAAGTTTAAAATCATATGAACTGTTATATAATATTGTAACCATCGCATTATCACACCTATTTCATCTTTTCTTTTATTGATTTTAATTAGTTTGTGAATTCACAAACTTAGAAAATTTTTATCTCCTGATATTAGACGAACATTATAAGATAAATATAAATAATTGTTCGTTATTTAATCTTGGCTATTTTTAACAAATATGCCTTTAGTCCTATAAAAATACTTGGTTCTTCTTACAAAAGTATTCTTTCATTCCTTTTTTTTCGTTCTTTTGTTAAAATGAAAGTATGTTAATAAAGAACAGGAGAGAATCAAATCATGCTTACAATGGACGATATTGTGCGAGAAGGTCACCCAGCGCTTAGAGAAGTTGCTAATGAAGTGACATTTCCACTTTCAGATGAAGAAAAAAAATTAGGGCGAGATATGCTCGAATTTCTAATTAATAGTCAAGATGAAGAGCTAGCTGAAAAATACGGTTTACGTGGTGGCGTTGGAATTGCTGCTCCACAACTGGCTGTAACAAAACGCTTCCTTGCCATTCACGTGCATGATGAAAAAGATCGGCTTTATAGTTATGTACTTTATAATCCCAAAATTCGTAGCCATTCCGTTCAACAAGCTTGCTTATCTGGCGGCGAGGGTTGTCTTTCGGTTGATCGTGAAGTTCCAGGTTATGTTGTTCGCAGTGAACGTGTTACTATTGATGCTTTTGATGAAGATGGTACACCTTTAAAATTACGTTTTAAAGGTTATCCAGCTATCGTAATCCAACATGAAATTGATCATTTAAATGGTATTATGTTTTATGATCACATTAATAAAGATAACCCATCTTATTTACCACCTGATGTAGATGTATTTGGTTAAAACGAAACCCCCACAGAATTTATTTTCTGCGGGGGTTTTGTATTAGAAATTAGTGTCCACCAACTGTTTCCATATTACTAGCTAATTGTCTAAAGTTTCGTTTATTTGCATCACCTGAAAAAAGGACTAAATCAAACGCTTCATGAAAAAAATTCCATCATCGGCAATCACTTCGGACTCAAACAGGCGTTCATTAATCTCAGAAAAAATCGTATGGGAACTGAAACAATTTACAAATATTAATCAAAACCTCTATTACAGGCTCTTTTTATTATTTTCTGGTAAAATATAGTAAGAAAGTTGGTGAAAAATTTGGAACGTTACGATCGCCAAATGCGCGTTACAACTATTGGCAAAACTGGTCAAGCTAAACTGTTAACAAAAACGATTTTAATTATTGGTGTTGGTGCAATTGGCTCTTATGCGGCAGAAATTTGCGCACGTATGGGGTTTGGCAAATTAATTCTCATGGACCGTGATTATGTCGAGTGGAGTAACTTGCAACGACAATCACTTTTTACTGAACAAGATGCAAGAGAAAAACAAGCAAAAGCATATGCTGCATATAAAGCGCTTCAATTAATTAACAGTGATATTACGATTGAATACATTGTAGATGATGCAAATATGGAGAGCCTTATTCCTTTTGCTGAGGAAGTGGATTATCTGTTAGATTGTACGGATAATTTTGCAACGCGGGAAATGTTGAATCAGTTTTCTTTTAAATATCAACTTCCTTGGATTTTCACTTCTTGTGCAGGAAATTATGCGAATATCATGCCAATTATCCCACCTTATTCCGCCTGTTTGCATTGTTTAATGGGTGACTTGCCGCAAACGAATACAGCTAGTTGTGATGTAATTGGTGTCGACGGGGCACTTATCCCTATCGTTGCTGGCATGCAAGTCTCGCTACTTACACAGATGATTTTAAAACCAGATTTCTCTGCTAATACTTATTACCAACTAGATAATTGGCAGTTTATATTTCGTTCCTTTCAAGTGAAAAAGCGTTCAAATTGCGCAGGCTGTTCTTCTAAAGCTACTATCGAAAAGCCATTTTCTAAACAAACTATTGCACTTTGCGGGCGCGACACAGTCCAATTTCATTTATCGCAAAAAAGTAATTTCGACATAATCAAACACCGACTTCTAGCTGAGAAAATAACATATCTTGAAAATCCCGCGCTACTCAGTTTCGACTACCTGCATTACCAATTTATTATTTTTAAAAATGGTCGTGTTTTACTTCACGGAACAGAGAATATTTTAGAAGCGAAAAAAATATATCAGCTATTTTTTAATTAAAGGAGCGCTTATTATGCAACAAACAACATTTATCCCTGCAAGTTGCAGTATTTTAACCATTAGTGATACAAGAAATTTAAATACCGATAAAAGCGGAAAACTAATTCAAACATTTTTAGAGAAAGCTGGTCATCAAGTAATTTCGCGTGTAGTCGTTGCAGATGATGCTACGCTAATAGCTAAAAAAATGGAAGAACTTGTGGCGGATAATCCATTTTGTTTAATAACAAATGGTGGAACTGGAATAGCAAAAAGAGATGTTACTTATGAAGCTTTATTTTCAACCATACATCAAGAAATACCAGGATTTGGCGAACTTTTCCGGATGCTTAGTTATGAAGATGTTGGTAGTCGTGCTATGGTATCACGTGCATTTGCAGGCTTTACAGAAAATGGTCTATTAATTTTTGCATTACCTGGTTCAACTAACGCCTGTCGTTTAGCGATGGAAAGCTTAATTATCCCTGAGCTTCCTCATCTAGTTGCTGAACGTGAAAAATAAACCGACTTGAGTTAATAATCTCAAATCGGTTTATTTTTTTAACCACCAATTTGGCTCATTCGCCTCCAAGTTGGCTTGTTGGATTGTACTTCATCTTGTAATTTTAGTGCCATTTCATGATTTTCTGGCTTATTATCAATCGCTTTTTGTACTAATTGCATTAATTTTACTGGTTCATTAATAAATGGTCGAATATTCATTTCCTCATCCCAATATAGACAAGCTTTAATATAACCATCTGCTGTTAATCGAAGCCGATTGCAACTATCGCAAAAATGAGCGCTTACTGGGTGGATTACACCAAAAGTCCCTTTCGCTCCTTTAATGCGAAAATTTTCGGAAGGACCATTACCACGGATAGTATTAACTGGTTCGTACATAAAACCTGCCTGCTCACATGCTTCAAAAATAGTATCTAGCGACAAGTATTTTTCTTTCCAGCTTGTCCCAGCATGACCTATTGGCATATATTCAATAAAACGAATATTAATATCTTTATCTTTAGTAAACTGCAGAAAATCTGTTATTTCATCGTCATTCTGTCCTTTTATTAATACCACATTTAGTTTAATTGGAAAAAGCCCTACTTCTTCGGCTTTTTGAATACCTTCTAATACTTTTTGCAATCGTCCCCCGCGTGTAATTGCTTGAAAACGATCAGCATGAAGGGAATCCAGACTGATATTTACTCGTGTAAGCCCTGCTTCTTTTAGTGCTTCGGCTTTTTTCGCTAAATACATTGCATTGGTTGTAATGGAAATATCCTCAATTTCTGGAACGGCCCCTATACCTCGAACAATTTCAACAATATCCGTTCTTAGTAATGGCTCACCACCAGTTATACGTACTTTTTTTATACCAAATTTAACCATCGTTTCCATAAAACCAACAATTTCATCTTTGGATAGCACTTTATCATGGGGTAAAAATGTTAGACCTTCTTCGGGCATACAATATACACACCTTAAATTGCACCGATCTGTAACCGAAATGCGAATATAATCATGTACCCGACCAAATTTATCCATTAATAATTGCATAAAACATAACCCCTATCCTACAAAATAGTTACATGTTTGCTTTAAATGTCCCGCTTTTTCCACCTGTTTTTTCTACTAAATGTGTTTTTTCTATAAGCATTCCTTTATCCATCGCTTTACACATATCATAAATAGTCAGCGCAGCAACTGTTACAGCAGTGAGCGCTTCCATTTCAACGCCTGTTTTTCCTACAGTTACTACTTCCGATATAACGGTTAGCTTATTTTTTGTATCATCTTGGAAGGAAATATCTGCTTTCGTTGTCATTATCGGATGACACATTGGGATAAGTTCACTCGTTTTTTTAGCGGCCATAATTCCCGCGACTTGAGCAACTGCCAAAACATCGCCTTTTTCCATTTTACCAGCATGAATTCTCGCTAATGTTTCTTCTTGCATATGTATCGTTGCACTAGCAATTGCTCGACGCTTTGTTTCCGATTTTTCGGTAACATCAACCATTTTCGCTCTTTTCTCCTGATTAAAATGTGTTAGATCATCTTTTTCCATTGCCATCCTCCTTCCTTATCCACCGCTTACTGGCGGAATAACCGCAATTTCTTCTAATTCTTTAGGTAACAAATCATTATCTTGTTGAAACTCCATATTAACAGCTAACATGCAAGCAGCAAGATCCACTGCAATCTCTGGAAATTCACTGCTAATGAGCTCTCTTACTTCTCCAACTGTTCGGCATTGTTGCAAGTTTAATTTCACTTCATCTTTATGTGTTTTCTCTGCTAAAAAAGCAAAAAATTTAACGGTTGTTAACATTAGCGCCACCCCACCTTGATTTATCCTGCTCTTTTTCTTCTTTCCAAATTGGCACTCGTACTTTTAAGCGTTCAATAATATATCTAGAAGCTTCATAACAAGCTGCTCGATGTGGAGTGGAAACACCTATAAAGACAGCAATATCAGTTATTTGTAGGAGTCCTAACCGATGAACAATAACAACATCTCCCCCCCATTTCTCCTCTGCCACTTGTGCTAACTTGTCTAATTCTTTCAACGCCATCTCTTCGTAAGCAGTATACTTCATTTCTTCTGTTTGAATATCACCAGTCCACTCACGAATTGTTCCAATAAAAATATTAATACCTCCGTGATTTTTATTAATAAGTTTTTCCGAAAGTGCTTGTATTTCGATTTTATCCCGTTGAAGTGCAATATATTTCATTGTAAGAACTCCTTGATAATCATTTCTGCAAATTGATGCAACTTTTCTTCATTACCAATAAAAACGGCGTCTTGTTGCAACTCAGAATGGTAGGTCGCAATTTTGTGAATCGCTTTGCTATTTTTTAGTTGTTCTATTTCTGCTTTTTCACGGATAAGGATAATTTTTGGAAAAGGTCCCTGTTTATACCCTTCCACTAAAATAATATCTGATTTTGGTAATTTTTGAATTGCTGTTTTTAAGTCTATTCCATTCTGTTCAATCACAGCATATTGGCGAGAATTAGCAATAATGACAGCTTCTGCACCACTTTCTTGAAAGGAGTAAGAATCTGTTTTTTCATGGTCAACGGAAAAGTCATGTGCATCGTGTTTAATAGCCGAAACTGTATAATTTTCTTTGCGACTTGCTTTAATTAAAGCATTAAGTAGTGTTGTCTTTCCACTATTTTTAAACCCGATTATTTGGAGGATAGTAGCCATGCTTCGACCTCTTCTCCTTTCCGTTTCCCAATTTTCCCTCGTGGAATTTTAAGTAAACAAGTTGTTAAATGCAAGTTGCCAAGTGCGCTTGACATGTCACTCCCAACTGGTTCTACTAAATATTCGCCAGTTTCTGATAAATGATATATTCCACGTAAAAATCGATCATAACCATTATTTTTCGTATAATCTGTTGCCATTTTTGCTTGAACCTTTTTAGTTGCCGTTTCACCTTTTCCCATTAAAACTGCCAGAACTGGTTCTACTAGCAAATAAAATCCTGTAAAACAAGCACCTGGATTTCCTGAAAGGGCAATAATTAATGTATTATTTAACCACATTCCTGTTGTCGGACTACCTGGGCGCATTTGAATTTTATTAAATAGCAATTCAGCTTCTTGTGTTGCAATATCAGCTATAAAATCAAAATCACCTACCGATACTCCACCAGTTGTTACAATAATATCTGCTATGTTTGTTAATTCTAACAATCGATTTTTTGTATCAAGATAATTATCTGGTAGTTGTTCAGCCACACAAACTTCTGCATGATGTATATGTAATAAACTTTCGAGTAATGGTTGATTGCTATTATATATTTTACCGTCTGGAAGGGGATTCCCAGCAGCTACCAATTCGCTTCCAGTAGATAAAATAGCTACTTTAGGATTTTGAATTACTTGAACCTCGTTAACTCCAAATGCAGCAAGTAAACTTATTGATCCAGCATTTAGCAAATGACCTCTATCTAAAAGTAAATCTCCTTTAGCAAATTCAGCACCAACTTCAGTAATATTACTAGATTTTTGCGTATTTATAAGCATTATTTCGTTCGGATTATTTGTTTCTTTTGATTGTTCGAGCATAATAATTTTACTTGCATTATCTGGTACTTTTGCGCCTGTCATTATTCGTATTGTTTCGCCTTGTTTCAATGGTTTATTATAGGTTTCACCACAAGGGACTTCAGCAACAACACGTAAAGTAATCGGATAATTTTGATCATCTAATTCTGTGATAGCAAAACCATCATATCCCGATCGTCGAAAGTAAGGGGCGGAAAATGGAGCAAAAATTGGCTCTTGTAGCACGTGATTTAGCGCCTCTCCTATCCTCATTTTTCGAGTGGGAAGGTGAGTAACTTGATTACATAGGATTTCTCTCGCTTGTTCCATTCTTATTGTATTTCGTTTTTCAATCATCTGGGCGCACTTCCCTTCTAACTATATATATGTATGCGTTTTCTTTAGTACCAATATACAGGAGTTTTCTTGTTTTAAAAAGTAAAGCGACTTTTCTTTAGTTAACTGTTTGGAATCCATATCTTTCAAGAATTTCCTGCGCTTCTTGTTGATTCATAAAATCCAAAAAAGTAGTTGTAGCTTTTTTATGTTCTGAATTACTTATAAGCGCACTATAATATGCAATTGGTTCATGAAATTTGCTATTTATTTTAGCTTTAACTTGTACTTTTTTACTTAGTTCAGCATCTGTTTGGTATACAAAACCCGCGTCTGCGTTTCCCGATTCTACATAGGCTAGTACTTGTCGGACATCTGTAGCAAATACTAGTTTTTCTTTTTCCGCAGTATAAAGGTGTAAGTTTTCTAACGTTTGTTTTGCATAGGCGCCAGCTGGGACTGATTCCGGATCGCCAATAGCAATTTTATCCACATTATCTAATAGTCGTTCTAAATTTTCATCTGCTGTTTTTTTAGCCCTTTTAGGTATGATTAAGACCAGTTGATTATGCGCGAACTCCTTTTCTTTTTCAGCCAACGTTTTGTTTACTAATGTGTCTGTATCTTTTTTACTTGCTAATAGAACGCCATCAATGGGTGCCCCACTTTCCACACGTTCCCGAATTTGACCAGAACCACCAAAGTCAAAAGATAATTTAATTGTTGGATGCTCTTTTTCAAAGATTGGCTTCACTTCATCTATTGTGTCTTTCAAACTTGCTGCTGCCGAGATATGTATGGTTATTGTTTCTTGCTTTTCTGGGGTGCTGCCACATGCTGTAAGTAAAAATAATAGGCTGCATGCTACAAAGAATCCGATTTTTTTCATCTTTCCTCCCCCTTTTTTCTCTAAATTTATTGTACTTAAGTTTGACAATTTATACCAGAGAGAACAATAATAATAGAAGTATAAGAGGAATTATCAGGAGGAATGTTATGTTTACATCTGTTTGGCATACATTACTAATTGCCACTATTTCTACATTTATTGCATTTATAACGATGCTTCCACTTAGCTATTATTTTGCCCGACGAAAATCGCCTTTTCAATTATTTGTTGAAATTTTGATATTACTTCCGCTTGTTTTGCCGCCTACTGTGGTTGGGCTTGTATTATTAAATGTTTTAGGGCGAAATGACTTTATTGGCAGCTTTTTATGGAATGTATTTGATTTTAGTTTTATTTTTTCACTTAGTGGGGCAATTGTTGCAACGAGCATTATTATTTTACCAATTATGTATCAGGGCTTAAAAGCAGCATTTTTATCGATTGATCATAAATTAGTATGGGCAGCAGAAACGCTTTCCGCTAATAAAAAACAAATTTTCACTAAAATAATTTTACCGAATTGTTGGCAACCTATTTTAGCAGGTGTGCTCCTTAGTTTTTGCCGAGCTATGGGGGAATTTGGAGCGAGTCTGATGGTAGCTGGTTATATTGAAGGGAAAACCGATACGATTGCTTCTAGTATTTATTTTATGGTGCAACAAGGAGATATGCGTACCGCCATTTATCTAGGTTTAATTAATCTTATTATTGGCGTTTTTGCATTATTAGTTATTCATATCCTTACAATTCGCCAAAGCCAACTAATGAGGGGGATGTAAATATGCTTCGATTACAATTTCATAAAAAACTTCCTTTTCATGATTTAAATATTGACTACGCTTTTGAACAACCAGTTACCGCAATGATGGGTGCAAGCGGTTCTGGAAAGTCAACATTATTTCAGTGTGTCAGCGGATTGAAAACAATTGATGGTGGTACAATTGAATTTGATGGAACCGCATGGGATGATTCCACGATATCCCTACATCTTCCTGCCGCGGAACGAAAAGTTGGCTACTTATTCCAAAATCTCGCCTTATTTCCTAATATGAATGTATATGAAAATATCGCCTTTGGTTTAAAAGTACAAAAAACGAAGAAAAAAGCACAACTTGAAATCCAGCAACAAGTGAGGAAAATGAGTGACTACTTGCAAATTTCACATTTACTTTATTCTTCCGTCCAAAAACTCTCTGGTGGGGAAAAACAACGAGTGGCAATGGCTCGAGCTATGATAATTGAGCCAAAGTTATTGTTATTAGATGAACCTTTTAATGGACTAGATGAAGAAACGCGACTAATTTGCATGAGGCTAGTTGGACAAATGGCAAAAGATTTTCATATTCCAGTTATTTTTGTCACACATTATGCCTCGGAAGCAGAAATGATGACAAACGAAATAGTGGTGATGCGTGATGGACAAATCGAAAAACGAAAAAGTTAACGTTGGAATTATTCTCGCTGGTGGTAAATCTAGCCGTTTTGGCGAATCAAAAACCTTTTTCCGAGATAAGGCTTCTGGAAAAACTTGGGTAGAACTAACTGTGGATAAATTAACCCCTTTTTGCGAGATGATTTTTATTTCAGCTAATTCAACTAATTATATGGAACTAACAAAATTATTCCAGACCTCATCAACTATTCGAATTATTCCAGACATTCCAGCTTACTCAGATTATGGACCGCTTGGAGGTATTTATGCAGTAACACTTGCCGCAAATCAATATACACATGCTAATTTCCTCATACTACCTACAGATATGCCCTTTTTAACCACCAAAGAAATAGCGCACCTTGAAGCAAATCCGAATAGTTATGCGCAAACTAATCAAGCTAATCATTATTTAGTCGCTAATATCCCTTACTCCTTGCCCGCACTCACTGAAATACTTCATAATAAGGAACATCGAGTAATAAAACTCCTACAGAAACTTCATTCTCGTCCCTTATTTTTTGAAAATGAACACCCATTTCGGAACATTAATTTTCCAGATGACTTAAATTAACCTTTTCTTATCCATTTCTTTAGCTTTTTTTGTTAAACTAGAGAAAAAATGAGAAGAGGCTTTTTTATGGCATTTTTCCGATTACTATGGACGTTTACTTACAAACAAGCATTGTGTTGTATTTTCCCAGGAATTATTTTTATTTCACTTGCTCTGACCAAACTACTAGAAATTCCTTTTATAGACCGATATGATTTACTTTTATTGATTTGCATTCTCACCCAGTTACTATTAATTAAATTTAGACTGGAAACTTGGGACGAACTTAAAGTAATTATGGTTTTCCATGTAATCGGACTTATGCTTGAAATCTATAAAGTGCATATGGGATCTTGGAGTTATCCAGAACCAGGTTTCGCAAAAATACTAGGAGTTCCGTTATATAGTGGTTTTATGTATGCTAGTATAGCTAGTTATATTTGTCAGGCATGGAAAAGATTTGATTTAAAAATGACGAACTGGCCAAATATTTGGCTGATTATTTGCCTTTGTGTAGCTATTTATGCAAATTTCTTTACACATCACTATATAGTAGATTTTCGTTGGCTGTTAATTGTTTTAGTTTTAGTACTTTTTCGAAAGACGTATGTTTATTTTAAAGTTAATTCCACTCAACTAAAAATGCCATTATCATTTTCTTTTTTATGTATTGCTTTCTTTATATATGTTGCCGAAAACATCGCTAGCTTTTACGGCGCTTGGGCTTATCCAGATCAACTGATTGCTTGGCGTCCAGTGCATGTTTCTAAAATAACGAGTTGGTATTTACTTGTCATTATAAGCATTATCATCGTTGCTCAATTAAAATTTATAAAAGAAACTATTGCCGAAAAAGAAATCCATGCAGTCAAAACGAAAAAAGGGGAAACTACACCAAAATAGTGAGTAACTATGCTGTTATTTAAATTTCTCTTCAAATTAGTAATCAAAAAAGCAGAACATCTATATCATTTAATGAAAAGATGTTCTGCTTAAAAAAGTGCCGATTATTTGTGTATTACATAAATACTGTCTTTTAGAAATGGCGTCATTTGAATTTCTGTTTTATTTGTATGTTGTTTTTTTATAAGTTTCACTTGTGTGCCTTGCTCTAAATCAATTGCATAATCTGCCTCAGACAAAAATTGCCCTTTTACATAAATCGGCACATTAGAAGGTACATAAATTAGGACTAATTTATCTGTTTCTGCTGCACGAATTTCTGGCGTATTATTTAAAATATTATTTACTGGCATTAAATTGGTTAAATCATTTGCCAATATAAAGGATTTTAAGAACGCATAATCGTCCGCACCTTTAAAACGAACAGCTTGCCGCCAATTATACGGAGCGACAAATCCCTCTCCAAGATTAGAGCCAAACGTACTTCCTACATCATGCCAACTCCAAACCCCATGTGCACCGTAAGTAATTCCTGCTACAGCTCCTGATAAAACGCTCTGCCAAGCTGCTTTCCTTACATCTTCACGACTAAAGCGACCATATTTTTGTCGGCTGTATCCCATCAATTCATAGCAGGGTTCTGAATTTATTATTGGTTTAACAGGAGTAAGCTGGCTAAAATGTCCCGCAAGTGTATACGCCATTGCTTGATGCTCCGAATTATGACCAGATTGGTAGAAATATAAATCAAGTGCTGGATGTGATTGAAGTTTTTCAGGAATTTCTTTTAAGCGTCCGCAAATATGCAATACTTTCAGGGCTTGTGGCGCTTTTTCCGCTACAGTTTCCAGCGCATCTAAATAGTAATTAGTTACATTTTCAGTTGGAAAGTCTGTATCCCCACTAATAATATAAATTGGATTAAAACGATCAAAATGCGTCAACATCATTTCTGTATAGGGTTTAATATCTTCCTTACGAAATGTTGGCGAAAAGCCGAATTTGGAAGCCCAAGTTTCTGGAATATAATTACACCAAAGTAAAACAAGTGCTGGCGTAAAACCATAAGAAACAGCCATTTCTAACATCTTTTCCGCATGAGTGAAATAAGCTTCATTTTTAGTTGGCAAATGTAAATAACCATCTTTTACTTCAAAAGGTTCTGCCACCTCTCCTAAAACACTACGATCCCACTGCGGCAAAATATTTATTTGCAGAACATTAAAACCTTGTTCTTTGCGAATTTTTAAATAGTAAGCCCAGTCCGCTAAATCAATATTCGTAAATGCACTCCACACTGTATCAGCTAGATAGAAAAACGGTTCTTCATTTTTCTCTATCCGACGCTTATCCGCACTTAGTTTTAACATCTTATTTCTTCCCTTCTCTCTTAAGCTTTTGCATCTAAAATCTTTTGACTATTATCCACTTTACTTCCTAAGTCTAGCACGATAACATCTGCTAAAGCCGCACTATTTGTAACAATGATTGGCGTTGTAACATCATACCCAGCCTTTTGAATTGCTGCCAAATCAAACATTCCGAGTAAATCTCCTTTTTTCACTTCATCTGATTCAGTTACTTTAATATCGAAAAATTGTCCATTTAAGTTTACTGTATCAAGTCCGATATGAATTAACAACTCTACACCTTGTTTTGAAATAAGACCAATAGCATGTTTTGTTTGGAAAATACTTACAACCGTCCCATCAAATGGAGCACGTATTTCTCCGTTTTCTGGAATAATTGCCGCACCCGCTCCCATAATCCCACCTGAAAACACTTCATCGTTTACATCTTTTAATGCAATTAACTCTCCTTGAATTGGGCTATAAATTGCTTCATCTAAAATAGCTGGTTTTTCTGTTTGAATGACTGGTTCTTCTATTTTATCTTTAAATCCAAAGAAATAAGTTAAGATAAGCGAGATACTAAATGCTACAACTAGGGAAATCAAGAAGCCCCAGAAATCCCAACCTAACCCCTCTGGATTAATAAACATTGGAATCCCGAATACCCCACCTGAAGCAAATCCACCAAACATCTTTGCAGCACTCATTCCTGCAATCGCTCCACCAAACGCTGAACCAACACACGCCATAATAAATGGTTTTTTATAAGGTAAGTTTACACCATAAATTGCCGGCTCTGTAATTCCTAAAAATCCAGATATAGTCGCTGTAATAGAAAGTGAGCGCAATTCTTTGTTTTTTGTTTTAAGCATTACCGCTAAAACAGCACCCGTTTGCGCGAAAACAGTACAATAAAGCATCGCATTAATTGGATCATAACCTAATACAGAAATATTGTTAATGAAAATCGGAATAAATGCCCAGTGAAGCCCAAACATAACAGCCACTTGCCAAATACCAGCAAGGAAAAATCCTGCAATCATCGGACTAAGTGAGTAAAGACCTAATGCTCCTTTAGCAAGTAGTTGGCTTGCATAGGTTGAAACTGGCCCAATAATAATCAAAGACACTGGAACAACAATTAAAAGTAACAACAGTGGAATAAAAATCAATTGCAAACTTTTTGGAATAAATCTTACTAGTAATTTCTCTACTTTGCTCATAAAATAAATAGCTATAATAACAGGAATAACTGACATTGTATAATTCATCAAAATAACAGGGATATGTAAAAATGTTAAATGTGTCCCATTATTGTACATTTCAACTAATGTTGGATAGACAAGCGCCGCCCCAATTGCAGCTGAAAGATATTGATTCGTTTTAAATACTTTCCCAGCTGAGAAACCGAGAAAAATTGGCAAGAAATAGAATAAAGAATCACTTGCTGCATAAAGAACTTCATAAATACCAGCCGAAGTATCAACCCAACCTACTGTAACTGCTGCAGTTAAAAATCCTTTAAGAATACCCGATGCTGCCATTAAACCAAGAACTGGCATAAAAATTCCAGAAATTAATGCAACAAACTTGTTAAAAATACTTTTATTCTCTGGTTCTTCCTCTTCTTGAGCTGCATCATCTGGCTTAATACCTAATACTTGAATAACCTCATCATACACATAACTTACATGGTCGCCAATAACCACTTGATATTGCCCGCCACTTTTTACAACTGTCATCACATCTTTTAATTTTTTAATTTTTTCTGTCTCAGCAATTTTTTCATCACGCAACTTAAAGCGTAGCCGTGTTACACAATGAATGACACTCAAAATATTTTCTTTTCCACCAACAAGTTTTACAATCTCTTTTGCAAGATCCGAATTATTCATTTAATGTTCCTCACCTTCTGTAATTTTAAAATACTGCTTTTTACTTGTGTTTCCCACTCCCTAAATTCATCCGTGGCTTGTAACTGATTAATTCCTGGTTGATAAATTCTTTCTATTTTGGATTTCTCTAATTGATTTTTCTCTGCAATCTGCAATACACCAATTGCTGAGAGTTCTTCTGCTGGACTAATACATACTTCTGCATTAATAACATCTGCTAAATATTGCATAAGTTCAAGTTGTTTCGTTAAACCGCCATCCACTTGTAAGCGCTTAATTTTATGACCTGTAATTAATTCCATTTGTGTGATAACCGCCTTAATTTGAAACGCAATACTTGTGAAACCTGCGCGAATGATGTGCCACTTGGTATGCTCGCGAGTCAAACCGAGAATTTCAGCTTGAATATCTGTATTCCAGAAAGGAGCACCTAGACCTAATTGCCCAGGAATTAGTACGACTCCCCCGCTATCCGGCAGTTGGAATGCTCGTTTACAAGCAATTCGATAATCATCAAATAGTTCAAGTTGTTCGGACAAAAAGACTAACGTATCTCCGCAAGAACGAATAATCCCTTCTAGCGCATATTTATTCACGCCAGCTTCATCCCATGCAAGTGTGGTCAAAATAGTATCATTTTCAGGTAGGCGTTTATTTCCCGTCTGCATCAAAACCGAGCAACCTGTTCCAAGTGTCGCTTTCACCGTTCCAAAGTCCTTACAGCCCTGTCCATAAAGTGCCGCCTCAGAATCTGCCATAACACTTTGAATTGCCATCCCCTGATAATTCCCAAAAGCAGCAAACGATTGCCTCACTTCTGGTAAATGAAAGCGAGAAATACCAAAAAGTTCGAGTAGCTCTTCTGACCAATCATTCTTTTCAATATCATAAAGCAAAGTACGGCTAGCATTGGTTCGATCTGTGTAGAAGTGCCGTTCGTCAGTCAGAGAAAATAACAACCAAGCATCCATCGTTCCAAATGCTAATCGATTATTTTCATTGGCCTCTTTCACCGCAGGAACATTTTCTAGTAACCACTTCATTTTTGGAGCAGAAAAATAAGAATCTATTTTCAGTCCAGTAATTTGTTTAATTCGTTTTTCATGTCCAGCTTCTCTTAGTGCAGCACAAATCGCTTTCGTTCTATCACATTGCCAAACAATCGCATTATACAGAGGTTTTCCGGTTTCTTTATCCCAAGCAATAATGGTTTCCCGTTGATTGGTTAAGGCTAGTCGCTCAATTTCAGCTGCAACCAGTCCGTGTTTTGCCAAGATGTCCGCAATTAACGTGCGGACATTTTGACTAATTTCTTCCGGATTTTGTTCTACCCACCCTTTTTTGGGATAAAGTTGTTGATGCTTTTTGTCTAAACGATCTATCAGTTCCCCTGCTCGAAATAATAAAATTTTCGTCCCTGATGTGCTTTGATCAATTGCTATTTGATAACGTTTCTTCATCTCTTATCCTCTTTATCAGTTGGTAAATTTTGTATAACTGTTTCTGTGACTCCCTCTGCTGATAAACCATAGTGTGCAAAAATTTCCTGACTTGTTCCCGCAATAGCTGGTTCATCTGGAATACCTAAAATCAAATGACGAATACTAGTTGACGTATTACTTGCGACTTCGCTCACAGCTGCACCTAAACCACCATAAATGCTATGCTCTTCCAAACTAATTAATAGTTTTGTTTCCAGTAATGCCTGCTTAACCACTGCTTGGTCAAAAGGTTTGATTGTCGGAAAGTTTATTACTCGCGCCTGAATCCCTTTCGCTTTTAGTGCTTCTTGGGCATCTAATGCAACACGAACCATTTCACCCGTTGCTAAAAGCGCCACATCATTACCTTCTCGAAGTGTAACTGCCTTACCAATTTCAAAAGTCGGCTTTTCTGTATAGCAATCTTCTACAGCATTCCTTCCAAGACGAATATACGCTGGTTTGTCAGATGTAAGTAAATATTCAAAGATCGCTTCTGTTTCTAACCGATCAGCTGGTAAAATGACTTCTAAATTAGGGATAGCTCGCGTTACTGCAATATCTTGAAGAGAATGATGACTCATGCCAAGCGCTCCGTAACTTACGCCCCCACTGATTCCGATTAATTTTACATTCATACCTGAATAGGCAACATCTACTTTTACCTGCTCAATACTACGCATACTTAGAAAACAGGCGGGTGAAGCAACAAATGGTCTTTTGCCGCTATGGGCTAGTCCAGCAGCAATACCAACAATATTTTGTTCTGCAATTCCAGTTTCAACTAATCGTTCTGGAAATTTTTCAGCAAATGCTCCTAATGATGCAGAACCTCTTGAATCGCTTGTTAATACAACTAAATCACTTTCATTTTCTGCTTCTTTCATTAAGACTTCACACATTACTTGGCGGTTCGCAATTTTATTCATGACGGCTCGCCTCCATTCTTTCATCTAAATCGTTTATAGCCATTTCATATTCTTCTTTAGATGGTACATAATGATGCCATTTAGCAACATTTTCAGCCATTTTAACACCGTAACCTTTTATCGTTTTTGCAATTACTAGGCGCGGTTTTCCTGATTTATTTGCTGTTTTAAAAATTGCTAATAATTTATCAGGATCATTGCCATCTGCTTCGATTACATCCCAGCCAAACGCACGCCACTTATCTGCTAAAGGCTCTACACGCATCACATCTTCTGTACGACCAGAAATTTGTAAGGAATTGCGGTCAATAATAGCGGTTAAATTGTCTAATTGATAATTTGCCGCGGCCATTGCGCCTTCCCAAACGGACCCTTCTGCAAGTTCGCCATCTCCTAATAATGTATACGTATGATAACTTTTCTTATCCATTTTTGCTGCAAGTGCCATACCAACTGAAACAGATAATCCATGACCGAGTGAGCCTGTATTCATCTCAATTCCAGCTACTTTATTATTTGGATGTCCAATTAGCCGTGTTCCAAATGCTGAAAAACTAGCTAATTCTTCTTTTTCAATATATCCTTTGTCTGCCAAAACTGCCCAAAGAACTTCCACCGCATGACCTTTACTTTGCACATAACGATCACGATTCGTATCTTCCGGATTTTTTGGATCAATATTCATTCCACCATAATAAAGGGCGACAAGAATATCAGCACAAGACAAATCGGAGCCTGTGTGTCCTGTTTTTGCCTCATAAATCATTTTTATAACAGCTTTTCTAATTTCAAACGACTTTACCTTTAATTCACTCATTATTTACTCCTTTCACTATTCTCCTCGCAAATAAGCTTTTACTTCTTCTTCAATAGGATCATAGAAATCTGGTTTTATACCAATGTATTTACATGCTTCATAGAGGATCGGAACCACGTCAGCATGAATGCCACTAACATGATGAATATAAGGTCCTGTAACAATTTTTTCTTCTAAACGTTTTAAATTATCAACTTCAATCCAAAGATACGTTCCTTTTGTGTAAGGACCATCAATACCTTTTGCTCTTCCTAGTAATAATGAATATTCCCCATTATCACCATCAAAGCGGCATAAAGTCAGTTCCCCACCTTTCGCTTCTGCTTCTACTGCTCCTGGTGAGTCAAATGCTAGTGGATAGCCAATTGCTGGTTTTTCTTTCGCGACGGAAAACGGAAATAAACCACAGTGTTGGAGTAATTCGCCATTTTCGTTATCTGGATGACGAACAGTCCAATCAGCGAAAAAGCTTTTATTTTTGCCTACATTTGCCGCTTCAATTAATAAACAAGAAATTGCTCCGTGGATATCTGTTTCACAAACTACAGGAATTCCTTCATCAATCAACATGGCATTTGCTGCACAAGGCATAATACCAATTTCATCCTGAAGCGCTGTCCAACATTGAATTGCAATCGCACTGCAACCGTATTTTGTAGCTAAATTTTTCATGGCAACTTTAAGTGCCGCAACCATCCGTAAATCAACATCCTTAATTTTAACGATGGCGCATCCCTCACAGTATTCCACAGTGCCGTCTACTTCATCAATTTGTTCCTTCGATACATTTCGAATTTCTTTGATTAATTCTGGTAACGGAATTGGCGCAAGTTGAATATTGAATTTTTCTAACAACTCACCTTCATTACACATCGTTGTCCAAAAATCAAACGGGCGAGGACCAATTTGTAAAATTCTCATGTTTTGAAAGGTTTTTACAGTATTACAAACTGCAATAAAATCTCGAATACCTCGTTCAAATTCAGGATCAGATAATCGACAATTCGTCATGTATGTAAAAGGTACTTGAAATCTACGCAAAATTTTCCCAGTTGCGAATAACCCGCATTGTGTATCACGTAATCGAATACCATTTTCATCTGGACGTTCATCACGAGGTCCCCATAAAAGAACAGGTACATTTAACTCTTTTGCAAGTCTTGCACAAACATATTCCGTTCCAAAATTAGTATGTGGCAAAAATAAGCCTTGAATACCTGCCGTTTTAAATTTTTCAGCAATTTTTGAAACATCCGCGTCATCATACAGCAATCCGTCTTCATTAAATTCTGCAATATCTACAAATTCAATGTTTAGTTCGTTTAGTTTTTCTCGTGTGAGGTTAGCATATTTAACCGCATCTGGTGCACTAAATATGCTACGTCTCGTTGGAGCAAAACCAATCTTAATCGCCTCCATCTTCTAACCACCTTTATTTTAGTTTAGTAAATACTTTAGTTCTTAGAAAAAGCAATTAGTAATCGCTTTCTTCCATTTCATTATAGCCCCACTCCTAAACTAAGTCAATAAATATTTAGATTAATTTATGTTTTGTTTTAGTTTGTTTTATGTTATTTAACTAAACAAAGCGGTTAAACCCACTTATTCGGCTGTTTTTTTGTTTTAATTTACTAAACATGATATACTAAATAAAGTAAATTTAGTAAACAAGGGGAAATGAAAATGAAGCTTGAAGATATAGCACGACTTGCAAATGTTTCGAAATCGGCAGTTTCCCTTGCGCTGAACGGAAAAACCGGCGTAAGTGAAGAAACCCGGTTACATATTCTAAAAATTGTAGAGGAAAATAATTACATCCCTCTACGCAACACAAATAAAAAAAGACAGAAGAAATCCGTCATTCGTTTTATTGCTTGCAAAAGCCCTGATTTAATTACAGATCAATATCAGACATTACCGTTTTTCAGTGAATTACTTAGTTACTTATCCGCTGAAATCGCTAGCTATCCTTATGATTTAATTATCTCTACCTTTGATGCAACAACCATATTAGATGAACTTGCCGAAGCCGAAAAAGAACAAACATCGGCGGGCTTAATTTTGCTCGGTACCAACTTAGACGCAGAAGAAATTAGTCGAGTGCAGCAGGTATATCCTAAAATAGTCATCCTTGATACACATCACCCACATATTCCTGCAAATTTTGTCTCTATTAATAATTTTCTTGGCGGTTATACAGCAGCTGACTATCTTTTACAACTATCCCATAAAAAAATCGGCTATGTAATGGGACTACCACGAATTAAGAATTTTGAAGAACGAAAAAATGGATTTTTTGCTCGTTTAAAAGAAGCAGAAATTACTGTTTCCGAACAACATATTTTTCATTTACCAGCAATGCAAATTCAAGAAGACCCTTCAGTCAAAGAAGCTATTGCGCAATTGCCTGAATTACCTTCTGCTATTTTTTGTGAAAACGATTATATGGCTATAAGTATAATTAAAATGCTTCAAAGCCAATCCATTAAAGTACCTGAACAAATTTCTGTTTTAGGCTTTGATAATATTAATGAAAGCAAAGTAATTACACCCGAACTCACAACCGTACATGTTAAAAAACGCGACATCGCTGAACAAACACTTGCACTTTTATCTAAACAAATTAAAGCTGATACAAAGTTTGAAACAAGACAAATCCAAGTAAACACTAGCTTAATTGAACGAACTAGTTGTGTTCCATTTCAAAATTAAACATTAAAAAGCCTGCGCTCTATTTTCGAGCACAGGCCTTTTTTCACTTTGATCAAATTAGTTTTAAATGTTTTAATGCGTTATATACACCGTCGTCATCCACATGACTGGTGACATAATCCGCCACTGCTTTTACTTCATCACGACCATTTCCCATTGCCACTCCAGTACCAACAGCCTCTAACATCTTAATATCATTTAACCCATCACCAAAAGCATACGTATCTTCCATCGAAAAGCCCAGTTGATTTATCATTTGTTTGATTCCCTCTGCTTTTGAACCATCTGCAGGACAAACATCCACAGAGACCTCATGCCAACGAAGAAAACTATATTGTTTAAATTCTTTCCGGTAATAGGCATCAAAAGATTCCTCGCAGAAAAGTAAGCATTGGAAAATATCTCGTCCTTTATAATAATTAGCATCCACTTTCGGATAGCCTCGTTTAATTGAATCCATCCCTCTAGTTACACGATCATGGTCTGGCAAGTTGGCACGCATTGATTCTTTTCCTGAGAAAACAATCGGATGTTCATGCTCTGATGCTACACTAATAAGTCGTTCAAGCGATTCTGTTGGAAGTGGTTTCGCATATATTTCCTTCCCTTCAAAAATAACATATTGACCGTTATAGCAAATATAAGAGTCTATTCCTAACTCTTTTCTGATTTCATCTAACATAAATGGCCCACGCCCGGTTGCAATTGCTGTATAAACACCATTTTCTTTTAATTTAGTGATAGCTTGTTTGGCAGATGCTGGAATTTCTTTTGTTTCGCCTACAAGTGTTCCATCTACATCAAAAAATACAATTTTACTCATTGATAAACGCCTCTATCCTCTATCCATTTTAAAAACATAATTAACTAAAGTATAGCAGAAAAACACCAGAAAATCACAATTCCCTAAAATAAACAAAATTAATTATACTTTCTAGTAGCAATTATTAGGATTTATGGTATATTAGAATGAAGGATATAGATCGGATGAACATTTTTAGAATGACAATAGAACGTTAAAAAAAGATTATAATTGTATCTTTTACTCGGAAATTTGTTTCAAATCCCCAAAATAAAGGTATGCAATTATAACAGATAAGAAAACTGACTTAAATGCACAGCTATTTTTATACAAGTAGTCTGTGGTAATTTTTCTTTGTCTTTTTTATGCCAAATTGTTCGTATCTTGTGCACCCATATCCGCCTGCTAATTCGTCCACAACTAACAAGCAGCGCTAACAACTATTAAATAAATATTAGATTTTCAGCTTGTATGAGAATCTATTTTTAAACACTAAACTTTAATTTTAAGGAGAGAAAAAAATGATTTTTAAAGTATTTTATCAAGAAACACTTACAGAAACACCTGTACGCGAAAAAACACATTCTCTATATGTAGAAGCGGAAAGCGAAGTAAAAGTACGCCAACTTTTAAAAGACGAGCCTTTCCATATTGAATTTGTCGAAAAAATCAGTGACGCACATTTAGCTTATGAAAAGGAAAACCCAGACTTCGCGCTCTGGGAAAAATAAGCCTCTATGAAATTCGTAAAAAATAATGAGACAGCTGTTTTCGCCCTTGGTGGACTAGGCGAAATCGGTAAAAACACATATGGCGTACAGTTTCAAGACGAAATTATTCTAATTGATGCAGGAATTAAGTTCCCAGAAGACGAACTTCTTGGGATTGATTATGTTATTCCTGACTATAGTTACCTTGTAAAAAACAAAGATAAGATTAAAGGACTTTTTATTACCCATGGTCACGAAGATCATATTGGTGGGGTCCCTTACTTACTTCGCGAGCTTAATATCCCGATTTATGCCGGAAAACTTGCGAGCGCACTTATCCGAAATAAATTAGAAGAACATGGTTTGCTTCGTCAAACGAAAATTTATGAATATGAAGAAGATGACGTTTTCAAATTTAGAAAAACGAGCATTTCTTTCTTCCGTACAACACATAGTATTCCAGATACGTATGGTATCGTCATCAAAACTCCATCAGGCAACATTGTTCATACAGGAGATTTCAAATTTGACTTCACCCCTGTTGGCGAACCAGCTAACTTAACAAAAATGGCTGAAATCGGTAAAGAAGGCGTACTTTGTCTATTATCTGATAGTACAAATGCCGAAGTTCCTAATTTCACGATGAGTGAGCGTGTAGTTGGCGAAAGCATTAAAAACATTTTCCGCGATGTAGAAGGTCGAATCATTTTCGCAACTTTCGCATCAAATATCTATCGTTTACAACAAGTAGTAGAATCTTCCATCGAAACTGGGCGTAAAATTGCGGTTTTCGGTCGTAGTATGGAATCAGCTATCGAAATTGGTAAACAATTGGGCTATATTCAAGCACCAAAAGATACGTTTATTGACGTACATCAACTAAATAAAACTCCGGCTGGCAATGTCACTATTCTTTGTACCGGAAGCCAAGGTGAACCAATGGCAGCTCTTTCCAGAATTGCTAACGGAACTCACCGTCAAATCCAAATTCAACCAGGCGATACAGTCGTATTTTCTTCCTCCCCTATTCCTGGTAATACAACTAGTGTCAACCGCACTATCAATTTGCTATATCAAGCAGGAGCAGAAGTTATTCATGGAAAAGTTAACAATATCCATACTTCTGGTCATGGTGGTCAACAAGAACAAAAACTAATGCTTCGACTAATGAAACCTAAATTCTTTATGCCTATTCACGGTGAATTTAGAATGCAAAAAATTCATGCACAATCTGCTGAAGAATGTGGTGTCCCTGAAGAAAATAGCTTTATTATGGTAAATGGAGATGTCCTAGCTTTAACCAATGAATCCGCTCATATTGCTGGCAAAATCAATGCAGCAAGTGTCTATATTGATGGTAGTGGCATTGGAGATATTGGAAACATTGTCCTTCGCGATCGTCGTGTTCTTTCTGAAGAAGGTCTTGTCATTGTAGTTGTATCTATTGATATGAAAAACTCCCGTGTTATGGCCGGTCCTGACATCATTTCTCGTGGTTTTATCTATATGCGAGAATCTGGTAATTTAATTGGAGAAGCACAAGGTTTGCTTACACGCCACTTAAATAAAGTAATGCAGCAAAAAACTACACAATGGTCTGAAATCAAAAATGAAATTACCGATACTTTGCAACCTTTCTTATATGAAAAAACAAAACGTCGTCCAATGATATTGCCAATTATCATGGAAGTATAGTTCGAAAGCGATAAATGGGTCTAGAGATTCATTTATCGTTTTTTATTGATTTCCTAGAAAGACGATGGTATGTTTAAAACAACCCAAATAGAAAGATGAGGAAACTTTATGACAAACTCTCGCAAAGAAATGCATCACAAAAAAACGTCCCTTTTTACTAAAATTATAAAAATAACTAGTATTACTTTATTAGGACTTATTTTTTTCTCTATTACAGGATTAGCAACTAAGTATTATATTGCGGTTCAAAATACTATGTCAAAAATCAATGTCCCTCTAGATACGAGCAATAAAACCAGTTCTGATTTAGAGAAGAAAAAACCTTTTTCGGTCTTATTAATGGGATCCGATGCTCGTTCCGGTGAAAAAAATGGTCGTGCTGATACAATTATCCTTGCCACAGCTAATAAACAACAAAACAATGTAAAAATGGTAAGTATTCCACGTGATACTAAAATTGATTATGGTAATGGGGATATTGGGAAAATCAATGCCTCTTATTCAAAAGCTGGCCCATCAGGAACCGTTGAAGCAGTAGAAAAATTAATGCCCGGTGTTCCAGTAGATTACTTTATTTCTATTAACATGGAAGGGTTTAAAGATTTAGTGGATGCTGTTGGAGGAATTACTGTTTATAACGATATTGACTTAACCTCTGTAAATAGTAAATTCGTTAAAGGAAATATCACTTTAGATGGTACGGAAGCTTTACAATATGTTCGAATTCGTCATGAAGATCCTCGAGGCGACTTTGGCCGACAAGATAGACAGCGTGATGTTATAATCGGAATCGCCAATAAAGTGGTAAGTACTTCTGGTGTTTCTAATTTTGAAAGTATTATGAAGGCGGTTGGTGATAACTTTCAAACCAATATGACCTTAACGGATATTACTGCAATCGCAACAAATTACGCTTCCGTTCTTAAAAATGTAGACTCCGAAGAACTAGAAGGTGAAGGAGAAATGATATATAGCGAGTCATATGGGTTTGATTTATATTATTTTGTACCGGATGAAGAAGCATTAGAAAAAGTCATCGCCATGTTCAAAAAAAGCTTAGATATTACTGATTAATAAAAGGATAGTGAAAGCAAATCAATGCTTTCACTATCCTTTTTATTTATGCTCTTCCACTAATGTTTCCATTTCATTTATTACTTCCGCACATGCTTTTTGATGATACTCAAAAACGACTTCATAATCCGCTTCTTTATCCTTCTCTAAAGTTACGTGATAAAGAATTTCAATATGATTAATAGCTTTTTCAAATAAACTTGTAAACTGGAACATTGGGTCATCAAAAGTTGTGCTCGGTACAAAACTACTATCCGTAATAATTTGTTCTCTCAAGTTTCTTAAATCTATTAGCTGTTTCCATAATGATTTTATGTTTGGTGCTAACTGTTTCACATTTTCAGAAGTAATATTCATCGTTTTTATTTGCGCTAAAATAGTTGTTTCATGTGTTGTAAAAACTTGATTCATTTTTTTAGTTTTATTTCGTGGATATAGTGCGTATACAAGAAAACCTATGACTAAACCAATCATTGTATCTAATAATCGGTCCCTTAAAAAGACAATTGGCTCGCCGTTTCCTTTTCCAACAAGTACCATCACAGTAATAACAACAATAACCATCGTAAATTTTTTTGTAAAAAGATAGCTCAACATTACTGCCAGCGCTGCACCAACCGGAATCATAATAAAATGATGGTTTGGAACTAATAAGTAAAGAAATGCCGCAAGTAACCCACCAATAATCGTTCCAACAATCCGTTCGATGCTTGATTTATAAGTTGCTCCTTTTGTCATTTGAGAAGTAATATAAATAGCATTAAACACATATGTCGGATAAACAATCCAATCTCCCATAATCGGAAATAATAGAATGACAATTGTTATACTTATAAGGCTTTTGGCAACACGAGGATCAAGAGCT
Organism: Listeria immobilis; assembly: GCF_014322765.1. Classification (GTDB taxonomy): domain Bacteria; phylum Bacillota; class Bacilli; order Lactobacillales; family Listeriaceae; genus Listeria; species Listeria immobilis. The sequence continues at coordinate 24,676 of NZ_JAASTZ010000016.1, read as the reverse complement.
AATCTTTCTTTTAAAGAAATCTTTTTCATTTCTTAGGCCCTCCTTGCAAGAGTTCCGACATGCCATTTTGGATAATTTGAAAGTTCTCCACAATTTTTTTCACGTGATATGATACAACCGGGTCAGCCTCACTTGAATTAATCTCATTTGAAACTGCGATATTCATTTGTTGAAGCGCTTGTTTAGCTTCAGCCGACAAACCCGCTCTACCAATATCTTGTACTGTTTGAACATGGAAAAAGAGCGCTAAATAGCTGGGCAATAAATCTTGATATATCTTCACATGGTGTGGATCTGCTTTTTTACTAGCACTATATTCTTTAATAAACATTTGTGATTGAACAAATATATTGTACAGCGGTTTTTTCACAAAAGTTCCATTATTTTTAAATACGCTTTCGATTTCTTTTTCGAATAAACCTATTAATTGTTTCATAATTGTTTGAATCGTTTTTTCTAGCGGCAAATGTATGTATTTAACAACCAACCGAACTAAAATGAAAAAAATAAGTACATCTATAAGAGCGACAATAACCATTGTATAAAGTGGCATTGGTAAATCTTCTGTTCCTAAAAAATAAAGCGCCGTCCCAATAGCAAGTGTCATAACCATGTATTTTTGCGGCATAGTAAAATTCACTGCTAATATTAAAATCACCATAACAAGATAGTAAATATACACATTTATAGGGAGTAAAATAGTGCTAGCTATAACAAAAACACATGCTAATGTAAAAGCTAAAGCAATTTTCGGTATGGCTTTTCGTGTAATCGCATAAGTTGGCTGCATGGAAAGAATTCCTATCAAAACTACAATAGGTAGTACACCAGATAAATCTGGAAAAATAACTGTATGGAACACTACACAAATACTAGCAAAAATAAAAACTTGTAACATTTGAATCAACCCGCGTGCCCCAATTTTATCAAGTAAAAACTTTTTCATCTTTCCCCCCTCTTTCCATTATTCAATTTAAGCTCTGTAACTATAATAGAAAAGAAATGGCTAGATAGCAAATTTGAGTAATGTTCCAAATAAAAAAAGCCTAGAAATATAAAGGATTTATACAAACATCACTATATATTGCTAAGGTCTCTTTTTTTATTGGATTTTTTCTTGTAGTCGTTCGATATCATCATCCGAACCAATAACAATTAAAATATCGCCTTCGTGAAGCACATCATTCGCTTCTGGTGTAATGATCATTTGTTTATCTTTTTTAATTCCGACAATATTAACACCAAATGAATTACGGAAATCTAGGTCGACCAAACTTTTCCCGAGAAAGCGCGGATCGGAAACAGAAATTTCGACTAGACTATACTCATCAGATAATTCTAGATAATCAAGCATATTTTTAGATACGATATAATGAGCAATTCTTCGTCCCATATCTCGCTCAGGATGTACTACTCTATCTGCACCAATTTTATCTAATAGTTTGGCATGTTTATCATTTGTTGCTTTTGCAGTAACATATTTAACACCCATTTCTTTTAAAATCAGTGTGGTTAAAATACTTGACTGAATATCTTCTCCAATTGCGACAATCACATGTTCAAAATTACGAATTCCTAATTGACGTAGCGCATTTTCATCCGTAGAATTAGCGATGACCGCATGTGTTGCAATCGACATATATTCATTGACTCTTTCTTCATCAGAATCAATTGCAAGTACTTCCATTCCTTGCTCCACTAAAGAGCGACAAATGCTTCCACCAAACCGCCCAAGACCGATGACTGCAAACCCTTCTTTCATGTCCTACTACCTCCTTGTTACTTCTTCTCCACTAAGTCATGTTTAAATGCATAAATCGCCGCTTGAGTACGATCTTGCACGTCTAACTTAGATAAAATATTACTTACATGCGTTTTCACTGTTTTAAGTGTAATGAAAAGTTCATCAGCAATTTCTTGATTAGACTTTCCTTCTGCAATAAGTAGCAGAATTTCATTTTCACGATTCGTTAAATCATCATGTAAGTTTTTTTCTGGTTTGGCAGTTAGACGCTGCATCATTTTGCCCGTTACTTCTGGCTCTAGAACAGAATCTCCACCATATGTAGCACGAATCGCATCGGCAATTTCACTGGCAGTAGATGTTTTTAACATGTAACTGCTTGCTCCTGCTTCAAGCGCTGGATAAACTTTCTCATCATCAATAAAGCTGGTTACAATAATAATTTTTGCTTCTTTCCAGTTTTTCATAATTTCTTTCGTCGCTTCAATACCATCCATTTCATCCATTACTAAATCCATTAAGATTATATCTGGACGTAATTCTAAGGCCATATCAGCACCTTGTCGACCATTTTCTGCTTCTCCGACTACATCCATATCATCTTGTACAGAAAGATAAGCTGAGACACCTATACGTACCATTTCGTGATCATCTACTAGCAATACTTTTATCATTCGCTTTCCACGTCCTTCTTCGCAACAAGTGGGATTTTTATTTCTACACTAGTTCCTCTACCTGGGAAACTAATTATTTTAATTGTGCCACCAAATTCGGCAACTCTTTCACGCATATTTTGTAAACCATAAGAGCCTTGTCGAACATTGCTCATATCAAATCCTACTCCATCATCTACAACTTTCATCACAGCCAAATTGTCCATTGTGACTAGTCGAACTTCTAGTAATTTGGCTTTTGAATGGCGTAATGTGTTAGATAATAGCTCTTGCACAATTCGAAAGAGATGGTCCTCAATGCCTTTTTGCAAACAAATATCTTCAATTTGCCAATCTACTTCGATTGGCAATTTTGTTGTTAACTCTTTTAATAATTGTTCAATTCCAATTTTAAGCGATTTCCCTTCAAGCTGTGTTGGGCGCAGATGAAGTAATAGCGCACGCATTTCCGACTGCGATTCATTAACGATAGATTCTACCATCTTCAATTGTTTTTGCATTGCAGGTGTGGCGCTTTTCTCGCTTTGTTCATTTAATGCCGATAAAAGCATCATCGCCGCAAATAATTGTTGGCTGACAGAATCATGTAATTCGCGAGCAATACGATGCCGTTCTTCGGATAAAATAGCTTCCTTGGTTTGACCAGAAGATTCAGATCGTTCATTCGCTAATTTTTGCGTTAAAATTGTTTGTGCTTTCATTTTATCACGTAAACGGTCGATTTGCTTGTATACTTGCTGCACCTCAATAAAATTCTCGTCTTCTTCGCTAGTAATTTTTTTTTCTAAGTCGCCTTGTCCAAGCAAACGGATAGAAAAATCAATCGATTCGAATTTTTGCTTGATGAAATAGCCAAGTAATCCACCAATAATCAGTCCAATGGAAATGGCAGTTATCGGAACAAAAACAACAAACGGAATGTAAAAGATCTTTTGCTCAATTAAAATTTTATACCATGAGGCTTCACTTAAAAAGTAATAGCCCACTGTCCCGATAATCGAAGCTATAAGCAGTAGCCCTGAGCAAACTACCATCATCACTCTAGAAAAACTCATAGTCGAATCACCTCTAAATCTCCAAAGATAACAGACGTCATGATTTTTACTTTACGTGCGGAACCTTCATAATTATCCGAGTATACCTTGATGCTATTATTTTGAATGGAGGTACTTTCTTTATCATATTGTATATTTCCAAAAATAGCCGAATGTTCAATACAAATCCCAATATCAAACGGTACGAGTAATCGAATTTTCCCTGAGACACTGCGAATCATAATAACACTTTCGCCAGTTGGAAGTACTGTATTTCCTAAATCAATAATCGTATCGCCAATTCCTGTTTGAATATTTATATCATCCCATTCGTACACTAAATCTAGAATCCGTTGATTACCAAACCACTGATTACGAATAAATTTATCCGTACGATCCATTTTACTTTCGGGTTCTCTTACTTTAAGCATTAATAATTGGGGGGCCCGCTTTCGACTTACGTAATGGATGATTGCATAAATCCCAGCAACAACGAGTCCTACTTTAAAAGTGGTTGTTAAAAGTACCGCAATAATAATAAATACTACTCCAATAAACAAGGAGTTTCTAGCACTTTTCTTTGTTGCATTAGCTTTTCTTGATGTAAATAAGAAGAATATTCCAAGTGCAAAAAGAATTAGTAACTCCCACTGAAACAGCATTTCAAGACCAACACCAACAATAATCGCAATTAAAAATACAAAAACAACCGAGCTTTCCATTTTTTTCAAGCTGACACACCTCCTTAAGTCAATCTTTAGACAAAGTTAATTCTTGTTTTTGCGCTACTTTGTACATGCTGTATTTATTATAGCGAGCATATGCCAAATGAAACAAACCGCGCTAGTTGGAACATCTACTACTACTTTAGTCGGAGCTTTCGTCTGTTAGTTTTGTATTAATCCCATTTTCTTGGGTAATTCGTTTTGCTTTTAACAGTGTGCCAATTGCACGCTTAAACTGCGCTTTACTAATACCGAATTTGGCACGAATCGCATCTGGGTCCGACTTATCTCCAAATGGCATTTCTCCACCAACACTTCGTAAATAGGTTAAAATCATTTCTGCATCATCATTTAATACCTCATGTGCTCTACCACGAAGCGATAAATTAAGAGAGCCATCTGGTTTTACGGCAATTACACGCGCCTTCACACGTTCACCCATTCGTGGTTCAGATGTTCGTTCGCTTTCATGAATAAAACCAATATGGAAATCATCTGTAAAAACGAATGAACCTACTTTTAATAAACGATAAATAGTGCCTTCGATATTTTGATTAAATAAAGTTTGGTCTGCGCGAACAGCAATTGCTCGAAATTCATCTTCTTCTGCTAGAACTCCCCAAACACGATTTTCTTCATCTACTCGAAGGGCAATCATTACTCGATCATCTTTTTTCGGCCATAAATGCGGTAATGCAGGTAAATCATCTAAAGAGACAACGACATCTTTTTCAATACCAATATCTACAAAAACCCCTAGATGTTTACGCACTTCGGTTATTGTTCCCCAGCTATAATGTCCTACTTGAATTTTGGGAATGATTGTTGTTGCTGCAATTTCACGATCATAGTCTACAAAAATAAATACGGTTACTTCTGTTCCAACAGCAAGCTCCGTTTCATGTGTATTTGATTTAGCTAAAAAAACAGTTACGCCCTCTTTCTCAAGAAGCCAACCTGTAGCTTGAATTTCTTTTACTGTCATTATTTGGCTTTTGCCAATATAGTTATTCACTTTTTTTCCACCTTTTTTAATAATAGTCTTGTTTTATTATAGCGTATCTATGTAAGTTAAGCTACCTGCTATATTGAATCAAGCTTGATTAATATACTGCTTTAAAGTATCCATATTTTCTTTTAAAATATCCTTTGAAAAATCATTTGCCTCTCTAGCAGCACTTCCTACATGATAGTCTGTATGATTTAATGCAGCTTGAAAGGTGGCGATATTTTCTGGTTTAACGCCACTTCCAACCAAAATTTGAAAAGAATCTGGGTTTTCTTCGCTATCTTGAATCCAACGTTTAAGACGTGGCAATGAATCAAGCGCGCTATTTGTCCCACCTGAAGTTAATAATTGATTAATGTCTTTTCCATATGTGCGTAAAACTTGATAACTTGCTTCAATATCTTTAGTTGCCTCAAGCGCACGGTGAAAAGTAAGGTCTAAATCACCTTTCCAGCCAATTACTCTTTCTAAAAGTGCTTGATCAATATTGCCTTCTTCAGTTATTCCACCATAAACAATTCCTTGCACACCAATTTCTTTTGCAAGCTCAATGTCTCGTTCCATCACAGTCCTTGCTGCTTCATCATATATAAAAGAAAAGCTATGTGGACGAATCATCATCATTGCCGGTAATTTAGAAGCGCGCACTATTTCTTTTATAGTACCATAGCTAGGAGTTAATCCACCTTCACTTATAGCTGAGACTACTTCCATTCTACTTGCATGATATTTTTCTGCTAAGTATGCATCTCTTGGATTTTGAACTATCACTTCTAACATATTATTTCGCTCCTTTTAATATCTAATTACCTTCATTCTACCCTTTTACTAGACAAAAGAATACTAAAAAATCCATGAAAAGGAAATTACCTTCTCATGGATTTTTGATGTAAATTATTTTAAGTTAGTTGTAAATACTTCTGTTTTTCCAGCAGTTGTATTGGTAACTGAATGGAAGTCAAAATCATATATACCTTCTGAACTATTTGTTACAACCATAGGAACAACAGTACTTGCGGCATTCTTTTCAATAAAATCAAAGTCTGCTTCCACTATTGGATCTCCTACTTTAACTTTATCCCCCATATTTACTAATACGTTAAAGCCTTCTCCATTTAGAGCCACTGTTTCTAAACCAATATGCACAAGAATTTCTTGTCCCATATCCGTACGAATCCCAAAAGCATGTTTTGTTTCTGCAAGTTGAATAATTTTCCCATCAACTGGAGCTACAATGGTTCCTGTTTCTGGTTTAATCGCAATACCTTCACCCATCATTTTTTGGTTAAAAACTGGATCTGGCACATCTTCAAGTGCAATAAGTTGTCCTGTTACATGTGCAAATACTTCTTCCTTTTTATTCTTTTTTAATAATTTTTTAAACATCCGTCATCCTCCTAGCAAATTCATGAGTCGATTACTATTTTACCTTTTTAAAGAAGAAAAGGCACGAAGAAAGTATCAAATATTTTTTGAACTTCTTCCTGCCTTTTTTCACGTTTATTTACTTACTTTTAAATCTTCAATCGAATTTATATTTGTCATATATTTAGGTACTGCTAGACCAATTTTGGCGCCTTTTAAGTTAGCTCCTAAATCCTCAAACTTTCCTTTGTAATCTTTATAGTAGACTCCGGAAGTGTTTGGAAGCCATGCTGCAACCATACCATCAGCTGCATCAGTTGCAACAGATGCCCACATTGGCTGAATTTCCATCGCTTGAATAGTAGGTTTATAGCCAACTTGTTTTAATGCTTCGGCGACGACATTGGTAGATGCTATTTCAGAATCCCAAGCTACATAAGTTAGCTTAATTTCATCCCCATCTACTTTTTCTACGCCATCAGTCCATTTGGCGACTTTTTCTGGATGCTTTTTAATCCATTTTTTAGCAGCTTCTTCTGGATCTACGCCATCATTAACTTCTAGCATGACTTCAGACATATCTTCAGCCGTCCAAAAGAAATTATCTAACACTTGGTACGCAGAAGGTTTATCTTCTTTTAAGCCTTTGCGCACTATTGTGTGAATATTTTCTGCGTCCCCATAAACATTTTTAGGATCTTCTAAAAATTTTAAGTCGAATTTTGTAAACATCCAGTGTGGTGTCCAACCAGTGACAACAATTGGGCGCTTATCTTTCATTGCCTTTTGAAGTGTGCTAGTCATTGCCGCAGTGGAACTTGTTTGTAACTGCCAATTGTCATCATCTAAATGGTAATCTTTTATCGCATTTTGAGTTGCAAGCATAATTCCTGCCCCAGCATCAATTCCTGTAATTGTATAATTGATTTGTTCGCCTAAATCTTTTTTCGCATCATAAGGAGCAAGGGTTGTCCCGCAGGCTGCTAAAGTGAAAATAAGCATAGTCAAAACTGCAGTGGTGATTAATTTTTTTAGCAATCTACTCTCCTCCTTACTCAGATTTCGCTTTTTTATTGAAAGCTTGTGTTAAACGGTCTAGGATAATCGCTACAATAACAATAGCAATCCCAGCTACAAATCCGCCACCAGCATCGTTACGTCCTACTGCAAAGTAAACACGTGTTCCAAGTCCCATTGCACCAATCATAGAAGCAATGACCACCATGGAAAGAGCTAACATAATACTTTGATTAATTCCTGCCATCATTGTGGATTTCGCCATTGGTAGTTGTACTTTCCAAAGTTTTTGCCAAGGGGTGGAACCAAATGAATCTGCTGCTTCCACTAGCTCCGTAGATACTTGGCGAATACCTAGATTAGTCATTCGGACAGTTGGAGGCATCGCGAATATTACAGAAGCAACAACCCCGGGAACCATTCCAATTCCAAAAAACGCTACGGCAGGAATGAGGTAAACAAAGGCTGGCATTGTTTGCATAAAGTCAAGTATCGGTTTAAAGATACTTTCGACAATATTACTTTTCGCCATCCAAATACCGAGTGGAACACCGATAACTAAGGCAATTAAACTACTTGTAAGTACCAGTGTTAATGTTTGGGTCATATCGCGCCAGAAATCTAAATTCCAAATTAATAGCAAACCAACAACTTCAAATGTGATTAAACCCCATTTTTTTCCTTTACGGTTAACCCAGAATGTTCCAAGTACAAGTAAAATAATAAATAACCATGGTGGAACTAAGTCAAAGACCCACTGGAATGCATCGACAATACCGCCAATGATATTTGTAATAACATTAAAAAATCCTTCAAATTGCGTTAAGCCGTCTACCAATTTATCAATCCAGTCAGCTAATGGAATCGTTGGAATATTAGGCATTAACATTCACCTCATTTCCAGAAAGTGCGGCCAGAACTGATCCGCGAATAATGATTCCTTTCAGTTTCCCGTCTTCTGTTACGGCAATTGGAATCGTAGTAGTTGAGATAGTGTCCATAATTTCTGCTAGTGGTGTATCTGGTCCAGTTGTTGGAACATCACTGTGTATTGCCGACTCAAGAGAAGTAATGTTTTCTTTTACAAGCTTAGATACTTCCGCAGCATGGACAATTCCAACTAATTCACGATTACGTTTAACAACAAACACACTGGAAGTTCCAGCTTCACGCATCCGTTTTAAAGCAACTCGAGGGCCATCTTTTTCAAAATTAACGATTTCTGGACGTATCATTACATTGCTCGCTGTATAAACTTTGGAACGATCGACATCTTCAATGAATTTTTCTACATATTCATTTGCCGGATGCGCCAAAATATCTTCTGGAGAACCAGTTTGAACAATAGAACCGTCGCGCATAATCATAATATGGTCGCCAATACGAAGCGCCTCATCTAAATCATGGGTAATAAAAATAATTGTCTTTTTCATTTTATCTTGCAAATCCAGCAATTGATCTTGCATATCTTTCCGATTAAGCGGATCAAGAGCGGAGAAAGCTTCATCCATTAGCAATATATCTGGATCATTAGCAAGTGCTCTTGCTAGACCAACACGTTGCTGCATTCCACCAGAAAGTTGCGAAGGATATTGATTACCATAACCAGCTAAGCCAACAAGTGCAAGCGATTCTGCTGCTTTTTTCTCACGCGTTTCTTTGTCCATTCCTTGAATTTCAAGACCATATTCTACATTACGGTTAATCGTTCTATTTGGAAATAAGCCAAAATTTTGGAAGACCATACTCATACTTTTTCTTCTAACTTCCAAAAGTTCTTTTTTATTTAAGCTAGAAAGTTCTTTTCCATCTAGCCAAATTTTTCCGCTTGATGGCTCAATTAGACGGTTTAAAAGTCGCACCAAAGTGGACTTCCCACTACCAGAAAGCCCCATAATAACGAAAATTTCTCCTTCTTCTACGCGAAAAGATGCTTTATTAACACCAATTGTCGCTCCTGTTTCCTTCAAAATATCTGTTTTTGATTTTCCCTGAGAAAGTAAAGAAGATGCCTTAGAAGCTTTTTTTCCAAAAATTTTCGTTAGCTCTTCCACTTTAATCTTGCTCAAAATAAAATCCCCTTTCTTTTTTAAATTACATTTTTTACTAGGCAAAAATTTGGCCCAAATTACTTTTAAAAAAAGCAATAACATTAACCATTGTACACAAGTTTCGCTTATGTTTCACATCTTACAGTTTAATTTGGGCTATTTTAAACTTTTAAGGAAGCGCCACCATCTTACAACAACAGCGGCTGACAGATTTTAAAAAAAGTAGTAATTTCAATACAAAATACGGCTTTAATTTTTAAAAAATTATTTTTGATATAAGCAATTTTGTTAAATATTTGTTAGAATAGAAAAGGACATTTCATTAGGAAGGGGTGAATGAAATGGATGGAGAACTTTCAAAGGATGTGAACCAGAAAGTGAACTTACTAAAACAGTGGTTCGATTCAATTGATTGGGATAAATTTTGGAATTATATTATTTCACTTGGAATAAAAATTGCTATCTTAATCGTTCTTTACTTTATACTTCGCGTGGTTGGTAATAAAATTATTCGTAGCTTCTTTCGCAAGTATCGGCAACAACAAGCTGTTTCAGCCGGTCGAGCGGATACACTTGAAAGCTTAATTTCAAATTTTTATGGGTATGTTTTATTTTTCACTTTTGCGATTTTATTATTACAGAACTTTATGGATGTTACCGCCATTATCGCAAGCGCTGGAGTTGCAAGTTTGGCAATTGCTTTTGGAGCACAAGGACTAGTTAGTGATGTCGTAACTGGATTTTTTATTCTTCTCGAACGGCAACTTGATGTTGGAGATACGATTACTGTTGACTTGGTTAACGGAACAGTCGAAGCGCTCGGTCTACGAACAACACAGGTGCGTGATTTTGATGGTACATTACATTTTATTCCTAACAGACAAATTATGATTGTTAGTAACCATTCCCGCGGTAATATGCGTGTTATGGTGGATATTCAAATAAGTCCAACAGAAGATCCAGAAAAAGCAATCGCAATCATCAATGAAGTTTGTATAAAAGAAGCAAAAGAAAACAAAAATATCGTGGAATCACCGGTTGTGCTTGGTGTCCAAAATATTGACGCCACCAATATGGTAATCCGCGTGGTAGGTAAAGCTGTGAACGGCGAACAATATTCCGTTCAACGAGATTTACTAAAAAATATTCGCGAAGCTTTAACAGAAAACAAAATCGAGCTTCCACTTCGCTTTGTTAGTACATTTGGACCTAACAACAATTAAAAAGACGTAAATTCGCTCATTTATTGAACGAATTTACGTCTTTTTTACTTGCTTTCTAAAAAGCGGATTAATACATCCATTGCAAATGGAATAGCTTCTTCTTTTGGATTTAATTTTGCGTGATGAAGACTATATTCCGAGTCCACACCTAGCCAAAACATAAAGCCTTTAATTTCCGATAAAAAGTAGCCAAAATCTTCCCCCGTCATTGCTGAACGAGCTGGAGTATAGCTTTCAGGATAGTTTTCCTTTAAAAACTGGATAAATTCTTCTGTCTCAGCTGGATCATTATCTACTTGATAATAATTCGAGCCAGGATGAAATTCTACTTCACATTGGTAAGCTTCTTCCCACCCTTTTGCCAGTTGTTTTAAACGCGTCCACACTGTTTTCATTGTTTCTGGTGAAAGCGTCCGAATCGTACCGTCTAAATAGGCAGTTTCCGCAATTACATTTTGAATTTCTCCACCGCGAATTCGTCCAATCGTAATTACCGCACTATCCATTGGATCAATATTTCTGCTAATTATCGTCTGCATTTGTCCAACAAAGGCGCTCGCTGCTACAACCATATCATTTGCCAAATGAGGATATGCCGCATGCCCACCTTTTCCTTTAAATGAGATAAAAAGTTCTGATGTATTGGCGAATAGTAAGCCAGGTTTAATCGCAATTTCTCCAACTTTATACTCTGGTGCAATATGAAGTCCATAAATAGTGTCTGGACGCCACGCCGCAAACTCAGCGCTTTCCATGATTGGTTTTGCTCCACCAGGCCCTTCTTCTGCAGGTTGGAATACAAAGAGTAAATTATCTTTTGCTGGTTTACTTGCAAAATGCGTCAAAACACCAAGCGCTATACTCATATGTAAATCGTGACCACAAGCATGCATATTTCCAAGATGCTTCGATTCAAAAGGCAGACCCGTTTCTTCGGTAATTGGAAGTGCATCTATATCCGTGCGATAGCCAATTGTTTTTTCAGGATTGGTTCCTTTTACTAAAACTAAAATTCCTGTGCGCCATTTTTTTATTTCTAAATATGTTGTTGGCAATTTGCTAATATATTCTAATAAATAAGCTTGGGTTTTTAATTCTTTGTATCCAGTTTCAGGAATTTGGTGTAAGTCACGTCGAATGGCAATAAATTCATTTAACATGGTTATTCTCTCCTTCTAAAAAAGGACTGCTCCGCCAACAGACGAAACAGTTCCTTTCATTTTTTAAAGTTGGCGAAGTTCTTGCATAATTTCTGTTTTAGAAGCCGTTTTTGCATCTAGTTTTTTTAGTTCGCGTGCAGGAATACCAGCTACAACTGTCCCTGGTGCTACGTCTTTTGTTACGATTGCTCCAGCTGCCACAACTGCTCCTTCTCCAATACGCACACCCTCTAAAACAACCACGTTTGCTCCCACTACAACATTATCTTCTACAATAACTGGTTGTGCGGATGGTGGCTCTACTACACCGGCAAGGACAGATCCAGCACCGATATGGCAATTTTTACCTACTGTTGCACGACCGCCTAGCACAACATTCATATCAATCATAGTACCGTCGCCGATAACAGAACCAATATTAATGCTCGCTCCCATCATGATTACAGCATTATCACCAATAGTTACTTGGTCGCGAATAATTGCACCTGGCTCAATACGCGCGTTAATATTTTTCATATCTAACAAAGGAATAGCCGAGTTACGACGATCGTTTTCGATAACGTAATCTTCCAAATTCGCTTTGTTTGCTTCTAAAAGTGGTTCAATAACTGCCCATTCTCCAAAAATAGTTCCCGCGTTTCCAGTAATGAATGTTTTTACATCACTTGGAAAATCTATTTTTTCTAAATTTCCTTTTAGGTAAACTTTTACCGGTGTTGCTTTCTTGCTATTTTGAATAAAAGAAATAATTTGGTGTGCATCCATTTGTTTCATGAATAATTGTCCCCTTCCAATACGTTCTGTTTTCTATTTTGCCATAGCTATTTCACTTGTTCAAGGAATTTATCTATTATTTCTAAAAACGCCTTCACTTGTGGTAAGCCAAGCGATTGTTCATATGTCAGTAAATTGGTTTCTCTGCTAAGAATGGATCCGTTTTTTTCTGTTAGTGGAATTTTATTGATTTTATCTGGGTAGCCTAACATGGTAACTTCAGGTAAAATGGCAAAACCAATACCGTTAAGAGCCATCTGACGGGATGTTTCCATTTGATCCATAAGCATTGCTTGGCGTGGCATTTTCCCAAAATTGCGTTGCCAGTAATCTTGAATTACCTGATAATAATTGGAATCACTTCGAAATTGCACAAAAGGTCGGTTTGTTTGGAAAACTTCTTCAATTTTCGTAATTTCAGTATCTACGAGAATTAATTTATCATTAAAAAGTGGTTTTTGGACACTTTTCCAATTAGAGTTTCCGCGAACGATACCAATATGAACATTTCCAGCAGCTAGTTGTTGTGTGACTTCGCTGCTCCAACCTGTTACAAGCGAAATTTGTACATTTGGATAGGCGCTAGTGAATGTTTTTAAAACTCGTGGAAGCCACATTTGGGCTACAACACTTGCACAGGCAATTCGCAAAGTTCCACGGACGACACCTTCCATTGCTTCTAATTTTTCTTGAATCGTATGTTCTCGCTCAATCACACTCGAAGCATGACGAACGATTGCTTCTCCTTCTGGTGTGAGTAATAGACCTTTTTGTGTACGAATAAAAATCTTTGTATCCCATCTACTTTCGATAGTTTGTAGGCGCTGTGATAAAGCAGGCTGACTTAAAAAAAGTTTTTCCGCGCTTTTACGCATATTAAGCTCTTCTGCTAGACAAACAAGTAATTCATATTCCGTTACAATCATCTATTTTCCTCCACGTGCGAATGAATATAACGATTGACTTGTTTTAAAACAACCCGTCTTGTAACAATTCCTTCAAAGTGAAACTCATGATCAATTACACATACAAAAGGATGGTCAACAAGCAGATGAACAATTCTTTCGTTATTCAGAAAATCTTTAATCACTGGGAAATCTGTTTGCATGACATCTTCTACTTTTAGGTCTTCTAAGCGTTCAAATTCAATACGTTCAAGTCCTAATATTGCATCTGTAATCATTGCTGCACTTATTAAGCCGTGAAGTTTAAATTCAAAGTCTAGTACAGGAATAACAGAGTAGCCACATTTAGTTAAAACAAGTAGTGCATGTTCTAAATTATTACCAAGCTGTACGTGAGCTACTTTTTCAGCAGAAATCATCGAATCAGCTAATTCGCTATCAATAAATTGTCCAAATCTATTAGAGATCATTTAGAATCTTCCTCTTCCTTGTATTTTCATGTTCTTTATGAAGTTACTTTCAACTAAAAAAAGATATTGAAACTTTTTCCATCTTCTATTCTATCATACAATTAAGCATGATTTCTTACATTTAGTGTTTAAAAGTTAATTTTTTACATAAAAAAAGCTGTGAAAACAATTCACAGCTCTAACCTAAAAAACAAGGCTACGTTATTCATTTTCTTGTAATGTTTCAAAAATTTCGATAGCTGTCATATCAATATCATCAAATTGATATTTACTATTGTCGCCATAAATTTCTACTTCAAATGAGTTAGAGGCTTGAAAAAACTTCACTTCGCACACGGGCGTACCATTTTTTTCAAAGCGTCTTGCTTGTGTTTCAGCAGACTCATCTTCTTGCATTGCATGTAACCGTTGAATAATTCCCAATAACTGAGACATCTTACACTCTCCTCTCAAATCCACCAACTGACGTGCAAAAATATTGCATACCTTGCAGTTTTACTGGCATGGCAATGCTTTTTACATACTTCCTCAAAACTGGTTTTTTTCGCCATATCTTATTTCTTTCACTATACTACCAAATTTTATCGCAAACCGCACGTATAACGCAAGGGTTCTGGAAATATTCAGAAAAAGTAATTTTTTTAAACTAACTAGAAAATCACTTTTTATTCTTGATTACACTCATTTAATCCCAAAAAAAGACTATAAAAAAGGTTTCTACTTTTTTATAGTCTTCTATAATTAAAACTCATTTTTACGATTGGCGGTAGTACTTATAATCATTTTTGTCGCACGAACAATCGTTTTATGACGATTAAATCCCTTCACGCAAATTGTTTGGTCGCCGATAGTAGCAAAAACCTCACCCCAAGAACCACAGGGATTAAAACCGTATGCATGTATTTTCAATAAGCCGTCTTTCGTTGGAAAAAAGAGAGCTTCATATTTACCTGTTTTCGTCATATCCACTGGCTCCTTCCAAATTCAACCCATCATTTCTAACTGAAAATGATTATCATTATTAAAACTATCTTATAGCATTCTACTTGAAAGTGCAAGGCTTTTTAAGAAAATTTTCAGATATTTTGCTTTTCGCCTGTTTTAAGCTATAATGGAATGAAACTATAAAGCTTACTCCCGCCTGAATTTATCGGGGTTTTCTTCTAAAGAAAGGTGATAACATTGACTAAATCTATTCGTCCAGAATTATTTGATATTGAAGTAAGTGGGATTAGAACTTTTAATAATCGAGTGAGCACCATTCCTGATATGATTCGCTTAACACTTGGTGAACCAGACTTTCCAACTCCTGAACATGTGAAACAAGCAGCCATTCAAGCTATTCAAGCTAATTTCACCAACTATACGCCTAATGCTGGCATGCCTGAACTATTAGCAGCGGCCTCAAGCTATTTTCAGGACAAATACAATTTAGAATATAGCACAAATGAAATTATCGTTACTGTGGGTGCTACAGAAGCTATTTCCGTTGCACTTCAAACCATCCTTGAACCAGGTGATGAAGTTATTTTACCGGACCCAATTTATCCTGGCTATGAACCGCTAATTACCTTAAACAAAGCAACACCCATAAAAATAGACACAACTAAAACAAATTTCAAATTAACTGCAGAACAATTACATAAACACCTCACACCAAAAACAAAAGCATTAATTATTCCTTATCCTTCTAATCCAACTGGTGTTAGTTTAACGAAAGAAGAATTAGCTGATTTAGCAGAAGTATTACGTGAAACTGGCATTTTTGTCATTGCAGATGAAATTTATAGTGAATTAACTTATCACAAAGAACATGTTAGTATCGCTCCAATGCTGCGAGAACAAACCATTGTGATTAATGGCCTATCAAAATCTCATGCGATGATTGGATGGCGAATTGGTTTTCTACTCGCACCAGAATCAATCACAAAAGAAATGCTAAAAATTCATCAGTATTCTGTTACTTGCGCAAGTTCTATTTCTCAAAAAGCAGCTTTAGAAGCAATCACAAACGGTAGAGATGACGCCTTTCAAATGCGTACAGAATATAAAACAAGAGCAAGCTTCACGCAAGATCGTTTAGAAAAAATGGGATTTACGGTAGTTCCACCAGATGGAGCATTTTATTTCTTTGTAAAACTTCCAGATAACATTTCCGATAATTCTTTTGATTGGGCAGTTAAACTTGCGGAAGAAGCAAAAGTAGCCGTTGTTCCTGGTAATGCTTTTTCAGAAAATGGAGATCGCTATTTCCGGCTTTCTTATGCAACATCTTTTAATAAACTTGCAGAAGCACTTGACCGAATGGCCGCTTTTTTAGCAAAATAATAAATCCATTACTTTGGTTAAATTATTCTTAAAACAAAAAGTAGAAATCTTCTATAGCTCATTTTAAAATGGCTTTAGATACGATTTCTGCTTTTCTGATGATACCTAGTCTCGCTTTAACGATAGAATTTGATTAATGCTTGGGTGCCTTCTTCACTTAAGCCACGATCAGCAAGCGTTTGATACATTTTTTCTGCTAAGATAAGACCTGGTAATTCAAGTCCCATTTGTTTTGCTTCTGAAATCGCTATTCCCATATCTTTAATAAAATGTTTAATAAAGAAACCAGGAGAGAAATCTTCCACTAATACACGAGGAATTAAATTGGTTAGTGACCAACTCCCTGCCGCGCCACCTGAAATAGATGTAAGTACTCGCGCTGGATCCAGTCCAACAGTCTCTGCATAAATAATGGCCTCGGTCACACCAATCATATTGGAAGCAATCGCAATTTGGTTAACCATTTTTGTATGTTGTCCAGAACCAGCAGCTCCTTGTAATATAATACTGCTGCCTAAAATGTCAAAAATAGGCTTCACTTCTTGGAATATCGTTTCTTCTCCTCCAACCATAATCGCTAAAGTACCGTTTTTTGCACCAATATCTCCACCAGAAACTGGAGCATCAAGAACGCCAATACCGTTTTCTTTTCCTTTTTCTGCTATTTCTCGAGCTAAAGATGGTGATGATGTTGTCATATCAATAGCTATCGAGCCAGCTTTTAAATGATTTAAAAACCCATTATCCCCTAAATAAAGTTCCTCCACATCTTTAGGATAGCCTACCATCGAAATAAGCACATCAACTTTCGCCGCCAGCTGACTTGGTTCCTCTTCCCAGTGCGCACCATTAGCTAATAGTGCTTCTGCCTTTGATTTAGTGCGCGTGTACACAAAAACCTCATAACCCGCCTTAAGCAAGTGAGAAGCCATACTTTCTCCCATGACACCAATACCAACAAATCCAATTTTTTTCATTTCCAAAAACTCCTATCCAAAACTAATTCCTATAACTGACAAAACCGCAAAACAAACACTAATTAATCCAACAAATACAAGGTGTACTTTTTTATACATAACTACAATCGCAATGAACTCTCTTATAAGTGCATTGGGTAAATAATAAAGCGCGGTTTTTGCGCCAATACCTTGACTTTGTAAGCCAGCTTTTCTTGCATACAAGCTTGCTCGAAATAAGTGAAAATTATTTGTTGCAAATAGACTAGAATAACTAGACATAATGGCATCCATCTTCTTTTTCGAAAATTGCATATTCTGAAATGTATTAACCGACTTATCTTCCATGATAATAAAGGTCTCATCAATTCCTTTATTTATTAGATATCTTCTCATTGCCTCTGCTTCTGAAATAGTCTCATTCGCACCTTGTCCACCAGAAACAATAAAAGTAGCTCGTTTTCCATTTTTGTTAAATTGTTTCTGATAAAACAAAATTGCTCGATCAAGTCTACTTGCAAGTAATGGTGGTACTCTATCACCGCCTATTAAGCCACTTCCAAGCACAATTAGAAAATCTTGGTGATACCTCGGAAAATTATATTGATAGATAAAAGTCGACAATAGAAAGGATAAAAATAAGAACGAGAAATAACCTACAATTGTCATAATAAATACAATTAGAATTGCAAGGACTGGGCTATTCGCCCGTGAAATATTACCAATCCAAATAATAATAAGCAAAATAATTCCTAACCCAATAAATAATGGTAACATATTAGCTAATTTTCGCCCTTCACGTTGGAGCATTAATCGTCCGTTAACAATTAACATCGTTGCCAAGCCAATGACAAAAAATGGCGTAAGAAGTAGCAATAAAAGTAACACAGTCCCTATTATCATAACAATTAATTCATTTCCTTTGGAGAAAACGGCATAAACAATTGAAAGTAATATAAAAAATAAAGCAATTGTTAAAAAAATCCCATTGCTGATTCTTCGTCTATCAATAATAGATAAAACAATAAAGAGAAGTAAGAAAAATCCCGCTAAAAAATAGATAACCACTCTTGTTGCCCCCTTTTTACTCATTGCCATTTTAATTATACTTGGGGAACTTCTTTAATACAACACAAAAAGACCTAGACAATTAAATGTCCAGGTCAATAGTCAGATTTTACTCTGCAGTATATTTTTCAACTAATTCTACAACTTCTTCTGCTGTAGATTTGTTTAATGCTTCTTCTGCTAATTTCACCATTTCCGCTTGATCTAGACGTTTAATTAGCGAACGAGATTTCAAGACACTGGATGCGCTCATAGAAAACTCATCTAAGCCTAAACCTAGTAGAATTGGTACAGCCGTTTGATCTCCAGCCATTTCTCCACACATACCAGTCCATTTACCCTCTTTATGAGAAGCATCAATTACCATTTTCACTAAACGAAGAATGGATGGATTGTATGGTTGGTAAAGATAAGAAACGCGTTCGTTCATACGGTCAGCAGCCATTGTATACTGAATTAAGTCATTTGTTCCGATAGAGAAGAAATCAACTTCTTTTGCAAATTGATCAGCAAGAACAGCGGCAGCAGGAATTTCAATCATAATTCCAAGTTCAATGGAATCAGAAACTTCTGTCCCAGCAGCTTTTAGTTTTGCTTTTTCATCTAGTAAAATATCACGTGCTTGACGGAATTCATTTACTGTTGCAATCATCGGGAACATAATTTTTAAATTGCCGTATACGCTTGCACGAAGCAAGGCGCGAAGTTGTGTACGGAACAATTCTTCATTAGCAAAACAAAGACGAATAGCACGGAAGCCTAAGAATGGATTCATTTCTTCTGGAAGTTCTAAGTATGGTAACGTTTTGTCGCCACCAATATCTAAAGTACGAACAACCACAGATTTTCCGTCCATTCCAGAAATCACTGCTTTATACGCTTCAAATTGCTCTTCTTCTGTTGGGAAATTCTCACGACCCATATACAAAAATTCTGTACGATAAAGTCCAATTGCTTCCCCACCATTAGAAATTACACTTTCTAAATCATTTGGCGTTCCAATGTTTGCTGCAAGCTCCACATGAACACCATCTTTAGAAACGGTTTTTTCATTTTTAAGTTTATCCCATTCTGCTTGTTGTAAAGCAAAATCGGCTTTAATTTTTTTATAATGAGCGATTTGTTCTTCTGTTGGGTGGATGATAACATTACCTTCCAAACCATCAATAATAACAATATCATTTTTTGCTACACTAGCAGTAACTTCTTTTGTGCCAACTACAGCTGGAATTTCAAGTGAGCGTGCCATAATAGCCGAGTGAGAAGTACGTCCACCAATATCCGTTACAAAACCCTTAACAAAATTACGGTTAAGTTGCGCGGTATCAGAAGGCGTTAAATCTGCTGCTACAACAACTACTTCCTCATCAATTAAAGCTGGATTAGGAATAGTTACACCAAGTAAGTGTGAAAGAACACGTTTGCGCACATCTTTAATATCAGCTGCACGTTCACGCATATATTCGTTGTCCATAGATTCAAACATGCCAATAAACATGTCTGTTGTTTCTTGTAAAGCTGTTTCTGCATTGGTATTCGTAGTTTTGATGCTCTCTTCAATTGGTCCTGTTAATTCAGGATCATTTAAAACTAAAAGATGCGCATCAAAAATTTGAGCCTTATCTTCGCCTAAGTCTTTAGCTGCTTTTTCACGAATCATTGAAAGTTCAGTTCTAGAAACTTCTAACGCGCTTTCAAAACGTTTGACTTCACTTTCAACATCCGTAACTTCTACCTTTTCATAGGAAAGATCAGGTTCAACGAGCAGATAAGCTTTCGCAATGGCAATCCCATCAGATGCTGCGATACCTTTCAACTCTTTAGCCATTATTCAGCCAATCCTTCTTTCTTAAGAACTTCAGTTAGTCCTTCAATTGCTTCTTTTTCATCGCTACCTTCAGTGTAAATAGTGATGTCAGCGCCTTTACCAATACCAAGGGACATAACACCCATGATTGATTTAAGGTTTACTTTTTTGCCAGTATATTCAATTTGAACATCCGAGCTGTATTTACTTGCAGCCTGCACCAATAGAGTTGCTGGGCGTGCGTGAATTCCTGTTTCATCGATTACTACAAAACTTGCTTGTTCCATAATTTACATTCTCCTTTGTAAAGAAATTTGTTGTAACCTTTTAAGCCAAAAAATTTTCAGCAAAAAAGACTATCCCTCAATTAAAAAGAGTACCATGTTTTACCCTTTGTTACAACTATTTGATTAAAATTTTTTAGATTGTTTTTTCATGCGCGTGCTTCCCTTCTCTTTTTTCTATAGATAAAAATGCAACCACTTTCTTAACAATTGTCACGAAATCGTCGCTTTTATAGAATAAAATAGTACTTTTGGAAGGCTTATAGTTGATTTTCATCGTTTTTTAGTGCAAAATTTAAGGAAGGTTCAAAAAGCATACATTCTTTTTCAGCAAGATAGTGGCAACACCGAAATTGGAAGGAGTGATAATAATGGCAAAAGCACACGTTGGAGACATTATTGAATTTAAGGATGGCTTAACTGGAATCGTTGAAAAACTAAACGAAAACTCTGTTATAGTCGACTTAACTTATATGGAAAATTTCAAAGATTTAGGCATTGAAGAAAAAACCGTTGTGAACCACAAAAATTATCAAATTATTCATTCTGTTGAAGAAGATACGGATGAAGAAGAAACCGAAGAATAAAAATCAAATTACATTTTCAGTGCGCAAAAATAAAGCATTTTAAGTACGTTTGCTTTATGTTTTTGCGTTTTTTATATGTGTGAAAATCGGGAAAGTAGGGCTTATTTATGGAAAGTAAAACAAAAATCGCGATTATTGGTGCTGGTCCTGGAAGTCTAGCTGCTGCTATGCTCCTTAGTCAGTTAGATTATGAAGTGAGCATTTATGAAAAAAATGATCGAATAGGTGGTCGAACTGCCTTACATAAAATGGGAAAATATTCGTTTGATATTGGTCCGTCCGCGCTGACAATGCCGCACGTTCTTACTTCTCTTTTTATGGATTGCAAACGAGATATACTAGATTATGTTTCTTTACTACCAATTAATCCAATACACACCCTTTATTTTAAAGATATTACTTTTCCACTATACAGTGACTATGCAGCGACTAAATCGGTTATCGCAACTTACTTCCCAGGTGAAGAAGAAGGTTTTGATCGTTTTATGAAAGAAAATACTAAAAAAATGCTGTATATAACACCTCTCAATCAATTTAATTATAGTTCATTATTTGACTTTTTCCGCCCCACCACCATACGTGCAATTCCAAGTTTAACGTTAGGCCGATCATTAATGGATGATTTAGCGAGATATTTTAATAGTAAACATCTTCGTTTGGCATTTTCGCTTCAGATGCGTTATTTAGGAATGTCACCATGGGATATTCCGGCAGCTTACAGTATTATCCCCTTTTCCGAATATTACTACGGAACTTATCATCCTATTGGTGGACAAAATAAAATTGTTGAAGCGATGCAACAAGTAATTACCGAAAATAAAGGTAAGTTCTATTTCAACTCAGAAGTAACAGAATTTGAAATAAATGGCAAAGAGATTACTGGCGCTAGATTGGCAAATGGTCAAGTAATTGAAGCAGATTATTATTTTACAAATTTGGATTTTATGTATTCGCTGACAAATGAAAAAAATAAACATGTTGAAAAAAGGGAATATTCCTCTTCTGCTTTCATGCTTTATTTGGGATTAAATACAGAATTACCCTTTTCACATCAGTCTATTATTTTTCCTAGTAATTACCGAGAATTTTCTACCAATATAATGCAAAAGAATGTCCTCTCAAAAGATTTGGCCATCCATTTAACAAACCCTTCTGCGACAGATAACACCATGGCGCCAATTAATCATTCTAGTATTCGAATCATGGTTCCTGTTCCAAATAATTCCAGTCAAATCGATTGGGAAAAAGAAACACCGGCTTTTAGACAATTGATTTTAGATACTGTAAAAGAGAGACTGGATATTCCAGATTTAGAAGATTTTATTGAAGAAGAATTTATTATCACACCCGCTGACTGGGAAGAAAAATACCATATCAAACATGGTGCAGTATTTGGCTTACAACATGTTTGGAATCAACACGGTTTTCTGCATTTCTCTAAAAAAATACCTACTTATAAAAATTTATTTGTCATTAGTGCTGGCGCAATGACTGGTAGTTCGCTTCCATATATAATCGAAAATGCGCAAATCGCAACAAAGAAATTTTTACAAAAAGAAAAGAAATCCAAGTAGTTAATTACTCAGATTTCTTTATTTTTTTGGGTTCTTTTTCCAAACTAAAAAAATAACAGACTGTAAAAATAATATTTGAAACAATAATAATTGCAATTGATGTCCATAAATCAAGATAGAAAGATAAAAAGACGAAAAAAGCAATTATAATCCAGTAGACAATGACAATTTCTGATTTTAAATCGGGGTATTTGAGCCGTTCCCAGCTATCCGTTAAACTTAAAATAAAGTAAATCATTAAATGTAAAATAAGCCCTAATAACCACCAATTAATAAAATCTGATAGTTGCATAATCGTAAAACCATTTTGTGTAATATAAAGCTGTTTTGATTGCATGGTAATCGGCTCAATTAAAACTTCAAAAATCATCACCATCGTTGCAGCTATAAAGGAATAAATACCACCACGAATCCAGTCAATATTAATTTTCAAGGTAATTTCACGTGCTATAATATGGGTCCCAGCAATCATTCCCACCCAAATAAATCCCATTGTGATTGGAATTCCGTAAATACTTCCTCCAAGTGTAGAACCAACATATTCATCTGTATAACTTAACTGCATCCATTCAATACAAGTACTTACAACAAAAATGAGTAATGTTATTGCCGAACCGAGCCACTTACCATATTGCATAATAAAGAAAACTGCCGCAAAAATACCTGTAAAAACAAGAAACAGCGATTGGATAGTTGTTAAATATGGTGGAACAATATTTAAGGAAACAAGTAATACGTTACCTAAAAACCAAAAAATATAAATCCATAGTAAAATTTTGTAGTTTTTTTCTAGCATCTGTTAACCACTCCTATTTTTTCATTATAAAGGAATTATGAAATTCTACAACTTTTATCTTATCTTTAGTATAATTGTTGCCAAACGTTTTCTTTTGTTTTAAAGTAGTATGATAAGTATTTGTTAAGAAGAGGTGTAAAGTATTTGAAGAGCATCAAGATTGATTATAAACTTGTACTGGGACTTATTCTATGTGCCCTACTTGTTATATTAACATATCAGTTTCCTCGTGTTTTTTGGTATTTATATGGGGCTGGGATGTTATTTTTACTTAGTTTTGTGATTTTTAATGATGATTTAAAAAAAGAATATTCCTTTACTAAAGGAATATTACCCGGTATTTTTTCTGGAATAGTTCTCTATATTGTCTTTTACATAGGTGCGTTTCTTCTTAAAATTATGCCAGGAAGTTTAGAAAATTCTGTGGCATCCGCTTTCCATAAATATGCAACAGATTCCTGGGTGATTTGGCTACTTTTAGTTGTTGCTATTATTCCAGGTGAAGAAATATTTTGGCGTGGTTTTGTTTTAAAACGCTTGAATAACTATTTTAATCCTTGGTTTGCTAATATATTTGCTGCATTATTATGTATGGTAATGATGCTCCCAAGTGGGAATTTTGCTGCTATTATCGGCATATTTGTCGCTTCCCTCGCTTGGAATGTGATGTATTCCTATCGTCCTAGCTTACTCATGGTTTATCTTTCTCATCTAACTTTTGCATTTTTATTATTGGCAGCACTACCTATTTATTAATAATACCTAAAAAGCCTCCTAATTTGTAGTGACCCCAAAAAGTTAGACTTTTTATAGAGTGGATTTTTCCACTCTATTTTTATACAGTTTTTTGATTGAAACGTCGAAACTCTACCGGACTTTTCCAGTTAAGCTTTTCATTGATTCAATAATGATTGTAATAATAAATATAATTCTCAATGGCTTGTCGTAACTCATTTTGACTTCGATAAACTTTTCCATAATACAATTCTTGCTTTAGAATACTGAAGAAATTCTCCATAGGAGAATTATCTAAACAGGTTCCTTTTCTAGACATACTTTGAAAGATACGGTTATCCTTTAATGTTTGTACATAGGTCTTCATTTGATACGCCCAGCCTTGATCAG
>NZ_JAASTZ010000015.1 GCF_014322765.1 Listeria immobilis | reverse complement strand
ATCCATCATCATATTTAGCCAATTAAAATACGCCTCCAAAGTTAGATTTTTTGGTCTAACTTTGGGGGCGCACTACAAAATCGGATGGCTTTTCGGCTATTTATTTCACTTGATAAACGATTGCTTCGTATGGTCGTAAAGTTCCTTCTATAATATCTGGAACATTATTTACTAATACTGTAGCTTTTTTAATGTCATTTAAGATATTTTTATCTGTAATGATTTGTTCGTCTTCAGTAAAATTACATAAAACGACTAATTTTTCATCATTTGTGTAGCGTTCGTAAGCAAATACGGCTTCATCGTTTGGTAATAATAAGCGATAGTTACCTGTTGTGATGATTTCAGTTGATTTGCGTAATTTGATTAGGTTTTGGTAGTAGTAGAAAATGGAATCTGGATTTTTAAGCGCTTCTTCGTTATTGATTTCGGTATAACGAGGGTTCACTTTAATCCAAGGTGTGCCTGTTGTAAAGCCTGCATTTGGGCTATTGTCCCATTGATAAGGTGTTCTTGCGTTGTCGCGACCTTTTGTATAGATTGATTCCATAATGCTTTCATGGCTATGTCCTTGCTCTTTTCGCTCTTTGTACATGTTGAGTGTTTCGATATCACGATATTCATCTAGGCTTTCAAAATGAACATTTGTCATGCCGATTTCTTCCCCTTGATAAATATAAGGCGTTCCTTTCATCATATGCAGACATGTCCCAAGCATTTTTGCAGAACGAACTCGGAAACGATTGTCATTTCCAAAACGGGAAACGATACGTGGTTGGTCATGATTGTTCCAGTATAAGCTATTCCAACCATTTTCTTGAAGCGCTACTTGCCATTCAGACATATTTTCTTTTAAATCTGGGAGGTAGATTGGTTTCAAGTCCCATTTGTTGTCTCCGTCTGAATCTAAGTTCATATGTTCAAAAGTAAATATCATATCGACTTCTTTATTAGCTGGGTTGGTGTAGATTTGAGCGTCTGTTGTACTAGCGCCAGGCATTTCTCCAACTGTCATCACATCGTAATTAGAGGTTACTTCTTGATTCATTTCACGCAAGAATTCGTGAATCCGTGGACCATTACAAAAATCATTGCCAGCATCTCCATAAATTTGACCTTCAGCAACTGGGCCATCTGGGAAATCAGTGTTTTTAGAAATGAAATTAATTACGTCCATGCGGAAGCCATCAATCCCTTTATCTAGCCAGAATTTCATCATGTTATAGACATCTTGACGTAATTTTGGATTTTCCCAGTTTAAATCAGGTTGTTTTTTGGAGAATAAATGCAAGTAATATTCGCCTGTTTTTTCATCTAATTCCCAAGCAGGGCCACTGAAAATCGAGCCCCAGTTGTTAATTTCGTTTTCTTCACGCCAGAAATAATAATCGCGGTAAGGATTATCTTTTGATTTGCGAGACTCCTCGAACCACTTGTGCTCATCAGATGTGTGATTGACAACAAGATCCATCACTAGTTTCATATCGCGGTCATGAAGCCCTTGTAATAACTTATCAAAAGTAGCCATATCGCCATATTCTTCATAGATTTTTTGGTAATCGCGAATGTCATATCCATTATCATCTTGTGGTGAGTCATAAACTGGCGACAACCAGATTACATCCACACCTAGTTTTTTCAGATAGTCTAATTTCTCGATAATCCCTTGAATGTCCCCAACGCCATCCCCATTGGAGTCATTAAAACTCTTCGGATAAATTTGATATACTACGCTTTTTTTCCACCAGTCTTTTTCTTTCATTTTTTAGATTCCCGCCCTTGTAATTTTGTTTGTTTTTTCGCCAAAAACTTGAATTGTAGTAATTTCTAGCTGTAGATTTACTTTACCACTGTGAGTTGCTTTTACTTGCACTTCGCCGTTTTGCAGGGTAGCTGTTAGTCCTGTTTTTGCGAATTCACCGTTTTCGTATTCATAACTTTTACCATCATCATTATACACGTATCCTGATGCCGTGCCATTCGCTAAGTAAATTTCAAGCGCAATACTTTGGGTTTCTTTTGTATTTTGTACGCTACTTCCAATCGGTAAAATTGTTCCTGCTTTAATGTAAATTGGCATGGTGTCAATTGGTGCGTCAGCGATAATGTAGTCGCCGCCTTCTAGTTGTTCTTTTGTCCAGTAGTTAAACCATGTTCCTTTTGGTAAGCGAACGAGGCGTTTTACCTGACCTTCTCGCACAATCGGAGCCACAAGGATATTTTCACCAAGCATAAACTCGTCATTTACTTGAATTAAGTCTCGTTCATCTTTAAATTCGGTATATAGTGGTCGTACTAGCGGTAGCCCTGTTTCCGCTGTTTTTTGAAATTCTGTGTAGATGTATGGTAAAAAGGCATAGCGAAGTTCAATATATTTCTTCACAATTTTCTCCGCGTCTAATCCAAATGCCCATGGTTCTTGATAAATACTATCTTGTACACAATGATTTCTAAAATAAGGTAAAAACGCACCTGCTTGCGTCCATCGTATCAACATTTCTTTTGTGCAATCAGAGGAAAATCCGCCAACGTCTGCGCCAGTAAAGGCAACTCCGGATAAACCTAAATTCATAATCATCGGTAATGACATTTCTAAATGCTCCCAGTGACTACGATTATCTCCTGTCCAAACAGCTGAATATCGTTGCACGCCTGCATAACCTGCCCGAGTAAGTGAAAATGGTCGTTCATTTGGAATTAACCGTTTTAATCCTTCAAAAGTCGCCTTACTCATATACAAGCCATATAAGTTATGCGCTTCTTTGTGAGTTACGTTTTTTCCGTCCAAATCATGTACCACATCTAAGTCCATTGTTTTACTTTCATTAAACACGGAAGGTTCGTTCATATCATTCCAAATACCACGAATTCCTAAATCTGTGTAAAACTTATGCAAGTTTCCCCACCAATTTTGAACAGTTATACTTAGAAAATCCGGAAAAGCGCTGATACCTGGCCAAACTTCGCCATAATAAATTTCGCCTTCTAACTTACGACAGAAATAATTATGTTTGATTCCTTCTTGATAAACAGGATAATTAACGTCTTTTTTTATTCCTGGATCAACAATTGGAACCACATCAATATTTTGTTCCCGAAGCCGAGCGATTAATTCTGGTCCGTTTGGAAACGTATCTGGATTAAACGTGAATACTCGGAAATCATCCATATAGTGAATATCCATGAAAACACAATCAAGTGGAATTTCTTTTTCTTTAAATGTGTTGGCAATTCGTTCGACTTCTTCCTCTGACGTATAGCTATATCTTGATTGATGGTAACCTAATGACCATTTTGGAGGAAGCGGGGTTTTTCCTGTTAATTCCGTATAACTCGCCACTACTTCTTTTACGTCCGCGCCAAAAAGGACATAAAAATTCGCTTGGCCGCCTTCTGCTAAAATCGTGTATTTATCTTCATAGCTTTGGAAGTCAAATTCGGTACGGTATGAGTTGTCATAAAATAGTCCGTATGTCGTTTCTTCTGTATCAGCTATCATAAACGGAATGGATTGGTATATTTCGACTGTATCTTTATTATGCGGGCTATAAACATCTGTATTCCACATACTTATAATTGACCCAGCCTTATTCAATCCACCAGTTTTTTCTCCCAGACCGAAAATAGCTGTTTCCGGTCTGCTTTGAATGGAGATTTGGTGTTCTTTATTGCGATTAATTGCCAGTCCCTCTGTTTGAAAAATGACTTTTCCTGCTTGTTTCATAATGATTTGAAATGTTTCTTTGTAAATGATGATTTGTTTATCGGCAAATTGTAACTGGTAATGTTCACTTGTTTCATCAAATTCGGCAGCTTGTTTCGCTGTATCGTGAATCGCGGCTATTGAAGCAGTCGAATCTACTTCGCCAAATGGATTTACGATTACCCGAGCAATTTTTTCATTTACAAAATAACAACTAAAATAACCAGTTTCAAGTGTACCCGTTAAACAATTATTCGCCCAACTTGCCGTTTTCACACAGTTAATTTCGTGTGGAAAAGCGGTTTTTTCTTTTACGTTAGATGGTAAAATGGCGAAACTTGTGGAAGCGTCCATCGTTATCTTCCTTTCTTTATTTGTACTTTTTTCGTTGCACCAATCACTTCAACTTCATAATTTGGTGTATTGGTTTTTATGGAAACAACTATTTCCTCTGCATGTTCTGTTACTTCAACTAACCATTCCTCTGATAAATGGTCAATGATTTCTTCTGTGAAATCTCTATCTAAATAGACTTTTAATAGTGGTGTTGCGTATTTTTCAACAGAATTCCCAACCCATGAGCCTAGTTGTAGCGAACTATCCACATTACATAGGATTGCTTTTCCACCACGGATAAATACTGGAATCTCTTCTTTTTCGGCTTTGCATTTACGCAGCGTTGGTCCATTCACTTGAATTCCTGTCCAGAAGTCATACCAAGTCCCTTCTGGTAAATAGACTTCACGAGAACGAACGCCGTCTTCAATAACTGGGGCAATCAACATTGCTTTCCCAAACAAATATTGGTCGTACATGTCCGAAACGCGTGGATCTTCTTTATAATCTAGTAAAAGCGCACGCATCATTGGTAAGCCAGTTTCCACGCATTTTCGAGATTCGTTATAAATATAAGGTAAAATATTCATTCTCACATTAGCAAAATGACGGTAGATCGGAATAACTGTTTCATCCCCAGTTCGCGAAGCAATATTCCACGGTGTGCGGTCTTGGTTGAATTCACCTTTACTTTCGGCATGATATTGCATAATTGGGCAGAAAGTAGCCATTTGAGCTGAGCGGATAAATAGTTCTGCTGTTGGAATATCACCATTGAAACCAGCAAAATCAAAACTCCAGAATGGAATACCTGAAAATCCAGCTGATAATCCAGCAATTAAAGACCTTCTAAACGCGTCAAAAGTAGAGCGTTCATCTCCCGCCCAATGAGCAGGGAATCTTTGCGCGCCTGTATATCCTGCACGACTAAATGTCATTCCATTGTTTTGTTGGGCAAAGTCATAATAAGCCTCAATATAATCGTTTGGATAAAGATTTCTCATTTCATCGCCACGTCTACCGTCAGCAAATTGCAAACCTTCACCGAAGACAAATTCGCCACCGTCTGTTTTAAAGCCATCTACCCCAATATCAATTAAGTATTGGCGTTTATCAAACCACCATTTCTTCCCTTCTTCATTTGAAAAGTCCATAATTAGACTTTCTGTAAACCAATTTTCAGGAATACGATACGGTGTTCCGTCCGGATTTTTCACGACATAGCCTTTTTCGATCATGTAGGCTTCTTCGCGGTCTTTTAATGGGTGTTGTTGGCGGTTGAGATATTTTTGGATTGGGATTTGCCATAAAATTAATTTCATATTGTTTTCATGGACGTAATCAACCATACCTTTTGGATTTGGCCATCTTCCCCACGACGGGAAGCTGATTTCGTCATATTTGTATGATTCGGAAGGCGCTTTTTCGGCGTATTCTGCATCATTGAACATATAATAAGTCGCTTCATCACTCCACTGTTCTAGTACTACAACCGTCGAGGGAATTTGTAGCTCTTGAGTTGTTTCTACTTCGGTGCGTACAATAGATTCACGGTCCCAGTTATTACTAGACATCCACGGACCAAGCGCCCAAACTGGCACCATAGCCGGTTTGCCAGTTTTCTTGACGTAACTTGCAACCGCACTTTGGATATCTCCCATCAGCAGGCAAATATCTGTATCACAGCCATTTATTTCTACCGCAATGGTATGTTTATCTGCTAGTTGGTTTCCTAAATCAAAGCTGGTATAGCGGGCTGTATCAACAAACACGCTGTAATCTCTGTTCGTATGATAAAACGGCATCGGGATATAAGTTCTTGTTCCTTGATCGCGATATTGGTTGTAAACAAAGCAATCAAGCACATTTCCGCGTTGACCAAGTGCATTGTATCTTTCGCCAAATCCGTAATATTCTTCTTCTTTTGGTGCATCTAAATGTAGTTTTACTTTATTAATTGTTCCTGTTTTATCCGTATACCATTGAAGTGCTGGGTAGATCTTATGAGATTCGAGAATTAAATTGTTTTTATAACGAACTTCTATCCGTACTGGGTCGTTCGAAATCGCGATTTCCAAGTCAGCTTTTTTCATTCGACCAGATGGTTTGGTTTTTACGTCCTTGTCAGTAAATGTAGGTTTCATTCGCACTACAAGTTCTTCTTCGTTTATTACAAATTCAACTGGAATTACACTAGCAGGATTTTCTTTAAACAGAACCATTAAACCTTGTTCCGTTTCACAAATGGCAGCTTCTTCAGACCAATGTTTCCAGATTGGTTCCACTAAATATTCTTCTGATGTCAAAATTGCTTGGTTTTTCAGGGTTGCTTGGAAATAATACGTATACTCGCCAACTTCTTCTAGCGGAGGAACGAGCGCTTCCCAAATTTGCACACCGTTTTTGTCTTTTTTCTCGCACAATATTGTCCAGTCTTTTTCTTTTAAAACAAGCTCGACTTGGATGGCTTCTACATCTGAAATTACCTCACATCCCGCTGAAAAATGCATTTCTGTTTCCGGATGATGCGGCGTACGTTCAGTAAGTTGTTTTTCATAGCGATTTTCGTTACCGAATGGATTATGTAAAATATGTGCGGTCACTTCATTTTCCATTGAACGGAAGACTTGGTTAATTTCAATAAACACTTTGCCAAGTTCGTTATTATCTTCCATGTTTATCGCCATATTTAAATAATGAAGCGCTTTGTCTTGATCGCTTTTTTCTAAAAAGTAAAGAGCCATCATTGCTGTTGCAAAAGAACTAACTGTTGGTGCACCTGCATATGGCAAGACACCATCATCTTGAACCAATTGCTGTTCCATTTTCCCAACAGCAGCAACCATTACTAAATCTTCTGGTGAAAAAAGACCAAATGGGAGCACGGATAACAATTGGTCGGTAGAAACTTTCCTTGTATTAAACCCAGTAAGGATGCTATCTCCTTTTAACAAGTGATTAAAACAGTAATCGCGAATGGTTGTAATTGTTTGTTGTAGTTCTGGTTTTGGGAAAGTATTTTTTACATCTAAAAGTGCAGAATAGACACTAGAAATAGTTGCTAAATAAATATCTTTTTCTTGGGAACCCCAAACTGATTTTTCTGGACGGTTCCAATTTCCCACTAAGAAAGTAATGACTGGCTCTACTTCCGCCTTATTATAATGGTTGATTTTGCTACTTAACCATAGCCATGTAGCTGCTTCAAGTACAGAGTCTTTTGTAAGCTCCGGTGTTGTTTCTGCAAGAATTGGTTTGATTTTTTCATTTTTTCCTTCTATTAAATACAAGTATCCCTGCATTAATTTTGTAAATTTAGACATGGCACGTTTCCTTCCTTAGATATACTAAAGTGGCAGTCTAATTCCGAAGTTCTAATTACTAGAAACTTCGAAACGTCCCTGCCACTCTTTTTACTTATTTAAATCCCATTGTTTCGTTGATATTAGCTTCACTGTTTTTCAGCGCTTTTTCTGGAGTTGAGTCGCCATTTAGCACTTTTTCAAATTCTGAATTGGTATAATCACTGATTTTGTTCCAATCTTTCACAACTGGAGGTAAGACCATATATTGCAAGGATTCAAATACTGCTTCTCTGTTTTCTGGAGGAGTTGCATCTAAATAAGGTTGCAAGATTTCTTTATCTTCAGTTGCTGGAAGTTCCCAGTTATTATCAATTCTGATTTTCGCTGCTTCTTCATTCGCACTCATGAATGATGCAAATTTGAACGCTGCTTCTTTTTTATCAGAGTCTTTGGAAATGCCGATTCCGTTAGCGAAGAAGTGAGTTGCTTTTTGTGTATTTCCTGCTTCTACTTGCACGTCCCATTTAAATGGTGCATCTTGGAACATATCGAACATCCAGATACCAGTATGAAGCATTGCAATTTGACCATTCATGAATAAGTCTTCTGGTAATTGACCGGATAAATCAGATGGCGAAGGTGCAACTTTTGAATCAGTTACTTCGCTTGTTAAATGTGTTAATGCTTCTACGTTTTCAGGACTGTTAATAGTAGCTGCTGTCATATCTTCATTGAAAATTGAACCACCATTTTGTGCTGCTACTTTGTAAAATTCGTTCATTGTTACAGGTTGGGAAGTTCCCCAAACTTTATTTTTAGCATCTGTTAATTTTTCTGCTGCTGCTTGTTCATCTTTCCAAGTCCAGTCAGCTGTTGGATAATCAACGCCTGCTTTGTCAAAAAGGTCTTTATTATAAATTGTTACTACGTTGGAGAAACTTTCTACCATACCGTATTGTTTATCTTCGTATTTGAAGGCATCGTAAGCTTGTTTGTTAAGTGTTGATGGATCAAAATCTTTATCTTTTTCAATATAACTTGTTAAATCAGCAAGTACGCCTTTTTCAGCATATTGAACAAAAGTTTCATAGTTAAGTTCAAAGGCATCCGGTGCGTCTCCACCAGCGATTTGTGTTTGAAGTTTTGTGAAATAATCATTATAGGCAATTGTTTGAACTTTTACTTTAATATCAGGATTTTGTTTTTCAAATTCTTTTACCATTTCATCAAGCGCTTTACCGTCAGCAGGTGCGGAGAATTGGTAATACGTGATTTCTGTTTTATCTCCGTCGCTACTACTTCCACCACCACATGCTGAGAGACCAAATACGGACAGGACAACAACCATTAATAATAATAAACCTTTTTTCAATTGTAACACTCCTTTTTTGTTGGTTTTTTATTCTTTCATTCCGCTCATTGCCATTCCTTGGATGAAATATTTTTGAGCGAAAAGGTACACTGCTAGGATCGGGATAACACTAATAAGTACTCCCGCCATCATCAAACCATAATCTGTTCCATATCTACCTTGTAAAAGTGAGAGTCCTAAAGGTAGTGTAGCCATTTCTTGTGAACTTGTAACGATTAATGGCCATAAGTAGCTATTCCAAGATTGCATGAATGTCAAAATACCCAGCGTTGCAAAAGTTGGTTTCGCGAGCGGTAAGATAACTGTTCGGAAAATCGTAAAATGGTTAGCGCCATCCATGAATGCTGCTTCTTCAAGTTCTTTCGGAATCCCCATGAATGCTTGACGTAATAGGAATGTCCCAAACACGCTGAATAGTGCTGGTACAATAAGTCCTGCATAAGAATCTAACCATCCAAATTGTTTCATCAAAATGAATTGAGGAATCATTGTAACTTGAGCTGGTACCATCATTGTTGCAAGGTAAAGTAAAAATAATTTATCTCGACCCCAGAACGGGATTCGCGCAAAAGCATATGCTGCCATAGAACAAAACAGCATTTGTCCAAGCGTCGTTACAACTGCAACAACTACTGAGTTAATTAGGAACCTGAACATTGGGAACATTTCAAATACTTTCGTAAAGTTCGCTGTTGTTGGATCTTCCGGAATAAATTGTGGCGGTAAAGTCATGTTTGCTGCGCCTGTCTTGAATGCTGTCGAAACCATCCAGATAAACGGCATGATCATGATTATTCCACCTAGACAGATAATTACATAGGTTAAAATATTTTTAAATAGTTGCCATTTTGGTGAACCACTTTTTTCTGTTTTCATTAGTAATTGGACCACCTTTTTTGAAGTTTATTTTGAATAATTGTAATGATGAAAATAACAATAAACAATATCCAACTCATCGCGGAGGCATAGCCCATTTCAAAGTATCTAAATGCGTGATTGTAAATATTTTGAACGAGTGTCATCGTTGCTCCACTTGGACCACCCTCTGTCATAATCATAACTTGGTCAAACACCTGGAATGAGTTGATTAGCGAGATTATCGTCACAAAGAATGTGGTTGGTGTAAGCAGTGGGATTGTAATCGAAAATAGTTGGCGAAGTTTTGATGCTCCGTCCATATTCGCTGCTTCATAGTAAGATGGCGAAATATTTTGTAAGCCGCCCAAAAATAGCACCATAACAAAACCGATATCTTTCCATGCACTCGTGATAATAACAGCAATCATCGCCGTGTGTGGATCTGTCAACCAGTCCGGACCAGCAATACCAATTAATGATAAGAAATAGTTAATCAGACCATATGTTGGGTTGAACAACCATTTCCATACTAGCGAAACTGCTACCCAAGAAGTGATTACGGGCAAGAAGTACACCGCTCGGAAAAATGGTCTAAGTTTGATTTTTTGATTTAACATTAACGCACAGGCTAACCCAAGAACCATTACAGTTGGTAAGTAACCTATGATAAATGTGATGGTATTTCTAAATGACTTCCAAAACTCTGGGTCATTAAATAATCTTTTATAATTGTCAAATCCTGTAAAGTGAATCGTACTGACTAGGTCCCAATCGGTAAAACTAATACCGAGGGAGCCTAGGATTGGAATTGCGATAAAAATAAGAAAACCAAGTAAATTGGGCAATAAGAAAATACATAGCCAAAAGAGTGTTTTCTTCCTAGTCATACCAACCATGTAAAAATAACCTCCTGAAAATAATTTATGTAACTTTTAGCGCAATAATGTTTGTTCCTCTTCATAGATTGGCACTTGAAACAATTGGTGGATGACTAGTAAAGCCGCACCTTGCAACCATGCAGGATCCTCTAAAGAAGTTGTCGTAATTTTCGTTTCGAAGCCAGCCCCTGAAAAAAAGTTCTGTGAAGCAATTCCATCAATTTTTGTCAAGAATAGATCGCGATGGTGTAAGCCTTCTCCAACAATTATTACTTTCTCCGGGTTAAAGGTGTTAATAATATTTCTGATCCCGTATCCTAAATATTCACCCATTTTTCCCATTAATTCTGTTGCCATTGCATCACCTGATCTTGCGCTTTTTGCAACATTATCAAAATGAAAATCATTTAAATCCGATGCTGGGTAAGCGGCTTTAAGTTCTTCTCCTCGATTTCGGAAATAAAACTCAGAAGCATACATTTCTAAGCAACCTTTTTGTCCACAGTGACATTTATAGCCTCCTGGTTGAATAGTTGTGTGGCCAAATTCACCCGCACCACCTTGTGAGCCGTAATAGATTTGCCGATTAATAACAACAGACAAACCAAGACCTGCTCCTACTGAGACGGTTGCAAAGTTATTCGAATGTTTTCCTTCACCTAACCATAATTCCGCAAGTGTATAGCAGTTTATATTTTTATCTACGTATACAGGAATGTTTGGAAAATGGACATTCAACATAGATTCTAAAGCTACGTTTTCCCAACCTAGCATAGTTGAGCGGGTAACGATACCTTTTTTACGGTTAACCAAACCCGAAATCGCGATTCCCACCCCTAGCAGATGGTCCATGTTTCTGTTTTCACACATTTTTTTCACGTTTTCAGCAATTAACTGAATCGCATTTTCTGGTTTTT
The DNA here is from genome assembly GCF_014322765.1 of Listeria immobilis. Classification (GTDB taxonomy): domain Bacteria; phylum Bacillota; class Bacilli; order Lactobacillales; family Listeriaceae; genus Listeria; species Listeria immobilis. The sequence continues at coordinate 84,006 of NZ_JAASTZ010000015.1, read as the reverse complement.
TCTCTGCTAAAAATGGTACTGAGCTGTTTTGGATAATTTTTGCATTTAAGTCTGTTAACGCAAAAAGAAGTTGTTCCTCTTCTACTTTCACACTAACAACAAATCCATAATCTTTATTGAATCTGACTAGTTTGGCACGTCTGCCGCCAGTAGATGATGTTTCTGCTCCTTCTAAAATGATGCCTTCTTGCTGTAAGTCATCCAAAATATACGTTAGCGTAGACATCCCAAAATCACATTTTCTTGCAATTTCTGTCCGAGTAATTTCTCCTTTTTCGCGAATCAAATTAAGGACAGTGTAGCGGTTTATATCTTTAATTAAATCTTTATTCCCTTTTCTTAAGATATCCATTTTCGGGCTCCTTTACTTCTGGATGTCTACTTACTTCGTTCATTGAATTAAGTAAGTATATTTACATTATATTGTAATCGTTTGCAATATGCAATCTTTTTTTGAATTTTTTCTCACGTAAAAACGCCCCTGAATCAGGGGCGCTGTTTTTATTTAACTTTTGCACCATTTGGAAGAGAGCTACTTGCTTCAATGACGCTAAGTTTGCCGTCTTTTTCACCGGAAAGAATCATACCTTCACTCATTAGGCCACGAAGTTTTACAGGTTTCAAGTTGGAAACAACGATTACTTTTTTGCCAATTAAATCTTCTGGTTGATAGAATTCTGCGATACCAGAAAGTACTTGGCGCAGACGACCTTCTCCTAGATCTAATTGGAAACAAAGTAATTTGTCGGCTTTCTTCACTTTTTCTACTTGTTTTACTTCAGCCACACGAAGGTCTACTTTATCAAAATCTTCAATACCGATTTGTGGTGTTTCAAGTGGTGTCACTTCAGCTTCTGCTTCTGTTGGGGCCGGCGCTGAACCTTTCATTTCGTCTTGAATGAATGTTACTTCTTCTTTCGCATCTAGTCTTGGGAAAATTGGTGTGCCTTTTTTGACTACATTTGTTCCAGCTGGGATTTCTCCGTAACCATAAATGCTATCCCATTTCTTCAAGTTTTCTTCTTGTAAGCCAAGTTGTAAGAATATTTCTCCTGGAGTTCTTGTAAGGAATGGTTGTAAAAGGACTGCGATAATTCGTAAATTTTCTGCTAAATGAGTCATTACGCTAGCAAGTTCCGTGCGTTTCTCTTCGTCTTTTGCAAGTGCCCATGGAGCAGTTTCATCAATATATTTATTCGTACGGGAAACTAGCGACCAAAGCTGATTAAGCGCTACTGAGAACTGCATATGATCCATGCTTTTTTCGTAATCAGCAACAACATTATTTTTAAAATCAACTAATGTTTCATCAAATGGTGTCACAGCCCCTTGGTAAGCTGGGATTTCTCCATCGAAATATTTGTTAATCATTGCTACTGTACGATTTAGTAAGTTACCTAAGTCATTGGCAAGATCGTAATTTACCCGGTCAATAAAGTCTTCCGGTGTAAATAAACCATCTGAGCCGAATGGAACTTCACGCAACAAATAATAACGAAGCGCATCAAGGCCATAGCAATCAATTAACATATAAGGGTCCACTACATTTCCTTTTGATTTCGACATTTTGCCATCTTTCATCAAAATCCAACCGTGACCAAATACCATTTTTGGAAGTGGTAAATCAAGCGCCATCAACATAATCGGCCAATAAATCGTATGGAAACGAACAATTTCTTTCCCAACAATTTGGACATCAGCCGGCCAATATTTTTGGAATTTCGTGTCGTTATCCGTGTTATAACCAAGCGCCGTAATATAGTTTGAAAGCGCGTCAATCCACACGTAAACAACATGTTTTGGATTGCTAGGAACTTTTATACCCCAGTCAAAAGTGGTTCTGGATACTGCTAAATCTTCTAAACCAGGTTTAATGAAATTATTAATCATTTCATTTTTTCTTGATTCCGGTAAAATAAATTCTGGGTGAGAATTGTAATATTCTACTAAACGGTCAGCGTATTTACTCATCCGAAAAAAGTAGGATTCTTCTTTTACAAGTTCAACTTCATTGCCACTAGGAGCTTTTCCGCCGATTACTTTGCCGTTTTCGTCTTTATATACTTCTTCTAATTGTGTTTCTGTAAAGTATTCTTCATCAGAAACTGAGTACCAACCTTCATATTCTCCTAAGTAGATGTCGCCTTGTTCAAGAAGTTGTTCAAAAATTTTCTCCACAGTTAATTTATGACGGTCTTGTGTTGTACGAATAAAGTCTGTATTGGAAATTTCTAGTTTTTTCCATAGTTCTTGGAAGCCTTCTGCAATTTCATCCACGTATTCTTGTTCAGAAATCCCGCGTTCTTTTGCTTTTGCTTGGATTTTTTGACCATGTTCATCTGTTCCAGTTAAATAAAACACATCGTACCCTTTTAAGCGTTTGTAACGAGCCATTGCGTCCCCAGCAACTGTCGTATAAGCATGTCCGATGTGCGCTTTTCCGCTTGGATAATAGATTGGTGTTGTAATATAAAAAGTATTTTTCTCTTCAGGCAACACAATTCCCTCCTTAAAATAAAAACAATTAGTATTATTATATCATTTTTCTGGCTAAACGAAATAATTAATTAAGCTCCTTTTGAAACTCCAATTAAAATCCCACCAAGAACGACTAAAACCACTCCAACGATGACATAAATCATTTCTTTTCGAGTTTTCTTTTCTTTCAGTAGCACAATTCCGCCGATAGTTGAAATTACAACACCTAATTGCGACAATGAAAAACCAGTTGCAACGCCGACAAGTTGATTTGCGTACACCATCGCCACATTCCCTGTCGCCCAAATGATCCCTGGAATAACTAACAGTAGTGTCCGTTTATTGATTCGTTTTTCAGTTCCGCCACTGCTTGTCATAATTAGCGCACTTAAAACCATCCCAATTGCTTGTGGTAAAATCGCGTTAATGCCATCAATTTTAAAGCCTTGAATGAGCACAACTAGCCCCACATAGCCCGCTGATGAAATCAATAAAGTAATTAAGCCTTGTTTTAATGCATTTGATCCATCTTCTTCTTTTTCTGCGTAAGAAGTAAGGAATATTCCGCCTACAATAAGTGTTAAAGCAATAAAACCAAGTATAATACGTAATGTCGTATCCCATTCATGGAACAAAATCACTCCACAAAGCGTCGTTCCAACTAGCTGCATTCCAGTAGAAATTGGCATCGCTTTCGATACACCAATTATTTTGAAAGCGCGTAATTGAAACATTTGTCCAACCGACCATAAACACCCTGTCAAAAAGCTGATGCTGACTGTTTGCAGTGTGTAGACTGGGTCAGTAAAGAAAAAAACGATTACTGCAAAAATTAACGCCCCTAGTGTCATTCCCATTGTTTGTTGCCTTGTTGAACCGCCGAACTTAGTAATAAGTAGCGGTACTATTCCCCAAAGTAACGCAGGAATCAGCGCAATCATAATATTCAAATCGTTATCCTCCTTATCGACCTTTTGTTATGATTTTCAATTACTTTATTATAGCGGAAATAGTAGGAAGAAGATAGAGGATTCTATAGGATTATTCCAAATAAAAAAGCTAAATAGGAGCAACCTTTAAAACAGGTAACTGCCATATTTAGCTCGATCATTTTAATTATTTAAATGCGTTCAAGCGGTGGCAAAAATACCTCGCCGTCAAGCACTTCTTGTTTTGCAACGTATAATCTAAAATTCAGTGAGAAATCTCTTCCTTTTTCTGTTGGCAACCAGTTTTCTTCTGCCACGTCTGCAGGCTGTTCGGGCGCTAAGAATAACGTTAGGCTACCGTCTTCATTTAGTTTTGTATTAGAATAATTGTTTATACTGAATTTATTTAGTTTATTGGGGATAACATGATAGTCTGGAACACTATACATCGTAATCGACCAAAAACTATTTACTAATTTCTCAGGTAGTTCCTCTTTTGTAAAATGAATTTTATAAGTATTATCGCCACTTAGCATTTCCTTATTTGAATCTGTTTGACCGATGAAATATAAAGCTTCATCAATAGTGTTCGCCCATAAGCCGCCAAAATTAATGATACATCGCGCTAATATATCATTTTCAAATGCCCCAGCAACATATGTAACTGACCATCCGTCTTTTTGCGTTCCAAATCCTTTTGCTCCAGCTAAGAAATAGGGAATGGCTTCTTTAATAATAAGATTTTTCACTTCAGCTCCTTGTTCGTCTCCAAGTGCAATATAATCTGCAACTTTTTTCGCTTTTGCTTGGAATTCAGCTGCTTTTGGCATTTTATCAGGATAACTAGCTAAAATAGTTTCTAAATTATTATAAATTTCTTCCATTAAGAAGGCTGCATTGGTAAATGTCGGTATTTCAAGTGGTTCTTGAATTTTAATGCCAGCTGGTGCATCTAATTTAAATTGTTGTTGTAGTTTTACTGCGCCATCTGGATCACCTTTTTGTTCTACCCGAAGTAGTAATTTCACTTTTTCAGCAGGTAATTCAATTTTCACAGCATCAGCAGGTATAACTGGACTTGTGCCTTGTTTAATAAAGGCGAATTTCCCAAATGGATGTTCTGGATAATTTCGTTCGTTAATATTCGTTACTACTTCACCCCAACCGTCTAGAAGTTGCACGGTATAATAACGCCCTTTGATTTCTGGAACTTCTAAAATAACTGCGTGTTCGTCATCCACAGCTATCCATGTTTCAGAATAAACTACATCAAAATTAGGATTAACAAAATTCGCGTCTGCTGGAGCAATTGTGTTTTGTTTTAATACATTATAAGGCACCTTATCTTCGTTAATATCAAAATTTTCTTGTCTTAAAACAAGATAGCGTGACAATAAATACACATACGATTCTTTAACAGTTTCTGCATTTACATTTAGGTTATTACCCATTTTTTATGACCACCTTTAATTTGTTTTTATTTATCAAAAAATGTGCTAAATTTTAAAGATTAACTTTTTGCTATTCCAATCATTGTTCCACCAATTATAACTAAAATAATTCCAATAATAACAAGAATAAGCTCTTTTTTCGTCTTTTTCTCGCCAAGGAAAAGAATTCCCCCAATGGTTGAAATAACTACACCCATTTGAGAAAGTGAAAATCCAGTGGCAATTCCAACTAATTTATTAGAGAATAGTAATGCTAAGTTACCTGTAGCCCACATAACACCGGGTATCATATTTAGCCAAGTCTGTTTTGTAAAACGTTTTTCAGATGATTTAATGGAAAATAATAAACCTGCGACAACCATCCCCACTGCTTGCGGTAAAATAGCATCCCATCCACTAATATTAAACCATTGCGTAATAACAACATACCCAACATATCCAACCGAAGAAATAACTAAAGTAATAAGTCCTTTCTTCATATTTTGACCAGAATTTTCATCTTTATGTTGTTGATAACTTGTTAAAAATATCCCAAAAATAATTAGTGCTAACGCTGAAAAACCAATGATTAATTTAGAAGTCGTTCCCCACTCATGAAAAGCAAAGACCCCAAAAAGCGAGGTTCCGACTAATTGCATCCCTGTTGAAAGTGGCATAGTTTTTGAAACGCCGACTTGCGTAAAGGCACGAAATTGATTCATTTGACCTAAACTCCAAAATGCCCCTGAAACAAAACTAGCTATTAAAATGGTAGCTGTATATTCTGGATTGGTAAAAATAAATACACCCACTGCGAAAAGCAATGCACCAAATGTTGTCCCAATAATTTGCTGCCGCGGTTTTCCGCCAATTTTTGAGACAACTAACGGCATAATCCCCCACATAACTGCTGGAATTAATGCGATAACGATATTCATATATTTTCCCCCTAAATTTTCTCTACTTGGAGTCTTTACCCGTTCTACCCCAAAATCATTCCTATTCTGATGATAATCTGTTAAAATGAATAAAAATTACGTGGAAGGTGAGAAAATGAAATCAACTGGAATGGTAAGAAAAATCGATGAACTTGGTCGCGTTGTAATTCCGATTGAAATTAGACGCACCATGAATTTGAACGTAAAAGACCCCCTTGAAATCTTTATTGATGATGAAGCAATTATTTTAAAGAAATATTCTGCTGGTTTGGTGTGTGATGTTACTGGAGAGTTTTCCGTTGAAAATAAGAAATTTGTGGACGGTAAATTGACACTAAGCAAGGAAGGTGCCACGGAATTGATGGAAGAGATTAAACGGCGGTTTGGTGATTCGATATAAAAAAATCATGCGCGATTGTCTTGTTATGGGACATCGCGCATGATTTTATTTTATTTCATGATAAGCAGCATAAACTTCGCGCTTTGGTAGATTTCTAGCTTTCATGACGGTTTTAATCGCATCTTTGGAACTAACATTTTCTTGTTCCATTACTTTGCTAACATGTGTTTTAATATCTAATCCCTGCCACCATAGCGTTTCTTCCGCAAGTGGCGGATTCGCATTTCCTTCTATTATAATACAAAATTCCCCGCGCACTTCTTCTTCAGTTGCCCAGTTTACTGCTTCCTCCACCGTACCACGCAAAAATTCTTCAAAACGTTTAGTTAATTCCCGGCATAAAACGATTTTCCGCTCATTTCCAGTAATTTTGCTAATGGCTTTTAAGGTTTCTTTTAAACGATGCGGTGATTCATATAAAATCCACGTTTCCGTGCGAGCCGCTAATTTTTCGATTTCTTGAGTTCGTTCTTTGTTTTGGCGAGGTAAAAAACCGTAAAAATAAAACGGTTGCGGCGCCAATCCTGAGGCAATTAGCGCTGTCAAAGCGGCGTTCGCTCCTGGAAGTGGAATGACTGGAATATTTGCTTCTAGCGCACTTTGAACAAGTTCATAGCCCGGGTCAGAAATTGAAGGCATACCCGCATCACTCACAAGCGCAATAACTTCTCCGCTTTGCATTCGTTCAATAATCGTATCTTCTTTATTTTCTTTCGTGAACTGGTGGTAGCTTGTCATTCGAGTCGTAATTTCAAAATGATTTAAAAGTTTCACCGTATTTCTTGTATCTTCTGCTGCGATAATATCTGCCTCTTTTAACATCCTAATCGCTCGAAAAGTCATATCTTCTAAATTCCCAATTGGCGTTGGCACTAAATAGAGCGCTCCCGCCATAACTCCACTAAAACTTTTTTGACTTTTAATCATTCCGTACCCTCCTCCCGCTTTAAATAGGCATCTTTATTTTTACGTGATAATTTTTTAAAAGCCGCTTCCGCTTTTGTTGCTTCACTTCTTGTTGCAAACTTTTCGAAATGAATTACTTTTACCGGCCGGCGAGTTTTTGTATATTTACATTTGATTCCCGCATTATGTTCTGCTTCCCGGCGCAAAACGTCTGTCGTATAACCACCATAATAGGAATTATCACTACATTTTAGCACATAAAAGAAATGTTCACTCGCTTTCGCCATATAAAATCTCCTTTATTACTGGGGTATATTCGCCAACTTCATCATAGACGATAATTGGTGGCATATATTTCACGCCTGGTTTTCCGTCTTTAATTCCTTCTACCAGTACTGTGTTTGCCTCTCGTTCTAAGCGTGGATGCACCATTTGAATCCGCTTCGGCTCCAAGCGATACTTTCGCATTAAATCTAGAATATCCAGCAGACGTTCGGGACGATGCACAAAATTAGCTTTCCCACCTTGTTTTAACAGGTTTGAAGCAACTCGAATCGTGTCTTCAAGTGTACACATAACTTCATGTCGCGCAATTCGGTAATGTTCATTTTCATTTTTCAAACTGGTTTCCGGACCTGCAAAATAAGGCGGATTGCAAGTAACAATATCAGCGCGTTCTTTTGGTATAATATCGGTAATTTTTTTCAAATCATACTCAATCATCTCAACTTGGTCCTCAAGCTCATTGTAGATAACGCTTCGTTTTGCCATATCTGCGAGTCGCGGCTGAATTTCGACACCTATAATTTGCGCTTTTGTTCGAGTGCTAAGTAATAACGGGATAATACCGTTCCCGCTACATAAATCAATAATCTTCCCTTTTCGAATGGGTAAATAACTAAATTTTGCCAGAAGAACCGCATCAATGGAAAATGAAAAGACAGATGGACTTTGAATAATCCGCAAGTTTTCTGCCAGTAAAAAGTCTAGCCGCTCGTCACCTATTAATTTTAGTTTTTCCAACCAAATCACCTTTTCTAGCAAAAAGCCCTTCTCCAAATTCGAGAAAGGCCCGTCATGTTATTTTTTATTAAGTAAGGATAGGCAAAATAGACAATCTTCATCATTGCCACGCGGACTGCCGAAATGTACATTGCAGACATGAAATCCTTCTTTGTAAAGTTGGACAAGATTATCATAGCCTTCCCCGAGTTCAATCATTTGTTGCATTGCTTCTTTTCGATTTGGGGCCATTACTCCATGTGCCGCCTCATCTTCTTGTACTTCCTGTTCAGGAGGTGTTTCATCCGTCAAAGAAAGCCTACGTCGCAAATGCTCATTCTCAAGGTTTAACCGATTATTTTCTTCCAACATTTCACCTAAGTTTGTCTTTAGATCTCCAAGTTGCTGATACAATTCGCCAATTTGCTCCTCCATATTACTGACTGAGTCAAAAATAGCTTTTTTATCCAATTTTTTCACCTCAAGACTTTGCCGGTTGTTTTAGAAAATCGTTAAATGGACGTAATTCATCCAATTCGTATTCTATAACCGTCTCTTCTTCGGGCAAACTTACTTGTAAGATTCTAGAAAGCAAGTTAATTCCCGAAACACGTGCTTCTGCGCCTTCTGGAGTTTTCACTTTCACACCAACATCTGGCATTTCACGTTTAGCTTGCTCATATTCATCGTTTTCATATTTCAAGCAACACATTAAACGACCGCATAACCCAGAAATTTTCGTTGGATTAAGTGACAAGTTTTGGTCTTTTGCCATTTTGATGGATACTGGTTCAAAATCGCCAAGAAACGTTGAACAGCAAAGCATTCGACCACATGGACCGATTCCACCAAGTAACTTCGCTTCATCACGAACTCCGATTTGGCGAAGTTCAATGCGTGTCCGGAATACAGAAGCTAAATCTTTCACAAGCTCCCGAAAATCCACGCGTCCTTCTGCGGTAAAGTAAAAAATAATTTTATTACGATCAAAAGTATAATCAACATCCACCAAGCTCATTTCTAGTTCGCGTTCGCGGATTTTCTCATCACATAACAAAAAGGCTTTCTGACAAGAATCACCATTTTCAGCAACACACTTATAATCAGCTTCTGTTGCGACTCGAAGTACTTTCTTTAATGGCAAAACAACATCTTCTTCGTCCACATAACGCGGCTCAATGACGGCTTTACCAAATTCAATTCCTTGTGCATTTTCCACAATTACACCTTGGTTTTCTGTGATTTCCAGTTCTCCAGGTGAAAAATAATATATTTTACCAACGTCTTTAAAACGGACGCCTACAATTTTAAGCATAGTGATTACCTCCCTTGAATTTCAAGAACTAGTTGTTCCATTAGAAGTTGCAAATTCATATTGGAATCTAGCTTTGATTTCGCAGCGAGAATCTTCTCGATTTCCCCTGTGGTTTCAGTCAATGATTTACGCAAAGCATCTTGCGCGAGCATTCCTTTTTGCGCTGTGCAAATAGGTTCGTAGTTTCCATCAAGTGTAAGGTGCAGTCTGTCTCGGTATAGTAGTAATAACAACTCAAGACCGAGTGCCATCTTATCTTTCTCTTTAAAAAGCGGCATCCATGATTCTTGGATGATAATTAACGGACTAGTTCCTTGATGATGCAATCCTTCATATAATTTGACTACCGCACTTCTTGCTTCTCCAAACCACTCATCTTCATCAAAATTCTTTGCCCGCTCTGTGCTTCCTGTAATACTAGCATAAATCCGTGCTTTTTGTTCGGAAATACCAATGCGCGTTAAAGAAGCTACAAGGCTATCAAATGTTAGTGATTTAAATGTCACTGGTTGTAACCTTGATTGAATAGTTGGCAAGATTTGTCCCGGGTTGGTTGTTAAAAACAATAATAACAAACCGCCCTCTGGTTCTTCTATAAATTTCAGCAGACTATTGGCCGATTGAACAGTCATTTTTTCTGCATCGTAAATAATAACGACTTTTCGATCAGATTCCATCCCGCGTTTACTTAGGTCTTGCTTTAACGCACGGACTTGATCGATTTTGATACTAGCACCATCTGGCTCTAGTAAATGAACATCCGGATGATTATGACTGGCTATTCTAGTACAATTCGCACATTCCCCGCACGCAAGTTCTGTTTCAGTAGGCTCTAAACAAAAAAGACTTTGAGCTAACCAAAGTGACGTACGTTTTTTTCCTGTGCCACTTGCTCCTTCTAATAAATAACCGTGCGATAACCGATTTTCGCGGACACTTTTTGAAAAAATCTCCATGACCACTGGTTGCATCACTGTAAGTTCATCCTGTAATCCCACAAAAAACTTCCTTTCTATCCATATTGTAATATTATACCATGACAAGCCCCAAATAGCTTCGGAATTTTAACAAAAAAATAACGACTAATTTGTTAAATAATATTACAATTTGAATAAATTAGCTTTTTTCCAAAATTTAAATGGACAGTAGACCCTTTTGAGCATAAAATAAAGGAGAAGTAGTTTCTATACTTAGATTTAAAGGGGTTGTCTGGTATGAATGAATCAAATGGAAGTATGGAACTTTATTTAAGGGTACATACCGAAGAAATTATAACTAATTGGCTATCCAAAATCTATGAAAATGAAAACACCTACACGAGCTTTGTTTATTCTCCTCGCTATAAAGATGAACTACGCGCTGATAGCGAACAAACAGCCGACCTAATCATTTCCTATTTTGCTGGTAAAAAAACTTTTTTTGCTAAGCTTGATAAATGGCTTGATAGCATGTACGCCCGACGCATGGAAAATGAAGTGCCACTTCCAGAAGTAATCACCACACTGGACAAACTTCGCCGCGAATTTTTATCTGCTGTTTCTGATTTTTGCATTGAAAATGATGAAGTAACCAAATGTGATTTTTCTTCCAGTATGTCAATGGTTAACCACGGTTTCGACCGAATCAATGAAGCTTTCTCAGCAATGTATTACCGTGATATTGTTCAACATTTAGAATCACAACACCGCTTAATAGAAGAAATTAGCACACCAGTCATTTCGATTACTGACAATTTAGCCATCCTTCCTCTTATGGGACGCGTCGACCGAGAAAGAGCTGAAAAAATTTCCGAGATTACAGCTAATAAATGTGTCAAACTCGGTGTAGAGCAACTTTGTATTGATTTATCGGGTATATCTTACTTTGATGATGCCCTTGGAGAAATGCTTAATAACTTAGTGACGGTACTCAAGCTTCTTGGAGTTGAAGCATTCATTTCCGGTATCCAACCAAAAATGGCCCAACAAATTAATCGTGTGGATTTAAACTTATCAATTCCAGCCTATCATTCTTTAAAAGCTGTTTTACAAGATAAAACTAGAACCAAATAAAAAATGGAACATAAAGCGAATTATCCTCTCGCCTTATGTTCCATTTTTATTATTTTTTTCTAAATAAGAAGATTAACCCGCTTGCTGAAATCGCAACTAATAGCAATCCTAATCCGCTAACAAGAGGGGAATCTCCTGTTTTTGGTAATATAGCTGATAAACTATCTGCACTTACAATTTCATCGGGGGTTTCTGGGGTACCTGGTATTTCTGGTTTTAGTGGTTCTATTGGTGTTTTAGGGTTACTAGGGACTGCTGGTTTTAATGGTTCTTTGGGTATTTTTGGAATAATTGGTGTTTCTGGTATTTTAGTGTTCTCTTTTGTTACAAGTAAACTGAGGTTCGCTGTTTCTTCTGTGATTGCAAATTTCACTGGTGTTGCATCTAACAAATAACCAATTGGCGCTTTTGTTTCTACTAGCTGATACTCTCCAAGTGCTAAATCCACAATAGTTAAGATTCCTTCTTCGTTTGTTTCGAGACTAGCTTGCAAAGTAGCTCCTTGCGCGTCTTGTAGTTCAAATTCCGCGCCAGCCAGCTTTACTTTTGTTTCACTGTCTAATTTCTCAAGTGTCACAGAACCTTTGATTGGCGTATTTTCTTTGGATACGTTCAGAGTTTTATGCGTTTCGTCAATCGTGAATTTTACCGGACTTGCATCTAGCTCATAACCGATTGGCGCTTTTGTTTCTACTAACTGATAATCCCCTAGCGTTAAGTCTGAAATAGTTAGTGTTCCAGCCGCGTTCGTTTCTAAACTAGTCTGTAACGTGCTGCCTTGAGCATCTTGCAATTCAAATTCCGCGCCAGCCAGTTTTGTTTTTGTTTCACTGTCTAATTTCTCAAGTGTCACAGAACCTGTAATCGGGGTATTTTCTTTAGATACGAATAATACCTGATGTGCTTCGTCAATTGTAAATTCTACCGGGCTTGCATCTAACTCATAACCCACTGGTGCTTTGGTTTCGATTAATTTATACGTATCAAACTTCAAATCCGCAATCGTAAGTTTTCCATCCGCACCGGTCTTAATTCCTTCTTTTATCGTAGTTCCAGCTGAATTCACTAATTTAAACTCGGCATTTTCTAGTGGTTTTTTTTGCGCTGTATTGTCTGTTTTCGTTAATTCCACGGAGCCAGTTGTGCCTTCACCAGTTCCGCCACCACCAGATGTTGGTGTTAAAACTTCAATTGTTTTTGGAACATAATTATCGCCTGAAAGTATCCCTTTATTGGCGTAATTGGACGATGCACCGCCGTCAGTCGCAATTGTATAATAGGAAATTTTCACGGAATCCGTTAAATCTCCAAATGCGATTTTGAAGCCCTCACTCGTCTGCGTAATAGCCGATGCTGGTACTTGGATCCCTTTTGTAAAATTATCGTCCGCATCAAACGTTCCATGATAGGCTTTTACAGAACTAAAATCAAGTGTTTGATTTGGTCCGATAAAATCTTCATATACCGCATTATCAATACTTAGTTTCGCATAATTTAAGCGAACAACCCAATTGATAAGTGCTGGATTTTTTTCATCTGCCCAACCATATTTATATAAAGTCTCATTTGGATTAATTTGATTTTTAGGACCAATATCTACAGGAATAGTCACATAATCCCCATCTACCGGAAAATTAACATCAACTTCTTCATTTCCGTTTATGACTGTTTTATCCCAATTACTCCAAAAATTAAGATCACCTTTAATATTCGACTTCTTCTCCACATAATCTGTAAAGGTTACGACTACTTTACCTGTAGCCTTCGTCGCAATTACGTTTCCCACTGTATTTCCTTCATCATCTTTTAAAACAAAATTTAAGTCTGTTACTATTTTCAATTGTTTTGGTAAAGTGAACTCCATTGTATCTCCAGCATTCACATTTGCTGAATTCGGTATTTCCCATGTATAGTGAATTTGAATACTTTCATAATAACTAAAATCCGTTTTAGGGTTACCATCAGCATCTTGTAACTCTACCGTTTTTAAAAGTTCAGAACCGTAATTAGTTGCTGCTTTCACAAAATTTGTTTGAAATATCACATTCACAAGCAAAATCGTACTAAGAAAGACAAAGCATATTTTTTTAAAGTTTTTGCCTACTTTCATATTTTAACTCATCCTTTACAAGTTTGTTCAATCAACTTAATTTAGTGCTAGTATACAGTAAATAATTTAGAATTTATATTTACACAAGATAAAAAAACGTTCATTTTGTGAACCTTTTGTGAATTTTAGGTCAGATAACCAGACTTATTTTTAGCAACAATTATGATTGTTACTCCGTTTAACCTGTTTGTAAAATGTCTTTTTAGATACTTTAAAATGGAAGAGTAGAGATGCAAAAAAAGATAAGGCATACCCTTATGGGCCGCCTTATCTTTTTTCTTTTAACTATTTAAAGCTACGTCTTCTGCGGTTAAATAACCATAGAAGAAGGCTAAAGCTGAGTAAGCCAAGGCCTGTCCAGACTAGCCAAGGGTCGGTTTGATTCCCTGTTTTGGGTAGCGGTTTGGTGGCTTCGTAGTTAGTGGTGTGTTGATGGTTGCTGTTGCCTGAAGGGGTCGTCCCACCTCTGGAAGGGCTACTTGGCTTGTTTGGGTCTTCGACTTGAATGGTAGCCGTGACGGATAATTGGCTTTGGCCTGCATCTGTGGTACCTTCATTTGGATCGATGGTGTATGTGACCTGGTATTTCCCTGCTTTGTTTGGTTGGACGGTGCCACTTGTTTGTACATCCTCAAAAGCGATTTCTTTTCCATCACGGTTAGTTGCCTGGATGAAATTATCTTTCGCGGTCCATTTACCCCCTACTGGGAGATGGCTATCTTGCACAGTGATTTGAGCTTGGTTTTTTAGGACAGTCACATGCGCTACGACTTTAACTCCATCGTAACTATAGCTAATTTCATAGGTACCTGGGACGTTGGTGTCCACGGTTCCTGTGATGGTCATCGCCGAGAAGGAGACTGGCTTGCCTTTTTTGTCCGTGGCCTGATCGAAATTAGTTTTTGCCGTCCATGGGTCTCCTGCATAAATCGTGCTATCATGAACGACAATGCTAGTTTGTCTTGGTTCGACGGTCACATGAATCGTCGTGGATATCCCGTCATAGCTGTAAGTCACTTCGTATACTCCCACTTTCATCGGATCCACCGCTGGGTTTTCGCTTACAGTGATGTCTTTATACGAAACGGCGTTGCCGTCTTTATCGGTCGCGCTATCCAAGTTATCTTTCGCAGTCCAGCTGTCTCCAGTATATAGCACAGAATCATGAGCGTGGATGGCCGTTTGTGGATTTTTGACGGTTACTTGAATCGTCGTGGATACGCCATCATAGCTGTACGTGACCGGATAGGTCCCTGCTCGTGCTGTATCGACTTTACCGCTTACTTGGATGTTCGAGAAAGGAACGGATTGACCGTCTTTATCGCGTGCGCTGTCAAAGTTATCTTCCGCGGTCCAGCTGTCGCCCGTGTAAAGAATCGAATCATGGGCATTCACCGCAGTTTGAATGTCTTGGACCGTTAAGGTAATCGTTTGTGCTATTTTCCCGTAGCTGTAGGTGACTTGGTAAGTGCCTGCTTTGTTCGTATTCACGGTTGGTTTTTCAGTCACTTGAATAGCTTCGAAAGCGACCAGGTTGCCATCTTGATCAAAGGCGCTATCGAAATTATCTGCGGCACTCCAACTATCTCCGACATAAATAGCAGAATCATGGGCACTAATACCGGATTTATCTTCTTTGACGGTGACGGTAATCGCGGCCGACGCGCCAGCATAGGTATACGTGATGTGATACGTTCCTGCTTGATGGGTATTGACCGTCCCCGTTACGGTGACATCCGCTAAAGGAACCGGGTTGCCATCTTTATCGAGCACGCTGTCCAAATTGTCTGTGGCACTCCAGGTATCACTGGTATAAATGGTTGAATCGTGGGCATTCACAGCGGTTAGGTCATCTTTGACGGTCACTTGAATCGTGGTGGATACGCCGTTATAGCTGTACGTGACCGGATACGTCCCTGCCACACTCGTATCCACGCTACCAGACACGGTGATATCGCTAAATGGTACGGTATCTCCTTCTTTATCAATGGCACTGTCAAAGTTATCCGCTGCTGTCCAAGTGTCTCCGATATACAAGGTCGAATTATGGGCATGGACGGTAGTTAAATCTTGCGCCACAGTGACGGAAATCGTCACTCCGACGGTCTTTCCCTCTTTCGCTAAGGTATAGGTGAGTGGGTAAGTCCCCCCTTGCTTCGTGCCATGTTGGATGGCAGCTAATTGTGTTGGATTCACTTGCACGAAGTTTAAACGATCTTGGGCACTGGATTGAACGCCACTTTTCACTTCTTCGAAGGCCGCTGTTTTTGCGAGGCTTACTGCCTGGGCATCGGTTAATGCGACAGCTGCTTTATATTCCAGCGAAAAATCGGTCGCTCCCATGGTGAAACCAGCTTGTTGCATAATGGTTCCATCCGGAGAAGTAACATAGACCGGTGCTGTGGAGCTTTGTTCGGTACCAAAGATGTCTTGCAGGGCAATCGTTAAATCGGTTGCTGCGATTGTTTTATTGCCAGCTGAAACGCCTACCACAGCGGCAGAACCGTCTGTTAAGGTTTGTACCGTCGCCACGCTAGTGTTCGCGCTTGTCCACTTGTATCCATTCGTGCTTGCTTGGATATTTTGGAAGAAGGCTGGTTCAATCGTATCTTCGGCAGCTTGCCCGCTGGTGGAGGCTACTTTTGGTAAGGTAATCTCCAAGCTTCGTCCGGTTTGTACGCGTTTCTCATTTAAATTGACTTTCAAATCTTGCGCTGGTGTATAGGCGTAATAACCCGCATTGATGGACTGAGAAGTAGGCCGTGTGGGATCAATGTTTTTCGCCCAACCTTTATCAGTACCACTGTAGGATACGTCGCTATCAATAGACGTATCTTTCCCGACATTTTTCAACGTATACTGATACCCTACTTTGTCTGGGAATTTCACAGCGTAATTACCGTACCCTACGTCGGAAGTATAATCAAACGTATAGGCGCCGTTGGCATCGGTTTTGGTGGTGATGTTCTCCCCATTTTTCGTTGCTGGTTCATAGGCGGAAGTGGTGCTATTCCATTTGTAAAGTTCGACAGTTTCGCTAGTGAGGACTTCATCGCCTTTCGCTTTTTCCAAGAGTCCGTTGGCATCTTTGTCGTTAAATAATGTCCCAGCGACTTCGCCAATCACGAGTTCCGCCCCTACTTTCGTGCCGGCTAATGACCCGGAGAATGTATTCGTAATCACCCGATAATACGGGTTGTAGACATCCCGCTCACTGATTTTATTGCCTTCATTGGCCGAATCAAAAGTTTCGTCTACTTGGAGTGGGACTTGGAAGGTCTGGGTTTCACCGGCATTGATTTGTGTTTTAACGTTGATACGGACCATATTGACTTTTTCATAGTCGGATACGGTAGCGCTATATAGGCTAGTTGAATCGTAATTATCTGCGGTCGCTTCGGTTGCGTAACTCACGTCAAACTGCGCTTGTTGTTCGGAGGTGATATTGATAGCATCGCTTAGTTTCATGTCCCATTTGAAGGCGTCATTTTGGAATTTGGATCCGAAGTTTTGCCCTGTTTTCGGGATCGGAATATAGAGTTCAAATGTGCTTGCTTCGGCGCTAGAAGTATTGGTGACTTGGACCGTATAGTCTGCGTTGGTTCCTGGAGTAAAGTAGGAAGCAGTGCTGTCATCTCCTTCCACGTAGGCAGCTTTGGCGCCTTCACCGGCGACGTTTAGGAACGTTTCTACGGTGACGGTGTCTTGTTTGGGGATGCTTAGCGCGCTACTGTTGACGGAAAGTAGTTTTTCATTGTCTTTGCCGTTTTGGTTCACGTCTAGTCCGGTATCTGAGAAATAGTTGCTACTTATTGCGGAAGTGACATCTGGTCCACCCCACGCAATGACTTCTTGTGCGTCCATATCAATACTTTTATCAAGAGTTACATCGAAGGTCGTGTCATAACTAAGATTTAAATACTGTGTTTTGTATGGATAACCAACATAATGTCCAACTGTTACACCTGTTGTTTTTAGAACATAAACTTTCTCTCCTTTAATATCCGTTTCTGTTTGGATTGTAAATTCAACATTTTTTCCATTTTGATCCGTCAATTTGATGGAGGAAGGTTGTATCTTTGTTCCTGCCAAGTTGCGTAAATATACTTCTGGATTATTTAGTACTGTGCGTGTTCCATAAGGGTAGTCAAACACAACTAGTGTGGCTTTAGTTTTGACAGTATCTCCTGCGCTTGCTACCTTAATGGCTGAACCTGCTTTATTATAAAAAGAGGCTGTTCCATTGGCAGCGCTGGTAATTGTATTGGAAACACTATAGCTAGAGACACCAGAAGCTTTTGTGTTCGCTTCATCTTCAGCATCCCAAATTGCTCCCTTAAACTTCACTGAGGTGATACCTGGCTTAACCATTCCATATGAAGTTGTCGAGGTTGCTCTAAGACCGGCTGAAGGATCTGTACTAGCGAATCCAGAAGAAAAATTCCCCACGTTGGCTTTCACTTCTGTAAAGTATTCTCCTTCTTGAAGTCCAACTGCAGTTGATTCTAAAACCGCCATTCGCTTATTACCTGTTAAAGGCGGAGTGCCACCATTATAAGTTCGATAATTAGTATTCAAGTTTGTTTTATACTGAATATCTGTTATTTTATTTCCTGAAAGCCTTCCATCAAAAGGCAAATTAACTGTATAGGCTTCCCAATTAGGATCAAACTGAATTTGGTATACCTGATTTGTCTTCATTCCAGCCGTTGTTTTATTTGTAACCTGGATGCTCCCTGCCCACGTTTCATTATCAGGATTGATACAACTATTTGCCCCTGTTACAGTCATTTTATTTACAACAGTATCAACGACTTTACATGTGTCGAGTGAAGCTTTTGTTGTTAAGTCCGCGGAATTATTAGTTAGTGCATCAGACTCAAAAACCTTTCCATCATATGTCGTAGTAACTGCATGCGAAACTTTAGGTGAGCTATATGTTCCCACTGCCGTGCCCTTAGGTATTTTATATTTCACTGCAAATCCATTGTAGGCTGGTTGTTTTAGTTCCACGACAACCTTATGCTCGCTTGGATAAGGTGTGATAATTATATTACTATTTGCTGTGACATTATTTCCCGAGGCATCAGAAAGTCCAGCATATTCCATACCTTCTGGGTAATAAAGTGTCATCGTTACATTTTTGGGAATATAATTGGTTGTTCCGCGATCGTCTAATTGATTTAAACCGTTGACTAGAGAATAAGTCTTTGTATAATTATAAGAAGTTTCTGTATCTGTGCTTGCTACAGATTCAGCTATTGTTTGGGTTTCATACCAATAGCGGAACATAGTTTTCACATGGTCTTGGTTCGCGTAACCGACCACTTTGTTTCCTTCTGCGTGAATCGCTTGTTCAGCGGAAGCAATCGGTGTGCTTTCTTCTCCAAGGAATACCTCTGTTTTAATTGGTGTCTCTAAATCTTTTCCTCCATAATATTTCGTAGCATCTGCCCGAACTAAAAAAGTAAAACTCGCTTTTTCTGTACCTGGACTTAGTTCGTAGCTCACTGTTCCATAGGTCGGACTATTGTATCCAGATTCTTTACTAGGAACTGACACAGATGTAGTTGCGATTCCAAGCGGATCACTCGCGCCTAAATAATTTAAAACATTGGGATCCACATTACTAGTAGCTTGGTAGTTACTTGGTACAGGAAGCGAAACAAAACGCATTCCATCTGGTAAAGTAAAATTCACTTTTTTTCCTGAAGTAGTGCTGTCGCCGAATTCTACTGTTGTAGTAACTGTTTTGATTTCACCGTTGCTCCAAGCTACTTGGTTATAATCCGGTATGTTTAAGGTTACATTAGTTTGCCCTGATTTCAGTAGCGGCTTATTTACTTGATTTGTATCTGTTGTATCAGGATTAAGTTGAACTTCTGTACTTTCTTTTTCAGTTGGACTTGTGGTTGCTGTTTCATTATTTATTTCTTCATCAGCAACTATTTCACTTACATCATAAGTAGCTGTGTAAGTTTTAGTTTCCGGATTAGCTTCGTCATTCGTTTGATTTTGGTAGGTGATTAAGAAATCCATCTTACCATTTTTATCCGCAGTATAAGTGGCCTCTTGTCCTTCTGTTTCCTCACCGTCTGGGGATTTCACTGTTAAAATTTTCACTTGTTCATTTTTTGGTGTTACTTTTATTTTTAGAGTGGCTTTCTTTTTATCATTTGATAGCTCTTCTTGAACTTCATATGAAAGAAACTCGTTACCGTTTTCTTCTGCTAATGCTAATAAAGGCGCTAAATTCAATTGGCTAAGTATTAAGAAAATAGATAGTGTTAATAGAATGTAGCTTCGTAGCGCAGTTGCTTTTACCATAAAAAATTCTCTCCTCCTAGTTTTTAAGTTGTATTTACTGTTAAATTAAGTCCACTTTTATATAATACAAGGCAAGGCATTGGCTGTATACGAAATCAAAGTGCTTTCATTTGAAAAACGATAAATAAGTACTTTCTATTCATAAAGTCGACATAAAAAATCGTGTTTTTCGTCACATTTTAGACACAAAAAAAGAAGACACTATTAAAGTGCCTCCTTCAAATCTTATGAGAACGCGCATTTCATTGCTAATTCAGTCATTGCAACCATTGCTTGATAAGCTTCTAATATATCATTAGCTTCAAATTGGACTGTCGTTTCATCAATTATTTTCGTTCCAGGTATTAGTGCAGCCCATTCAGCCTGTCCGTAGTTGCAAAACTCGATTTTTAAGATAGGTTTTTCTGGTGGAGTGAGTATTCCTGCTCGTTTGTTTTGTAGTGCTATCTCGACTTTCTCACGAATAATGGCTTCTGATCTTGCTAAAGAAAACGCTATTGCAGAAGAACGAGAGACTGCTTCTTTGACTACAGCTGTTTCGATGCCCGGAATTAACGCTTTCGCTTCGGCAGCAATATAATCATCACCTGCAACTAGAATAACTGGTACTCCAAATGCCCCTGCAACATATGCATTTAAGCCAAATTCTCCTACCACTACATCATTAATGTAAAAATTCCGTACCCCAGAAGTCATTGAGTGGCTCATCACTCCCGGCTGTCCTGCTCGAGAATGATAACCTATAAAAATGGCTGCGTCAGCACTAGCATCTAATCCCTGCACCATCGAAAACGGTTTTACATCTCCAGTTATTAGACGTGCTTCTTTGTGTAAATCTTCTATTAAAATATTGTTCATTTTGGAATGGCTGTCGTTTACCAAAATATCATCGTAGCCGGCTTTAAGGGCTTCTTCCACTACCCAGTTTGTTTCGCTTGTCATTATTTTTTGTCCTCTAGTATAGTTTCGCATACTAGAATCTACAAAAGTATCGTCGGGAAGTCCATTTATCCCTTCCATATCTACGGAAATCCAAAGTTTCATTTTGTTTCGCTCCTTCTATTCTACGTATGCACCTTTATAAGAAAAGCTTGTACCAAAGTTATGGTGAACGATTCCTTTGACTGTGTCTTTTTTCAAATTACATACAGCAGTTTGATAAAGCGGAATCATTGCTGCATCCGTTTCGATAAGCAATTTCTCTGCATCAATAAATGTTTCCCAACGTTTTTCAGGTTCGGTTGTTAGTGTGGTTGAAGTTGCATTTATCATTTTATCGTAATCCGTGTTTGAATAGCCACTCGCGTTGTAAGTATTGCCAGTTGTGTAGTTTCCTAAGAATGTTAATGGATCTTGAAAATCTGGACCCCAATTAGAAAGAACGATTTCGTAATTTTGCTCTCTCGTTAATTGTAGCAAGTTCTTTTTAGGAACTGTTTTTAAATTTATTTTAAGCCCAGGAAGTGCAGTTTCTAGTTGGTCTTGCAAGTATTCGCCTACTTTTTTACTAGATTCTAAGTCTGAATTTAGTAGCTCAACAGTAATCGCTTCTCCACCAAGCTCTTGTTTTGCTTTTTCAAAATATGTTTTTGCTTTTGCTTCATCTTGCTCCATGTAGTTGCCACTTTCTTTGCGGAAATCTTCACCAGTTTCTGGATTAGTGACAAATTTTTCTGGAACATAACCGTAAATCGCTTTAGAACCATCTGCTAAAATTTTCTTAGTAAGCGATTCTTTATTTACAGCAAGGGATAGCGCTTTTCGCAGATTTTCGTTTGCAAGTGGTGTTTCTTTTCCGCCAATTGCTTGATTTAATTTTAAATGTGTCACGTAAGCATCAAGCTCGGAATGATAATCTTTGTCGTTGCTTTTTTGTGCAGCATAATCACCAGAAAGTGTTGCTACATCTAGTTTTCCAGTATCATATAAATTAACTGCTGTATTTGGTGCTTTTACAACACTAACTTCAATTTTATCGGATTTAACATTCTTTTTATCCCAGTATTCTGGATTTTTTTCTAGTGTCCATTCTTTTTCGGTATTGGTCCAACTTTTCATTGTAAAGGGACCATTATAAATCATATTTTCACTGCTTTGCGCATATTTTTTACCTTGTTCTTTCACATATTCTTCATTTTGAGGATAGAAAGCGTTGAATGCGAGTAGTGAAGTGAAATAAGGAACTGGTTGTTCTAGTTTGATTTCAATTGTGTAATCATCAAGTGCTTTTACGCCTAATTCATCTACGCTTTTTTTGCTATTAATTACATCTGTGCCGTTTTCAACTGTTCCATCAAGTAAAAAGGAGTATTGAGCGGCAGTATCCGGGTTTGCTAGTTTTTTCCATGCAAAAATGAAATCATTTGCTGTCACTTTTGTTCCATTAGACCATTTGGCATCTTTCCGTAATTGGATAGTGTACGTTTTTTGGTCTTCACTTAAAGTTGGCATCTCCTTGGCTACGGCTGGAACTGCTTGGTCTTTATCGTTTAAAGTGTATAGACCTTCAAAAACTTGACCTTGTTCGGTAAAACTCGGAACATCTTGCGAAAGAGTAGAATCCATGGAAGAAACTTCAGCATTTTCCATAATTCTCAGTGTTTTTTTGCCTGCTGACTTAGTAGTTTCGTCTTTATTTCCACCACATGCTATTAAAAAGGTTGATATAGATAGAATCATGATACATAATACTGTTAATCTTTTTTTCATGTTGTTTCCTCCCTATTTTTCATTTTGGCTTATATCGACAAATAATTGTTTACCTACTGTTTGCATCCATGCTGTTGCATTTGCTTCAAGCCCTGTATTGTTCGTTAACGCTGCTGCAATCCGCGTTTTCCCTTTGTACTCAAAAATGGCGACATCATGCTGCACATCTTTTAATTCGCCAGTTTTGTTTAACATTAAAAGATCAGTAATTCCCGCTTCTTCCAAAGTCCCAGTCAAATTCGAACGATGTTGCTGATTTAAAAATGGTCGTCGAATCGTTTCTGCTAGGTCTGGATGTGCCTTACTTAACTCGTTAATTTCTTGGAAAATAATGACGGCTAACTTTGCGCTGATTTTATTTTGCTTAGCTGATTTAAAATCCATCATTTTGCGCTCTATATACACACTATTTTCCCAACCTTTTTTATTTATCCACGCTTTTAGACTTGGAAAGGTTGCTAGCTCTATTAGTTTATTGGTAGCTGTATTATCTGAAATTGCAATCATCAAATGTAAAAGCTCTTCTAGGCGCCAAGTCCTTTTTTCAGGAAGGATTTGAATTATGCCTGCACCCGCAACTACTTTTTCTGGTAAAATTTGGAATTCACTTTGCAAGTCTAGCTCACCTTTAGCAATTTTCTCAAAAAAGTACAAGTAAATTGGTAGTTTAATGACACTAGCTGCTGTATAAAGCTGATTTTCTTGTTCAGCAAAAAGAACTTGTTTTCCATCTGTTATATAAAGCGCTTTTGAATCGATTGAATCGAAAGTTTGGTTGATTTTTTGGTATATATTTGTTTTCACTATTTCACCACCCCTTTTTAGCGATGTCGCGCCGTTACACAAAGCTCTGGTTCATATTTGCTGCCGGTTATTTTGGTGAGAATTACTTTGGATCCTGGTGTTTGCGAGTGAATCATTTCGTCGTTGCCCATGTATACTCCTACATGATGCACCTCGCCTTTACCTTCTTCATAGGCAAAAAATAGTAAATCACCTGGCTCGGCATTCGAATAGTCTATCTTTTCTCCCGCAAATGATTGCTCTGTTGCGTCACGACCGATGTATTTTCCACAAGTACGATACAATGTAAATGCAAAACCAGAACAATCAAAACCTGCACTACTAATACCTGCCCAAACATAAGGTAAATCTAAAAATTGTAATGCCATTTGAACCACATCCACCCCGATATTTTCACGTGGTTCATTTTGAAGTGCCACGTGTGTGCGTGGGATAAATGCTTCCCCATGAGGTGTCTCAATTATGTAGTTGTCTTCTGTTTCTGCTTTTTTTAAGAAAAGTGTTCCAAATGATACTTCTCGTGTTGCTCCATTTTCATACGTAATTTGTGATTTTGGTATAACTACCGCTAATTTTTCTTCTGTGTTCGCAAGGTTTTTTTCATCTATCAAATCTTCCAGCAGCATCCAGCCCGGATAGCCACGTTTATCTAGGAAGCTATGTTGGGAAGGAACAACTACTTTCGCCCAGTCTCCCTCTATCTTATCGACAATTACCAAGTCATTATAGAGCAAATCCGAGTCCACTAAGCTGTCTTCATATAGCTTCATCGCATCTTCTTTTAATACCTGTACTAAATCACTTGTTTTTCTTGCTTTTAAAATATTTTCTAGTACTGGGTTCATTTCATTTTTTCTCCAAAGAAATGCATTACTTTGACTAACTAATTTGTTCATATTACCCCTTCTTTCTTTAATATGCAGAAATTCCAATGCCACTTTCTTCTGTTAAAAGCACTTGACCTTGGCCGATTTCTATCCCGATGTCTGTTATATCTTTGCCTTGAAGATTCCACATAAATGGTACATCTAAATCATAGAATTTCACTCGTTCTGAAGCTGCAGCAAAATGGGCGGCGGCTGATAAACTTGCATAGCCTTCAATCATCGTCCCAATCATACAATCAACATTATACTCATTTGCCAAAGCATGAATAGCGCGAGCTTCTTTGATACCAGCGCTTTTCATCAATTTTATATTTAGTAAATCACAACATTTTTCATCCAATAGTCGCTTGGCATCATGAATTCCAAACAAGCTTTCATCTGCCATAACTGGAATATTTGTGTTGGCAGTCACTTTTGCCATCCCTGCGAAATCCCAACTTTTCACCGGTTGCTCGACGAAATCAATTGGAATATCACTCCATTCATTTAAAATTTGAATTGCTACTTCTGGAGTCCAGCCTTGGTTTGCGTCAATCCGAAATGGGATTTTCCCGCCTAAAGCATCATTCATTTGTCTAATTTTAGCAACTTCGACTTCTACAGGATCAAGACCAAGTTTAACTTTTAGAGAACGAAATCCTTCCGCTACTTTTGTTTTTGCATCATCCACCATTTTTTCTGGTGCGCCGATGCTAATCGTATAATCTGTTTCTAGTACTACTTTTCTACCACCTAGAAATTTGTATAGTGGTGTAGAATTTGCTTTCGCTAAAGCATCATGAAACGCAATATCAATCGCTGCTTTCGGACTTGAATTATGTATCAGAAGTGCCTTCATTTCATCTAAAATGGTTAATTCTTCGTCTAGTTCACGCCCTATTAAAAAAGGAGCAAAAATATCATTAATTGCACTTGTAATGCTTACTTCTGTATCTCCAGTTATGACATGTGTCGGAGCAGCCTCACCTATTCCTACAATCCCATTATCAAAATGGATATATACTCGCACTATATTTACATGATTTACTTCTCTAAGGGCTGTTTTAAATGTAGAACTTAGTTGAATTGGTATGGTATGTGTTTTAATTTTTGTGATTTTCAAACATCGTTACCCCCTTCTATTTTCAAAATGTCAAACTATTCCTAAAACAATAACAAAAGAAAGCTAATTTGGCAAGATAGAGCTGATAGAAAAACTCCCACAAAAAAACCATGGATTTCTAATTGCGCTAAAATAGCTTCCATTCTATGTTGCTTTGATATCTTTCTATTTTCGCCTATGAAATAAAGCGCTGTCAATATTTTCAATTCAAATCCTACCTTACATGGAATGTTTTTATTTTTAGCGATCTAATACAAACATTTGAATAGCCATTGCAACCCCATCTTCATTATTGGTTGTTGTTGTATAATTAGCAATTTCTTTAATATGCTCGGTTGCGTTACCCATCGCTACACCCATACCAGCATATTCTATCATCGAAATATCGTTTTCTTGATCCCCAATACTAATTACTTCTCTTTGATCCACGCCTAGTTTATTCGCCAAGCTTTCTAATGCGGAACCTTTATTTACCCCTTTTTGCAAAAATTCTAGATTGTAAGGAACACTTCGAACAATATAAAATTTCTCTTTTAATGTTGCAGGTAGATTTTTAATGACACTCGTTATTTTTTCAGGAGAATCTAGCAGCATTACTTTCGAAACGTGAATGGACTCAGGGGCTTCTTCTACTGGCAGATGATATAGCGGTGTTTGTAATAGAAGCGAATCCTGACAAGTAATTTCTGTTATTTTTCGGCTTGGTACATACATGTTTTTCCCATCAAAATAAGTAACATTTACATCCTCGGCATGACAAAATGCATAGATTTCTTCCAATTCGGTTTTATTTAAAGTAATATCGGCTAATGTTTTTTCTGAAGCAGTTTCTAAAACGACTGCTCCATTGAATGTAATTGCATAATCTCCAATATCTAAAAGATCTAATTCCAGCAAACTTTTCTTAATTCCAGCAAGCGGACGACCAGTACATAAAACGACTTTTACCCCTTTTGCCTTCGCTGCCTTAATAGAATCTCGAACGACTGGTGTGATCACGTGCGCATCATTTAATAAGGTGCCATCAATATCTATTGCGATAATTTTATACATAATTTCCTCCCAACAGTGACTAATTACTTTCATTCTACTAGAAAATCAGTCATTTCGCCAAAATTCGCTTACTTGTTGCACTATTTCTTGTGTGTTTTTCACTGTTTTAGCATGATTCCAATGCGCTGGAAACAAAGCTCGATAGCGATCTACTGAAAATCGTTCTTCTATTAATAAAACTACACCTCGGTCGGACTCCGCACGTATCACTCGACCAACCGCTTGAAGCACCTTATTCATCCCTGGAATTTGATAGGCATAATCAAAACCATGACCAATTGTTTTATTGTAATAATCCTTAATTAAGTCTGATTCTGGATTTAGCTGTGCAAGTCCAACTCCTACTATTGCCGCACCAATCAATCTTTCTCCACGCAGATCAATTCCTTCAGAAAAAATTCCCCCTAAAACACAAAATCCTACCAAAGTTTCCACATTATCAGCTTCAAATTCCGCTAAAAACGCTTCCCGACCAACTTCATCCATCGAGTTTTCTTGCTTTTGAACACGAACATCTGGATATTTTTCTTTAAATAATTGATAAATCCTTTCTAAATAATGAAACGAAGGAAAGAAAAACAAGTAATTACCTTTCTTACCAGATATAAGAGCAAATAACGCCTCAACTACTCCCTCCATACTATTTTCGCGCATTTGATATTTAGTACTAAGGTAATCTGCTACTAATAAATGCATGTTTTTTTGCTCAAATGGAGACGAAAAGATCATTCTACTAGTATCTGACTCCCCGCCAAGTACATTTGTATAATAGTCAATCGGTCTAAGCGTTGCCGAAAAAAGTACCGAGCTCGCCCCAAGTTTTAGTTTCTCAGATAATAAAAAGGCTGGGTCCAGGCATAGTTGTCTTATTTCTATCTCATTGCGACTTCTTGTAATTTGCGTTGTATACCTTTCATCATAAAGTTCCGCAATCTTTATATATCTTAAGCTTTCAAAATAAAGTTCTAAGACGCTTATCTGCGCTTCTGATTGTGTATTTTGCGGTAGCCAATCCTTTGCAACAAATGTAAACTTAAGCACTGTTTCATTCCATTCTTCTAATTGTTCTTTTCTCACATGAATAGTTGTATTTGATTCAACTAGCTTTTTATTTAGCGAAATCATTACCTTATTCATTGCATCAATGGAATTCCAGAGACGTTTATGCTGCTTCTTATCCAATTGCCGCTTCACTTGCATAATAAGTGATTTTCGAAGTGTTGCAGAGAACATCGAGCGAGCACGATCTACTAAATTATGAACTTCATCCACCAAAAATGTATACTTTCCTAGATTTTCACTGAAAAATCGTTTCAAATATACTACTGGATCAAATAAATAATTATAATCGCAAACAATTGCATCACAAAATAGTGCCACATCTAATGACAATTCAAATGGACAAAGTGTATATTTTCTAGCATATTCCTCTATAATCGGCCGAGTAATCGCTTCTTCTTGACCTAAGATATCAAATAACGCCTCATTCAAACGGTCATAGTACCCTCTAGCAAATTGGCAATGGTCCGGTTCGCATTTGCGCTCATCTAGAAAACATATTTTGTCTTTTGCCGTAATAGTAACACTCCTTGCAGCAAGTCCTTTCCGCCGCATTTCATCTAGTGCATCTTCTGCCACCTGTCTCGTAATTGTTTTTGCGGTAAAATAAAAAAGCTTGTCCGATTTCCCCTCTCCCATCGCTTTGATAGCTGGAAATAATGTCGACATTGTTTTTCCAATTCCTGTAGGAGCCTCACAAAATAAATTCTCACCAGAAACTGCTGTCCGATAAACAGCTATAGAAAGTTCTCTTTGGCCACGCCGATAGCTATTGTAAGGAAATGCTAATTCTTTTATCGTTTGGTTTCGTTTCAATTCCCAAGCTGCAGACATTTGCGCCCAAATTGCGTATTTAGTAAGTAAATCATCTACAAAAGCGCCCATTTCTTCGCGACTCATTGTACGTCTAAACTGCTTTGTCTCTTCATCTACTATTTGATAATATGTCAACTGGAGCTCAACCTCTGAAAGCCCCTCATTCTCCGCCAGCATAAAGCCATAACAAATCAGCTGTGCCCAGTGAAGTGGTCGAAAATTTTCAGTAATTTCCTCTATAGCCGTCTCTGTTGATTTAATTTCATCTATTATTCGTTCATTTATAATTCCATCCGCACGTCCATCCAATGAAAAAGCCACACCAGCAACAGTTCGGTCGAGTTTTAAACTAACTTCCGCCTTATATTCATCGCCTGCTGATTTTTGGAGTAATTGATGAATCTTCGTCCCTTCTAACGCTCGATCAGAACTTGTCATTCGGCTATCTATACTACCACTTCTAAGAACAAATTCTACTAAACGCCGAACAGAAATTTTCACCGTTTTCATCAAAAATCCTCCTTCATCATTCTTTTGAATTATATCACAGAACTGGTGTTCGTTACACTTTTTATTGTTCCTTTAAAAACACACTTTTCCTTGTGAATCGCTCACTCATTTCTAACTAAACGAAGCCATGTCCCTCTTTTCCACCTTTAGGAGACACAGTTTATTCACATTTTAGAAACATCTTACTAAAAAATAGTACGCTAAGAATTTATAATTTGTTCTTTCTGGTATAATAATATGTGTTGAGATGAAAAATGGAGGAGCATAACATGACAAAAAACCTATACAATTATCAAGAATTTATTAGGCTTTCTAAGGAAGGTAAGATTGAATATAAAGAAATCGAAATACCCAAAAACGCCAGCTTACTAACACAAAAAGCTGACGTAAATAAGTATATTTATCTTATTGTAGAAGGTTATGTTTCTGTGTTTTCAATTGATCCTACTTCTCATTCAAAAATTTATTCCATTCAAAGCGGGGGTTCATTTTTAAATTATTTAACCTTACTTGATGATTCATCCAATAAGTTTACCTTCAAAACTCTATCAAAATGTACCTTATACCAATATTCTAAGGAAAATATCATTTACTTTCTATCCATGTTTCCAGAAAATTTTGGTTTTCAATTTTTCATTATGAAGAATCAAGCCACCCACGCTTACCTCAAAAGTATAGTAGCTAACTGTTCCGCATCGAATAAACTTATAGTTGCTTTTAACAACATGGCACTTCTTCATGGCACACCAATTAATGACAACAAAGTTATTCTCCCTCAAGAAATTAAAACGAGTTATCTTCTTTCCTATAGCAACCTATCCAAAAGCTGTTTTTACAAAGATTTAACGGATTTAAAAGCAGCTAAAACAATCGAAAAACAAAATAAAAATTGGATTATTACAAGTGAAGAATTAAATACTCGTGTTAAGGAATTTCAAGAAAGCTGGTAACGCGTTATTTTCTTGCTACCTTTAGACCAATTGTGACAACAATAAAAATTAAAATAAACATTAATGTAATCGTTGCACCTGGCGGGGTTCCAAATTGATACGAGGATACAAGTCCAAAAAACATTCCTAGCATGCCAATAAAAATAGCGCTAATGACACACATAAAAAAACCTTTAGATATACGCATCCCAATTGCAGCAGGTAGTATTATAAGTGCTGATACAAGTAACGCACCCGCTATCGGCATAATAAAAGCAATTGCAACCCCAGTCACTACACTAAATAATAATGAAATTAAACGAACTGGTACTCCTTCAGAGATTGCAACATCCTCACTAAATGTAAGCACAAACATAAAACGTTTAAATGCGAGAAATAAAATAATAATTGCTATTCCTAAGATGAGTAATATTTGTACTTGTGCCTTACTTATCGTTACGATGGAACCAAATAAGTACTGTTGTACACTTGTTGTAATTCCTCCTTGGTCTAAACTCATTAAAACTAGTGCAGCTGCAAGACCTCCCGCCATCAGTATCGCAATCGATAATTCTGAATAAGTTGAATAAACTCCGCGCAAATATTCAATTCCAAGCGCTGCAATAACCACTACAATTAAAGTCGTCACATTAGGATTCACATTTAAAACTAGGCCAAACGCCACTCCTGCAAGCGATACATGCGAAAGTGTGTCCGCCATAAGGGACTGCCTGCGAATAATTAAAAATATCCCTAAAAGCGGCGCAATAACCGCAATAATCATGGATGCTTCGAAGGCTCTTTGCATAAATCCATAGAAAAACATTTCCATGAAACATCCTCCCTTCTTACAAGCCGAATGTGCTTATCCGCGTATCCTTCTAATTCTTCACTATCATGTGTTACCATTAAAATTGCTTTTTGATGCACTCTCGCCTCATGTCGCAATAACTCATAAAATCGAATTTTGCTATTTTTATCCATCGCGGTTTGAGGTTCGTCTAGAATTAGCAAATCCGGATCCATCGCAAACATTCTCGCTAAACAAATTCGCTGTTTTTGCCCACCAGATAATTCACCTATTCGTTTATTCCTAAAATCCCACATTTCTACAGAATTCAGTGCTTTTTCAACATGTTCATGGTCTTTTTTTGAAAGATGTTTAAACCACTTTCCATTTGGAAAACGACCTGACCTCACCAATTCAATGACTGTACTTGGAAAACCTGCATTAAATGAAGCTATTTGTTGCGGAACATACCCTGTTAATAGTTTTCCACCATCGACATTCTTTTTAGCAAATAAAATCGAACCTTGATCTGGCTTTAAAATTCCCAAAATAATACGGAGCAGTGTTGATTTAGCTGCTCCGTTTTCCCCAGTTAGAATAATAAATTCTCCCGCATTCACTTCAAAAGAAATATTTTCAAGAACTGGTTCCGTTTCATATTTAAAACGAACCTTATTTACATTAATATATGACATTTTATCGCTTCCCTATTTAATTGTTTTTTGCAAAGCTTTTAGATTTTGCTGCATGTAAGAGATGTAGTCCATTCCTTTTTCTTGTTGTTCTGCTGTTAATCCTTCAATCGGGCTTAGTACTTCCAAGTTTGCGCCTGTTTCATTTGCAAGTGTTTTCGCTACTTTTGGAGAAGCAATTTCTTCAAAGTAAATCGTTTGTATATGATTGGCTTCTATATACTCTTGTAATTTTGCCAAACGCGCTGGACTTGGCTCTTGATCCGGTGCTAACCCAGCAACTGCCACTTGATGTAAACCATATTCTGCAGCTAAATATTGGAAAGCAGCATGTTGTGTTACGAAATCTCGCTGTTTTGCTCCTTTAAAAGCAGTTTTATATTCATTATCTAAGGCTTTCAATTTATCTATATATTTTTCTGCATTGGCTTCATATGTAGGTGCACTCGACTTGTCTGCTTTTGCTAACCCTTTTTGGATATTGATAACTTCTGCTTGTGCTAGGACTGGACTTAACCAAACGTGCGGATCATGTTCATGGTGATGTGCCGCTTCTCCGTCGTGCTCATGACCTTCATGCTCCTCGCCTTCTTCTATTCCTTCTACTAGCTGAATTCCTTTACTTGCATCTATGACTGTCAACTTTTTAGAATCTAAACTTTTCAAAACGCTTGGTACCCATGTTTCCATATCCGCACTATTGTATATAAATACATCCGCTGTTTCTATGCTGGCAATATCTTTAGCACTTGGCTCATAATCATGTGGCTCTGTGCCAGCATCAATTAACATTTCAATTGAAGCATTTTCACCCGCTACATTTTTGGTAAAATCATACATTGGATAAAAAGTTGTTACTATTTTTAGTTGTTCATCCTTAGCTTCATTTACCCCTTCATTACTCGTTCCACAACTAGCTAAAAGCAACACACACGCTATAATACTAAATAAAAACGACCATTTTTTCATACTATTCCCCCTCTATTCGTAATGATTACGATTTATACCGCATAACTATTCTAGGTGGTTGATTGTCGATCGGCGTAAAACGTAATCATTCTTATTTGCAAGAAATATCTTACCATTTGATTTTTTATGCGTCAAGCACTTCTTTTGCAAATCATTAATTTGACTTATCTTATCGGAATACTTATAATAACCTTAAATACTCATATAAAAGGGGAGAAAATTATGCACCATTTTAAAAAAGCACTGCCTATTATTGCCATTTTGACCATACTTTTACTAACAGCCTGCGGAAATGACTCTAATAAGTCGGCTGAAAAAACTTCCCCGGACAAAATTAAATTTCTTGAAACCAGTGAATTACTGACTTTAAATACAACGTCGGAAGAAGATTTTGCAAGTTTCACCGCGCAAAACCAGGTCTTTGAAGGCTTATATACACTCGATCAAAAAGATAACTTTGTTCCTGGGGTTGCTGATGGAATGCCCAAAATCAGCGCCGACCAAACGAAATATACTATTAAATTAAAAGAAAATGCTAAATGGTCTGATGGGTCACAAGTAACTGCCGATGATTTTGTCTTTGCTTGGCGACGTGCTGTGGACCCTAAAACAGCGCCAGGCTACTCAGCGCTATTTAAAGATTCTATTAAAAATGCAACAGAAATCAATGAAGGCAAATTACCTGTAACTGATCTTGGGGTTGTCGCAACTGATCCAACGACTCTTGAAATTACATTAAAAAAACCTGTTCCATACTTCATTTCACTGCTTTCTTTTGAAACATTTTTCCCACAAAAGGAAAGTTATGTGAAGGAACAAGGCGATAAATATGGTACAGATAGTGAGCATACTTTGTACAATGGTCCTTTTGTAATGAAAGATTGGGGCGGAAATATTACCAATAAATGGACTTACGCTAAAAACGATACCTACTGGGATAAAGATAATGTGAAGGTAGACGAAATTGATGTTCAAGTAGCAAAAGATATTAATGCCGGTGTCAATCTTTATAACACTAACGAGGCTGACCGTGCGCCACTTTCGGGTGAATTCGCCAAACAATATAAAGATAAAAAAGATTTCCTAACTGAAAAAGACGCGTTAATAAGTTATTTGCGTATGAACCAAAAACGTGACGGAAAAGCGACACCACTTGCTAATAATTCTTTACGTCATGCGCTTAACTTGTCTGTTGATAAAAAACAGTTAACAGACCGCATTTTAGGCGATGGGTCTTTCCCAGCAAACGGCCTGCTTCCAAAAGATTTTGTTCAAAATCCAACAACGGGTGCAGATTTCCGAACAGATAGTGGAGACCATTTAGTTTATAACAAAGATGAAGCATTAAAATATTGGAAACAAGCGCAAAAAGAACTTGGTACGGACAAAGTGACCATTGAACTGCTTGGCGATGACCAAGAAACTACTAAAACTGTTTTCGCTTATTTAAAAGCACAGTTTGAAGATAATTTACCAGGTGTGACTATTAAAGTGAAAAATATGCCATCGAAAAGCGCAACACAGCTGACTTCTGATGGTAACTATGATTTATCACTTGCTGCTTGGATGCCTGATTTCAAAGATCCTTGGACATACAGTAGCCTATTCTTATCAGATTACTTTAATAACCATATGAGCTATAACAGCCCCGAATATGATAAACTAGTTAAATCAACTGACACAACACTTGCAACAAAACCAGAAGAACGTTGGAATGCATTTGTCGCTTCTGAAAAAGTCTTACTAGATGACGATGCAGCGATTTTACCTCTTTACCAACATCAAACTGCAGTACTGCAACGAACCGATATTACAGGTGTGCAAAAACATGCTTTTGGCTCACCTTATAGTTATAAGTTTATTGAAGTGAAAAAATAGTAGAGCAAGCTAAAATTTAACACAACAACTCGCTTTCACATGAAATAGTAAAAGAAATAAGGTCTCCATCCAGCAACTAGGATAGAGACCTTATTCCATTTTACAAATCTTTTAATATCTACGCGATAACCCTTTTCTAAGTACATCACCCAGCACATTAAACGAAAGTATCGTCATTAATATTAATAAACCTGGGAAAAGTGCCAAATAACTGGCTTCTCCAACATAACCTTGCGCATTGTTCAGCATGCTTCCCCATGAAGCGTTTGGTTGTTGCACGCCAAGCCCTAGAAAACTTAGCGCCGACTCGGTTAAAATTGCTGTCGCTACATTTAGAGATGCAGCTACAACTATTGATGGCATGGCATTTGGAATAATATGCTTAAACATAATATGGAAAAATCCGCCACCCGCTGACTTCGAATACAAAATGAACTCTCGCTCTTTTAGAGTTAGTGTTTCCGCTCGAACAATCCGCGCTACTTCCATCCAAGACAACAAACCTATAATAATAATAATATTGGAAATCCCTGGTTTTAAGTAAGCATTTAAAATCATTAATAAGAAAAATGATGGAATCGACATAAAAATATCTAAGAAACGCATCACCATGTTATCAACAAATCCACCAAAATAACCACTTATTGTTCCAGCAAATGTCCCAACAACAATCGCAATCATCATCGCAAACACACCAACTAAAAGAGAAATACGACCACCATATAAAACACGTGTTAAGTAATCTCTCCCATGATCATCCGTTCCAAACCAGTGCGATGCGTTTGGTGGCATTAGTTTATCTTGAATCGAAAGTGCATTAGGGTCATAAGGCGACAGGAACGCAAAAACACAAGCAACGGTAATAAAAATCAATACTCCTGTTGCAAAAATAGCGCGGCGGTCGGATAACATATAACGCCAAAAAGTTCGTTCTCTCGTAGCATGAACCACTTCCGCATCTCGCTCAAATTCCTGCATTGTTTTTTTCGAAAAGTCTAATCGCATCATGCATTCCTCACCCCATTTCCCTAATCCGCGGATCAACAATCATATAAGCTAAATCAGCTAACAAATTTCCAATAATTAATAAAAGTGCTGAAAAAAGTGTAATTGCCATAATAACCGGATAGTCTAATTGGAAAATCGCATTAATGCCAAGCGATCCCATTCCCGGCCACGAAAAGATGCTCTCAGTAATAAACGCTCCTGTGATTACTTGAGGTAGCGACATTCCGAGCAAAGTTATAACTGGAAGCAAGGAATTTTTTAAGACATGATGTCCCATTACTTGTACTTTAGAAAGCCCTTTTGCATAACCAAATAATACATACTCTTCTTTTAATTGGTTAATCGTATTGGACCGAACATAGCGGTAATAGGCCGCACATCCTTGGAAAGTCAGCGTAATGACTGGTAAAATCGCATGTTCCGCCATATCCCAAAATGAATCCACCCCAATCGTTCGCATTCCTAGACTCGGAAGCCACCCTAATTGAATTGAAAACATATCAATTAAAATCATCCCAAACCAAAAAATCGGAATCGAAATCCCAATATATGAAATTCCATTTAGTACTTTATCAATCCAAGTGTTTTCATAATTCGCCGCCACTAATCCAAGCGGAATTGACAATATCAGCGTCAAAATAAGGGAAGTTCCTACTAAACCAAGTGTCGCTGGAATTCGCTCTAAAATTTGTTGTAAAACTGGTTGGCTATTAATAATTGAATAACCTAAATTCCCTTGCAACAAATTCCCTAGCCAAATAAAGTACTGCATATAAATCGGCTGATCAAGCCCTAAACTTTGTCGAATTCGCTCTACATCATCGGGATTCATATCTGGCGTAACAAATGAATTTACCGGATCCCCGGGTGCTAATTTTATAAGTGCAAAGGAAATGATTGAGATAATAAATAGCATCGGAATAATTTGCAGTACGCGTTTTGTGATTGTTTTTAGCATAATTTATCTCCTATCTAAAACACAAAAAATGACAAGTAAAAATCTGAACCTACCAAAAATAACTTGGCAGGTCAGATTTTTTATAAATATTTTTTAGCTATTATTCCGTTAAATATAATTTAGATAGATCACGGAACATTGTTACTGGTTGCGGTGTTGCAGCTTTTTGCCCACCATAACGGCTATCAAGTGCGAGTACTGCATTGTCGTATGAAATTGGGTAAATTACCGCATCGTCCGCAATTGTATTTTGAATGTCTTCATACACTGCTTGACGGTCTTTATCATCCGCTGTAACGGCGCCTTTTGCCCAAAGTTCATCCAAAGCTTTATTGTGATAATTGGCATAGTTATAAGGAGCATCACTTAGGAATAAAGATTTATATGCATCTGGGTCATTCCCCATAATATAACCATTTAAGGCGATTGAGTAGTCCGCATTTTTACGATCAAGTGTAATATTACTTAGTGCATTTGGATCGGTTGGTTTTAAATCAAGCGTTACGCCGATTTCTTTATACTGTTGTTGCAGGTAAAGCGCAATGCTCTCTTGAGATTTACTGTTATTTAAATAATATACGGTTAATTTTTGACTAGTATCAAAACCACTTTCTTTTACTAGTTCTTTTGCTTTAGCTATATCTTGCTCATATGTTTCTACTTTATTAGTAAAATATTTTGTGTTTTCTGTTAGGAAGGAAGACGCTGGTTTGGCATATTCATCCGAACCATACGCTGCTTCAATGATTTCTTCACGATTAAGCGCATAAGATAACGCTTGGCGAAGTTCTTTTGATTTCAGAGCAGGTTGATTTTCATTGAAAACTGCATAACTCAAACGGTTTTCAGGATAAGTGATAATGTTTACCGCACTAGCCTTTTCTACTTTATTTCGCTCAGAAGGTTGGATTGATTTTAAGTTGATTTCTCCATTTTGAAGTGCTAAGTTTGCTGAATTTTGATCTTTGGTAATTCGGTAAGTGACTTTATCTAGTTTTGGTTTGCCATCAAAGTAATCGTTGAATCTCTCTAAGGAAACGTATTCGCCTGCTTTATACTCAACAAATTTATATGGTCCGGAACCAATTGGCTTTTTATTTTTATCACTTTTTTCGATATTTTCTACCCCTTCAAAAACATGTTTTGGAATAGGGAAGAAAGTTTTAATTGTATTTTCAAAGGCTGGAGCAACAGTTGGTAAAGTAAATTTAACCGTTGTATCGTCAACAGCTTCTACTTTTACAGGTTTATCGTCAAAAACAAAATTCCCACGATTAGGGCTGTTTTGTTTTGTATCTAAAACGGAATCTACTGTAAATACTACATCATCTGCAGTTAGAGGTTTTCCATCGTGCCATGTTAAACCATCTTTCAATTTTACAGTATAAGTTAGGTTGTCATCTGAAATATCTAAGCTTTCCGCAAGCGCTGGTTTTCCATCAGCCTCCCAAAAAAGTGGTGCGTAAACAGCTTGTTGAATAGTTAATGTTACTCGGTCAGAGGCATAGTTTGGATTGATAACTTCCGGGTCTCCTGCCACTCCGATAATAATCGATCCGCCATCTGTTGCTTTGCCAGAACCGTTTGCTTTATCTGAGCTAGTACCAGAACCTCCGCAAGCAGTCAGCACCAAAGCAAAAACTGAGATAACTGCCACTAATAAAAATTTCTTCATCTAACAAAAACTCCCCTCTTTAGCGCTAATAAAATAACGCTTCTTCTGTTTTTTGGTCAGAATCGAAGCGCCTAATTGTAAGCGACTACTTATCTGCCAGAATGTTACTTCTGATCGGAATTAGCATAGAACTTGCGCTCCGCTGCTGGGTTTCACTGGGCCGAATCCCTCCACCACTCTTGATAAGAAATTGCATCACTATTATTCCTATACGTTTACTGTGAATTAAAGATACACTGAAATGAAGGAGATGTCAAGAAGAGAAATCCAATATTTTTAAAATATTCCATAAAAAAAGCGACTAGGCTCAAAACCTAGTCTGCTTATTATTACTTATCAGCTTGTACCGCTTGATACTCCGGCTTTTTCGAAAACTCAGATTTAGCAAATGGACAAAGCGGAATAATTTTCTTACCTTCAATTTTTGCTTTTTCTACAGCACGTTTCACCAGTTCTTGGGCGATCCCTTGACCACGAGCTGCATCGTCCACACCCGTATGATCAATAATAAACATATCTTCCCCTGTTGGTACAAATGTTACCTCACCAACCTCAACACCTGCATCATTTA
Source organism: Listeria immobilis (assembly GCF_014322765.1). Lineage (GTDB taxonomy): Bacteria > Bacillota > Bacilli > Lactobacillales > Listeriaceae > Listeria > Listeria immobilis. The sequence continues at coordinate 45,710 of NZ_JAASTZ010000015.1, read as the reverse complement.
CCGCATAAATTCTATTTTCGCCGTCTTTATATTCCATTTTACCCCTCCTATTTCTCTATATATTGAAGCGCCCCGCTTGGACAAGTGTTAATAACACGTTTTACTTCTTCTTTTGATACGTTATCTGGCATTATCCATGGTTTTCTATCTAAATCAAATAATTCTTTGTTTCCCCTTACGCAATTTCCTGAATGCTCACAAACATTTGTATTAAAATAAACATCTATTTCTTCCCCGTGATACTTACGATAACCACGTTCTAAAAGTTTTTCCTCGCTCATCTGCTTACCTCCTTCGCATAAAATAATCTTCTTTTAGTATATTCCTCCTAACCTACAAAAGAAAACGTTTATACTTGACCTTAAAAAATCACTATCAATCATTGACTTTCAAGCGAGTTCTTGAAATAATAAAGATATTTTATAAATGTAAATTAAATAGAAGAAGGAGTGGAGATAATGGCATTTTATTTTGAAGAACCGTCCCGCACATTTAGTGAGTTTTTGCTCGTTCCTGGCTACTCATCAGCAGAATGTGTACCTACTAATGTTAGTTTAAAAACACCTATCGTAAAGTTTAAAAAGGGTGAGGAATCAGCAATTACAATGAATATTCCGCTTGTTTCCGCAATTATGCAAGCTGTTTCTGATGATAACATGGGGATTGCCTTAGCTACAGAAGGCGGAGTATCCTTTATTTTCGGCTCACAATCTATTGAAAGTGAAGCAGCGATGGTTTCACGCGTAAAAAATCATAAAGCCGGCTTCGTTATTAGTGATTCCAACATTAGCCCAGATAAAACTCTTCAAGATATTCTGGATTTAAAAGAAAAAACGGGTCATTCTACCGTTGCAGTGACAGAAGATGGTACTGCGAATGGTAAATTACTTGGGATCGTAACCAGCCGCGACTATCGTATAACACGAATGAGTCCTGACGAAAAAGTAGCAGATTTCATGACTCCTTTTAATAAGTTAGTTACAGCAAATAAATCCACCACTTTGAAAGAAGCAAATAACATTATTTGGGACAACAAATTAAATGCCTTGCCACTTGTTGATGATAATGAGCACTTAGTTCATATGGTGTTCCGTAAAGATTATGACTCCAACAAAGAAAATAAATTAGAACTACTTGATTCCTCCAAACGTTACGTTGTTGGCGCTGGTATCAATACACGTGATTATGAAGAACGTGTTCCCGCACTAGTGGAAGCTGGCGCAGATATTCTTTGTATAGACTCTTCTGAAGGCTACTCCGAATGGCAAAAACGCACATTGGATTATGTGCGCGGCAAATATGGTGATTCTGTCAAAATCGGTGCTGGAAACGTGGTGGACCGTGATGGGTTCCGCTATCTCGCTGATGCTGGCGCAGACTTTGTTAAAGTTGGAGTTGGCGGAGGATCTATTTGTATTACACGCGAACAAAAAGGAATCGGTCGTGGACAAGCAACCGCACTAATTGATGTTGCCAAAGCACGTGATGAATATTTTGAAGAAACTGGTGTGTATATTCCAATTTGTTCTGATGGCGGCATTGTTTACGACTATCATATGACACTGGCTTTAGCAATGGGTGCAGACTTTATTATGCTTGGTCGTTATTTCTCTCGTTTTGATGAAAGTCCTACAAATAAAGTGAATTTAAATGGTACTTACATGAAAGAATATTGGGGTGAAGGAGCTAACCGAGCACGTAACTGGCAACGTTATGACCTAGGCGGCGATAAAAAACTTTCCTTTGAAGAAGGGGTAGATTCCTATGTCCCTTATGCTGGTTCACTAAAAGATAATGTAGCAATTAGTTTAAGCAAAGTTCGTTCTACAATGTGTAATTGCGGAGCGTTAAATATCCCTGAACTTCAACAAAAAGCTAAAATAACACTCGTTTCCTCCACTTCTATCGTAGAAGGTGGCGCACATGATGTTGTTGTTAAAGACGCTTCCAATAATTTAATTAAGTAAATATAAAATGGTTGGTGTGAATTTGGTACGTTACCAGACTCACATCAGCCTTTTTTATTTAATATGAAAATATCGCAATAAATTATCCTAACATTTACAAAAAGCCAACATTTTCTATTGCTAAGGCAAATTCACTTTGCTACTATAATAGATAGGCACCAATGAGTTAGCGCTTACAAATTGCCACTGGCGAAAAAAAGGGAGAGTGTGAAAGTGAACAAATTTTTCAAGAAAACTACACATGTTTTACTCGCAGCAGGGCTCACAATTGGACTAACTGCACCATTCACCGGGAATTCAGTGCAAGCGGCGGCAGACACCGTTCCAATCCAGATTTTAGGAATAAATGATTTTCACGGAGCGCTTGAAACAGCCTCCAAAGATGCATCTGGCTCACCAATTGGCGGAGCAGACTATCTAGCACCAAACTTGGATAATGCCACTAGCTCATTTTTGCAGGCAAATCCTGATGCTACTGCTGATAATGCCATTCGCGTTCAAGCAGGTGATATGGTTGGTGCTAGTCCAGCAGTTTCTGGATTACTTCAAGACGAGCCAACAATGAAAGTCCTTCAAAAAATGAATTTCGAAGTCGGTACACTTGGGAACCACGAATTTGATGAAGGATTGCCAGAATACAAACGAATTTTAGATGGTGTTTCTACGAGCAAATTTGGACCAATTGTGGAAGGTTATCCTCGAGTTAAAAGTGATATGAAGATTGTTGCAGCAAACGTTGTAAATAAAGGAACAAACACTGTTGCAGAAGGATTTTCACCATATTATGTAAAAGAAATTGCTGGTGTCAAAGTTGGTTTCATCGGTATTGTTACTACAGAAATTCCAAACTTAGTGCTTGCAAGCCATATTCAAGATTACGATTTTCTTGATGAAGCGGATACAATCGTAAAATATTCTGCTGAACTTAGAAACCAAGGTGTTAACGCTATCGTTGTCTTATCTCATGTTCCTGCTCTATCTTCTGGAAATCCAAATACTGGAACAAAACAAGATGTAGCTGGAGAAGCTGCTAATATGATGACGAAAGCCAACGAACTAGACCCAAATAACTCCGTCGATTTAGTCCTTGCGGGGCATAATCATCAATATACAAATGGATTAGTTGGTAAAACTCGTATCGTTCAAAGCTACAATAACGGAAAAGCTTTTTCTGATGTAACTGGCAAACTTGATAAAACAACCGGCGATTTCGTTTCACCTCCAGATGCAAAAATTACATATAATACAAGAAGCGTCTCTCCAACTGCCGATATTACCGCTGTTACCGAAGATGCGAAAAGCCGCATTGAAGGAGTTATCAACGAAACTATCGGGTTAGCAAATAAAGACGTCATTTCCCGCGAAACAAATCCAGACAATCAAGCCCTAGATGATAAAGAATCTGAACTTGGTAATATGATTACTGATGCACAACGCTATATGGCAAACAAAGCAGGCGCTGACGTAGATTTTGCTATGACAAATAATGGCGGCATTCGTGCTGATCTCACAACACGTCTGGCAAATGGCCAAAACGAAATTACCTGGGGTGCGGCACAAGCTGTTCAACCATTCGGAAACATTCTTCAAGTAGTGGAAATGTCTGGTGCAGATATTTTAGAAGCACTAAACCAACAATATTTAAGTAACCAAACTTACTTTTTACAAATTTCTGGATTAAAATACACTTTCACTGATACAGATGACTTAGATCATGCTTACAAAGTTGCTAGCGTTACAACAGAAGATGGTACTCCGTTAAAATCTGACCAAAAATACAAGGTCGTAATCAATGATTTCTTATTCGGTGGTGGTGATGGATTTTCTGCATTTAAAAAAGCAAACTTAGTTACAGCCATTGACCCAGACACAGAAACTTTCATCAATTATATCAAAGAACAAAAAGCTGCTGGAAAAGTAATCACCGCCCAAAAAGAAGGCCGTAAAGTTTACAAATCCCAAGCTGAAATCGACAAAGAAACAGCTGATGCAGCTATCAAAGCATTAAAAGACGCAACAAAAATCAATAAACTAACAGAAAAAGACACAATGCTAACCGGTACTACTTTGCCGGGTGTTAATGTCGAAGTTCAAAAAGCAACCACAACGGTAAAATTAGCACGTGCTACATTACCAAACACAACATCTGATACAAAAGGTAACTTCTCTGTTAATGTTTCTGCCCTAGACCTTAAAAAAGGCGATCAAGTAACAACTACAATCACCGACACAAATGGCTATAGCACCACTTTCCAAACAACTGTCCAAGCAGCCGCAACAACGCCTCCAGATAATGGAAGTGGTAATGGTGGGGTTGATAATGGAAGTAGTAATAGTGGTGGCACAGGTAACGACAACACAACTAATGATAACGGTGCATCTAATGGCGGAATAACTACAAATGAAAAGCCAGCTAAATTGTCGCCTGTTGGAATTAAAACTAACACTTCCTTGCCAACAACTGGCGATACAACAGGACTTGCGACAGTGTTTGGCTTAGTTTTAACAACAACTGCACTTTATGTTTTGCGAAAGAAAAATTAACTGTACAAAAGGAGCGACCAAAATTGGCCGCTCTCTTTTTTACCTTTTTCCAGCATTCACTTCTGATTTTAAAATCCAGCTTCCCGGAACACCTTTTGTTGTTGTTAAATTAATTGTTTTTGCTAATTCTTTATAAATAAAAACCTTTGTCCCTGCTGGTAAATAACCTTTTAGATTTTTACCTGAAATCGCATCATCACTTGTCGAATATTTTCCCGCTCGATATTTGGTTGCTTGAACATTAAAGATTTCTTGTACAGCTTTTACAATTCCTAAACAAAAATCTCGCTGAAATGCACTTGTTTTGAGAATTGCTGAATCATTGCTATCGCAAAAACCTGCCTCTAGTAAAATAGCGTCCATAGCCGTTTCTCGCAAAACAGCAAAATTTGCTTTTTTCATTCCTCGATCACGCATACCATGTTTAGAAACTTTTGCAATCACATTTTTATGAATTATTTTTTGGATTTCTTTAGTTTTTGCTGGTGTGGAGGTAAAAATATAGTCTTCATATCCCATTCCTCCACCTGCATTAAAATGAATTGAGATGAATAAATTTGCTTTTAGGTTATTTGCTCTTTGTGCCCGATTACTTAAGCCATAAAAAGTATCATTTTTTCTTGTCATTCCTACATCAAAACCAGCCTTCGTCAAATCCACTTCTAACTGCTTGGAAATAGCTAATACCCAATTTTTCTCAACAAGACCATTTCCAGTAGCTCCTGAATCTTTTCCTCCATGCCCTGCATCAATCCAAATTTTTGTCATGCTTTTCCTCCTTTTCACCTGCTTTTGAATCAAAAATAGAAATTAAATTTTTCAAAACTTCCGGCACTTTCATTTCCATTCGTATGAAGTTTTCCAATATAGAAATCAGCTCATTTGCCAAATAGAAAAAGATAACTGCATCTCGGGTTGTATTATGCGTTCCTAGAATCAAGTCTACTTGGTGTGCAATAGCCACTAAAATTAAGATTGCAATCTTTTTTGCGATTCCTTTGAAACCCATCTTGCTATTTAGTTGTCCTTGATACCCTGAAGCAAGTAGCCCAGAAATATAATCAGCTACAATAAAGCATACAAGCACTTTTACCAATAGATCCACTTCCCCAAATAAGTATCCAAACACCGCACCAAATCCCAGTATCCCAACTTTTAGTATGACTTCCATGGAAACCCTCCTTTTTGATTACATTATTGCTATTTGGCGAAGCACCCAGGCCGGAGAATTCAAATTATCAGCATGTCCAGAAAGCCCAGTTGTTGATATATAGAGGTATTTTCGATCTCCATAAGTTGTTGATGGCATTTGCATTAAGACACCTTTTCCAGCTAACTCAACTAGTTGAGCCTTAGATAAGAATACGGAATGATAATAATAATCGTATGGAGTATTATTTGTTGTATCATATCGACTAAACAATAGTGTTAAACCAAATTTCAGCTTAAAAGGGTCCCATTTAAATGCTTGACCTGCTCCCATATGGTTTGCTCCTTTAAAAACCACTATCCCCTCCCCAATAGTATCGACATATTCTTTAGCGCTATTTAACGCTGTATTCGCTTTTTGTTCTGCTCCTTCTGTACTTTCCTTACCATCCCAAATTGTTTTTTCTTCTTCTGAAACACTCACTAATCCTTTAACAGCCTCGGCATGTGTTTCTGGATAGAATTGTTCTAAAGTTCCGTGTTCATTTTTCTCTGACATTTTTACAATTTTAGTCATTCTATTACCTCCTTAATAGTTTCCAGCGCGATTATTGGCATCGCATCTAGTTTTCCTTTGTCTTCTATTGATAAAAATCCACTTTCACTAGCTGAAGCATCTGAGTGGGTGTGGTTCACTGTTGCTGCTTCAACATCAGATGCAAATAAATCAACAATGCCCGTTTTCCCATTAACACTTACAACGCCTGCTTCCGGCGATACTAGTTCATCAATTTTTATTTTATCAAACGAACTCATAAATCCATCTGTTGTGTAAGTAGCTACATTATGATTATGATCTTTTCTTGCGGCATAAACATCTGCTGCTTCTAGCAAAACACTGCCAGACTTGCCATTAACACTAACAACACCTGTTGGAAGTTGGCCAGAAACAAAATCTGTTAACCCAACAATTCCTTCCACATGTGTTTCTGGATAAAATTGTTCTTTTGACTGATCTTCCTTTGTTTGTAGCATTCGTTTAATTTCAGTCATACTTCACTCCTCCTTTACACAACCAATTGTTCCATTTGGTAACGTTCATTTGTTCCTATTCTCGCAAATACTAAACTAGTTAATTTGTCTGAAAAACTAGTCTCCCCTGTTTTTTCAAGAATAATATCTGCTTGCTCATCCAGGCTTGAAACATTTAAAAAGCAAACTGTTTGCGGTTCTGTAATTGATTTACTAGTAAGCAGTCCAATATCTTGTTCTTGCATCGAAATAATACTATCCACATCAAATTGCAGCGTACTCTTTTTACTATAAATAACTTGCTCCTCATTTAAACGCGCTCTTAAAACTGGATATTTCTCACCAAACGCATCTGTTCTAGCATCAACAACTTCATCTAGCTGCGGAACCCCATTAATCAGCTCATTTATTCTTACATTTACTGCTTTATCCACTGTTTCAATTTTTTGATTTAGGCTTGCGTCTGCTTTATTGATATATACATAAATTGCGTCCAAACCAGTTGAAATAAAACTGGACCAATCCATTAATTTCTGCCAATTATCGTTAGTTTTATTTCTGAACTCACGCCCTTGAAGGAGCATTTCCCATTTCCATAAGTCTAATTTCATAAATACCTCCCCTTCTAATCCACTTTAGTTGTCTTTAATTCTCCAGTATCCGTTACAACTATTTTGAATTTAAATCCATTTTCCGAAGTCAAAATCGTATCCTGCTTTTTATTCCAATTCGAAATATCAGCCGCTGTTACATTATTTTTTTCCGCATTTGCTTCTATACTATTTAATTTCGTTTTATCACTAGGAGCCATTAATCCAGCAGTACTTGATGTCGCTTCATTTAGGCCTTCGATTGCCATTAAGTGTGTTTTTGGATAGAAAACGGTATTATCTGTATTTTTTAGCACTCTAATTTCAGTCGCCATCTACAACACCTACTACTTCCGTTAAAATTCGTGAATCAAAAGCATTCATTGCGATGTTTGAAAACGAATTAATCTTATTCGTATCTATACTAGCTTTTTTAACTTGATTTGCTATTTGGGTTTGAATCCGAACCATATCCCGCCTCGTATTACTAAAACCAACATCTTGAAACTTCCTGCTCCACGGGTGCGCTGATTTAATTCGTGTAACTTTAACTTCCGTTTCAAAATGCATTGGCTCATGAATAAAATACCAAACATCTCGCTCTGAAACTTCTTCTTGCCCTTTATAAGTAATATTTAAAGAAGTTTCAGGAACGTCTAAAATTTGTTTTTTTGCAAAGTTTAATAAGTCTGCATTATTTGTTATTTTGTCATCACTTTTAGCATTTGCCATTCGCTTACCATAGATAGCTTCATTTGGCGAAGTATAGGTAACTACAGCTAAATATTTGTTATCTCCCGTTAGCTTATCTGCATTTTCTTTTTGCTTGCCATAACATTTTATCTGCGTTTTTAAATTATCAGTATTAGTATCTACCGAAATATCTTCTGTATTGTACAAGTAGCGAAATTGCTTTTCTGTTTTCAAATACCAACTAGCTTCATCATAAAAATATAGTTTTTTGTTGTCTGCAAATAATATTGCGCCAAATTCTTCTAAACATAAATTAACTAACTCTAATCCATTCTTATTTCCTAAATCTTCTAGCTCAACTAGAGGAAAACTTCCTATGATTTTATGAGAAAAACCTAACACATTATTCTCTAAAGCAAATTCCATTACCGTTTGAATCGAATATTTTTTTAGCCCTTTTTTCACATTGTATTGAACATGATCTTGCACTGTATAACTAATATGTTGTGCAGTTATTTGCTTAGAAATGGTTTTCCCAATGGACTTAGGGGCACATTTTTTCACAACAAATTGTTGACCTCGATAAATAATCACGGCTTCGTTTCCCAATAAATCAAAAACACTTGAATTTTGTTTTGTTTTATTTACGGTAAAAGAGATAGATCGAGTTGTATTTTTTTCATAATCATACGAAAATGAACCATAGTCAATATCCGTCAATATCTCTTCCACTTCTTTGTCCATACTTTGAATAATTAAATAATCCATCATCATCACCTACCGATAAATGAACGGGAAATTAAAAGCAATTGTTACATCTGTTACACCTTTAATTTCAAAATCGTTCCAGCCTTTTTCTAAAGTAATAATTCCATGATTCGTATTTTTCCCAACTCGGCGATTATTTACAAATGGATAGATGTTATTCAATAGTAAGACGTCCGTTTTTTTAAGTTCATTTTGATACTGAAACGAGTCTCCAGTTGTGATATTATTAATCGTTGGAATCCCATTTGCAGTCATTGCTATATCTAACTCATGACGCATTAGGGGATTAATTCGTTCGCTCCCCGCATTGTACACACGAAAAGAATTCTCTTTAAAAATGTAAAATAGATCATCACGGTTGGATAAGTTCATCCCCATTTGCCATAAATCCACTTCAAATGTCAGTGGATCAAGTGTCGTACCCCGTGATTCTGCATAGCCTTTGAATACATCAAATTCAATGGTCAATAGTCCAACTCTGTCTGACTCCCTACTAAAATCAAAAGGTTTTGGATGCACTTCATAACGAATACCAGGCATCTGATTACTCCAAATATAATAACTTTCGCGCTGAAATAGAAACTCATAAATTTCTCTAACAGCTAAATGGTAATCAGGTATATCAAGTGCTTGTAAATTACATATTGCCGAAAAGACAAATGGTTTAAAAGCAACGGTTCCTGGAATAACACCATCAGTCCCAGCGATTTCAGCAGTTTCCATGCTTAATTGTGGGCTTTGTCTTGCTACTTCTTGAACTGAAAGCCCTGGAAACGTTTCACTCATCGAATAAACCTCTCCATTTATCTCTAAAAACAAGTCATTCATTAGTATGCCGCACCTCCCATTGTATAGTTATACTGATCAAACGAATTAGCTTGGTTTCGACTAACTACTTCCGAAACAACTTTATCGTCCATTTTAATTACTGGATTTTTTTGTAATAAACGCTCTAGAAGATTTTCCACTCTACCCAAATCATTACCTTGATTCAATAGTAGTGAAGTTCTATTTCCGCGAGCACTTTCTCTTGCATACTTCATCGTTGCATCATGCGGAATTACTTGGGAACCTGATGGTAATACAACCATCTCGCCTCGACCGCCTTCATTCATCCTTGCAAAACCGCCTTGGAAGTTTGTTGTCCCCGAAATCAGTTGCGGAATCCTACCAATCTCTACACCTGGGATTTTATTAATAAGCCCGATTGCCGAGTTAATTCCACGAATCACTACATTCACAAATCCTTTGACATTATCTACTACATTTTGAATTGCACTCGAAACACCGTCAAAAATAGTTCCCACAAAATTTGTTAAACCACCCCAGGCACTTTTAATACCTTCAAAAACCCCAGTAATAATTCGTTTCACTCCATTAAAGACTGATGAAACTGTGGTTGATATTCCTGTAATAATTGACTTGATCCCTTCAATAATCCCCGAAATGGTTGCTAAAATAGCGTTCCAAATTTTTGATGCTACTGCAAAAACCATCTGGAAAGCTGCCCCAATAACAGCAACTATTGAGTTAAAGATATTGGTGATAAATCCAATAATCGGTTGAACAATACCCATGATTGCAGTAATTACGCTAGCAACGAAACTAATGATTTTACCGATAATACTTATAATTGTCGTTGCGATCACAACAATATAATTAATAATTGTAGTAATAACAGAAATAATGACTCCAATGATCATCATGACGACGGGTATAATTTTACTAATGTATGAAATAATCGTCACAACAATTTGTATTACTACAGTGGCAATTTGAATAATGATTGGAATTAAGAACTGAATAACTCCCATAATACCTTGAATAATAGCCATAATACTTGGTAAAAGCGCTGACACAAGCGACATGACGGCTTGGACAATTTGCATTATTACGGGCATAAGCATGGATACAAGCATGGAGATAAATGGCATTAATTGTGCTAAAAGTTGTGCAAAGAATGCGATAAATTGCACGACAATCGGCATTAAAGCTGCTCCAATTTGACCAACCGCAGTAACAATTTGCATAATAATAGGCATCAAGGTTGCTATTAATTGTCCAAATAATTGACCAACCTGTGTAACGACTGACATAACTGAATTTCTAAATGATTCATTAGTTGACATTAAATAAGCAAATGCTGCCACAAGCGCAACAATCCCGATAATAACTAGCCCCATTGGAGAAGTTAGCTTAGACATAATTCCTGAAACACCACCGACGGAAGACATTAAACCACCTACGCTTTTTTTCAACTCCATAAATCCACTAGCTAAGTTACTAATACCTTGCACACCGCCAACAACACCATTTAGCATACTTCCCATACCACCAATACCTGTTGCTAGGCTTGAAAAGAGTGAACCATTTTGAACACTGGAACCAAGATTTTTAAATGCGTCTGTGATTCCTCCAACAGATCCTACCGCAGCACCAAAACCTGAAGTTATAGACTCTCCACTAGACCCTAATAAACTAAAAGCATCACTGATTGAGGCAACACTGGATTGTAGGCCACCTAGAGAGTTAGAAATTTTTGATCCAGGATCTGCATTTCCAGTATCTTCAATAGTCATTTTCATTTCAGTAAAGCGCCTTTCGACTGTTGAAACCATTTGATCTAGTTGACTCATTTGAGCAATTAAAGCCGTATCATTCATTTCTAAATTTATTTTTTTATTATCCGCCATTAATTTTCCCCCTTTCTTTTTTATTTTTTGGTTTCTGTAAACCATTTGCTTGATAAATGCGGTCAATCCATCCTTTTCCTTCTTGTTCCTCATTTTCGGAAATTGCTTGGAGTGCATTTACCGTATAATTTACGTCCGCTTTCTTTTGACGTTTTTTGTGTAAATCAATAAAGCGAGAATTACGTTTTCGATTGAGATTTTGTTCAGCATTTAATACTGCATTTCGCATCATTGTAGATTCAAAAATGACTTTATTTTCCCATTCTTTCATAATGAAATTTTTTTCTATCTCTGTTAACTCTTCAAAATCGTGTTTAGTCATATGAAAATTAACTACGAAAAAAGCTAGCTGTTTCTCAAGTTCAAAATCATTATTTGTTTCATTTGCAGTTTCTCCATCTTCTGCTCCAAAATATTCAAACTCAATTTGTTTTATCGGAACAAAAAACCCATATCCTCTTGTAATTTCTCAATAACAGCTACATTTAAAGAAATTAAACCCTGTTCTTCTACTAATTTGTCAAAAATTTCTAATGCTTCTTTTTGTTTTACAGCTACTAGCCCTTTTTCTTCAACTAAGCCAGAAACAAATAGCGTTTCAATAACTTGATAACTTAGAATTCCTTTATTAGCAGTTAAAGCAGCCACCAAACTAATTCCAGTTGTTAGTTCGACCGTTTTCACTTTTTGCTTATTAAATCGTAAAATATAGGTTGTATCATTCACTTCAAACATTCCATTTCCTCCTAAGGAAAAGCCACTTTTTGTAGTGGCTTTCTATTTTATTCCGCTAGTGTTACTGGTTCATCTCCGGGCATTTGATCTCCGCCCTCAGTAATTGTTAAATCAACAAGTGCACCCATTCCATCAAGTTTTATGGAATAAGTCATCGCTTCATCAAAAGGTGCTTCAAAACTATAGTCAGCTACAATTGCCAAACCACCAAACAAACCTTTTTTAGAAGCTTGATTAATGACTTTAACACAAACCGGACTATCACTTTCAAAATATTTCGCCAATTCTTGGTGAGAATCTGCATCGGCCACATATAGACCGTCATTTTCGATTGACCATTCTTTCATTCCGCCAATTTTAGATTTCCAACCACCAATTGTATCTTTTGAGGTAATCTCGATACTATCTTTAGAACGATTAATCGTTAAACCTTGTTGACCTGCAACGGCTAGTAATTTATCTCCTGCCGCATTAAAAATTGCTAAAACCACATCTTTCCCAGCAACAGCTTTAGCAGCTCCCGGTGTATAATCACAATATAAATTTTCTTCAAATGCCATTAATAATTCCTCCTAAATTTTCACTTTTAAATTGCGACAAATAACTATTTCAAAGCTTATTTTCGCATGTGTTAAATTGCCTTCTTTTACTAAATTTTGTTTTCCATAATGCCTAATAGTAAGTAGTTCATACCCTTCTGGCAAAATGAAACCCGATTGCATCAGCGTATCAATTAAATCGATTTTTGCAACATCCAACTCACTTGAATAATGATGGATTGCAAGACGATAAATTTCTTTCCACACTGTTCGACTTTCTTCTTCTTCTTGTTCAATCATTTCCATTATTGTTGTTGGAGTATCTACTTGATTTTGCATTACAATAGAAACATTGATTCCACCTTTTTCTTGAAGCATAGTTTTGGCTGCTTCTAAGACTCTCATGAAGTTCAAACTCTTCACTAAGCATTCACTCCTTAAAAATAGAACATAAAACTCGGTCGAGACCATTCTTAATAATTCATTCCTCCGAGTCTTACTCCTTAAATAGATCATTTGTTTATATCAACGGATTATCATCCAAATTCAAAACAAATACGTGTTTCTATCAGAATAACGGTGCACCCAAATTCTGATGCAGCTTTTATTGTCATCCGCATACTGGACAATTTCCTTATCTTTATATTACTGCAAAAATAACTTAGAAAAATATCGCAAAAGTATCATGCTTTCCTAACCAAAATCCCCAAAACCGCAGCAAGCTCCAAAACTGCTCGTTTTTTTATTCGTTTAAATTGGGCGATTTCATAGGGCAAATCCATCATAATCGCTACATCCTGCTTTCGTTCGATATAGCAGCTTAGTAAAATAGTTCGATAAAGTGCATCCATTTGATTGAGTATTGTTGTGTATTTCTCCACTAGCCACTGCGCCTCGCGAATTAGTTCCTTATCATGTCTAGCAGAAAATGTAATTGTGTTAAAAACAGGTTCTTCCAAGCAACCATTTTTTTCTAGCTTTGGCTTCTGTGATAATCCACATATCATTCGAAAACGCTGAAAATCTGCGAAAAACCGCTTTACTTCTTGGACGGTTTTTATATAATTAATCTCTTTATTTTCTGGTAAAACAAGTACTTGCAATATAATCACTCCTTAATTATGGGCTTCGTTAATTACGAACGCTTCATACTGGCATTCAATCGTTGCATCGGGCAAACGGCTTATTTCCTCTTCTGTTTTATCTAAATGGTATGCTAAAATCTGAATCATCTCTTGTTGATTTCGAGGTCGTTGCTTTTTTGACAGTCCTTTTTTTCGTTTCCATTCTGCGAGTGAAGATCTAGATATGCCAATTAAGTTGCTAATTTGAGCATCGGAAAATGTCTTTTTGTATGTTAAGTACTCTTGTGGTGATAAAATAAGTAATTTTTGCTCCGCTGTTAAAAGCCCTTTTTCTTCGTCTCCTAATGCTTCAAAGTATTCTAGTTCTTCTAATAATCTTTTCCTTACAAATCTGTTTTCTTCTTGTTCTAGCTGAAAAATTAATTGTATTTGTTTTTCTTTCAGAAGTTTTCTATCCATCATTTTCACTTCCATCTCCTAAATTTATTCATCCATTTAGAACAACCTTGTCACCGTTTCGGTGCTTTTGGTGTAAAATTGTGTTGTTTTTATTTTTAATATAACTTTATTATAGCACCATTTTGGTTACAAGTAAATTAAATAAAACAATTTAGTCCGAAAAAGTTCCATTTTGGTGCTAAAAGTGCTACACTATTAACATAAACACGTGGAGGACAATTATTATGGAGTTAAATAAATTTGTAGGAAATAAAATAAAACAATATCGTGAGGAACGTGGGTTAAATCAAGAAGCACTAGCGGAACGTTTGCAGACCACGCGCCAAACAATTAGTCGCTACGAAAATGGTGATCGTAAAGCAAACCAGGATGTTTTATTTGAACTTGCGAAGATTTTTAACAAACGATTAGATGACTTTTTTCCAGAAAGAAACCTTCCTCCTGTTGATGAACGCGGAATGACAGTTGCAGCCCATATTGACGACGATGTAACAGATGAAGAATTACGGGATATACTAGCTTATATAGAGATGAAGAAAAAACTCCATCGCGGGATGTGATCTTATTGTATGAAAAATTGGTAGCCAAATACCAAGATGAAGTAACCATTAGAGAAGAAAAAATGCCTTATAAACTACCTGGTTTATATTTAAATGGGACAATTTTGATTAATAAAAACCAATCCACCATTGAAAAAGGTTGTATTTTAGCAGAAGAATTAATGCATCACAAGTACACAGTTGGCAATATTACGAAGCAAGAAACAATTATGGATAAAAAACAAGAGCTTTTCGCCCGAAGAAAAGGATACGAAGAGATGGTTCCACTTGAAGATATAATTACTTGTTTTTATCTAGGACTACGGGAATATTTTGAGGTTGCAGAGTTTTTAGAAGTAACTGAGGAATTTTTGCGCCATACAGTTACGCATTACGCAGAAAAATTTGGTCCAATGTATGATTGTGGCGATTATTTAATTAATTTTGGCAGTTCGATTGATGTTTATAAAAAATTTTGAAGGGACTCATGATTTTGAGCCTCTTCTTTTTTGTTGCTCCTCCAGTTTATTACTAATAGTTTTCTGCATCCATTTTATTCGCTATAATTTTTTAAAAAAGCAGTTTGTTTATCAGGCAAAACTTTTTATTAATACAATGCACAAAACTTAAAAAAGTGGTTATTTGTGTCTAAAATGTGTCTTTTTATCGTCTTTTTTGTGAAAAAATCGTTATTTGCGTATCTTTTCACACCTTTTGAGAGTACAGTAATTTTATTAGGTAGTAAATAATGTGAATTAAATCTATTTCACATAGGAGTTTTGATAAATGATTTACATTAAAGATTTTTTAGACGTTATCTCCCACGAATATTCAAATAGACTTTCTTTTTGCAAAGGTGATATTATCCATTCATCTGATGTTGATGGAAATTATAAAATGCATATTGGAATTATTATGTCTGGTGCGGCTACCACCGAGGGACATACAGCAGACGGTCGTTGGCTAATAAACGGACTTATTGCTAAATCCATGCTTTTTGGAGTAGAATTATTACTCGAAACAGATGTAGCACCACATCGCATAGATTATCGTGTGCGCGCTCTTACCGATGGAACCGCCATCCTTATAAATCGAGAACTTTTTCTTAATTATTTGTATGCTAATCCTCAAATCTTCCACCAAATATTAGATAATGTTATCATTAAATATATGTTTACAGCAAAAAATTATAGAAACATTAATCAACCACCATTTTATAAGGCGATTAATGTTTTAATTGAAATTGTTGAGCTATTAAACCTGCATCAACAAGGCGATCAAATTATTCTTCCCTCTTATATTACCCAGTCACTTTTAGCTGATTATTGTCGATCTAGTCGGGCGAGAATTACAGAAGCACTAGAAAAAATGCGGAAAAAAGGCTTACTTTCTTGCAAAAAGCCGATAACAATTGAATCTTATCAAAACTTACAAAATCAGGTGGAGTAATTTCATACTGGAAATGGTTTATTAACTAAATAACCTTGGAAAATAGTGACGCCATGACTTTCAAGTAGAGTCATGGTTTCTTTTGTTTCAATTCCTTCCACTACAAAACCCAATTTGTTCTTGTGGGCAAAATTAGCCCATGCTTTAACAAAATAAAGCAAGTCCTCTAAATCTATCTTTTCAAAGTGAATTAAAGAAAACTTAATTTCGGTTATATAAGGCAAATAACTCACTACACGTTCCAAACTATTGAGTCCACAGCTAACATCATCCATTGCAATATGATAGCCTAGCCCATGTATCACTTTTATTTTATTAAGTATAAAAGCATCTTTGTCATTTGCATTTAAATGTCGCTTGTGTGCGGGAACATCAAAAATATCTTCTGTAATTTCTACTGTAATTCGATGACTTTCGCTCTTTAGCCGCTCAAACCAATGAATTGTTTCCATATAAAAAAGCTGTTGTGGTGCGATATTAATGGCAAATCGATCATTTGGATATTTATTTAAGACATCTAAAAATGCTTCATTAAACCAATCTGAATAAATAGCATATAGTTCCTCATCTGCAAGGACATTCTCTAACTCTGACAAAGGAAATCTAGGAATTTCACTATCATCTCGAAGAAGTATTTCATATTCAATAATATTTCCTTGGATAACATCTAATTTTGGTTGGATAAAAAGTTGAAATTTCATATAACCTATCATTCCTTCCCATTTCTCTTCTCTATTCTAGTATACTTTTACTGCTAACCGCAAAGTTTAGCAAAATAAAAACAGGTATTCCGAAAAACACCTGCCTTGCTTCTTTAAAATATTGTTTTCATCATTTTGGCGATTTCATCTGCGGCATCTTCTGCTTGTGGAAAAATCCCGTATTTATCGATAAAGGCATGACACATTCCTTGGTAAACTATCGCTTTTGTATTTACACCACTGGCTATTAATTGTTTCGTAAAAACAGCCGCTAAAGCCCTAAGTCCATCAAATTCTGCGCTAATAATCAATGTCGGCGTATAAATGCTTTTATCAGTTGCCGATAACGGGGAATAAATGGGTGAAGTTGGGTCTTTGCCTCTAAGATAAACTGTTCGTAACAATAATCCTGAATTGTTCATTCCAATAATTCCTGGAGTAACGAGCGGTTTAGTTGTTTCGGATGCAGCAAACTTTTTAATATCCCATGAATATTTTTCATTATCAGCAGCAAACAAAGTAAGCGCAGGATATAGCAGGGCTTGGAAACCTACATAATTAGTTTTGGCTTCTCGGTCCATATAACTAACTGCTGCAGCTAAAGTTCCTCCCGCACTATCTCCAGAAACACCAATTTTGGTTGGATCAATTTGGAGATTTTCGCTGTTTTCTACTACCCAATTTAGTATACAAAAACAATCTTTCGGTGCTGCTGGAGCGGGAAATTCTGGTGCTAAATGGTACTCCACATTAATGACGACAGCCGCTGATTTTTCCGCTATCCCTTTGCAAAAGTTTTCTACTACAGCTGGCGTACCTCCTATAAATCCTCCGCCATGATAATAAATCAGTGCTGGCGCTAGTTGACCTTGTGAATCAGGACGGTAAATCCGAATTGGAATATCCCCAAATTCACCTGATACAACAGCCGTCTCTGTTTGTATACCTTGTGTTAAATCTATATTGGGACTTCCCATTGTTGCTCTCATTTGAAGTGCTGCGGCTGTGGCTATTTCTAAGTTAGAAAAATCTGGTATTGCGGTTTCTTGAGGTGTCGTTTCAATTGCAGTTTCGACATTTTTTTTAATATCTTTTAATAAAAATGGATCTAAGTTTCCCTCCAATGTATCCGCTGCCATTTTAAAAATGATTTCAGTGCCTTCTTCTTGTCGTTTAATACTATTTGTTTTTAAATAACTTAAGGCTTCGTCATAGCGCATCACTGCTTCCTTCTTTCTATCATAGGTTTCGCTCGTCGTTAGCGTAAACTGTATTTTGGTTACTTTTAAACTTCTACCCCATTAACTTGTATCCTAAATTAACTAGATTTTCGCCAATTTTCAGAGGGTGGAAAGCCGTAATATTTTTTAAAAAGCTTGCTAAAATAATAAGCATCGTTATAGCCAACCATATTTGCTGCTTGTTTTACAGTAATATCTTTATTTTTGAGTAGTTCTTCCGCACGTGCAAGGCGAATTTTTATTAAGTAATTGATTGGCGACTCTCCTGTTTCTTCTTTAAATACTTTGGAGATATACGCCGGGCTAATATACATCGTCTGTGACAAAGTGGAGAGCGAAACGTCTTCGGTATGGTGCTTTTCCATATAGTGAATAATTTCGTTTACAAGCAGCTGTTTTTGTTGTTCTTCTGTTGATAATTTCACCCCATTGTTCTCAAGTTGTTCCGGAGTTGCTTCACGTAAAATATGGATAATCAATTGCATGACAAAAGCTTTCAAAATTAAATCATAACCAGGTTTTTCAGCATCTTTTTCTTCCATTATCTGCCTAGCTATATCTAAAATGGCAGATTCAGTCTCTTTTTTCCGCAAAAAAGCTTTTTTAAATGGAAAAGTGTTTCTTGCATAGCCTTCCAACGTAAAGTTACGAAATCCGATATGGAGTTGCACATTGGTCATCCCAGGTTCGGTAATATCATAATGCTTTACTCCCGGATTAAAAATAAGCACGTCACCTGCACAAAGCTTTACTTGCTCACCTTCAATATTATAGATACCCGTCCCTTCGCAAATAATCGACATTTCTAAAAAATCATGATGGTGATTTTCGCCAATCCGAGCCTCATTCGTATAATAACTAGCAATATACAAAATTTGCGGATTGAACGTAGTAGTATTTATTTTTAGCATCTTTTCACCTCCATAATAATAACGTTTACATTTATCTTTTAATTATATAACATTGTCCATGCTTCCAGCGAATATAAACCATTCTCTTTCCAAATCAGGGGTGTAAACTAAATGGATGTATATAAAGTAAAAGGAAGTGAAACGAGTGAAGAGTGTAAAATGGATTTGGCAGTACGTAAGAAATTATCGGCTGCTTATGATTGGTGTACTTATTTTAATTTTTATTGCTTCTGGTATTAGTATTATTTATCCGTTACTTGGTGGAAAAGTAATTGATGATGTTGTTTATAAAAATCAGCCTAAATTACTTATCCCGCTACTATTAATCATGATAGTTTCGACAGTTATTCGAACAATTTGTCGTTATACCTATCAAATTATGTGTGAACGAATTGGTCAAAACTCCCTTTTCCAAATTCGAGAAGATCTCTATAAAAAATTACAATCATTGGATTTTGATTTTTTTAATAACACTCGAGTTGGTGATATTATGGCACGGATGACCGGGGACACTGATGCAATTCGTCATTTTATTTCCTGGGTATCTTATAATATTTTGGAAAACATTTTCTTATTTACATTCGCCATAGTTATTATGACGACTATTGACTGGAAATTAACGCTGGCGCTTGTGATTATAACACCGCTTATCGCTTTTCTAACTATAAAAATGTCTAGCAAAGCGCAACCAGTCTTTTATGAAATTCGAGAAAGCTTTTCGCGACTTAATTCAATGGTGGAAGAAAATATTAGCGGAAATCGTGTCGTTAAAGCATTTGCACGAGAAGATTTTGAAATGAAGAAATTCCATGAACATAACGAAGATTTTAAACAACGCAATCTGGATTCTGCAGCAGTTTCTAGAGCTTATCTACCTATATTGGATTCTCTTGCTGGAATTTTAGTAGTTATCACACTTGTTTTTGGTGGCTTTTTAGTCATTAAAGGGCAAATGACACTTGGAGACTTAGTTGCTTTTAATGGTTTCTTATGGATGCTAAATGGTCCCATGCGGATGAGTGGTTGGTTAATTAATGATGTTCAACGTTTTGTTGCCTCATCTTTTAAAATTCAAGATATGATGGCTACCACTGCAAAAATTCCCATTCATGCCGAAAAATCAGCCCCTTCGCTTCAAGGATTTGTTGAATTTAAAAACGTTAGCTTTCATTTTGAAGATGATCCAAAAACCGATGTTCTAAAAAATATTTCTTTAAAAGCTTCCCCTGGCCAAACCATTGCTATTTTAGGGGAAACCGGTGCTGGAAAATCTACTCTAGTTAACTTAATTTGCCGATTTTATGATCCAACTTCCGGGGAAATTTTACTTGATGGTGTGGATGCTAAAAAATGGCATGTGCGAGAACTTAGAAATCATATCGCCACAGTTATGCAAGATATTTTCCTTTTTTCCGACACTATTGAAGGAAATATAGCATTTGGCGCCCCGGATGCAACGATGGAAGAAGTCCGGCGAATGGCTCGAATTGCCGATGCAGACCATTTTATTGAAACCATGCCTGAGAGTTATAACACAATTGTTGGCGAACGTGGAGTCGGGCTATCTGGCGGGCAAAAACAGCGGATTTCTCTTGCTCGTGCACTCTTAAAAAACCCCTCTATTTTAATTCTAGATGATACAACTTCTGCGGTGGATATGGAAACAGAAGTGAAAATCCAAGGCGAGTTGAAGAAAATCACCGAAAACACAACCACTTTTATTATCGCTCACCGGATTTCTTCTGTAAAAGATGCCGATGAAATTTTAATTTTAAAACATGGTGAAATTATTGAACGAGGAACACATACAAGTTTGCTAGCTAAAAAAGGTTATTATTTTGATACTTACAATAAGCAGCTGGGAATGGAGGCGAGCGCGAATGGCTAGAAATAAATTTGATGTTGATGAAGAGTTAGAAACAGCATTTAGTTCTGCACATTTAAAACGGATTTTTGTTTATGTAAAACCATACCAGAAATCTATTTACCTAACACTATTTATTATCTTACTTGCCAATGTAGCAACAATGATTGGTCCTTTCTTAACAAAAATTGTCATTGATGATACCATTCCAAATAAAAATATGACCCAACTTTTCTGGATTGCGATTATCTTTATTGCTTCGGTTGTAGTAACTGGACTATGTATGCGCTATCGAATTAAATCCATTACGCTAATTGGGCAGGACATTTTGAAAGACATGAGAACCGCCATTTTTGGTCATTTGCAAAAACTACCATTTTCTTACTTTGATAGCAGACCTCACGGAAAAATTCTTATCCGGGTTGTTAACTATATTAATATGTTGAGTGATTTACTTTCAAATGGCCTTATTAATTTGATTTCGGATATTTTGAGTGTTCTAGTTACACTTGGATTTATGTTAATGATAGATCCTGTTTTGACACTTTATAGTTTAGCACTTCTACCCGTGCTTTTTGTTATTGTCATGGTGATTAAAACTGCGCAACGAAAAGCTTATCAGGTTTTAAGCAATAAACAATCTAATATGAACGCCTATATCCATGAAAGTATTGCAGGTATAAAAGTAACCCAGAGTTTTTCACGCGAAGAGCAAAATTTTGAGATTTTTACAGAAGTAAGTAACGATTATCGGACGTCTTGGATGAAAGCCGTAAAAATTCAATTTTTGCTTTGGCCTGGAGTGCAAAATATTGCCGTTATGACAACCTGCCTTATTTACTTTGTTGGGATTAGAGGTTATGGTGTAGATGTTTCCACCGGGACACTTATCGCCTTTATTGGCTATGTTGGGAACTTTTGGAATCCAGTAATTAATATCGGAAACTTTTATAACTCGCTAATTACTGCTACTACTTATTTAGAACGGATTTTTGAAACGATGGATGTGGAACCCGATATTAAAGATTTACCAAATGCAAAGAAAATGCCACAAATCGTTGGAAATGTTGACTTTAAAGATGTTTATTTTCGTTATGAAGAAGGTCATGATATATTAAAAGGCATTAATTTCCATGTGGATGCAGGTGAATCCATTGCCTTAGTTGGTCCTACTGGCGCGGGAAAAACGACGATTATTAATTTACTAAGCCGTTTTTATAATATTAATTCTGGTGAAATTTTAATTGATGACGAGAATATTCAGGGAGTCACATTACAATCACTTCGAGAACAAATGGGGGTTATGCTCCAAGATACATTTATTTTCTCTGGAACAATTATCGAAAACATTCGCTATGGAAAATTAGATGCTACGGAAGAAGAAGTTATTGCCGCTGCCAAAGTTGTGCGTGCTCACGATTTTATAGCTGATTTAAAAGATGGTTACTATACAGAAGTGAAAGAACGTGGTAGCACTCTTTCCGCTGGTCAACGGCAGCTCATTTCTTTTGCTCGAGCATTACTCGCTGACCCGAAAATCCTTATTCTTGATGAAGCAACTTCGAGTATTGATACACAGACAGAAATTTTACTTCAAGAGGGACTGGAAAAACTTCTTGAAGGGCGCACATCCTTTATTATCGCGCATCGACTTTCAACTATTAAAAACAGTTCGCGAATATTTTATATTGATAATGGGCGAATACAGGAAGCGGGTAGTCATGATGAATTAATGGCCCAACACGGTTACTATTATAATTTATATCAGTCTCAGTTTGATATGCTTCAAGCACTTTAAAACAAAAAGGAAACTAAATTGCATTCCATCTATCGTTAAATTTTAAGTTTACTATAGAGGGCTTACAAGATTAGTTTCCTTTTTTTTATTTATATTGCAAGAAAAAGTTATAAAGAGCTCCATACAAATTAGCATCATTTTGGAAACGACAGGTGATGATACTTGGTTTTGCTGAATGGAAAGGATTAGCAGCTTTGATTTCTGATACCACTTCATTTAGACGTTTGACAACAATTGGTTGTGCGCTAATTCCGCCTCCTATAGCAATAATTTCTGGATCAATTAAATATTGGATATTTAAAATTTGAATCGCCAGTTCGTATATATAGTCGTTAAAAATAGTATTTGCTTCCTCGTCGCCTTGTGTAATCAACTCAAAAACTTGCTCGCCATCTTTTTTATCAATTAAATTTTTCTTTGTCGCTATTCGTCTAATCAGTTCCACAGCCGACCCACTTCGACCAAAAAAGTTACCGCGCATTTTCTTTGTATTAAAGTCTGTTTGTATAAAACTTACTTCTCCAGCCATTAAATGGTACCCTGATTGCAGCTTACCATTCATAATAATACCGCCACCAACTCCACTTCCTAATGTTAAAATTACTGCACTATCCGCCTCTTTCGCCACACCTAACCAAAGTTCCGCAAGCGCTGCACTTTTCGCATCATTTTGAATAATAACTGGCACATGACATTCCCGAGCAAGCATTTCAGCCAAGTTTTTTTCATGCATAAATAAAAGTGAACCACCTTGATAAATTACGCCTTTTTCTGTATCCACCACACCCGGACAACTTACTGCAATACCCTTCACACTATCTTTATAAGGTAAAAATTTCTCTATCATTTGCGCTACTAATTCTTCGGCACTTTTGGCTGTAGTAGGAAATTTATCTTTCATTTTTATAACACCATTATTTTCCATTAAAGCAAATTTTATAAAAGTCCCGCCAATATCATATACAAAATACATCCTCTGCACCTCTTCATTATTCTTTTCTTCATTGTAATACGCTACTGGCATCTTGTCTTCTATTTAATGGCTTTTTCTCGTTAGATTGTACTATTTTAGATGGAAAAACAGTGGGATAAACCAAATAGTTTTAAAATAAGAATAATCGTGTTGTCTTGTTTGTATTTTTCGCGAAAAAAGAATTAATTAAATAATATTATCCAGTTACATGTATATTTTTGTAATCATACTAAAATGGTGAGCAAGTTTATGGTGATATTATTTTGAGGCGTTATCTAGAAAGGATAAACATGTGACTTTTTTCGAGAGTCTTGCGCTTATGATTGCTTTTATCGCCCTAACCGCAACAATCATAAACAACAAAAAATAAAAACCACGTATAAGCCTGCACGCTTCGTGGTTTTAAACAAATCATATAAAAGGCTGTCACTGTTTGCACATGCTAATCAAACTAATTTAAAAATCCTTACATTTTAAATCTTTATACTACGATTGCTCCAAAATTTTCTTTTTTTTACCACGAATTACCTTTTAAGCAGCTTTAGCCATTTGTCAGTGCTATCTTTCCTAAAATTAATTTTCTGTTTTCACAATTTTAAACCAGTTTTTTCTAGCGTAAAAAAAGGACGCAATACATAGTGTTAAAGCGATTACTGTTGAAACAATACTAGTCATCAAAAAACCAACTATTAAAAACGGATACATCGCATAATATAGGACGATTGCTTTGGTATTAAGTATAAGCAAGACTTTACTATTATTATCTAGCTCTACTTCTTGACTTCCCGAAAGCCACTGATTAACTTTCACTTTTGTTTTCTCTTTTTTTGGCATAAAGAAATAGGATTCCCCGTCATTCAATTCCACATTTCCTTCATTCTCTATCTTAATTTTTGTTGGTGATATACCGCCTAAAGTACCAGCCTTGCGAGTGATTTTAATAGTCATAATTGCTTGGCCTCCTTCGTTTATGTAAATTAATTATATAACGAAGAAACATAAAAAAACAAGGAGATACGTAATCCCCTTGCATTATTTCGGTTCATTTTATGCAAATGTCGTAACATCAGTAATTGGTAAACGGTAAGACTGGTATCCGTCACTTTTAGCTTTACCAATCGATAAAATCATTACTGGTACATAGCGCTCTGGATCCATGTCAAAAGCTTTGGCAACTTCTGTACGTTCAAATCCACCAATCGGATTTGTATCATAGCCATGAGCACGAGCAACAAGCATTAGCTGCATTGCAACAATTCCACCATCAATTAAAACAACTCGTTCAGACTCGGAACGCGGGATTGCTTCAAAATATTGGCTCAGTTTCGCCATTTGTTGTTCTTTTACATCAGCTGGCATAAGACCACGTTCTACTGCACCGCCATAAATTTTTTCGCCATTTTCGAAGTTATTTAAATCTCCAAAAAGCAAAATCATCGCTGAGGAAGTGTCATTTTGTAGGGTATTAAAACGAATTAGCGGTTTTAGTTTTTCTTTTCCTGCATCGCTTTCCACTACAACAAAACGCCATGGTTGCATATTTACGGAAGAAGGAGCTGTTACTGCATCTGTTAGGATGTTTTGCATTTCTTCTTGGCTAATTTTCACCGTTTCGTCGTATTCTCTAATTGAACGGCGGTTTTTCATTAAGTCTTCAAAATCATTATTTAAATAAGTCATCTTTTTTCCTCCTTAAAATTCTATTGGTGTTAAAACGGCAACTTCTAGTGGTTTTGCAACAAAATTAGCTGCTTGTTTTTGGAAGTTTTTAAAATGTTCGCTCTCGTTATGTCTTGTAATCGCGTCCATATCTGTCCATTTTTCTAGCATATAATATACTGTCTCGTTTTCAGTAGATTGCACTAATTCATAGCCATGATTTCCTGCTTCGGCTCTGGTTGCTGCAATAACTTCTTTGACTGCTTGTAAAAAAGCTTCGGTTTGTTCGGCTTTTATCGTGATTTGCGCTTCAATATGCAACATTTCAAAACATCTTCTTTCCAAGTTTATAGTTCGATTTTTTTCGAACTATAACAATATAACATAGCTGCAACTTCCATGCAATTAAAAAGCAAATTATGATATGATAGTTTATATGAAAAAGACGAATGAATTATCCAAACCCGAATTATTATTAATATTCCAAGCATTAAGCGATCCAATCCGCCTTGATATTTTTCTATGCCTCATCAAAAACAAGGAGAAACGCTTTTCCGGAACAACTTACAATGTCTCAAAATCCACATTATCCCATCATATTAAACTGCTAAAAGAAGCTAAACTTATTCATTTACGAAAGGAAGGTACCACACATATTTATTCTGTAAATGAAGAACTCGTCAACCAAATTGGCGATTTCTTTATCGAAAAACAAGCAGCAACCAATGACTAAGATTGGTTGCTGCTTGTTTTATTATTTTAATTTAGTGAGACTCCATTTGTTTCAATTACTTTTTTATACCATGCAAAAGAGTCTTTTTTCTTACGTTCATAACTTCCTTTACCTGCATCATCTAAATCAACATAAATGACACCATATCGTTTTGACATCTCAATAGTTCCACAACTTACAATATCAATAATGCCCCACATTGTGTAGCCGATTAGGTCTACTCCATCATGAATTGCTTCTGCCATCTGTTCCACATGTTTTGCTAAATAGTCGATACGATAATCGTCATGAATACTACCATCTTCTCCTACTGTATCATACGCACCTAAACCATTCTCCGCGATAAAAATTGGTAGTTGATAACGGTCATACATTTCATTTAGTGAAACTCGTAAACCAATTGGGTCAATTTGCCAGCCCCAATCACTAGTTTCTAAATATGGATTCTTCATTCCACTAAGTAAATTTCCGCTTGTGATTTCATAATCAGGGTCTACACTTGCTATCATAGACATATAATAAGAAAATGACATAAAATTAACTGTATTTTCTTGTAGTAGTTCTAAATCTCCCTCTTCCATTTCTAATTGTACATTAAGTTCTTCCAACATGCGGTTTGTGTAACTAGGATATTTCCCTCGAGCTAGTACATCTGTGTAAAAAT
This sequence comes from Listeria immobilis, assembly GCF_014322765.1. Taxonomy (GTDB): domain Bacteria; phylum Bacillota; class Bacilli; order Lactobacillales; family Listeriaceae; genus Listeria; species Listeria immobilis. The sequence continues at coordinate 18,924 of NZ_JAASTZ010000015.1, read as the reverse complement.
AGTTTTTATAATTTTCATCTAAAATTGCTTGCATTACATCTTCTGGTTTACAAGTTGCTGGATAAGTAGTAAATCGAGCAATCATACCACCAATCATCGGCTGTTCCAATAATTCAAAACCCGCCTTAACTGCAAGCGCATTGGCTAGAAATTGATGATGCGCTGCTTGGAAAATAGTTTGATTATAGTTCTCCTCTTGATCTTTGATAACCGCACATCCATTATAAGGATTAAATCTATTGCAGTTGATTTCATTAAAAGGCAACCAGTAATCAACTAAATCTCCAAGTCTCTCATATAAAGTACGAGCATATTTTTCAAAAAAGAAAATAGTTTTACGATTTTTCCAACCGCCATATTTAGTAACCAAATTAATTGGCATTCCATAATGCAGCATAGTCGCAAATACTTTCATTCCTTTAGCACGGCATGTTGTAAATAGGTCAATATAAAATTGAATACCTGCTTCATTCGGCGCTTCATCATCCCCATTTGGATAAATTCGCGACCAATCGATGGATGTCCGAAACACCCGCATACCCATTTCCTCTAAAAGCGCTAAATCTTCCTTATACCGATGATAAAAATCAATCCCATGACGAAATGGGTAAGTCACTTCGTCTTGTGTTTCTAAAGCTGCTTGAAAACGTTCAGAAGTCATATTAATATTACGATTTTCGTCTCGTTTCTTTCGGTCCCATTCTGGATTAAAATAGCGCATTGACTGCGTATCTATTCCTTTTCCATCTTCTAGGTAGCCTCCTTCTGCTTGTGCCGAAGAAATTGCTCCTCCCCATAAAAAATTATCTGGAAATTGTTTATTCATTTCATTTTCCCCCTAGTTCTTTTTGTAAATGATTATCCTTATAAATAAATGCTGTAGTTAAAATAAACGCTAGAATAAAACTTAACACCGAAGCCAAGATTGCAAAAATCAAATTCCAAGGATTAGCTGGGTCTATAAAAATTGGTAAGGTTGTTAATCCAGTTGGCGCAAATGTCATTCGTTTGACACTTAATATTCCGGCTAGCAGTCCACTAATTCCACCAGCAATCATTACCGCTAAAAATGGTTTTTTATACTTTAAATTAACTCCATATAATGCTGGTTCAGTTATACCAAGAAGTGCCGTAAAGCCAGATGAGTATGCTAAACTTTTAACTTGTGTCGCTTTGGCATAGCGTCCAACAGCAAAAGCAGCGCCTCCTTGTGCAATATTTGCTACTAAAAAGCCAATTCCTAACATATCAAATCCATTTGACGAGATAGACTGTAAAACTAGCGGGATTGTAATTGCATAGTGCATACCTGTCATAATAAATATTGGTGATAAGGCTCCAAAAATTAGAGGCAACACCCAAATAGCATGCGCTTGTATTGCATCAATTACGTTTTCTAATCCTATACCAACCAAGTATCCCAATGGTCCAATCACTACTAAAGCTAGTGGAATCATCACCAAGAAAGTCGCTAATGGGCGAATAAAGAATTTCACTGCTTCTGGACAAAATTTATCAGCGTAGCGATCAACATAGGAGGCAATCCAGATAATTAGCATAATTGGAATAACCGTCGAACTATAATTAGCTAATGTTACTGGTAAAAAACCGAATAAGTTTATTGGATTTTTATCCGCCACTATTGTTACAAAACTTGGGTGAATTAACAACAAACCCATTAAAGCTCCTAAATATGGATTTAACTTGAATTTCATTGAAGCTGAGAACGCTACTAAAACAGGCATAAAATAAAAAGCGGTATCTCCTGCAAAAGTTAAAACCTTATATGTTCCTCCAGATTGATCAATGAGATGGAATAAATCTAAAATAACTAAAAGTGTTTTTATCATCGCTGCCGCTGTAATAGCTGGTAATAAAGGCGTGAAAATCCCACTAATTGTGTCTAATATGTTCGAGAAAACAGACTTTTTCGAACTTTCTTCGCTAATTGCTTCCTCTTCAGTAGCTCCTGCATTAGCTGTATCTTGTAATTGGTTGGAAAACTCTTCGTAAACCCTTCCTACATTCTGCCCTATAATAACTTGATATTGGCCTCCAGTATTAACACTACCAAGAACACCATCTAATTCATCTATTGTTTCTTTGTTAATTTGCGTTTCATCTTTTACAGTGATTCGTAAACGTGTTGCACAATGAGTAGCATTTTTCACATTTTGGCTTCCACCAATATTATCTAGGATTTTTTCGCTCAAAACTTTCGTATTCATCCTAAGTCCTCCTAAATGATTTATTAGACCAATACTTGCGCAAATATTTCTTGCTAGCTATAATACAAGTATATATTTTTATTAACCGTTTTCAATAATTCTTTTCTAGTTTATAACTAACAAAAGGTAAGGTGATTTTGTGAACAACAATTATTTAGATACTATTTTTGATTTAACAAAAAGCGAAAAAAATTATATAGCTAATCCTTTATTTCACAGTCCCGTTTACCAAAAAATGTCTCGGGTTTCTATTGATGGGACTAGTGTATATAAATTTGAACTTCCTAACTTAAAAAAGAATATTATTGAAATCCGTAGAGACTCACGCTTCACTGCTGTTCCTGCGTATATACATAGTAATATAAATATTAACTATGTTTATTCTGGCACTTGCAACTACACTGTTAATGACGAAAAAATTCTATTAACGAAAGGTGATATTTGCATTGTTGATCGCAACGTAATTCGTTCAAAAGAAAAACTAACAGAAAATGACATTGTGATAAATATTAGTTTAAGTAATGATTTCTTTTCGCGTGAATTTATTATGGGGTTAGGAGAAGCAAGTGTTTTAACTATTTTTTTATTTTCTGCAATTACGCAAAATAATCATCATGATGGTTATTTATTTTTCAGAAACAGTGATGCAACCATTGAAAGTTATTTTAGTCAACTTATTACTGAATACTTTAAAAACGATTCATTCAGCCGACACTCTATTGAAGCACTTTTTTCTTTGATTTTCATTCAATTAATACGTAATTATCAAGAAAATGAAGATAAACAAATCGTCCATATCAGTTCCAGTAATGCGAACAATCTATTAAAAATTATTGAATATATAGAAAAACATTCAGAGGTATGTACATTAGAGGAAACTGCTCAAATATTTAATTACCATCCAAAGTATCTATCTCAATTAATCAAACGCACTTTTGGAAAGTCATTTAAAGAAATTCAGACAGATCAACGCCTAAGAAATGCTGCTCAATACCTAGAATTTTCTGAGCAAGCGATATCGGAAATTGCCAATCTCGTTGGAATGTCTAATATTACTCAGTTTTACAAAAAGTTCCAAATAAAATATGGAATAACACCAGCTGAATATAGAAATAAACAAACTATTCGTCCAGAAAAATAGATTCTTTTTATTACTAACCCACTTCAAAAAGCTCCAATAGACGAAACCGCCTGTTGGAGCTTTTTTGAATATATTTTATTTAGAGCTCTCATCTTACTTATCAATCTCATTGTAGCTTGTTACTATCATAAACTATTCATAAACGCTAGCAAATTTTTCCCATATTTATCATTTGCGTTATTAATTATTTCTTCGCTTTCGACTTCTGCCTCGTCTTCTCCGTGAATAACAAGAATATTACGTGCTTCCAACCAGGCAACGAACTCTCCGTATGCACGAGAATGTTCCTCCCAATCATCTTTATAATAGGCCGCTAATTCATCGTCAACACCTGTCATCGGCTCAGCATCAACCGTTAAAAGCGTTAATAGTTCTGTAAAATTACTTGCTACTAAGTTTATATATCCATCTGTACTGCATAAAAGAACTGGGTTTTCATCGATTGGCCCTTCATTAATTTTTAAAAAAGCATAACCGCTCCCGTCTCCTGTTGCAAGTCCAATATAATAAAGGCTCTCAACTAGCGTATTCAAAGTTTCATTAGTCGCACCCACAGCTCCCAAATAACTTCGCAACCAGTCTTTGTCATCATCCCCATATGCTACACATTGGAACGACTCAGAAAACAAACCTTCTTCATAACCATGAATGTCTAATTGTTCTTTTTGGAACTCAGTAAACTCTTTCCATAAATTCGAAAAAATGATTATTATTCCTCCTCCATAAAACCTAGTCCATTTCGGGCTTAAACGGGGCACGACCGCCTGCATACAATTGCTGTCTTTCTCCATTTTCTTGTGTAACTATAGCAGAGACACTAGAATGTTCCAGTGAATAAGCCTCATCAAAAAATTCTTCTGCTTTTGCTTTGTCTCCTAATTTTTCGTAGCAACAACCAAAGAGGTACACAACATCAACATAATCATCTTGATAGTTCCAACTATTGATGTCGTTTAATGTTTTAATAGCCAAATCATATTGTTTTAAATAAAACTGAAAGAGCCCTTTTTTATAGCGATACTTTTCATTATCATCAATCTCCAAGATTTGTTCACAAAATTGAATTGCCATACTGTAATCTTTAATACCTTCTGCTGCATTTACTAAATTGTATAGAAAAATATTATATGCTTTAAATGTTTTTGGTACAGCACTTTGCATTGCTAACATTTCTTCGTATTTATTCAGCCCGTTTAAAGCCGCCAAATAGTTAATAACCCCAAAATAGTAAACATTAGTTCCTTTATTTACTTGTTTAAAAAGCGTCTCAGCCTTATCATATTGTTTTAAATTAACATGACACATCATTCTATCAATAATGGCATTTTGGGAAATAGCAACATCAGTAGGAACTTGTTCTAAATTAATTATCGCTTTAGCTGAATCACGTTGTTGCATGTGTTTTATTGCGATTTCGTACTCATTTTGCGCGTTATATTCTGCCTCAAATTCTTTTGCGAGTAAGACATTGCTGGTCCGATTATAAAGAAGCATCAGTGTGTATAAAGCTTTTTGCATCCATCTGTCATCGCTTATTTGCGTGCGATATTCCACCCCAGTATAATTAACGAATCGTAATAACAATTTTTCTGCTTTTTCATTTTGCCCGAGATTGTAGTATGCAACACCTCGCCATACATCAAAATACACATGGTTGGATGATAATTGATCTAGTGTATCACATAAATCAATTAATAACTCATTTTCCTCAGAGCGAAATGCGGCTACTGCGGCGTTCCAAAATAGGATAACATTGTCTTCGATGGCTTCTTTTTGTTTTAAACGGCGAAAAAGTTGTACTGCTTCACCCGCACACCCTGTTTCTAAAAGTGCTTGAAGCTGGTTGGTTGCTGCAATATAGTACTCTGGATAGACTTCTTTTATTTCAAGAAAAACTTCTTTTGAAGCTTCGTAATCCCCCATATTATTTAGTGCGCATGTTATATTAGCTAATGTTTCATTGTAAATTTTCGAACTTTTTGGGACTTCATTAAACAACTCCAAAGCTTTATGCGGTCTATTGTTAACTAAATAATGTACACCTTCTTCAAACTTCTTTTTACCTTTAGAACCAAACACACTGTATGCCTCCTCTTAGTTGAACTTAATATCTCCATCAATAATGTCTTTAATAATATCTTCCGTCATAGTCGCGTCCTCATCAAAATTAGATACTTTAGCCAAATCATCAGCGGAAGTTACTCTTATTAAACCTAAACTTTTTACTAACGTGTCTGTACCTAGCTCCTCATCGTCCACATAGCCATTAATTCCAATAGCATCTTTATTGATTTTATTTATTTTTAGTTTACCTTCTCGGACTGCTGTAAGAATACATGGAGTTTTCACTTCCCCCGTAACAGTTAAATTGATAATAGAATTACTAATAAAGAATCCTGTTTCTACTGTACAATTTCCGATAATATTTACATTTTGTTCTTCATCATCAATTAAAATGTCCATACTTTTTGCCACTATATTTCCTTCTACATAAAAATGTGTATTAATATGCGCGTCTTTTGATACAGTAAGATTTCCTAGAATAATTACAAGCCCAATCTCTTCTTCTGAAAGCTCTTCATCACCAGCAAAAATATCATCTGGATACGTAGAAAAACCACCTACAACATTGGCATCACCTTGATAAAGCAACACTTTTCCTATTTCTTCAAGTTCTTCTTCATCTTTTGCATCTAGGAATTTTAGCGCTGGATGATTCGACCCTAGTTGTGCGATACACGCTTGTAAATCCATCAATTTAGCTTGTTGTCCAAAATCTTGCAAATCAAACTTAATTCCATCTGAAGGATCTGCCATTTTTATCATTTCACGTTCATAGGCATTTCTTCGTTCCTCGAAATACGGGTCAAAAAACACGCTATATTCATAATTAGTAGCATCATCTTTTGCCCAAAATTGGTTGGCTTGTTGTAAGTCAAAATTAGTATGACCAAATTTTTCTTCCGTTAGGACTGTGCCATCTAGATCAGCCTCATAAGCTGCTTGATAATAAGCATACACATCTTGAAAATAGCGACGATCTTCTACTAACCGCTTGCCTGCTTCCGAAAAATTACTTATTGCTGCTTCACTTGGCGCCATATATTGACTATATAATATGGCTAAATTACTATCTTGTTTCATTCGCTCTGTCCAAGCAATTGATAATTCGCCCCACTGATCGTTGCTAACGCCATAAGATGCAATGACCTCATCTCCATCTTCTCCAGCTGCCATGCGGAATGATCCTTCAGCAAAAGCCTTAATATCAATTCCATGAATGCTTTCATAGTCAATATCTTCTGTTACTGTACGATAAGTTTTTGCTCCTCGTAACTTGGCGGAATACTCTACTGCAAAATATTCTTGTTCTGCTTCTGTTAATTCAGGTAAAATTTCATTTAGCAGACGTTGACCAAGATCTTGTTTAAGCGAAATTAACTCTTCTTCGGTTTCAATCTTGTCTTCTTCCTCGTCTATCTCAAAATCAAAATATGCTACAACTCTCTCACCTAAAATCTTTTCAAACCTCTCGACTTGCTCACGATTAAAATACGGAATTTCTGTTTTTTCATCTGTTGTATTTGCTCTTACTGCTTTTCCAAGCTCCTCTATCTCTAGTGCTTCTCCTGTTTTCTTTGGTTGAATAACAACCTTAACCTCTTCCTGAACTGCCGGTACTACTTTTTTTCCAAATAATTTTTTAAACATTTTTTTGCTCCTTCTGTAAAAGTTTTATTGTAAAAATGATTAATAACTTGTTAACAACTTTAAGTCTAGCATTTCTTGGTTCAGATTCAGGAAAAAGGATATATCTATAAAATCTCCCTCTTAAAGCTAGTTTGTTTAATCTTCTTTCCTAAAAAACACAAATAAAAAAGCCTATTCCATTTTAAGAATAGACTTTTAATCATTATTATTTTCTAAGTATTTTCTCCATTTTTTTACCTTTAGCTAGCTCATCTATCAATTTGTCTAAATAGCGAATTTGTTGCATTACTTTCTCTTCAATGTCTTCCACTCGGTAACCACAAATAACTCCAGTGATTAAAGAAGCATTGGGATTCATTTGAGGAGCTTGTTCAAAGAAAGTTTCTAAATCGATTTTTTGATCAATCGTTTGTTGTAGCGATACTTCATCATATCCTGTTAACCAAAAAATTATTTCATCAACTTCTTCTTTGGTTCGATCTTTTTTCTCAGCTTTTTGGATATAATTGGGGTAAATGCTTGCGAATGACATTGTGTAAATTCTAGGTTTCTTCATGTTATGATTCCTCCTTTGATTCGTATAATGATGCTTTCTATTTTCTATTGTAACAAACTATAATATTAGTTCAAAAAAAAAGTTTTAACAGACGAATTCGCCTACTAAAACTTTTGATATAAATTATTTAGCTTGCTTGTTTTTCTTCTTGTTAAATATCGATCTAAACGAGCGCTTCATAACATCAAAGAAACTTAGCGAACTCACCATATTAGCTGGATCGACATATACTCTTATCGCACGCAAAACATCTTTAGGTTTTTTAGAAGCAAATGTGTAAGTTCCGTTACGCTTGGTTTTAATAGCATAGCGTGGAATCCACTTGCCTTTTAACATAACAGAAACAATCACTTGGTCAATTTCTTCCCACGGGATTTGGACAAATTTCCGCACATCACGTGAATTAAAAAATTCAAAACCTTTATCGCCAATCATAATTTTCCCATAGTCTGTGAGCCCTGTATAAGCGGTGGCATCTATTGTTAAATCTACCTTTGTATTAATCGATTGAACCAACTATATTCGCTCCATTTCTTTTCGCTTGTTTTGTTTATTATAACGCATTCGTTTACTTGTGTCATACACTTAAAACAAAAAGAGGCTAGTTGTTATTGCGCCAGCCTCTTTTTGCTCAACATTTTTATAGAAGCCCGATTACATGTCCAACTATACCAACTACAAATAGTCCTAAGATGATAATAATTGGGCTGATTTTTTTCTTAAGTAACCACATACATAAGAAAGTAAGTGCTACTGCTGCAAGTCCTGGGATTAAGTTATCCAAGTTATTTTGCAAGGTTGTTACTTTAATTTCAGAAAGAGCTAAACCTGCTTGTTGTTGTTCTAAGGCCGTTTTGATACCTTGAGCGCCTTGTGGAAGGTGACTCCAATCAATATACGCACCTTCATCCAGTTTAACTTTTGAGATTATCGGCGCAAACTGAATATTTACCCACCTTTGTACCAAGGCGGCGAGCACAAACATCCCGAGTATCGAGGCACCTTTTGTAATATCTTGTAGTAATCCACCAGAAAGGTCATCAGTAATTTTCGAACCTGCTTTATAGCCAAATTCTTGTGTATACCACATAAAGCCCCAACGAATGACGTTCCATGCAACAAAGAATAAAATTGGTCCAAGAATGTTTCCACTTAAAGCTAGAGAAGCACCTAATGCTCCCAACATCGGACGAATTGTAAACCAGAATACTGGGTCCCCAACACCTGCTAGTGGTCCCATCATACCTACTTTAACACCTTGAATTGCTACATCATCCACTTCTGCTCCATTTGCACGTTCTTCTTCTAGAGCAAGTGTTACACCAAGAATTGGCGATGCAATGTAAGGATGTGTATTAAAGAATTCTAAATGACGTTTTAACGCCGCTGAACGATCTTCTTTTGATTTATATAATTTTTTAATAGCGGGAATCATTGAGAAAGCCCAGCCACCATTTTGCATACGTTCATAGTTCCAAGAGCCTTGAATGAACGTAGAGCGCCATGCGACACTTAAGCGATCTCGTTTTGTTAATTCGATTTTTTCTGCCATGCTTTTCTCCTCCTTTTTTAATTAATAATCATTTAATATGTCGCCGAGCGGATCTTTGGAGTTTCCGCCTCCGCCACCATTTGAATTACCGCCACCCATTTTAGATAGGTTTAGGTAAATAAGAGCAAGTGCAACACCTAGAGCACCAATTGCGATAAGTGTTAGTTCAGAAATCGCAGCTACTACGAAACCGATAACGAAGAATGGCCATACTTCTTTTGTAGCCATCATGTTGATTACTAGTGCATAACCAACTGCTACTACCATTCCTCCGCCAATTGCCATACCATCTGTTAACCAAGCTGGCATTGCTTCTAAGAAATTTTGAACGCTGTCTGCTGGAATGAATAAAAGCGCTGCTGCTGGAATCGCGATACGAATACCTTGCATACAAATCGCGGAAATATGTAACCACTCTACGCTCCGTATATTCCCCTTTTCAGCTGCCCGGTCCATCAAGTGAACGATTGGAACTGCTAATGTACGAACGATCATTGTTAAGAAAAGTCCTGCTACTGCTAGTGGAATTGCAATAGCGATTGCGGATGGAATACCTGCTACTCCTTGACCACCTAAAACTAAGATAATTGCTGAAGCTACTGAGGCAAGCGCGGCATCCGGTGCTACTGCTGCTCCAATATTTGCCCATCCAAGTGCGATCATTTGAAGCGTCCCACCAAGGATGATACATGCTGTTAAGTTACCTGTTACGAGTCCAATTAATGTACATGCGATTAGCGGCTGGTGGAATTGAAATTCATCTAAAATCCCTTCAATACCTGCTAAAAATGCAATAAGTACTACTAAAATTATTGATATGACAGACATAATAAACCTCCTATTTTAATTTTTTATTGTGCCTTTAATTCATTTTTTGCTTTTTTAAGAATTTCTTCCATGTTCGCACTTGAGTCATTTGGAACTTTACGAACATCGAATTTTACCCCTTTTGATTTTAACTCTTCGAAAGCTTCCACATCGTCTTGACCCATGGAAAGCACCTTGCTAACTACCACTTTACCTACTGAGTGAGCCATTGATCCAACATTTACTTGAGTGATTTCTACGCCGCCGTCAATTGCGCGTAAAACATCTTGAGGATTTTCAAATAATAAAAGTGCTTTTGTATTGCCGAAACGTGGATCTTTTGCAATCTCAATCATTTTGCTGACTGGGATAACATTAGCTTTTACTCCTGGTGGTGCAGCTTGTTCGATTAATTTTTTACGAAGATCATCTTTAGCAACAGCATCTGATACAACAATGATTCTTGTTGGATGTGTTGCTTTTGTCCATGCAGTGGCTACTTGACCATGCAGCAAACGAGAATCAACACGAGCTAAAACAAATTCAATTTTGCCATCGCCAACAGCTGCAATTTCTGCTTGTGGTTGTTCAGTAGTCGCTTCTTGTGGCTCTAGTTCTTCTGGTTTGACACGAACGCCTTCTTTAGCTGGCGCAAGGATATTAGCTGCGATTTCATGCGCAGTTTCCATTGTAAAACGTGATGAGAAAGCTTCGATTAACATTGGCAAATTAAGCCCTGCTACGATTGCCCACTTATCTTTATGTAATTCATAAAGGCCATTTGCTTGGTTAAATGGTGTGCCTCCCCAAAGATCCACTAAGAATAAAACTTCATCTTGGCTATCAAATGATGCAATTGCAGCTTCCATTTTAGCTTTGATATCTTCAGGACCTTCGCTTGGCATCAAAGTGATTGCTTTAACATTTTCTTGCTCTCCGAAAATCATTGTTCCAGATTGCAAAATGCCTTCAGCGAATTCACCGTGAGTTGCGAGGATAATTCCTACCATCTTTTTCCCTCCTATAATAATTCATTTATTTTGCTACCCGCTTTATATAAAGCAAGATTTGTGCCAAGTCTAGTGTTTTGTCCTAAAAACGCCTTAATACCAACGTTTATAAAAATTGGATATTTAACGATATAGTTAGTGTATCAGCGATTAATACAGAAATTTCAAGCTAAAAAAGTAGTGTATCTGAGAAAAAGTTTCCCTTAAAGGTACCAATTTGGTATACTTCAACATCCGAAGCTACTTCCTTAAATAAGTTTTAACGCCAATAATCCGCCTACATTACTAATAAATCCTCAGGTAAATGCTTGCTAACTTTGATAAACTTACCTTGACCAATAAAAACACCCCCAAAGCTGGAAAAAACTTGCTTTGGGGGCGATTTTAGATATTAATATAATTTTTTACATCCTTTTTTAATGCTTCTGCTATATCATTCTGCTCTAGCCCATTCAAAAGTTTAATCGATTCTTCAATTAGAGGGATGCCTTCAGAACGTTGATGAAGAAGACATAGTAAAATGCCTTTTGTACCTTTACTGAAAAGCCACAGGGTGTAGTATTCATTTTCTTTTGCATTCTGAATGGTTAGATTTATATAATCCAAAGCATTGGAATAATCTTGTTGATTTAAAAGTAAGGTACTAATATTCATTAGTGTATTAGTTCGAATACGTTTAATATTAGTTACATGTTGATATTTCTCTGTTTGTTTAATTAAACGCTGACTAATGGTTAGAGCAACTTGACTATCAAACATAAAAAATATGCATGTTAACAGCTGTATATCGTCCATAAACCAGACATCATTTTTAGAAATACGCTCCCAAATTGGTAATACGCATTGTGCGGCTTTTGCATAATCATCCTCACTTTCAATGATGATTAGCGCTCTTACTATAAGTAAATATTCTTGAATAATTGGATCTGGCTCCGTGAGAAGATATTGCCTCATTTCTTTTTCTAAAGCTGACCACTGTTTAAGCCGAATACTCGTATTGATATTATTGAATTTTTCTAATAATTTTTGCCTTTCACTAAGCTGAAAATTATTAAGTATAAGAGAAAATTCATCATATCTTACACCTAATTGCTTTAAAATATGTTCAAACGTATCTACTGTCGGATTTGTTTGATTACCTTCAATTTTCACAAGTGTGCTTCTAGATATATTATTTAGACACACCTTTTTTTGATTAATATTTTTGGCTTTTCTAATAAATTTAACTGTATCCCCTATAGTTTTATTCATGTTGCAAAGGCCTCTTTTCTATTTTTGAGTAATATAATACCCAATTTGACTTTTTCTTTAGTATACCATGATAACCTAATGGTAATATAATAAAATTAGTTGGGGGTTGAATGCGATGTTTAGCTATGTCACAAGTTCATTAGCCTTACTTTTCGGTCATTGGTGGGTTTAAAAATGGTTTCATTTCGGGAATAAGCCATTAATTACAGAGAAAAATATAATAGAAAAACTCTATACAATTTGATATAGAGTTACAGAGAAGAACGAGACAACGTGAAGGGAATTACATGATCGAGCGTATTTACACATAATGGAGAAAAAACCAAGTGATCATTCACTTGGTTTTTTTGCGTTATGCTAGATTTTTTAAAGTTTCTATAAATAAAAACTGTTTAAGCTCGACAGCCTAGACAGTTTTTCGGTATGGGTTGTGAGCCACAATCCGCTGATTACGAGTCACTCCAAAAGATAATAGCGATAATAAATATTGCTATATATTGTATTTTCTTTTTATTGATTTTCTGCTTCTTTTATTTCATCTTCATATGCATCTAACGCTTCCGATTGAACTTCATTGATTTCTTTTTCTATTTCAATATTGTCTTGACCATATAATTCTGTTTCTTTGTCACTGTCAATATTTATTTTTCCATAGTTAACGCCTAAAGGAACATAATAGGCATCTTCTGGATCATAAGACAGAAACAACATATAAGTTTCATCGTCTTCCATTTTTTCATAACCAGCTATGTGATAGGTCGTATTAGTTTGATCGTCATATCCTTCATTTTCATAAATCGGAATGATTGAACCTTCCTCTAAGTTTTGATTTATCTCATTTTTTATTACTTCTTAATATAATCACAAAAATTAAATGTAAATAAAAGTGCCAATCTAATAATAAATAATCTATTCTAGCTTTTTTGTAGTTTCACAAACAAAAAAGAGCCTCCGCATATAGCGAAAACTCTAACACTCTAAGATGGGTTGTGAGGGGTTCGAACCCACGACCCGCTGATCAAGAGTATTCCACACTACTAATAAACTAAGAATAGCTAGCATGTTAAACGGCTCTATAAGAGTATTTCCCCACTTATTATCAAAACATGTGCTAAACAAAAATAAAGTGAAAATTTATAAGTATGGTTTCCTTTGATACGGTTCAACAATCTACACTTTCAAAGCTGACTGCTCCGCCTTAATTAAGTGAAGTGGATGATTTTGCACTGTCTCTAATTCAGTCTTAATTATGAAGATATGCTTCTCCATTTAATTTCTTTACATACAAACCTTGTTACAGTGTCATCTTCAATATCTTCACTACTATACCAATAAAAATCTTCTTCTTGTTTAATAAAATGTGCACCTAATATATCTAAAGTCAAACCTAAATCGTTGTTTATATGAAATTTACTGACTCCACTTAAACATAATTCTATATTTGTCATAAACTCCGATTGTCTTTGTATCAATAAATTCACTACTGGCTCTGTATTCATTATCATCGAATATTCCTCATCAACATAGGTGCCACTTGAATATGTCAAACCGTTTATACAACTATCATGAAAATTATTAATCAAATGCATCAAGTTATCAATATCTGCTTGAGTTTCTATTTTTTCCCATTCCATTAATTATCTCTCCTCACTTCAATCTTTTTGGTTTTTCAGGATTTGTCCAATCCCATTTGTGCCTATGCGGAAATTCATGTGTTCCATCATCTGAATGATTAAAATCTATATCTTCTTTTGCTCTTCCTTTTTCATCGTAATACCTTCTTTGTTTTACACTTCCATCAGCATTAAGAATATCTGCTGAAGAATTTGGTTTTCCAGCCTTTGGTAAACTTCCCTTTTCCACAACTTCATGATCGGGCATTTTTTCGCCTTTTTTAATAATATCTTCAAAATCAGTTCCATTGGTTTCCTTCTTCTTTTTCTTCTCTTTCCTCTTTCTCTTGTCAGGGTTTGGAATCGTCAGTTTCTTTCCTCGATATCTTCCTGCTCTATAGGAGAAAGCGAGCCCGCTAAGGATAGATAATACTTGCACACTGCTTATATCTGCCCCAGTAATAGGATCTTTCTTGTTTTTTAGCGATGCCAGAATGCCTTTTAATAGTTCTGCCTCTTGGGTTGCTGCATTGGCTTTTTTTGGTAAGGTTCCATTTAAAACGGCTTCATTGTATGCATTCGTGGCTTCTACATCTACTTTACCATCTTTTTGTAAGATCCACTTGCCACCTCGGTAATCTTTTTGGTAGTCGTCAAAGTTAATGGTCACTTCATTGCTTTTGGCTTTATCTAAGGCTTTCCGCATTCATTCTAGCGGTTGGATGTCTAGTTTACTCATATCATAGGTACCTGTTTGACTGTTAAACTGAATATTATTTTGTAATTCGCGCACTGTCTGCTGAATACTCTGGACTAAAACCGTTAAATTTTCAAAAAAATTTTCATGGCTTTGTTCAAATGATAAATATTTTTCTAAAATATTTTCCTTTTTATAGGCAGCACTTAATTGCGAACGATAATTTTGCATTTGCCCTTCTGTTCCAGAATTCATTCGTTGTGCAAGATCTTCTTTATTTCGTTCGATTTTATCAATCTTTAGTTCTAATTCGTATAAGCCTGCTGCGTCTATTTTTGCGTTAGCTGAGCTGTCCACTTGCGCATGAAAATCTTGGATATACTGAGATAAACGGTCTTCACTTTCAGACATAGCTTCTTTAATCGCATCGCAAAGGGCAATATAGGTTGTTTGATAGTATTGTTTGGATGCATCAATGGCTTTTCCTTTTAAGCTATCATCATCTGTATATTGTATCACGACTTTTTGAATACTTTGAATAGCTTTTTCCCCATCTTCATTCGAGGTTCGGAGTTTTGTTAAGAATGTTTGTACTTCTCCGATATCGATTCTGCTCATCTTGTTAGCTCCTTTTGTATACTTTGCTGCTCTCTCTCTATTTGATACAAATTTTTTTGACAACTATTTATTTTTTCTTGCTGTTTTTCTCTTTTGGATACCATGTTTTTACGCCAGTTTTTCTTTTCCTCTTCATGAATATCTTCTAAATAATACGCAAAATTCCGAGCTTCATCCCCTTGCCAAAACTCTCGTAACGACGCCATCGTTTCCATTTCTAATTGACAATGACGCGCAAAATCTTCTTCCAACCATTCCTGCTCATTTTGTTCCCGTTTGAGCAGTAGTAGCGTGTCTTCTGCCGCTCGTTGTTGTTTTTGGAGTACCTGTAACTGTTGTTCTAATTCGTAGCTGTTTGTGTCCACTTACTTCACCTCTAAGCCCATGGTTCGTTCTAGTTCCCGGTCTTTATTGGTGAAGGATAAGCCTAATTGTTTTAATCTGGTAGCATCCGTCTCTACCACACCCCGAAAAACATCAACCGCTTCTACCAAATCAAACATCGCCGTTCTAAAATGGTTAATGGAATTCGCTCGACTATAGGCCATATTGCCATCTTTCATAGGTAAATAGTCGACTTCATTTCCTTTCTCTCCCAGTTTCGTGGCATATTTTTGCAAACTTGCTTCTCGTACTTTTATTTCACTCATTTCTGCACCTCATCTTTGTATCTATGTGTGTGTATTCACAACACAATTGTAGCAGGTTTTTTCCTAAGTTAACAGAAATAATCCAACTTTAAGTTTTCTTTTTATTGATTTTCTGCTTCTTTTATTTCATCTTCATACTTGTTTTGTTATTCATACTCAATATAAATTTTGTTTAAACAATTATTTTTCAAAAATGAAATAATCTTTTTTACTACTTCTTCTAATTTATCTTTCATTAAGGTTTGACTGATTTTATTAATATCAAAACACTCTAATTGATTATTATAGCTTCATACCACTTATATCCTTCTATCCATTCATTAGCATCAATTTTAATGTAAACTAATTCAGATAAAAAAACCGCCTAAGCTCAACAGCCTAAACGGTTTTCCATGATGGGTTGTGAGGGGTTCGAACCCACGACCCGCTGATTAAGAGTTTTGATGTGAGATAGCTACCTATGATTGTTAATGCCTGTTAGTAGCTGTATAACACGGTTTTTTAAGGTGCTATAGTGATTAATAGATGTTTATATCGTTTAATAGATGTTACGTTCTGCCCACGCTCTGCCCATGAAAAAAACTTTTATAAAAGCTATTGACTAGCACGTGATTCCGTGCTATAATATAAATATACCAAGGAAATAAAAGAAAAGGATGGATGAAACATGACAAATCTAAAAAGAATTTTTGAAAAACATGAACATGGTCATTTAACAGATGAAATCACAGATTTAGAAGAAGGTTACGATGTATTAATACATGTGATAGACAGAAATACATTTAATCTTATGAACGAATTAAACGAAACTGGCGAGTATACCGTTTATGAAGATGAAGTAAATGATACAATTACAATAACACAAAATTAAAATAGAAAAGGATGAAGAAAATGAAAATCTATGAAGCGATGATGAACAAAGTCAATCAACACAATGCACGCATTTTAGCAAACAAATCGGGGGCGATTGAAGCATATAATGCTTTCAGAAGTGTAATCATACCTCTTTTAGCAGAAGCGAATGACTTTACTGAAAACGAGACCGAAAAAACAGCAATCAAATTAATAAGAGAAATGTTATTTATTACACACTTCAATGCAGACGCGCGAGCAGAATATGAAGCAGGTAAGATGCACTCGTTTTTTATAAACAACATCATGTTTTATGATAGTTTCGAAGGAAATGAGAGTCAAATTGAGCTTTACGTTAGCGATTGTGACAAAGATAGAAGCTTACGAATTGCGTTCAGCAAAACGATTCGATATTGTTCATCTGATATAAATCGTGAGTATGGAAAAATTAAAGAATCAGTTAAAGAAGTACTTGAAAATAATGAATTAGAACGAGTAAACAATATAGATTTAATCAATAACTTCAATATTCATCGCGACGAGTTTTAGGAGGATTGAAAATGGCTGGCTTTATTGCAAAATTTTGTGAAATGGAATTTCAAGGAACTATCTACGAGTTGTCAAAACGTGCTAAAATCGGCACGCAAACACTGCGAGACGCGGACAAAAAGGAGGTAGATAGAATAACAGCAAAGAATGTTAGAAGAATAGCAGAGCTGTTTGACTACTCGCCAGGGCAATTATTAGATAAATTCTATAAAATCGAGAAAGAATTTAATAAAGAATAGTTTTCACTAGACAACGAAAAAGATACATGCTAATATGTATTTGTAAGTTGAATACGTTTTCAATTTACACTTTAACTACTCATTGTGAAATGTAAATATTTTATTTACATTAGAGTACAAAGCTTGTTTTTAATTACTTATTGTGAAATGTAAATGAATTGGAGAAAACATCAGATTAATATTTGATGTTTTTTCTATGCTTAAAATCGCACTTGAATGACACTATATTATGTGTAATAATATACTTGTAGATATAGTTATCTACATCATTTATTTCTGTTTTATCTCTGTTTGCACTGCTTGATACTTTCCTTCAATCCCGTTAATAAAGGCTAGTAAATATAGCAGTAACGTCATGTACTTGCTTGGCGTTTTTTTTTTGCATAAAAAAAGCCCTAACGCGTGGTTAGAGCGGTTAAATAAATAATGAAAGTATACCAGTTCCTGCGCTAATAATCCCGAATACTAAAACGCCTATAATCCAGCGCTTACTTTCACGCGCTTCTTTACGTTCATTTTCTGCTTGTTTTAACATTGCATTTTCTAATTTCAAGTCAATTGAATTAGAAAGATTACTTATACTCTTATCTATCAATTGAAAATTATTATCAATTTTATCTTCTACACGTTTTGAGAATTCATCAAATTCTCTTTTTGTAATAAAATCTTGACTCATTTCCGTTTCACTCCTTTTAACATCTTTTCTTTTACTAGGTATCTTTTGACCTTTGTACGTATCTATTAATACTACATTGTCATTTCCCATGCTCAACACCAACTACGAAAGGGATTTTTGTTGAAATTAATACCTGAGAGGAATCTAAAACCTGCTCTAGCGTTGGTTCATGTTCAAAGGGAATGGAATACGGGTAACCTAAAGTGTTGTATGTTAACACATCAACAGTATAATAATTATCAATAAAATTAGAATTAATATCTAGCTCTTCTGTAACATCAGGATATAATGAAAACAAAAACGAAAATGTTTTTTGGTCTTCTAATAAATCACTTTCTTCAAGTTGAAAAGTTATATCTGAAACAACAGCTGTACTCTCGTTTGAATGTTTGGTTAAAAAAATTATTAACTTAAACGGAGTCCATATTTTATCCACTTCAACAAATTTCTTGTCACTAGAACCTGTGGGAATATGCATTTGACTAAGTCCAGCTAAAGTAATGGTAACCCGTATATCCATCCGATTAGAGCCTTGAGTAGTAAAATCATTTGCATCCATATTTTCTAACTCTGTCCCGTTTTCTATCTTAAAATTAATGATTGCGGGTTCTAAATTGTAATTATGCATTATATATCACCTCGTCAATATAATAACACAATTTAGTCAATCTGTTCTATCAAAAAAACAACCCCCGCAAACGCGAGGGCATCAAAATTATTTTAAAAAATAGTTAGCTGTGTAATACCAGCCGTCCTTGTCATACCAAAGTTCTA
>NZ_JAASTZ010000014.1 GCF_014322765.1 Listeria immobilis | reverse complement strand
ACGGTGATAAGTCGCTGTAGCAATTCGTTATAATCCCATGAAATCCCGAACACAAGCAACACCGCTTGCACAATGAAAAAGACTGCTGCTATCATCGCAATCACCCATGTTTTATTCTTAAATCGTACTTTCCAGTTAATATTTTTCATACTCAGTCACGTCCTTTTTATAAAATTTTGTATTAATCCCATGCCTACAATTGTTGCAAATCCTACTAAGACGCCCGGCAACACATTCGGAAAATCAAACAGGAAGACAACTGCAAAAAACCCTGTTATCATTGCCGCCATAAACAGCCCTAGCATTCGCATTACTAACCCTAACCGTATTTGAAAGTGCGCTTGTAGAAGTGTTCCTACACCAACGAATAGCGTCATTGCTAGAAAGATATACGCCCAGATGTTCTCAGGTATGAAATGCGCTAATAGTTCGTATGATTCTGATGTTTGATTATCGAATAGCGACGGATTGTAGAGAAGCGCAACTACTTCATAAGCTCCAAACACGGTCACACCGCTCTCGATTACCGCAATACCTTTAAACTCTACTGTCTTCTTAAATGGCATATTAAAACCCCCTCGTTACTAAAAAAGTAAGTATGCCCACAAGCAAAGATGCCAACGCGCCCGATATCACGTTCAAGCTCATTTTTCTATCTTTTTCACGTTCTTTTACAAAGCCATCCAGCTCTCTCTTTAGTGCCGCCTTATCCTTAGATAGCTTCTCAACATCTTTCTTTAGTGCCTCAAATTCCCATCTCTGAATAGGTTCTAACATATCCTTTGGCATTCTATCACTTCCAATCTCAAAATAAAAAAGAAGCTAATTAGGCTTCTTTTAAACTGATTATTTCTTTAGCTTGCTCTAATGTTATTTTTTTCAATGCAACAAATTTATTAACCTGTTCATCTGTGTAGTATCCGCCAATAAAGTACTCTTTCACTTTTTCATACCAGTTTATCATTATAAAACACCTGCTTCCGCTAAAGTTAATAGTAAATCTGCATAATCTCGTCGTGACTGTTGAGATACCTGTTCAACTTCTGCTGTGTATAACAGCTGATTAGCATTCTCTTGTATTAGTTCTTCAAGTTCTGACTTGGCACCCGTCTCATATTCTTCAACCACTTTTTTTCTGCGCGACTCATCCACTTTCGCCTTACCTTTTTCAACTCGTACGAAGTCTAATTTGTTAAAATCCTCTTCTTTTGCTTTAACCTTTATAAATCCCTCTTGTTCTTTCATTGACCACGCTGTGATATACCCGTCAGCATCTAAGAGTACATAGTATTGTATCATCATCCCACCCCCCAAATTTCTCTTAGACATTTAGTTCTAAAGTTTATGCCGTCAATAACGCGTATATTACTCGAACTACCCACAACCTGTGTCAGGCTGATGTATGCGTACTTATATAAGACCTTTGTTGTATCCTCTGCCATAAGGGGTATTGAGTGCCCGCCTCCCTGGTGATTCTCAATGTAGGGCACTGGGATTGAATATACAAACCATCCCCAGTCGTCAGCGCCAACTCCGGGTGTGTAGTGCGAGAAAATTAAGTACAGCATTTTGTAATCATTCACTTTTAGATTTGGAAAGCTGAACTTATGCCCCTCGTCTAGATAACTACCACCTGCCCAGAAGCAGTCGGCGCGATTTGCCTTCTTAACCATATCCGCTAGTCCTCGTCCTCCATTTAACACGCCTTGACCTTTTTTAAAAATTGGTACGTGTTTATTAACTTCTCCCGCCCGAGTGGTTTCCTCGAGAAGCGTAACGGCTTTTAGACTGCATGTATATGCATCTGTGATAGTCTGATAGCTTGTCTCAACAACTATATAAGTCGCGCTTGTAAGGTCGAACACCTCATCCGAAAGCACACGTACGCATAGACCACCAACAAAGACCACAGAGCCCGATTTCACAGTGTAACTATTCGTTGTTCCTATTTGCTCAATAGAACCAAAAAAGCCGCTGCCAGCGCCTCCTACAAGTGCGCCTATCTCTGACCTTGTGTCCGCGGCTTCGATATATGCATCGCCTGTGTAGTTAAATGTCTTAATTGCCATTTTATTTGTAGCCTCCTTCTTTTAAATCCTTCAATTTTGTTGTAAGCGAGCCCTTTTTTATGCCCGTCTCTAACTCGTATTTTGGGGATAAGACTCCTTTATCAATATTGATAGTATAAGCTGATACTAAATCATCTACGAGAGAGCCATTTTGCATTCGAAAACTTACATAGTCCCCAACGCTATAGTCCAGTCCTAACTTCGCAATGTGGTTGTTTAATGTAGAGAACTTAACCGTGTACTCAAATTGCAACTCTTTAAGTTTAGCAGTAGTCCGCTGTACTAACTCCGCATGACTAATATTTTCGCGGATATCATAGACGAAACAACTTGCATAATCACTACTAGCTTTTTTATCTATAAAGTGATAATCCCTATTATTGTCCTCTCCCGCGCCAAGGCCTAAAATCTGATTATATGCTTCTTTGGTATTCTTTATAACTTGCCCCTGTGTATGCGTGATGTTCGTTAGTAGAACTACCTCTCTTCGTTTATCTCTCAAGTACTTTCCAGCCAAAAATAGCCGTTTGTTAGATATGATGTATAGCTGGTAGGTCATGTCATTTGATACACAGTTCGCGCGATGAAAGGCAAATGCTGTTTGCATACGCGGTGACAGCGAGAAAGTAGTTTTACTTGCATCCAAATTCGTTATGACCATGGCGGATGTAAATACCCTCTGTATCGTATCTTTAAGAATTACGAAGGAGTCCCCCGCGTAGGCTGTAGAGCTTACCAAACTCCTGTTAAGTAGGTAGTTCATCTGAACTCGGTCGAGCAAATAGCGAAGGTCAAAACCTGAATAGGTGAACGTTCCGTTTGCCTCTTCTTCTGACTGTTTCACCACGCCTGAAAAAATAGGCTCCTTATCATCTAATATAGTTATAAAATCGTCAGTCTGAACGCTAGAAGCATTTGTCTTAATCTCAAACTGTTGATACTCCCATACATGAACGGTAAAGGAGCCGGCTGTAATTGGTATAATATCCTTTTGAGTCAAGAGTTTATCAAACACTAAACAAGTAAGCATTAAGCACTCACCCACGTTTCATACAGTTCGACTTCAATAGAGCCGCGTAGGTTCTGACTGTCTACACTGATTGCATAAGGCACACCCGGTAATAAATCGAAAAATGGCGGGTCAGCAGAAAAGAGGTCGAAGTAAGCTATCGAATTAATACCATCTTTTCGAACAAACATCTCAAAATTATCTATGACAAGCGTCTCCCCTTTGTTAACATTACCTTCGTATTTAATTTGTTTCATAAAGCTAGAAGTTGTGTCCCTAATTATTAAATTGAAAGCTGACACCTCACCGTGTATCTTTATGACAAGTTTAGCGAAGTGGTTCCCGCCAATGTTCGCGATAGTACCAGAGCCCGCTTTGTAAGTCTGCCCATGTGTCCAAGGATGGGAAAACGGATGCTTATGTGCTTCGTCGGAGCCTTCTAGATTAATTTGCACTTTCTTAGGCACCGTAGATACCCATGTTTTTGAAATGCGGTCAAATGATATTTTTACTTTTAACTCGTCGCCGTCCTCTTCAATTTCTCCGAAGCTGAACGACTTAATTAGCGCTCTTGAAAACATCTCGATTCCAGAAGCGTTCTTGTAAATTAATGTGCCATACGCTTCTATGCCTTGCTGTCGCATAAGCTGGTCGTAATTCAGCACGCGAGTAACCTCTCGTTGATTCTCGTAGATGTTTCGATTATCCCCAAATACACTCAGAAGGCTAAGCTCACCAGAAAAATCGGGCGTAGTTAATTTAGTATTTGCTACATAAATGTGGTCTGAGTAATTGCTTTCCTCAATCGTGTTCTCATAGGCAAAGCCCATGCCCTCGATGTTATACAAAAATTGCTGATAGGGCATGGAGAAGTCAACGATTTCACCGGCGCTGTTTTTGTAAGATATAGTTCTATACGTGGTAGTTGTCAATACTTATCACCTAGCCTTTCATCTATGGCATCAACTAGCTTATTGATATCGGCCTCTTCGCGAATAGTGAGCCCATTAAATTGAAATTGTAGATAGTTCTGAGTAGAATTGAAGTTTGTAGCTAAATCCTGCATGTTTTGCAGATAAGACATGCTAGGCACTCCATTTGCTGCACTAATAGCCCCCTCCGCCATATTAGCGGCTGCCATTGCTGCGCTGTCTGCATTCTCGTCAATACCGAGGGTGTAGCCATCCGCAAAATCTTTACCCTTTGCTATCAGCTTTTTAGCCGGTGAATTAGAGTTCTGTGCTTTTTTTGCGGCTGCTATTGCATTAGTTACCATATTAGCCGCTGAGCTCGCCGCTTTTTTTGCTACAGAGCTAATACCAGAAGCAAAGCCATCCCCAAAATTCTTACCCTCTTGGGCGGCAGAGACTGAACCAGCGCCGGACTTTGCACTTTTTGCTATATTCGTACCCGCTGTTTTAGCGCTCCCTTTTTTACTGTTTGCTCCATTTACGAAAGTTTGCGAGTTGGCTTTACCTTCTTTAGATAAATCCTGCTTACTACCTTTCTTCTGTAATGCGCGCAAACCTGAGAGGAATTGGTCAACATTAATTTTCCCATTCTGAAACCCCTTTACAAGTCCATCAATGTTGGTTTTACCAACGCCTTTTATATCCACTTTTGTATCTTTCTTGATAGTTGATTTCAATCCAGACAGATAGGTATTAACACTAGGAAGACCTAAGTCCATCCCCGCCTTCAGTGTAGCAATATCACCTTTACCAATCTTTGCTAAATCCTTGTCATAGATTTTATTAAGTTGTGTTTTGTATTTTCCTTCCAGTTCATCCAGCGTAACTGCACCTGTATCTAGACCATTGCGTAAAGTAGTGATGTTATCCTGCCCTACTTTGGACAAATCCTTGTTATATATGTTTAGCATGGAAGAGCCAAATTTCTCTTTTAGCTGGTCTAGTGTAATAGCGCCTGTTTCTAAACCTCCGCGGAGTGTATCCATATCCGCTTTACCAACCTCACTTAGGTCTTTAGCTGTGATAGCCTCCAGTTTGCTGGAAAAGAAATACTGCAACATAGGTAGTGCCTCTTCGCCGCCAGCTTGAATAGCTTTAAAGAAATCTTTTGCGGTCATGCTTCCGTTTTTACCTAAATCGATTTTGGTGTTAGATTCTAGATCTAATCCCCATTTTTTCGCGGTAGCGGGAATATCCGCATTTTTCTCATTAAGCCCTTTGATGAATTTCTCGCTAAGGGTAGTAGCGTGCGTTGCAATCTTATTACCCGATGAATCAACAGAGTCCACTAAGCCTTGCGTGTCAATCTCTACTTGCTTTTTAGCTTGCTCTGCACTCATGCCAGCCTGCATATAGAATTTAACCAAATTGTCTTTGAATTCCTTCAAGCTACCATTTGCTTCTTTGTTGTTGTCTGTTAAGCTCTTGATGTATTCTTCATTTTTAGCTTTAATTTCTTCTTGCATAGCCGCTTTATCTACAAGGGCTCTTTTCTCTTGGGACCAGTATTTTATGGTCCCATCTGCTTGTCGAACTTGTAGCTGGCTAAGCTTAGTACCGGACTCGAGAATTACATCCCCCGTATTTTTTACTGACTCTGCTAGACTCTTATTTGTCCCCGCGAACACCTTTTGTGCTTTGTAGCTGTTCTCTGCAAGTAGCTTGCTATTACTTGCTGTCAGCTGATTATAGCTTTCCTGACTGATGTTCCCGTCCGCAAGCGCCTTCTCTAAATCCTTATTCGTTTTCTTGTAGTACTTTTCTGCTTCCTTCGTTGAGGCATCTCTTGCCTTTCTTGCAGCATCGAGTTGCTTATCATAGGATGTCATAGAAATAGTATCTTGATTAGCACTTGCTGCTTTTGCTATTTTCTCCTGTTCGGCAACAGATTTAGAGAATACTTTTAGCTGCTCATCTAGCACCAACGTCGCTTCGTTATACCTGCTTCTGTCCGCTTCTGTCATTTGTGCGAGATTACCCTTGTACTTATCTTTCAAAGCAGACACAGTGTCCATAGCACTCTTAATTTTATTAATGTTCTCGTCGATGGAGTCATTAACTTCTTTAGTTGCTTTGTCCGCCGTCTTCTTACCTACTTTACCAGTTCCTTTTGTAAGAGTATCTATCTCAGTTGTAAGTCTGCTTCTGTACGTTTCGAGTGCGGTTATAGCTTTGCTAGCCATACCTGAATATGCTTCGACTACTTCATTAGACATCTGTTTCGCATTCTCGACTGTTGCAGTTTTCATCAGAGTCATGTTCGTATGAGCAGTATCTTTCAACTTGACAAATGAGGCTCCGGCTTTCTGTGTCCCTTTTGAGACACCTTCACCGTAAAGCACGGCATTATCAATCGACTTTGTTACTTCTGCATCATGTTTTTTCTGTGCCGCGGTTGCGAGCGCTAACGTTCCACCTAGTGCGACAATGCCCAGTCCAATCCCAGCTATAGTTGCGCTAACCGGGTTAAGAGTCATCATTAAGAGCCCTACCCCTGCTGTGACGGGTCCGATTGCTGCGGCGGTTGCTGCAAGGCCAATGATTAGTTTTTTCGTCTCATCATCAAGCCCTTTAAACCACGCTGCAAACTCTTGTGCCGCATCAGCAACTGCTGCCATGACTGGTGAAAGCGCTGTACCAATCTCAGCTATAGCATCTTTTAAAGACCGCATTGCAACTTCCAGCTGATGATTGCTTTCTGAGGATTCATTCAGCCTGTCTAAAGCGCCTTTTGTATCCATCAAGCCAGTTTGCGCATCCGTCATGGCGTATACCGCCTTGTTCCCTAAATCCTCAAACTTTGTACCAAATAGGGCGGTCCCAATCTGCGTAGCCTTTTGTTGGTCGTCCATGCCCTTTAGGTCTTTACCGATAGCCTTGAACATTTGAGCGGCTGTCACTTTACCGTTTTGGTACTCCTTAAACATCTTTTTCGTTGAACCGGACATCTGGCCCATGGCTTCTGTAGTTGACTTAGAACCATCTTGGATGCGGATTCCGAACTCTTTGACAAGGTCATTTACATAATCAAGATTATATGCCCCTTCTTGTGTTCCTGCATCAAGAATTGCAAACATCTCATCTATGGAAAACCCTGCTTGACTGAATAGAGGCGCGTACTCTGAGATATTATCAAAAAGCTCATCTGAGAAGTTAAGTCCGTTCTGCGCACCCCAAGCTAGTTTTTGAAAGGCTTCCTCTGATGAAATTTTGAAGTTTTTCATCAAGCCGTCTCCGCCTCGTACTACTTCGTTCACATCTGCGTCAAAGGTAGAGGCTAGATTCATGGCTGTTATAGTTGCTTGTTCCAGTTCTTTGCCGTCTAAATCACTCATTTTTAGTTTTACTCTAGTGAGTGCATCCGTTACTTCTTCTAAAGATTCGCCGTACCCATCCACATAGATAGAGCGAGCCGTGGCTGATAACTTTGCAGTTTGCGCTTGAGTGGTTCCTAGTGCTCCTGTGATTTTACTTTGCGAGTCGGCTACATCGCCCGCTGCTGAAATAGATGCCGCACCTATTGCAAGCACTGGCGCTGTAATACCTGCCGACATAGCACCGCCTGCTTTAGCAACATTCTCACCCGCTTCTTTGGTTTTCACGCCAAAAACTCCTAGGTCCTTATTAGTCTTATCAAGTTCATTACCAAAGTTAGCATAAGCAGTCTTAGCAGACAGTAAATCCTTTTCTAACTCTTCTACTTCCTGTGAGTTCTTGCCGTACTCTTTTTTTGCTAACTCTAATTGCTGTTCTAAATTCTTCACTTGGCTAGCAGTGTTCCCCATTTGTTTGCCAAGTATTGACTGCGAAGCTTTTAATTTGTCTGTTTCCTTAGCTCCATTCCCCATTGTCGCAATCTGTAGTTCCAGTTCTTGGTCCAGCCGTTCATTTGAACGTGATAGCCTGTCCTGCTCCGTGCCAAGTTGTGAAAGTGCTTGCTTTCGTTTTGCGGATGAACTGTTCGCTTCGTTTTCTGATTTTGAAAGCTGTTCCATCTTTCGAGCTGCATCTATAGATTGATTCGCAAGTCGTTGTTCTGCAATTTGTAAATCGAGTAGTTTCTTTTCTAAGTTCTGAGCCTCTTTGGAGTTTTCTCCAAATGTTTTTTTCGCTTCGTCGAGATGCTCCCCTGTTGCTTCGATTTTCTTACCTGCGAGCTCTTGCTCTTTTGCCAGCTTACCCATTTGGCTTTCTAGCTTATCCGATGCTGAACCAGTCTCTTTTAACTGTTCCTGCTCTAGCCTAAACTCTTTATTTAATTTTGCCGTGTCTGCGTTCATCTGCTTCATGGCGGCATTATACTGTTGACTATCTACTTTAAATTTTATTTTCTTTTCTGCATCTTTTGCCATCTATTTTGCCGCCTCCTTTTGCACATGCAGTTTCCACGCATCTACCGCAATTTTATTTCTTACAAATCTATTTAAAGTAAAAAGCGGACGGTTCCAAAATATCTCTTCGCTTATCCCAAAATAATCCACATAATAACTATACAAATCCTCTACAGTTCTTATTTTGACCTTTGGGAAAGCTACTTCCCCGCGCCTGCTCCTGTTTTTGGTATTTTCTTCGTTAAAGAGTTCGCAAACTCGCTGAATGTGGCTACATCTTGCTTGGTAATCACTGCACCAATTACATAAGTTAGTTGAATGTAGTCAATCTGATAAGAACGGATGAAATCTTCGTAACTTAGAAACTCATCCTTGTTTGCCTCCCTGTAAGCGGCATATAAAGTATTTAGCTTTAACCTCAGCGGAATATCGGACTCACCTGTTGCATTCATAATCTTATCTAGAAAATCACTATCGATAGCGCCCTCGTCCTGTAAATCCATAAAAGTTGCGGCGGTAAGTTGTGTATCTATATTCACGATTCCATATTTTTTAAGTTCAATTTGAGCCATTTTTTACTGCCTCCATTTCAAAATAAAGGAGAGCCCTAGGAAGGGCCCTCCGTATTTACTGCTCTGCTGAGATAATATCAGTTTTCTGACTAACAGTATCAGATGCTTTACTTTCTAAATTATACCTTGAAACAGCTGAAACACTTGCACTGTATACTGTATCAGCAAGTAGATTAGTACTGGTGAATGTGTTGTCTGTTGTTTCTTCGGGAGTTAGTGCTCCCCCTAAATAAACTCTGTAAAAGGAGGCCCCATTGACGGGGTCCCAAGCCCACGTAATTGATTTGTCCGTGAATTCAGAGACCCTCAAATTCTGGGGCTCAGCTGGGAAACACGTAGTCGGCTTTAACCATTTCTGGGCTAAAGTCGGTATGCCATTTTTCGATTACCACCGGGTCTGTAATCTCACTCGCTAATGCATCATAGCGAAGATTAGAATTTACATCTCGCATAGCTTTAACAGGGATTTCAACCTCTGCCACTTCTTCCGACGCATTCTCAAGACTCCACTTAATTCCCCCTGTTACAGACATATTAGGGAAACCTAGTAAATGCGATTGTCCATACATGTCTCGTTCCTCTGCTGTTAAAGCAAAGTTTGCTGTTTTAGAGGCGGAACCATACGCCCAAACACCTTCTTGCAATCCGTTTGTCGTTAGACCGTATAAGTCACGAGCTACCGATAAGTGAATATGCCCCGTTAAAGTCCCTTCCAGCATTTCTGGTTTACTAATTTCTTCGACTGGAATACCCTCCGCTTTACGAGTAACCGTTTTAATGGAGGCCTCTCCCTCAAATTTGGAGAATTCACCAAACAGCTCTCCCGGTAATTGTTGCCCATCTGCGTTCTTTTTGTGCCAGTGAACATTAGTAAAATCATAAGCAAAATATTCTTTTTTTGTTTCCATATTTTTGTTCCTCCTTAAAATTCTATTGCTTTGTCAAGTGCTTCATTAAGCGCGTTTAGTATTCGTGGTGTTCTATCTTTCAGACCCTCACTGAAAAAATGATAGGCTACCAGGTTAGACGAGCCCTTCCCCTCATCAGGAAAGGCGAGGTACCCAAAGGAATTTTTTCTACTCGCCGCGCCGCCCTTCGCCACTATCTCAAAACCTAAATTCTCCATTCTTTTCAATAAAGGATTTGAAAACTTAGCGTGGTTTTTTTCTCTTACATTCTTTCCATTTCTTTGACTGACAGGCATTCGTCTAATAATGCCCTCAATCGCAAGCGGTGCGCCCTCTTTTTCGAGAGACTGGTTTATTGCCTTCTCCACGTCCCCAGGAGAGCTAGCAATTTTTTTCAAAAGCTCATCCAAATCACTTTTATCAAGTTCAAACCGGACCATAGTTACACTTCCTTATTTAGAATACATACGAGGCCTTGTTACGATAATCTGCATTATCGTGTACTCCTCTTTTGTGTCCTTGTATAGTAGCGTGTCCTCCGTTGAGTCCCTAAAATTAAGACCCATCTGTACAAGTGCGTCAATGATATCCTCAAGGTCTGCTGCAACCTCAGAGGATGAAGGAGATACGTAAGACACATTGACGCGCTCTACATATGACGATGGGCTAGTTCCCTGCTCTATGCCTTCTCGATTAAAAGAAATGAAATGGTAATTGCTGTTCTGTATTTCGTCCGTGCTTGGCCATCCTCTAAAGACCGGGACCTTTCCCGAACTCGATAATGTATCGTAGATAAAGTTATCTGTAATCCCCGGTGGCATAAAGCCCATGTCAAGCCCCACCCTTCTGCAAATACCAAAATAGCTTCGTTTTTTCTGCATTCCAGTCAATGCTTACTACATCGTACTGTTCATTTTCAAGTAGGACTTGTCCCGGCTTTTGTTTTGAAAATCCGGGCTCAAAGGGCGTCTTAACCTTTAAATCTATCGAAACGTTTTCTCCTTCTGCTAGCGCATAATCCGATGAACGAGCTTCCATGAAAGCAAAATAAAGACTCCCCGCTTTTACAAAAGTTTTACCAACGGCTTTACCTTTAACACGCTTTGTCTGTACAGTTCCATAGTCAAGTAATCCGTCTTTATAAACATCAGTTCGTGCTTGTTTCATCATCGACGGCACCGCCCTTTAGTCCTTCTTTCAGTTGAAGCCTCAGAAGCTCTGACTGATAGTCTGATTCAAATAATGCCCCTACGCCATTCCGTTCATATCGAACGCGATTCTTAAGCAAGCGTGTTGCGCTTCCTGGTGAACTAAAATCAATGGAAGACCCGGCAATATCGCGCAAGTCCTCCATCGCTTCCATTATCTGTTCATCCAGCGCTGGGTCATCCCACGTGATAGCACACCCACGCTTAACGTACTCTTTTAAACTAAAGTCACTCATCGTTAGCACCCTCGATCAACGCAATTAATTCTGCCTTAGTTGCTTTTGCGTTATAAGAGACACCAAGCTCGTCAAGAATTGCTTTGAGTTCACTATTTGTCATTTCTGAGTATCCCGTACCCTTTAATTGTACGGGCTCAGCTGGGTGTAGTGATTTCGTTAACTAATGTTAGAAGGGGCTTTAAGTCAGTGATGTCAAATACTAGGAAAGATACGTTGTCCTTTGGACGACCATTTGCAAGTTGACGAGCTGCGAAAACCGTTTGGTCTTCAAGGAACCGGTATTCCTTCGAGGACTCAATTTTCCCTGTAGTTCCGATACCCATAAAGTAGTCAGTTGGAACACCTACGATTAGCTTGTCCGCTGCTACATAACGTGATTGGATATCTCGTGCAGCAATAGGTAGCGTTTGTACATACTGTCCTTGTGCTGTCATCGTCGTAATAGCCCCAAAAAATTTAGACCAGTAAGTAAGCGGGTTGATTACAAAAATGATATCAGAAACCGCTCGTTTTCCATCAAGCGTTAGAGGTGCCATAATCTTCTCGCCTAAAGTTTGGGGTAGTAAATCACTAAGAACTGTAGTTTCTTTTTGAGGGTATTCTCCACCCACAACCGCACCATCTAAATTACGGTCCATACCAATCGGCATATTGTTACCAGTTCCTGTCACAATTGCTTTCTCAAGTCCGATTGCTAGAGACTCAGACAATAGTGTCACGATGAATTTATCAATCCAAACTGGACCTAAGTCTAATGTGGAATTGTACAGCGGAATAAACGCTGTAAGTTTTGTTTGCCCGATTTCAATTTTGTCAAAGCCATTAGAAAGCTCTTTCGTAATTGCAGCCGTAACGTCGGACCATAAAGCGCCTTCCGCGTCCGCCTTGCGATATAACCATCTTGTAATACCTGTTGTATTTACAAAGTCGATTGCGGCAAGTAACGGATGTTGCTCTTCTAGGTTCTCAAAGATACGGTCATATACGGTAACAGGAATTACCACATCTAGATTATCTAGGCCTTTGTTTTCTATGATAGTGCTATAGAA
This sequence comes from Listeria immobilis, assembly GCF_014322765.1. GTDB lineage: Bacteria > Bacillota > Bacilli > Lactobacillales > Listeriaceae > Listeria > Listeria immobilis. The sequence goes on along the minus strand of NZ_JAASTZ010000014.1, from coordinate 87,544 downwards.
GTTTCGTTCTTCTGTATTGAGAACGGTAAACCCTCTTTGCGCCATCACCTGGTCATCTGTTAAGCCTTGACGGGCTGCCTTTTCAGCTTCCGCTACAAGATTCGCCTGAAACCCATCTGACCACTCCGACATTGCTGCCATTTGCTCTTTAGGGTCTTCAAGTGTCATTGCGTTGTCAAGCAAAGCTTGAAGCTCTGCTTTTCCTTTTAATTTGTCTGGATTTTTCATACTTTCATTTCCTCCTCTTAATAAAAAGGCACTCACTCTGATAGTGCTTTAAGCACATTAAGAACTGAATTACCTTTCGTTACTATATTTGTTTTTTCTGTGTCTGAATTTCCTTGTCCTTCAGCTCGTAGCTTAGCAGCAACGGCTTCTGTTAATGCGTTAATATCTAAAGACGGTGTACGACTTTCAGCCTGTAGCTTATCGTGATTATCTGCCAACTGGTTGGGCACATTTTTAAAAGTATTAACAATTGGGCTCTTAGAAAGTGCTACCTGCTGAATTGGGTCCGTAACTATAGTAGCAAAACCAAGTTCATATGCCTCTTGACCGGTCATCCATTTTTCTTCCGCCATCCAAGCCTCGATAACACTATCATCTGCATTCGTATGGGATTTATAGGCGGCGATGATAGACTGCTTACTCGCATCTAGCGCTCGAATTGCAGACTCAAGGTCTGCTTTATTGCCAAACGCTCCGCCAGCGGGCTCGTGTATCATCATCTGCGCATTTGCAGGCATTTCAATAACATCACCTGCCATCGCGATTACGGATGCGATAGAAGCCGCCATGCCATCGATGCGGACATGAATTTCTGCTTTATGACGTTTCAGCTGATTATATATCGCTTGTCCCTCATATACAAAACCACCATTAGAGTTGATATTCACAAAAATCTTTTCGACATCACCTAGCGCATCCAAGTCTTTCTTAAATTCAAATGATGTAATATCTGACTCGAACCACTGAAACCCATCTGCCACTATATCGCCATAGATATCAATCTCGGCGGTATTTGCCTCTGTATCTTTTCTAAAATTGAAACAAGAGAATTTTCTTTTTGTCATTCTTCATCACCCCCTTTCAAGTACTCATTAATTTCAGCATAGTTTTTTGTAATAATATGCGTGTCAGCCCAATCTTCGTCAATTCGCTCTTTCCCTACAAACTCAAGTACATCGTTAACGCTGAACGCCCCAATGCGTACGAGTGTTTCCATGCTACCAGCAATATCCTTCAAATCGAATGCCTTAATGCGGTCAGTCGAAATCTTAACTCTGTTTCCCGCTAGGTACTCCTCTTTTGTAAACATTTTTCTGTTTAGCTCGTTTTCAATCTGTTCAATGATAGGATTGATACAGAATGTCAAAAAGTTATTAGTCATCTGCTCGATATCTGCTACATCGCCTTTTAACAATCCTCGCGGAATGTGAAATGCCATCGCTACTAAGTCGATAACATCATCTACAGCCGCTCGAATGTCTCGACTTGTCCCTTGATTTTTTGTATCTGAATTACTGAAATCATCTAGTGACAATCCTTCTTCTAAAGTAACAACTGAGTCTCCTTCCGCGAAAAAGTTCCTAAACCTGTTATTCATCAAATCGTCGATTCGTTTTTCCGCTTCTGTCTCCTCGTCGTCTTCACTCTCATATTTATCAAATTCCTGGTCAAAGAGAGAGCTGATGTTGAGCACAAGTTTTCTTGCATTTTTCCGATTATAGTTTTTAATAGAGCCCGCTATCAACTTCCCGTAGCTATCATACAAGCCATCAATCGTTGTACGTATCTGTTTATTATTTAGCTCGAGGAACAGCACATCCTGCTCATGAAAAGTGCGGTTAAAAGTGTAATTATTTGCCGTTACAAATTGATAGCTGTTAGGAATGACGGCATATTTGTTTCGCTGGTAGGTGTCCGCCACTAAAAGTTGCATGTCGTCTGTTTGCACGACAAGCGCCCCTTCGTCACTGTATACAAGCTGTGACACTAAGTCATTCAAAAAAGCGGTTTTTGATTGATTCTGATTTGGCTGTATGTTCAGCCTGTAGTATGTTTCTCCTTTATGTGCTTTACCATCTTTGAATGTTTTAAATTCACACCGTGCTAGCGTTTTTGAAATCAAGTTAACACTCGTCTGGACCGCAAGCTGTTTGAAGTAAATGTTTGCTGTTACTTCCTCAATTAAGTAGTTCATCCGTTCCGTTCGTGATTCATATGTGTTAGTTTTACTACCTGTTCCAAGGCTTAGAAAAGCATCTAATAATCCCAATTTATCACCTCCTAATAGCTGTAGCTTCTTGGTTTGCGCTTAATTCGCCTTACTTCTTTTAATTCGCCATCCTGGGTTAACGCGTGGATAAGAGCCATAAACCCGTCGTTTTTACGTTTCTCGGGGTCTATTTTTTCAAAGCTCACATTACCTTTTGTATCAATATCCAAATAGGTATTATTCGTGTACCAACGCATCATCATGTCGTCGCCGTACGCAAGCTTATGTTTAGCGAAAAGCATGTCGACGAGGGGCAACACTTTTGTATGCGTTGTTTTACCGTTCCTCACAATCCACGGTTCGAATCCTCGCCCCGAGATTTCAGGCTTCATGTATTGATATTTATAGTCATCCATACAGATTCGTTGTATTCTGTATTTCCGCGCTTGAACCTCAAACCAATCTGCAACCACGTATGGTTCTATTGTTTCACCCTGCACGATTGTGCAAAGCCCTAATTTCACTGCCGCTTCAATATCAAAATTAAATTTTTGAACGACTAGGGCTGAGGCGGGTATGAAAGTGTGGTGTATCCAATAACGCTTATCTGCAACTTTAAAAAGTAATCCTACTGCACAGAAATCACGAACCCTTGCATAATCAACAGCCCCGATGCAATTCCTGCCTGCTAAATCCGGAAAGTCTTGGTTAGTTGCTAATATGTTATCCCAAGTTGCAACCGCTGTCGCTAGATTCTCAGTAGGGCAATTCATCCGCTTTGTCATAAACTCGACCATTAGAGAAGGTGTCACTTTTGCAGTCTCATACTCCTGTTCTACTTGAGCTCGGAGGTCGCTTTTATATCGCAACATCGGGTTTGCCTTTTCCCAGTTTTTCGGGTCGTGGACTTCCTCCGGGTCATCAAGCTTACACATAAATGGGAATAATTTTGAGTTAGGTAACTCTCCTCGGAGCACCATTCTTGCACGTTCTTTTATATCATCCAGAACGCTGCCTCGGATATACCCGTCTGTGGTCAAATAGAAGCGACGAGCAAACGGAACCTTACCAAGACCAGTGGTGTGGACATTAAAAGCTTTATAGGAATCGTAGGCGTGAGCCTCATCAAATCCGACCGCCCCCGGTCTTCCGCCATCTTTCGTTTTTGGGTTTGATGTCCTTGCCTTAATAGTCGAACCATTTTTCTTATTCCGTATTTCAGTTTTACTCCAAGAGTATCTGCTTTTCATGAACTCCTTATTATTCTCCAACATATCGTGAATATCTTTGAATGAAGTCATCGCTTGTTCCTCTGATGTTGCCACAATATCGACATTGTAGTTTTTAACGTTGTGATTCCCCGTTGTTAATTCGAAAGAAGACTCTGATAGAATAGTGTTTTTACCAAATCCACGGCCCGCGTAAATGAAGAATTCATTAAACATAAGTTCTAGCTCACCCTGCTCATTTCTTACAAAAACGTAGGTAATAAACGCTAAGAGGAACTTCTGAAATGGATGTTGTTTAAGACCAAAAAAACGCTCCACATTTGCAAGAGCGTTGTCAATCCGTTTATTATCAACAAAAGCACTAGGTGCATCTAACTTCTCGCGAAGAAAAGGCATGAGGTCTTTCATCTCCTGGGAGCTAGGAACCTCCTCGCTATCTACCATGTGCATCCACTCTGATATTGCCGGATGATATTTATACGGTATCATCTATGTCCCCACCTATTGCGCCCTCTGTTACCTCCGGGCTCATGTCGAGATATGCGAGAATACTAAGCATTTGCTTATTGACTTTTTGCTGTTCTGGGACAGAGTCGTTTTTCTTCACTCCGTGCATTCCTTCAACAACAACACCCCGTTCTGATATATCGAGCTCTAGCTGACAAGCTGTGTCCCATAGTGACATGTACTGCTCTACTATATCAAGGAATGGCTCCCGTTTAGCATTCTGTAACTCAAGATGCTTTAAAAGTGCGTTTCTTATTTTGCCGCGTCTTTGCTTGTATTTCTGTGATTTTACTAACATTTCCCAATTTGTATTTTCTGCCATTTTTCTCACATCCTCTCACATGGAAATTTTAAAAAGTTGGACACCCATGCCCCTTCCCCGTTGTTCGGTTTCCCAAAAACTTGGTCATTTGGTTTGACCGGGGGGTGTATATTTCTTCTAGATTTACCAGCGCTCTTCATTTTCAAATTTCTTTTTCTGTTTCTGTAACTTTTCTGGGTGTTCTCTGTTGTGATGAACTTTACAGACACATACTAGATTACTTAGTACTAATGCTAGCTCAGGATATTCTCGCACTTCTCTGATGTGGTGAACAGCTTCACATCTGTTGTGTTTCCCTTCTTGCTTGCATAGTTGACACTCGTTGTTGTCTCTACGCTTTGCATCTGCTCGTACCTTCTTCCACTCCTTCGAGTTATAAAAGCGAGTCATATCATCTAGCAATATCATTCGTACTATCTCGGCTGTTGTCAAATCCTGTCACCCTCTCATAAATAAAAGCCCAGCGCATAATGCACCGGACTTACATGTTTGTTATGAGATTAGGATTGGAATGCGTCCCCAATCAAGACCAACAATCAGATACAAAGCCTCTGCCCGGCAACATAGCAACCTCCTGCTATGTTATGAGAAGTTAACTAATTATCTTACTCTAACATGTTAACATGAATAGTGTGCCCAATTGGTGCCCAAAAAGTGCCCAAGTTCCTAACGTTGGAATATATCCTCAATCCCATCCACTCCAAACATTAACACGCCTAGTGTTTCAGAAGCTTTATTTATTTCTTTATACACGGTCCGACGGTCGATATGATATTTCTCACTTACTTTCTCAGCTGTTAGCTTCTTCGGATTCAAATACATATCTTTAACTATTCGATAACGACGACTATCTTCAACAGTCCCAGCAGTGCAAGCCTTCTCGTATGTTTGCAGTACACTATCAACATACTTCATCATCAGCTCTGTCTTAATCTCCGTATCTGTTAAGGATTTAATATCTAATGCTCTACCACCCATTAAATTAAGAAACGGCTCTAGAATAGTTAGGTCCTTCACTACATCATCACAATATAACTTTAAGTTGCGATAGTTCTTTAACAGCAACTTAACATTACGTAATCGCCAGCTGTAATCTTTCTTCTTCTGTTGCTTTTGTAATTTACTGTACTCTTCTGTTGCTGTCTTTGTTGCCATTGCTGTCACTATCTCTAGCTGTTTCTTACTTAAACCAATTGCGTGTTTACTCATCCAGCACTCCCTCCCTCAAAAACATGCACAATGAATCCTATCGCAATGTATCCCAGTAATGCTCCACCAGTATTTAGCAACCCGCTGACGTACGCAAGGAATGGTGCTAATATCATTAACAAAACAAACATAAGCCAGCATGCATGCATCACAATACGCCACATTACTTTTCTTGTCATTAGCCATTCTCCTTTCTGTTAATACTATCGGTCTTGCTAAACCCATCTGGGTATCGTGCTTCAAGTTTAGCTATATTATCCTTCGCTACATCGGATAGGTTTACCCCAAGCATCATTGCTAGCTGAGACACATACCACAGTACATCGCCCAACTCAGACATTAAATCATCTATACTTAGTTTGTGTCCGTGGAAAGCGTGCTTTTTGATTATATCTGCTACCTCACCAGCCTCGCCTGCCGTTCCAAGTGCATAGTTCAGTAAGCTCATCACATCATCTTTACCTTGTGCTGTATTTGTTCGCATTGCCTTTTGCTGGTATTCATTCAAAGTCATTCCATAACCCACATTATCTCCGCCTTTCATCGTTCTTCACTTCCTCAAGTCTTGCTTTAACCGCCTCAAGCAATGCATCTTGTCCTACTTTCTTGCTGCTTAATGCTGTGATAACCTTCTCGTCTAGTGTGTTCTTAGCTACTATGTGATGTATTATCACAGACTCTCTCTGTCCCTGCCGAAATAACCTCGCATTAGCCTGCTGATAGAGTTCTAAGCTCCAAGTTAGACCAAACCAAACTACTATATGCCCTCCATCTTGGAGATTCAGTCCATGCCCTGCACTGGCTGGATGCGCAAGTAGCACGCTTGTCTTACCTGCATTCCATTTCTTGATACTTTTTGAGTCTGTTAACTTTTCCGGTCTATACTTCTTTAAGTGTTTTAGTAACCGTTTCTCGTCATGTTTATAGCTGTAGAAAACAAGAACAGGCTGGCCATTGCTTTCCTCGATGATGTCCGCTAAGGCTTCCAGTTTCTTATTGTGTATCTCTTGATAGTCTTGATTTTCGTCGTATATTGCCCCATTCGCTATCTGTAGCAGTTTATTAGAAAGCACTGCGGCCGAGTCTGCTACTACATCTGAGTTCTCAAATCCTAGAAGTAGTTCCTTTTCTAGTTCTTTGTACTGCGCCCTTGCCTTGCTTGGCAGGGTAACGGCAACAGTATTATCTATTCGTTTAGGCATATCAAGCCAGTCCTCGGCTTTCATACTCACGCATATATCACTAATTTTATGATGGATAAGTTCCTCTGCCCCATCGCGTAATTTCCAGTCAAATATCACATGCCCGTTTCTTGCACCCGCTGTGAAATATCTTTCTAGGTATGCTCGTTTCGTTTTGCCTAAACGTTCGCCTCTGTCTAACAAATACATCTGAGGCCACAGGTCTAGCAGTGTGTTTGGCGCTGGTGTTCCGGTCAGCCCAACCAGTCTCCCAATTTTCGGCAATACTTTCCGAAATGCCTTAAATCGCTGTGACTTACTGTTTTTAAAACTAGAGAATTCATCTACAACTACCATATCGAAGTCCCAACTTTTACCAATGTAATCAACTAACCAAACTAAATTCTCACGGTTGATGACGTAGATATCCGCTTTCTGGTTTAAGGCGTTTTCTCTTTGCTTTAGGGGTCCTAAAATCTTCGAAACTTGTAAAAAGCTAGTGTGGTTCCACTTCTCTGTTTCTCGGCTCCATGTATCTTCTGCTACTCGAAGCGGGGCTATAACAAGCACTTTGCTAACTTCTAATTTGTTATACATCAGTTCCGCGATAGCCGTTAAAGTTGTTACGGTTTTTCCCATGCCCATGTCTAGAAATAAGCCGCATTTAGGAGAAAGCATTATTTTCTCTATTGCAAAATCTTGATAGTCATGCGCTTTGAACTGTATGGGCCCACTCATAGACTCATCTCAAAAAGGTCCATTAAACGATTAACTTGCTCTTTTGTATCTACCTTGCAGTGCCAATGCCCCTCTGCTTCAATTTGTTTCTTTCTCTTTCTTTGTAGTTTTTTGAGCTCTTTTCCCGGTGCCTTCAATTCCACAAAAGCGACTTTCTTGTTAAGCATCACTATCCGGTCTGGTACTCCTCGCGTTCCCGGACTTGTAAATTTCCAACAAAGTCCACCACGTTTCTGCACCTGCTCCCTCAGATATGTCTCGATTTTGGATTCTAGCATTTTACCACCTCTTTTAGATTTCACATTTCAAAACATAGGTGTCAACAAAAAAACGCTCGTTTTATACTATATACGTGTATAGGCGTGTACAGGCGTCTCGCGCCCACATAATACACCTAAACTACTCTTATATATATAAATATTGTTACTTTGTTGACGCTAAGGGTTGAACCTTACGGGCTGTAAGCTTTTACCCGTCAACAAAGGGTGTCAACAAAGAAAAATTATGTTGACGGGTAAAAAGTCCTAGAATGTTGACATTTAGCCCGTTTGTTGACGCCCTTTGTTGACACCCAAATTTCACAAACTTCTTTACTCTGGTAAAGTTTTTCTAGTAAAAGCCCGTTGCCTTCCGTATATCTTCCCAAAGCGTAAAACGCCCTGATTATCTTCCCAGCCTTCAATATTTCTTAGTGCGTCATTTATCTCACGTGCTTTCTGCTTTGTCAGTTGTTTTGCTTCGCCATCCAGCACTTCGCACCATATCTCCATTGCGCACGTCTTGCCCCTCAACACTAAACCATCTTGCTCCACTTCCTCGAAGTCTTCGCCCTTTAAAAAGGCTCTTCTAGCTGGTGCGTTCCATTCACTCCAATCCGCTGGAACTGGCGTTTCAAGATACTCACGGATGAGGCCTTCTAATGCATTTGATTCCGTAAATTTAGCTTGTTGTATCTTCGCTTGTTTTTCTAGTTCGCCTTGTAAATAAAGCGATTCCCCTTCTTTAAATCGGATAAAGGCTTCCGCCCAAATCTGGTTTACTTCGTCTTCTTGCAAATCCTTAAATACCGATTTCTTACCAAACCCCTGCACTTCTACAGGCCAGAAACGCCGATTTCCGGTTCCGTCCCGCAAAAACGTGTTGTCATTTGTAGTCGCTATGAAAATGCACTGTCGTGGAAAGCCCTGTACGTTCTCACCATAGGCGACACGGAAGCGGTCTTCTCTTGCTGATATAAATGCTTTTGCTTTCTCTACTTCTGTTTTATTCAAAGCAGACAATTCACCCAGCTCCATTATCCAGTACCCTTGTAAAAGCTCATACGCTGATTTTCCATGTAAATCTTCTAGACTATCCGAATACCATTCTCTCCCAAGCTTATCTAGTAATGTACTTTTCCCAATCCCTTGCATACCTGTTAATGTGAGAACCTGGTCAAATTTGATACCAGGAACCTGCACCCTAGCCACCGCGGCCACAAACGTCTTGCGCGTCACAACTCTTGTATACTCCGAATCAGTCGCACCTAGATAATCAATCAATAGTGTATCAAGTCGCTTTTTCTTGTCCCACTCTAATTCGTTTAAATAATTTCGCACAGGGTGAAACCGTTGACGGTGCATGACCTCTCTTAACGCATCTTTAATTTTTTCCTTGCCGCTAATTTGATATACAGACTCTAGATAATTTCGCAAAGCACTATCATCTAGGTCATTCTTCTCCTCTACCTTTTTAGCAGTCTTCCTCCAAGGCACATTGCCAAGAATAGACATGCGATAATTAAATTCGTTATAGCCAAATTTCCCTCTCAAATGCGGGTCATTTTCTAGAATTCTTAAAATGTTTGGTGCAGTAGACTCTATTTTTCCGTTTCGATTTAGTGTTAGCTTCTTCATCCAGCTTTTATCTACTTCTTCGATTTCCTCATCCGCTTCATCTAGCATGTCCGCAAAATCTTCTAAGGCACTTGTAAGCGACGACTCAACTAGATGTTCCTTAACATTATCATCATTTCTCGCAAAGTCCGCCATGGCCAAGAAAGAAGGCAAGCGATTGACTGGAGTTCCTTCCTGTGCGTCATCGTCCTGTGCGCCAAATTTGTGAATGCGTACTAAATCAAATGCATTCACTAACTTCTCTGAGATAGGGTCGGTGCCATGATGGCTATAAGCAAATAGCCCATCCTCATATAACACTAATCCGCCTGCTGTGCTTCCGTCCGTATAGGTGTATCGCCCGTCATTTGTCGGCTCGTACTTGTCCGCCAAAAAGGTCTCGATGGCATCCTGTATCATATACGTTTTACAGAAAGCTCCTACAATGCCGGGTTTCTCTAACGGGTTTCCTTGCCTATCAGCTAATTTTTTACGTGCATTTTCACGCCTTGATGACTCTGGCCAAAACGATGGGTCTGTCCAATCATCGTAGCGGTCCAGCACTCTGTCTGGGTTTAGCCATTCACCATCTTGATAGTGGAATTCAAATGTGCCATCCTTTGCGGTGCTCGGCCAGTACATTAAACGGTGAGGCTGATAAGTCGTATCGTCAAATACGTCGATATCCAAATCGGCTGCAATCCTTCTACTAACCGCTTGATACTCATCTGGTGTAACTGCTCTTGCTAGCGGGATAACTACCCGCAATCGTGGCTTTTCAGCTGTGTGTTTGTGTGTAGAGTATACAGCACATGCAAAGTTATAGAATAGCTCTATTTCTTCCCAAAGACCGGGTGCTGCAAAATCAGCATCTAGTGTGATTAATTGCCGCCACTTCACGTTTTCGGCTTTACGTCGTCCTTTTAGCAGCGTGCCACCTACAAACCCACCAATATCCTTTATGTTAGATTGCTCTGCTTTAGACATCTGCAAATACTCGTCAATAGTTTCGCTCGTTCTGGTTGTTTGACTTATTTTTTCAAGCACCTTTTGCCATGAGATCCCTTCGTTCTTCCATGCTTTTTCTTTCCGGCTTTTTCCGACCGCTAGGGTCAGTTTGCCATCTGCGGAGACAGCAATATCTTTCGCATTCAATTACTAACCTCCTTTCTTTACAATTATCTTGCTAGCTATTTAGTTTATAGATTAAGCTTATTATCGCTATTATTAGGGAGATAGTAGCGATAACTACAGGCCCTTTAATACCTCCTCCCACTCATATTTAACTACCAATACCTTTGATACATTAAGCATATATCTCTGTTCGTCATCATCAGGAAGTGAGACAATTAGTAATTTATGGTTTAGTATCGTATCTACGTATAAAAGGGTTCCTTTTGGGATTTTAGCGTAACCCTGCAAATCCGCCCTATTGCACTCTGTATCCGTTACAGTCTGAACTCTGTCACCTTTTTTGATTATATTCATCTATTACCTACTCTCCTTTATTAAATTCACAGAAATGGCACTTGCTTTTTTGTCAAATAACATTTTCATCAAGGCGTCAGAAGCTTGATATGACTCTTTGACATTTAGTAAATTATTTATTACGTCCGTTGTTAGTGTCATTCTGCTTCCTTCTTCATTTTTTATTTACACCTAACGCCCACGCCCGACTTTTTATTGCGCTTGGGCTCCTTCTAAGACGTTCTGCTATCCGTATCGTTTTAACGGTTGCATAATATTTTTTAATAAATTCATCTTCTTTTTCGCTCCACGGACGGACCATATACGTTGCTTTATTATGTTTTCTCAAATAAGAAAGTCGATTTTCTACACTGTCCCTTGTGCGCTTTAAGTAGTCTGCTGCATCTTGTATTTTTGCATCGTTGGAATAAGCAAAATAGGCAAGATATGCGTCTTCATCTTCTGTCCACTTGTGATATTTATTTTTTGCCTTTTGTAAGTCTCTGTTAGTTTTTTCATACAACCACAGAGCCGTTGATAAGTCATTGGTAGTTACGTCATCTTTGTACACGTTTTGTTTTTGCATGTCTAACCTCCTAATCCAGTTTTATAACTCTTAGCCCCTTCTCTGTCGTCCTTTTTCTGTAAGAAGGCGTAGCGTAGAACAATATAGTTTCACGCTTCACGTCTTTAAATTCTGCTAGTTCTGTTAATGTGCCAATTATTAGTAGATCGTCTCCTTGGTACATTGCGTATTCTGTCATGTTTTCACTCCTAATCCTTCATATAAAAAGCAGATGAGAACCCATCGCCCTTTAATGGCAAATCCGGTGCCCAGCGAATTGGTTCCGCAAGTATCGCATTTAGCTTTTCTATCGAGCTCTCTGATACTGGAACTTCTGTGATAGCTTCATCGTGCACGTGCATAACTGTGTTAATCCCTGCATCCTCAATTCGTTGTAACGAGACCGCTAAACAATCCCGCGCTATTGCTTGAACAATGTTCTCGACTAATTTACCACCATAAGTGTGTTGCTTGTGCCAACCTTTTTCTGAGGTCCCCTCATAGCATATTTGCTCGCCGTATTTGCCGGGTACCAGCTTAGCTTTGAAATAAGCCAAGTCGCGTCCACTCGGAAGCTGGATGAACAAAATGCCTGCTTTGTAATAAAAGGTAAGTCCTTTATACCTTTGACTTTTTCGCGTTGCGATTGCCGTCTTCGCTCTGTTTTCAACACCTCGCCACAGTTTAGTAATCGCTGGGCTCGCCTTTCTCCAAGCGTCCACAATGCCTTGCAGTTCGTTCTCTTGAAGTCCCATTTCTAATGCACCCATAGCAATTAACGCATTCACGCCGCCGTTATAGCCAAGAGCGAGCTCTGAGACTTTCCCTTTTTGACGTAAGTTCTTGTCCACTTCGTTAATAGGTATATGAAACATCTGAGAAGCCGAAGCTTCGTATATCTTTCCGTGACTGTTAAATACATCTAATCGCCACTGTTCACCTGCAAGCCACGCGATAACACGTGCTTCGATGGCACTAAAATCGGTAATGTCGAAGGTATAGCCATCTTCCGCAACAAAAGCGGTTCTGATGAGCTGTGAGAGTACATCAGGCACACTACTATACATCATCTCGAAGGCTTCATAATCACCTATTTTCAAGTCTTTTCTGACCTCATCAATGTCCTTGATATAGTTTCTAGGAAGGTTCTGTACTTGAACTAGTCGCCCCGCCCAACGTCCGGTTCGATTAGCGCCATAGAACTGTAGTAAGCCTCGAATCCGTCCGTCATTACATCTTGCATGTTTCATTTTTTCATATTTCTTTATGCTTGTTTTTGACATCTCTTGACGTAGTAGCAACATCTCTCTTACATCCTCGTCAAGCTTCATATCTGCAAGCAGTTTAGATACAGATTCTTTATTTAAACTAGTGACTGGATAACCCTTCCCAGCTAACCAGCTTTTTTGCTGAGCAACAGAGTTCGGGTTTTCTAAGCCTGTTAGATCTTTCGCTTTCTTAAACAAGCGTTCTTGATACCACTCTTGGCATGCGATAGCATGATTTACAAGAGAAATGTCTACTTTAACCCCTCTATCGACAATCCGCTGGTCCAGTTCCCAATTACGTTGCTCCTCTATCGGAAAAGGAAATTTAGATATTTTCTTAGATATAGCCCTCTCTACTATCACGTCTTGTCTACAGTACTCCATGAACTTAGCCCACTTCTCCGGAGCATGTTCGGGGTAGTTTCGTGTTCGGCCACCGTTAGCCTTTGTCGGCTTGCAAGGCATACAGAAGTACCTTATAAGCGCTTTCCCCTCGCTGTCTTTTTCCTGATTTAGCTTGAGCGCTTTAGACATCATGTCAAGACTTGCAGGTAATCCTAGTAAAGTACCATGTACCATCGTGCACCGCCACTGCTCTGGGGGCATTTCACAATTAAAGTATTTAGCGAGGCATGTCCTTTCAAAATTAGCGTTATGTGCTGTCTTGAGTACATCCGGGTTTGTCAAATCGTCGAGTACATGCTCGGGTAGTTCATCGATAGTAAGGTCTACAATTTCAACCTTATCGTCGCTATAGGCATATGCCAAGAGGATGATTTCAAAAGCTTCATCCTCCGCATAGGCATAGGTACCACAATTCCTGATGTCCCGACCTGAGTAGGTCTCGATATCAATACTCAGTGTTTTTTGACTCATAGGTCATCTTCGTCCTCGTCATCCTCTTCGTCGTCGTCAAAGTCATCATCGTAATCATCCAAATCGTCGTCAAAGTCATCCTCTGCACTTAACGCACTGAATCCAAGTGGTTCACCATCTTCTAGGAATAATAAATTATTCAAACCTACCGCGATGCCTTTGCTTCCATTACTGTTATATGCATATAAGTCAATACTAGCGCGACCATAACAGCCACTGTAGAACTCTTCCGCTGTTAGTTCTTTCCGTTTTTTGTTAATTACGCCGGGTTGACGTTTACTATTTGCATTGACAAAATACTTGCCTTCGAATTCTTCCATTTCGTCACGCTCTTCGTCTCCATCACGAAGCGGCGTTTTTAGGTTTTTTGGAGCTGTGCCATTTTTGCCTCCCCAGACAGTGATTGCCTCTTTGCTCTCTTTCAATTCCTTAATTGCAGATTTAATAGCTTTAACTGTCTTTTTATCTGTTTTGTCAATAATTAAGCAAACACTGTATTTCTTTTCCTGACTTTCGTCTCCTGCCCATGGCTCAAACACATGCACATAACTAAATCTGACCTTACCTGTTTTTACTTTTACCATTTTTACAACATCTCCTCTTAATTTTCTAAGTCGTCAGCGAAGTCATCCGCTGCGCCTGCTTTCAATTTAATTGCTTTCCTTTTGTCACTTTCAATTACAAGTGTTGGTTTTCCAGGTGGCTTTTCAATTAAATCACCTAAAATAACTCCAACTTGCTTTTTACCGATTAGCTTTTCCATATCTGTTATACTGATGAGTTTTTTGCTAAGTAACTCCTCTTCTGAGTAGCCCTCTAACTCTAAAACGCCTTGTACCATTTCTGCGTCAACATACCTCCGATTACTCCGACCTTCGACTAATTTCCACCCCGGAAACTCCGTGCCTTTAACCTCTGCTTCTTTCAGTGCAAAATCTTTAACATCTTCCGCCCAACTTTTCAACTCTGCAACCTGACCAAGCACCTTTGCTATCTCTTCTGGTTGCAATAAGCGCGGGTCTTTAAAGTCATAGCTTGTTAGTGCAAGATTAGCCTCAGCACGGGCCTTACAGATTTTGCGTGCTCGGCAGAATTTACACCAAGGTCCTGCGTTTAGTTCGCCTTCTCCCGCATCCGCAAGTAGTGCCGCTGGTTTTACGACGTTCTCTGCCCAATCAAGTAAATCACTTACCTCCATCTCAAATTCAGTCACGCTGTCTAAGCGAGGTTGTACAATAGTCATTCGAACTGTGTGTATCGTGTGCTCCAATTCGAAAGCATTATATGCGCCAAGACCGTAAAGCATGAGCTGGCTATTCTCCTCTGCTGAAACAGGAACACCCTTTCCAAATTTCAGGTCTACAATTTCAACCACACCATTGCCTACGATTACCGCGTCACCTGTACCGAACCCACCTCTTGCATAGTCGGAATAGTCCAGCTGTTGCTCAATAGAAAGAACTGCGTTTTTGTCTGCTGCATGAGCTTCCTGAAACTTCTCAATTACAATAGTTGTGTAAACTTCTACATGCTCAATCATCGAAGCATCATATAAACTATTTTTCTTTAAACGGTTTAGCTTTCTAGCATATTTCGCCTTGTCCACATCGCCATTAAACTTTTGAAGCAACAGCTCTGCAAAGCTGTGCGCCAGTGTACCTTCCTGCGCATAAACCCCACCACTGCCCTGCTCTGGAAACTTTGCCTCAAGGGCAACGGACGGCGTGCAGTTTAGCCATCGACTCGACCCCGAGGCTGACAGCTTGGCATGGCTATTTGGTGACATCAAATCACCTCCCTTTCGTATTCCCAGCAGTAGCCCCTATGGGTAGTAAGTATGCCCCTACAGCACTTAACAATATGGCTCGAATCAAATCCCTGCCTGCCCGCTTCCGCAGCTGATGCAAAACGGTGTACCACCTCGCCAGACATATCTATCTGAACAATTGGTATTGATATTTTAGCTGCTACACGCCTATTCCTAGTACCATGATTCATATTTTCGCTAGGTGTGACCCACTCCAAATTATCCATATGGTTATTGCTAGTAACCTCATCAATGTGGTTCACCTCTTTTTTATTTTCTGGATTGGGGATGAAGGCACTTGCTACAAGACGGTGCACTTTGAAAATCTTAGTCTTCCCCTCTTTGCTCAGATGGGCCTCGCGATAGCCTTGTCTATGCTTTCCAAGTCTGAGGTTTCGAGCCTTCCCTGTTCGTGCATAGTTGAGGCTTTTTACACGGCCATAATTGGAAACCTGATAAAGCCCCTCATAAGACTCAATATCCCTCCATAATTCGGGCATCTTAGAGACCTAGTTTCTTCTTCGATTTTTCAAGTTCAGCGACAAAAGCAGGGTAATCTTCCTCGTCCAATTCGGCCATAGCCTCGACGCCGAAGTTTCCACGCAAGATTTTCTTAACAGCCTTATTGTTTTTGGATTGAACAAACGGACGAACCATCACACGCAAAGCGTCTAGGGTAAGCACCTCTTCATATGACGTATTCTGTTTGGATTTATTCCTATCTTCATTCTCGGAAGCATCCTTGTCCGTGTTTTGACTAAGACCAAACTCTTTTTCGCGTTCGTCTAGCATCTCAATAAAGTCCTGATAATCGGAAGGTTTTAGTTTATTTAGAGCTGTAACTTTGAAAGCAGTAACCATCACAAATTTCACTTGTACATTTTTTGTTCCTCCCTCAAATCGAGAGACGGCTCTCTTCACATCTGCAAGCGTGAGTGTCTGCTCCTCTTCCTCTTGCCCCTGCTCTTGTTCCTCTTGTTCCTCTTGTTCTTCCTCTTGTTCCTCTTGCCCCTGCTCTTCTTCCTCTTGTTCTTCTTGCCCCTGCTCTTCTTCCTCTTGTTCTTGTTCCTCTTGTTCTTTGCTAGTAGCTATCTCTGATTTAGAATCTTCCGTAGAGAATTGTATTAGCTCCCCTTCTGTGGAAAGTACTTTTAAAATCTTTTGCAGTTCCAGCGCATCATCTACTGTTTCAATATCAAAAGTTAATCTCATCTTGTGTATTCCTCCATTTTTATTAATTTGACTTGGCTAGCTGGGATAGAGAATCTATCGCCAGTGGTATCTTCTACTAGAAGGGCATCACACATGACCGCAAGCACGCAACACCACTGACCTTCTATTGCCCTTTTTTCTATTCCTGACCGGTCTTGTATTTCTACGGTATCCCCTACTTGGACCATTTGCTTTTAGCCTCCATCCGTGTTAAATTATGTTTAGATACTAATTTCTGTATGCTCGTTTTCGAAGTTGCCGCTTCGTTACGGGCTTTTTTCATACTTTCAATTTGACCACCGCCCTTCGTTTTCTTCACTGCATCTGCATAGCCTACTAAATAGCAGAGCACTGCAAAGGCTATCAGTAGAAAAGCTATAGCAACAAGAGATTCTATCTCACTCATTAGTCTCACCCTCCAGCATCATGCGGTCTTGTAGGTCTTTGATTCCAGTCTCGAGTTTGTCATAATCGTCTAGTATTTCGTCAATTTCTGCACGTGACTTAAATGGGACGTTAGTGTTAAAAGCAATGAGATAATCCAGATACCACTGCGCTTTTTGCAAGTCTTCAATACCGCCTTTCATACTTTCTCTAGTGATGTACTTTATTACCGTTGCTTTTAAGTGTCCTCTAAACTCTTCCGGTGTGAGTTTTGCCTTCATGACGTCAATGGTTTGTATACCGCCTTGCTGGTAGTGTTGTGGATTTATGTTATCTTGACTCATTTACTGACACCTACCCCTAATAGACTTTTATTGAGTGCTACAGTTACTAATTCATTCTTTTGTTTAGCTACATCTATACCAGACACATCAAAACCCAACTCGTGAAGTAAGTCATAGCCTTTTGCTGGGCTCAAACTAGTAAGCTGACCATTTAACTTTTCATATTCATCTCTAATTGCCTTCTTTTTATCCCGATGGTCTTGTAACCAAAGGTCATAGTCTTCTTGTATGTTTTCGAATAGGAGACCTTCTATTACAAACTCCAGCATCGCGTCTGATGTGTCATAGTATCGAAAATCATCCACCCACACAAAAGGACCACGCCAACTCGGAATTGCTTCTCGTAACTCTCCCGCTTGTTTTTGTAACGCACATAAATTCTTATGGAATATATCTATCCTATCTTGTAACTTATTCTGCTCGATGTATTTTGTTAACATGCGTCTTTGATATTGCTTCCAGCTTTCACACTCATTACTAATTGCCAAATTCAAACCTTTTTCAACAATTTCACGTAAATCTTTTTTATAAATTGTCATTTACTCTGCCTCCTACTATTTTCACTATTCTGATTCCTCACCTTTCCAAACTTCAAGTTCTGCCTTTAAGGCCTCAACCTGTAATTCTAGCTCTAGAATGCGTGAACTTTGTTGGATTGCTAGCTCCGTGTTTGTGACCAGCCATGTGCCGTACTTAGAAGCAAATTCTACTGCAAGCTCTTTAGTCAGCACTTTTCTGTTTCTAGTTTGCGACGCATATCTGAATGCTTGAAGTTCGTGTTTAGCGTTGTTCAGCTTCTCTGATAACACATCTAGCTTTATAAGCTCCTCACCTGTCATAAAGTGAACCCCTCCATATCGTTTACATCGCCATCCCATGCATTAAACTGGTCAATGAGCTCTTGCTCCTCTGTTCGTTTTCTGCTAATTGACTCTTGTTCCCGGTATTCTGCTTTGAAATGATTTACTGCTTCTAGTAGCGAGTTAAACGGACCATAGTTTAATGCATCTTGCCCTTTTTTTAGCTCGTATCTTACTTTTCTATTCGCTATTTTATAAAATTCTACTACGTGTCCTCTAACTAATTTCTTAGACATAATTAGCTCATTCATTCGATGCACCTACCTTGTTTGATTTAACCCATTCGTCGATTTGACTTCGACTAAATAGTCTTACCCTTCCACACATTTGCTTATTTGGTAGTCCCGCATAATTTGCCCATTTGTAAATAGTCTGACGGGTCACACCTAAGTACTCCGCTACCTCTTGAGCTGTCATGGTTTCTTTAAATTGACTAATCTCCATCTAAGCCCACCTCCTACCTAATTGGTAAGTCATAAATATCTTTTAAAGCTCGTTTTAAGCTGACTTCGTTTAGATAACCTAAAATATCATTTGTTATCGGAGTGTCGTATATTATGTGCCAATCCTCGTTGTCGAAAAGGATAACAGCTAACTCAATACCATAAGTATATGGTCCTGAAACAACGCTTGCCCCATAGTTATTAGGGAATCTATACACGTGTTGCAAATTAAATATCGGTGTTGTTCCTTTGTGATTGATAATGTAATCTTTAAACTCTTCAATGATTTTCATTCTTATGCCTCCTTGTCGATTTCAAGTAATTTTGTGATTTGATTTTTAATATCATCTACTTTCTTGCCACTACGATTATCATTTAGAATATCTGATAGATACGTAGGGGAAATACCAATCGTTTTAGCTAATTCTGCTTGACTAATCCCGCGACGGATAAGTGCAATCTTAACCAGCTCTTTCAGTTTTTGCACAGGCATTATGTCATCTCCTTTCCTGCTTTTTCTATAGTATCCGCTAATCCAATACGCTAATGTTGACATAAACTACATAATAATGTAGAATAAGGGCATAGCTAAATAAGCCTACTACATTGCCATACCTTGCTGGGGAGCTTGATATTTTGGCTTTTGTTTGTTGCGCTGTTAGCGTATTAAATTAGCTTATGGATAGAGTATACTCTATAATTATATAGAACGCAAGTGTTTTCTACATAATTATGTATATTATATCTTTAAGTGGACAAGGATGGTTGGTATGACCGCATTTGAACGAGTAAAAAAAATTAGTGATGAGCAGGGAATTCCAATCTCAAGACTAGAAGATGACCTTGGTTTTGGAAAAAATTCCATGTACACATGGAAAAAAAGTAGTCCTTCTACCGACAAGCTTCAAAAGGTAGCTGATTACTTCAATGTCTCTGTAGATTATCTTTTAGGAAGAACAGACATAAAAAACCCGTTAGAAGGGTTAGAGGATGCGCAATTCTTAGATGTGGAAGGGTTGACCTCAGAAGATATTGCAAAAGTGGAGGGCATAATCAGAGCATTAAAAGAGGCGCAACGTAAGATTGATGAATTCGAAAACATGTAGAAATGAGATGACTAGATGGCTATTTCTAAGTTTGATTATATAAAACACTACAAACCAACAGCGATGGAACTACGCATGTCTGGGAGTTTGACCCAGCACAACATAACTAAACCTACACAACTGGATACAGAAAAAATACAAATTGCGTATAATGTCTTAGTGATGGAAATGGACTTCCCTTCCGTCGCATTCGGTAATTTTGGGATTGTACTGTCCCGTGGACTAAGAGGCGAGGATTACAAAGAGGCCTTTTTTCATGAATTAGCGCATTGGTTAGAGCATACGGGGAATCAGTTGCAAATGACCAGGCAACAAAAGGCTATGCAGGAGCAGCAAGCTAAACAGATGAGCATGTACCTGCGAATTCCCTATCATATGTTGGGTATGGTAGACTTCTCGTCAGAGGACTGTATAATGGAGATAGTAGACCTTTTTGGTGTTTCTGCAAATCTAGCAAAGCGACGGTTAAAGAAAATAGAAGACAATGTGCTTTGTCATTATAGAGATAACACGGATTTGGCTTACTCAAATAAAATCATATAGCATAACAAAAGGGAGCGAGCGAGAATGAAAAAAGGAATTGGAATTTTACTGCTAGGATTGGTTTTACTCCTAGGGGCTTGCGGGACGGATTCCGTCAAAGACACAAACATAAAAACCCCGTTTAAAAAAGATATTGTACAAGCAGACCCTAATGGCAAAGCTAAGCTAACCGGTAAAACAGAAAAAGGGGCACAAGTAACACTTGAAGGCAAATCCGTTAATGTGAAAAAAGATGGTTCCTTCAATATAGAAATGAGCAATGATAGCAATGAAAACAAAGACTTTGATGTTGAAGTCAGTTTACAGGACGGGCACTGGAACTTATTTACTGTTGCAGTCAAACCCCCAATTAATAATATAGCTCAGATACCTTCCGAAACCAAAAACTTTATAACCAAGTACAATACGATAGTTTCCAAAAAAGGTATGACTAAAATTGACGAAAATGCTGATTTCCTAGAAAATACTAAAGGTGGTTATCTTCAATTACTCCTAAATGATGTCCCTACAGGGAGCCGTGTTTTTGCTTATTATGACGACGATTTTAACTTAACTGAATATGCGTTTTCTGGTGGTGACAATTTTTACGGATTTTATATGTTAACAGCTCTTGGCATCGAGAAAGATGTCCCATACTACGCTGATTACATGGACTGGCTGATTAGCCAAGATGGCGTTTTTTCTAAGGAATACGAGACTAACAAATACATAATCAGTGCGACCAATGCGTCTTCTCAGCTAATGAGCATGAACATCAAATTAAAATAACTCCACAGGACTCTTTTCTTGGGGTCCTTACAGCCCGAAAACCGAACATACATTCCTAATTGAAAGGAGGTGAAAAGAAATGGCAAACAAAAAACGATACGTTGGCTCTATTGAGAAGTTAAAAACGGGCTGGCGCCTGAGGGTAACTGTAGGCTACAATGAGAAAGGCACACCTATTAAACGGTCTAAGATGACAAAAACGAAGAGTGCAAAAGAAAGGGAGAAAGAGCTCAATCGCTTTATTGAAGAGTTAGAAAGGAATGGATATGAAGCCCCTTCTAGGCTCACCTTCAAGGAATTTGTAGAAAAAGAGTGGCTACCGAAACACGCACAAAGGCATCTTGCTTACAAAACATATAACGAATACTACTCACAGATTAAAAGAAGATTGTACCCGGAAATCGGCGGTATACAGTTGAATAAATTATCTACTCTACAAATCGTAAATTTGATAGACAAGTTACAGAAACCCGACGCCAATCTAGTAACAGGAGAAGTGCTTTCAGCTAGAACAGTACGACATATATATTTTGCGCTAAGCTCAGTGTTAGAGACAGCAGTGGAGTGGAAAGTTCTAACAGCAAATCCCACAAAAGGAATTAAGCTTCCGAGGGTTAAAAAACGACCACCCAGCATATTCACACCTGAAAACGTCGCTCAGCTAGATAGAGCACTAGCAAAAGAGCCTATACAAATGCAAGCAATGATTTATATAGCATTAGTGACAGGCTGCAGAGAAGCTGAGTTAGCGGCGTTGGAATGGAAACATATTGACTTTGTCGAGAATGAAATACTATTCGAACAAACAGCTATCACGATTGTTGGCGAAGGCGTGAGCATCAAGTCTGAGACTAAAAACGGAGAGACTGGAAGAGTAGATATTCCGACATGGCTCTCTGCACTGCTCGAAAGCTATAGACCCTTAACGCTGCCAGGTACCGGGGGTTGGGCGGGACATCACTTCTTATTTGCGGATTCTAACGGGAAACCATTCCGACCAGACAGCTATTACCAACGATGGAAAAGACTAATAGAAAGGCATGACTTGCCATCTATTCGTTTTCACGACTTACGGCACACTTCTGCTACCCTTTTGTTGAATAGCGGTCTCGATATTAAAGTGATACAAGAGCGTTTACGCCATAAGTCATTTAACACAACAGCAGACATCTATTCCCACGTTCTGAAAGAGAAACAACAAGAAGCTGCAAATACATTTAAAAACCCTTTTACATGATTCTCTGCCCACGCTCTGCCCACGGAAGCTATTTTCCCACATTAATGTAAACTAATTCAGATAAAAAAACCGTCTAAGCCCCACGGCCTAAACGGTTTTCCAATATGGGTTGTGAGGGGTTCGAACCCACGACCCGCTGATTAAGAGTCAGCTGCTCTACCAACTGAGCTAACAACCCGTCGTATTCCGACAAAAAATATTATATCATAATTTAGCAAAATTACATAGCCGCAGCGTCTAACCACGGCTATTTTTACTGTTCTAATAAACCGGATGAATGGGAGCTTTTCCGGCTAATACAGCTTCGACATTTGAAATCGCCATTCGTCCCATTTCTGTGCGAGTTTCGACAGTTGCATTACCAATATGCGGGGTCAAAACTACATTATCTAAGGCTCGTAACGCTGCGCCAATTTTAGGTTCAAATTCAAAAACATCTAGCGCCGTCCCAGCTATCTCTCCACTTTTCAATGCATTTACGAGTGCAACTTCCTCGACAACCGGCCCACGAGCTGCATTGATCAAAAATGCGCTGGGTTTCATCATTTGGAGCGTTTTTTCATTGATTAAATGCTTTAAATCAGGATTGTAGGCCGCGTGAATTGTTACTACATCACTCTGTTTTAACAATTCGGTTTGGCTAACAAATTCGGCGTTGTAGTCTTTCGGATTATGCCCAGAATAAATAATTTTCATTCCAAAAGCGGCTGCTCGTTTTGCAACTGCCTGTCCTATCCTACCTAAGCCAATAATTCCAAGGGTTTTTCCACTTAATTCCGTGCCTAAAAAGAACGTCGGTGCCCAGCCTGTAAATTTCTCAGGTGCTTCACGACATAGACGGTCTCCTTCAGAAATTCTCCGGGCTACGTCCAAAATAAGCCCCAATGTTAATTCAGCAGTTGCTTCTGTTGATACATCCGGGGTATTAGTTACCACAACCCCTAATTCTTTCGCCTTATTCACAGCAATATTATCAAATCCTGCACCAATATTCGCAACGATTTTAAGATTTTTTGCGGCTTCTAAAACTTTTGCGGTTATTTGTGTGGAAAGCGGGCAAATAATTGCATCTACCTCCGCCACCTTTTTGATTAGTTCAGTTTCTGTTAAATCATCGCCTAAAAGTGTTTCAATTTTCCATTTTTCTAGTGCTTTCATTGTTTCTGGTAGTAATTTTCCCGTTACTAATACGCTTGCAGTCATTTCGTTCAATCCTCCAATCCCATTTTTCATCTAAACTCATTGTAAGCCGTTTTTTAGGAAAGGTAAATGATTTTTCAGCCCAATTCCAAACAATATAAGCTATAATAGAAGTGAAAGTGAGGTAAGAAAAATGAAAAAAATTACTGCGCCGCGGATTCCGGATGGAGATTTGACGGTCTATCCAGACGATACATACGTGCTTGAAGATATTGGGGAAGTGAGTGAGAAAATCTTTAAAAGAACTTTGCTTACAGGAGAAATTTTCGAACATTTTCAATTAGAAACAATTATCTTTGAAGGCTGTGTGTTTGATTCCGTCTCTCTTGTAAGTGCGAATTTAACAGATGTGATTTTTAGAAATTGCGACTTGTCGAATTTAGATTTGATGGGAGCTGTCATCCACCGCGTTCGATTTGAAAATTGCAAATTAATTGGGGTGAATTTCAGCGATGCGACACTTAGAAATTGTGTTTTTGATGATTGTTATGCGGATTATATCGCCTTTCGCTATGCTAATTTAAAATGGGTTTTGTTTGAATCTGGCGCTTATACAAATAGTGATTTTAGTGGTGCGCAATTAGTTGATACATATTTAGAAGGTCTTGATTTAAATAAAGCACAGTTTTTAAATTGTACGCTGAGTGGAATTGATATTAGCTCTTGCATTTTTGAGTCTATCACTGCCCTACCACAAGATTTAAAAGGGGTAAACATTAGTTATTCTCATGCCCCGGCTTTAATGCCACTATTTGGAATTCACATAAAATGATAAAAAAGATGGCTCCCTTTCATTCCGGAACCATCTTTTCATGATTGATAAGCCATTCTTTCCGAGCAAGTCCGCCACCATAGCCTCCTAATGCACCATTACTATTGATTACTCGATGACACGGAACAATTAGCGATAGTTGATTCGCCCCATTTGCTCTTGCGACAGCGCGACTTGCAGTAGGTTTTCCAAGCTTCTCCGCAAGTGCTTTATACGAAATCGTCTCACCAATTGGAATCCGCCTCAATTCGTTCCAAACACTTTGCTGAAAAGCGGAACCAATGTAGCGAATTGGTGTTTTAAAGTCCACAATCTTCCCATCGAAATATAGCGCCAATTCTGCTTCCACTTGCTTGATAACATCTGTTTTTTCAGGTGAAATTCCTGCTTTTAATCGTGTGCGCAATTTTTTTATTTCTGTTTCCAAACCTTTTCGATCAACAAATTCTAAAAGTAGCAAGTGGTCCTCATCTGAAATTGCCAACATCGAGCCAAGTTTCGTCTCAAGCCAGGCGGAGTATAAAATGGTGATGTCCTTTGATTTATGAGGAACATCTCCCATCGTTTTTGAAAAAGCATCGCGAAATCCATTTCCTGACTCATAACCACTATCCATCTGCGCATTGATGATTGATTCACCATTTCGAATGTGTTTAAAGGCAAGCCCCAAGCGACGCGACCGAGCATATTCAATAAATGTCATTCCAAATCGCTTCTGAAACTGGCGTCGTGCCGTATTTGCACTAATTGACAAATCATCAAAATCTTTATCCGTCCACTTCTTCTCCGGATTTTTTTCAATAGCATCAACAAGCAACTTCACAGCTGGCGACATTTTTGTTGGATTTGAAAGTGGTTCACAACGTTTACAAGGTCGATAAGATGCCAAAAGTGCTTCTTTAGCTGTACTAAAAAATTCACAATTTGCTTTTAGTGGCTTTTTCGCCGGACAAGTTGGTCTACAAAGTATCCCGGTTGTCTTCACCCCAACAAAAAATACTCCTTCGTAATTCGAGTTTTTCTCTACTAACATTTCATAATATTTATCAATATCTCGCGAGTTAGTAATCATACATTTTCAACTCCTCCGAAAATCTTTTCCGCTGCTTGTTGAATCGCTAAATTAGCCTGAAAATAACTATTTGGCCCGTAACTTATTCTTTTTACGCCGATTTCTGTTAGTTCAGCGGTGGAAACCATTCCGTCCATTAGCATAACATTGACTGGTAATGGAGATTTCTGGACAAAAGTACGGATTAATTGCGGCGATAGTAACCCTGGAATAAAAATCGAATCTGCACCTGCTTTGGCATATGCTTTTGTTCGTTTGATTGCTTCATTTACTAGCGCTTCTGTCTCTTTTCGTCCCTGGAAAAAGATGTCCGTTCGTGCATTTATAAATATATTCGCATTTCTTTTAGCTACCGTTTGTTTTATTGCCTTGATTTTATCACAATATTCCTCCGTGCTGCATAATGCGGGATTGGTAGCACCCATGAGTTGATCTTCTATATTTATACCAGCTATTCCAATTTCAAGTAGGCGTTCAGTGTTTTTGGCAAGTTTATTAAGATTTTCAGCATAACCACTCTCGATGTCTACAGTTAGCGGGAGTGGTGTATTTGCCGCAATTCGTGATAGAACTTGGAACATTTCGTCAAAAGTTAGTCGCTCTCCGTCTGCCACTCCAAGATTTTCTGCGATTGCGTAACTGCTTGTTGCCATGGCTTTTGCCCCGCCTGCTTGTATCGCTCGAGCAGAAGAAACATCCCAACAATTATATAAAATTAGCGGTTCCTTTTTTTGGTGTAGCATTTTTAATTTTTCTTCGTTTTTTATCATTGTTTTCAACTCCATTTGTTAAGATAGACTTACTATAATGGAATTTTGATCGAAGTATACCAGTAAAATTAACACCAATGTAAAAAATCAAGTCTGCTGACAAACTTGATTTTTCTTAAAACTTTTTACGTTGGTTAATCGTTTTTATCAATGGAATATAAAAATCAAATATGACTTCATCTGAATTATTTAAAATAACCCCATATAATTCATCCGCTTTTATTTTCCATTTTCTTTCTCTAGCGTAGCGCTTCATTCGCTTTCGCATATACTTTAAATCCACATTGTTCGTATCACGTGTTTTAAGAGCATCTGCGACTTCGATGGATTCATACCCAAATAAATCATTATTTAATTCTACTTTTTGATTTGTTGGTAAATAATATTTAAATTCATAATAGGTTTTTTTCTTAAATGGTTTTTTTATGAAAAAGAACACTGGCCCAGTTTGATTGATATTATTTTTGATAACTATTTCTTCTAAATCCTCAAGCGGAAAATGCCAATAGTCTAATTTACTTCTAGTTTGGTATGTCAAACAATGTTCAAAGTATAATCCTTCTTCCTCTATTTTCCCATAAACTTCTACAAAAAACTCTGGGAATTTATATTTACAGTAAGCAGTTAGTAAGTATTCTGGAAATAGCATTATTCCTCCTAAAGTGATAAACATCATGATAAGAAGTATTACCGCCAACAATATATTATTTATATCTTCTCCAACTATACGCATTACGAGTAGTAGACAGGAAAAAACAATTATAAATATTAAACTCTTTATACTTAAATTCAGTCCGTCATTATTACTACGTTTCTTTTGTGTCATTGAGCCTTCCCGAAAATCTCCTCGTAGTAATCTCTTCTTAAAATAAAAGCAAGAAAGCATAAAAATTATCAGCCATATCGTTAAAAAAATAACGTTGGCAAAATACAGAATTCTCATATCAAGGGTTATTTCATTTTGAAGTACATAAAAGAATGACGTATAGAAGAGTTTTGCCAATGTAAATATGACCCCTTGTAAACAAAAAGCAGATAGTAAATACTGAGTTGCTTGATATTTTACGGTCAAATTCTTTGGAGATAGCAGAAAATATGATGCTATCGCAACAGCAAGCATGCTAGAAGTTATTTTAGGCGAACCAAAATTACCTGATACATCTTCCAATAAGACTTGTTGCCCTAAATTCAAAAAGAAAATTATTAAGAAACTCCATTTTAAAAACCTCTTATTTTCCAAGGGATCTGCCCTTAATCTCATCGTGAAGTTTAGTGTATATACTTGTTCTAGGTCTATTTTCAATGAAAATCCTCCGTTTTTATGTGGATATTTTTATAGAAACGTGTTTATTATTTTTGATTACGTCAGTAGGTGGAATCATGTTCGCTTCCAAGGAATCTTGAATTATCAAAGTCCTGTTCATTTTGGTATCGCGAAATCCATTAGGGCTCCCATCGAAAACCAATTAATTTCAAGGGTACAAACTTAATCAATTGACACCTTATAATTCCTATTCGGAAAAATGTTTCCATTCCACTATAGTTATCTTCCCAGAAACAACTACAGGTTTTGTTCAATCATCAATATTAATTATTTTTTCGTTAAGTTCTTCAATTTTAATTCTATACACCGTCGTTCTAGTTACTCTATTTTTTTCGCGATATCCTTTATGACCATTCCATAATTTATCATTTTAACTATTTGATGATAGACAGCCTGTTTTTGTGGCTCTTTCGCATCTGCTGAATATAGCTTAGGTCGCCCTGCAATGCTTCTTTTTTATCATTTTTTATTAAGCTTATTACCTACAAAATAAAGAATAATAGATAAAATAACTAATGAGATGAACCCTACATTTTTAGGAAGTATTTCCTTAATTACTACCAGGTATGTCCAACCTAAAATAACAACAGCAACAACCACATACTCTATAATTTTCTTTTTATCCACTATTGTCGCCACACTCCAGTCACAATATATTTAGGGCCATACGGTATACTAACTCTTGTAATTCTCACCACATAACCATGCTTAGCACTAGTTCCTAAAACACCAGCCATCCCCATAGCTGCTGCTGCTGCGATAGCAATAGGATATCTTAATTTTAATTTACTAACCATGTACCCTGCCGCCCCAGTTAAACCACCACCAGCATAACGCAGGAGCGTCTTACTCATATATATTTTATAGCCCCACCAATATGTTTTTACTTTTGAGACCCCGCTTGCCCTTAACATAGGTGTTTCACCATTTTCCCTTAAAATGGATGTATCACTTACTGCATAAGAAGCTTCTTTATTCTCTTCATCAATTATAACTCCCTCTTCAGCTACGAATTGATTACTGTTATTTATACTGTTTACAATAGATTCATACGTTTCAGTTGTCATTTCATTTTTAACTTCTGACGGTAAGTTCAATTTGTATCCAGACGCTGATAACTGTACATATTCATCTACCTTATCTATTGTTTCTTCATCAATTTCAGTCAATCCTTCGGTATTTTCAACAAGCTTACTAGTAACTTTCTGTTCATAAGACTGGATAATATCAGGGGAAGCTAAATCATATGCACTAGCATAAAGCTTTTCTCTATCATCATACGTTAACATTGAAATGTTATAATGATTATCAATGTTAGTTATTATATTTGCTAAATCTTCTTCACTGCTCACAATTTTCCCATCAATGCATTCTTCTTTAATCTGACCATATGGCGTGTCCACTATACGACCAGCGTTTGCAACCGATGGCGCAACAATAGAAATCCCTAAAACTCCAATAATAAAGAAAATTACAAATTTTTTCATTTTCATGTTGTTTTCTCTCCCTCTTAATATGTATTTAGTTTCACAAACATAATAACAAATTAATCACATGTATAACCAAAAATGTAATGAAATGTCCGATTCTTGTCATGAATGACTGTTTTTGTTTAAAATCGTCATTTTTTTAAACACGTTTTGACTATTTCGTAAAAATAATTTATGATATAGTCACATTTTGTGTTCATATACATATTTTTATACAATAACTTGCGAATATGTCACAAAATATTCACATACGACCATGAAATGATAGCGGTTTCATTAAAAAATCATTTGTTATACCTTTTTCACTGTATATTAATGAATAATTATTCACTCAAAAACTACTAATCAACTTAACACCTCTTAATGTTACTCCTATTCAAAATTAGAATGAAGAATTCACCTTTGAAGGCACACATCCTCTTTTAATATTACTTTTATAACAAAGTAATATTAAAGCCCCAAACTGCTCACAGCCTGGTCTTTATCTTCCTGCTCGATGCCAATGTATCTATTGACGCCAAGTGAAATAATATAGGATTGAATGATTTCTGATTTACCAGAACCAGTCGTCCCAGCTACCAATCCATGCGGTCCGTGTGCTTTTTCATGTAAATTAAGCTGCACGATATCGTCTTTTCCGCGAAGACCTAGTGGGACAGCAAGGCTCTTATAGGTTTCATTTTTTATTCTAAGCTTTTAAAGAAGTAATATTTAGCTCATTTTAACTATTTTTTTATCCAAGAAAAATAATCTGAGGGACTTCTTTTCTCTCAGATTAATTCCTCTATTCTTTATTAGTCTTACTAAATACTTAATGATAATTAACTGTTATATTTTTTACTGTCATATCCATCTCGTTTGATGGGAATTCATCTTTGCTTGGATTGAAATTTTGGCAAGGCAGTAGAACTTTTAGTGGGACAATACTATTTGGCTTCATTGTACCAAGCATATTATGCTCAAATTCTACATCTTTACTCATGATTATGGCTTCCGGATAACCATCTATCTGTAGCTCCATATCCATAGTAAAGCTATCAATATCTTTACCACTGTTGTTAGCCACAAATAGACCTACTCCAATTACTTGATCCTTTCTAAAAAAATGTCCATTCAGTAGAACTGCTTCTACTTCTAAATTCGATTTCCCGAATACCCTCTCTATCTCTCCTTTTGCTTTTAGATCTGCATAAGCTGTCTCAGAGCTCTTCACAAAATCAGCATCATCCTGATAGAACTCGGGAATTTGCAGAAAAAATGTTTTCTCTTTTTCTACCGCCTCTTTATTAACATCGTTGTAATCACTAGTTTTTGTATTATTTCCACAAGCGAAAAGCCCTACGGATATAAGCAAAATCAGCACTATTATTTTTTTCATTTGTATCTCCTTATTTTTCTATCTCATTTTTATTCTATTGGTTACTCTCACGCCAATATTTGTTATTAAGAAGCATAATCCCTGCCACTAAATAAAGAACTCCTACTAAAGAGAAAAAGCTAATAACTCCCATAATAATTAGTACAATTCCCCAGCCTTTTTTAGGTTGCTTTCTCATGAAAATCCAACAAACTAATCCCATTATTCCTATCATAAGTGGGACCCCAAAAAAGACTGTCCAAAGCCAGAAACCACCCATACTGATACTCGCTACTTCCCAGTAGGTGGCTGTAAAATAATCCCCATTAATATTAAACTGGATAGGGGTAAAGCTCCCAATTAATAAAATCCCTAGCCCCATCAACATAAATAAAATAGCTCCTGTGATAATTAGTATTTTTTCTGTTTTAAAATGATTCATTTTTTTGATTACCTACCTTTTTAAAATATAGTTTGTTGACCGCGTTTATTTTGAGGATTGTTACTACAACTGACAATATAAAAATTATTGTCCCCAACGGAATTAGAAAGAAACGGTATGTATATAGGAAATGGGCATAGCCTGTCAAACCACTAAACCATTGATTAATAAATGGGTACACAAATACAGTCGTACCAAAAACAATAATCACTAGTGCACTAAGCACAAAATACATCAGTTTATTTTGCGATTTATGGACTGCCAATTTAGGATTATTAATCTTTAAAGTTGCCTTCACCTGAAAAACAACAGTTAGCACCATAATAAACAAATAAATAGTCCCCACCCCTAGAACCCCTGTATAAAAAATGGCTGCGTTCACAAATAAATTAAGTAACAGAACAAGCCAATATTTCTCTTGTAAAAAGGTCAATTTACTCCCACCCTTTTAAATATTTTTCATTTATAAATGCCGACAACGTATTGGGCTTAATTCTATCTAGTATGATACGCCGCAAAGATCCTCTTAAAATGAGCGCAAATGGAACAAACAAAACACATACATAAAAAACAGAAGCAATTGTATATAAATTCACTAATTTGTTATCATACGGTGTTTTCACTAATAATTTTATTTCATTTCGATCTTTCCACAGCCATTTCACATTGATTATCCAACTGAACAAAAGGCACAACAGCAAGGGGCTGCATAATATTATATTTGATATCACAGGGTACTCCTGTGAAAATTTTATTTCTTGTTCTAAAGAACAAAACGATAAAATAAGGGAACCGATTACCACTACCGGCAAAGCCATGAAAGGCGATGCTTCCCATAATAACCTACCTGTAATATGCTTTCCAAGTCGATTTTTTACATTTTCATTCATCTTTTTCACTCACTCCTAGTTAATATGTTTGATGAACCTACCAGCAAATCCACTTCCTGGTTAATTCTATGATGTCTTTATTTGGCATTCTAACCCTTATCGCCATCTATTAATTATTACTCTTGCCTCTATATTTTCTCTATCTGGCAATCCGACTCGATTTACTATAAATTTCTTAAACAAATTAATCGTGATGTTTCTCACATAATTATTGTTGGAAGCTACATAATTAGCTATACTACCACACCTAAAAAATTACCAGAGACATTTTTAATATCATACCTGCGTGCCTTCAAATACCATGCTAAGCTCACCTGTTTGTGTATTTTCTACGACCGTGTAGTCGAGACCGGATTTTATGTTGTATTCATCTGCTTTGACTTGGTATGTGGTATTATTCACATCTAACGGAGTACCACTTTTAGGACGCTTATAGACCCATTTACCACTTAATTTTTTTAAATCCATATCTGGTGTTTTAAGCTTTGTTACCATACAGTTTCGCTCCATTCTTATTTAATTATATCTTCTACAGATATGTTTTCTCCGTCAGGAAGACCCACACGGTTTACAATAAAATTCTTATAAATCGTAACCATATAATTTCCTTTAGGCAAGCCTAACTCTTGTCGAAGCTCTTTTGCTAAATCATCTGCTACCTTTTGTTTAGGAAGTTTATTTTCTTTAGAATAAAATTCCATTGGAATAGATAAAATAGTTTTCGTTGGGTCATCTTTTGCAAATAATATTTTTAATTCACTTACAGTAATTTTCTGATTTTCTAAGTATGCCTGATACACACTAGGAAAACTCAAAGACGATGAAGCAATAAAATAATGATTACTTGTATAACCTTCGGATGCGGTTTTATCGATAGCTTCCTCTCTCATCCCCAGCAAATCATATTCCTTCGCTATTTTTTCAGCAAATGCATCCAAATGCTGAAACTCTGCTTCATATGCTTTTGCGTATAATCCGCCTACAATCGCTTTTTCTACTTCTCCTTCTTCACTTCTTGCGCTTCCAACATCGTCTTTATTAAGAACTAGGCTCACTATTACAGAAGTATGGAATTGAATAGGTTTCTCGCACTCCACCATCACCACTGCCGCATTTCTCGCTGGAACCACGTTATTCACTTTCACATCTGTTTTATAGGTTGTTTTCATATAATTGATCGCTTCTTGTTTAATTTCTTCCTCATGTTTTTTTACTCGTTCAGCTGACTTGTCTCCGTCCACAAATGAAAACCCTTGACCCACATAATCTTGTACGGGAGTGGTTCCTTCTTGCGCTTTTTCTTCTGCCGTTTTATTGAAACAACCTCCTAGTAACAATAAGATTACGAACAAGCCTATCAGTATTTTTTTCATCGGTTCTCCTATCTTTTTGTTATTTTTTTCATGTTTCTATATGCTTCATTACGTTTTTTCTACATTCTTGAATTTTTCCCATCTTTTGTTGCCCATTCTACAATGGTATACTTAATATTTTTCAAATGAATAACAACATCTTCTGGATTGATTTTTATCCGCTTCTCTTCATTTACTTCTGAAGACTCTGTTGCAAAAGCTACTCCCGTGGAAAATCCTTCATTTGACTGAACTTCTCCAACATCTTTTTTTGTAAAACTATAAGTCCCATTATCCTTAAAAATCATATCATTTTGATTCTTAATTTCTAAATTAACTTCAAAACTAATATCTTTAATGGTAGCATTTGTGCCGTTTATTATTACAGCCGAACATTCTAATTCATCTAATGTAGTATCATAAAAACAGTAATCACCCAGTAGGAGTGTGACTGAGTTATCTATAATTAGTTGAGTTGTATTGTTATACTTCTTTTTAGCTTGATTATATAGTTTCAATGTGTCTTCATTTATATAATCTGCTTCAGGAGGCAATTTCACGATAATAAGTTGTTCATGTTGTGGTTTTCCTTCATTGCTTGCAATCTTTACTTTTTCCTCCTGTTTTCCAACACTTTTTGGTTGTTTCTTTGTTTCTGTCTTTGTAGTTTCTTCATTTCCGCATCCAGTTAGTACTAAAGTCAATACAACCATTGTCATACCAATGAATTTCATTAAATTTCCACCGCGCATCTTTTAACCCACTCTCTTTTCTGTATTTTTTTACTCATTTATCACTCTCCACCCCGTAGTGATAAGCTTGTCCCAATTGGCTATCAAGTTCTACATAACTCTCTCTTAATACTTTAACTTTCTCATGATTTTTAGTGATAAATACGCCAAATTCTTTTTCCAAGTCATTCATTAAACTCGTTAAATAATTTTGGATTTCATCGCATGTAACATCAGAAAATTTTTCTGCTAAATTATTTTTAACCGCAAGTAGAGCGACAGATACTTCTTTTTGAGCATTGATGTAATTGGTTACATTATTTTCTACTTTTTAAAAAAAATCTGGATTGGTTTTAATTTCTTTTCCCATCTTTTGTTTTCCCTATTCTACAGCATTGTATTGAATATTTTTTAATTGGACGGTTATATCTTGAGGATTTAACTTTATCATCTTATCTCCATCATCTTCTAATGGATTTTTTTCCAAAAAACCTAAAATTGCTGGAAATCCTTTATTTGGTTGAAGTACTCCCGTTTCAACTTCTATGAATTCATAAGTAAAATCGTCTTCAAAGGTTTTATTTGGTTGTGTCTTAACTTCTATACTAGCTTGAAAACTAAGTTGTTCAATAGTTGTATTCGTCCCGTTTACAACAATGACAGAGCATTTCACTGTATCCATGTCTGAGTCATAAAAACAATACTCTCCTAGCAAAAGTGTGATTGAATCATCTGTAATAGCTTGTACTGTATTATCATATTTTTTCTCATCTTGTTTATAGATATCAATAGTTTCGTTATCAAGATACTTTATTTCTGGGGGCATATTCACTGTAATCAGCTGTTCATGCTGTGGTTTTCCTTCGTTACTTTCAATCTTTACTTTTTTCTCCTGTTTCTCAACACTTTTTGGTTGTTTCTTTGTTTCTGTCTTTGTAGTTTCTTCATTTCCGCATCCAGCTAGTACTAAAGCCAATACAACCATTGTCATACCAATGAATTTCATTAAACTTACACCGCGCATCTTTTAACCCACTCTCTTCTATTTATTAAACACCATTACCAATTGTATCTGCCGCCATTTTGTCTATTTCTTCATAAGTTTTAGAAAAATAAGTGAATCTGAAAAGTCACTATTTTTTCTTTTTAAATTACCGTATAGTCGATTTATAAGGCCCAATTAGAGTCCCTTCCTATTTCGCTCAGCAGGCTAAGTACTAATGCTATAACACTCACAATTGGATTATTTAAAAAGAATGATAAAACTAGTAAAAAAATTACGCCAATAAAGGATAAGATAGACTTAGGATTGGTTTGGATTTCTACGGTTTCTCCAGCACTTACTTTCACTGTCTTGCTTCCAAAAAACCACTGATTCGCACTTATTTCAGCAGAATCCCCCTGTATCTCTAGTGCTACCTCTTCCTTGTGTTTTAACGACTTTACTTTTTGTTTATCTAGTTTTAACGATATTTTACTTGCTGCTCCCATTGCTCCCGTATTTCTTTTTACACCAATTTTCATCTTCTCTGCCTCTTTCTATTTTTATAATAGTATCACTGTAAGCCATTATCTTGCTGTTTAAAAGCATATTTCTTTATGTCTGGCTGACGAATAAATTAATCTTCCACTTTCCCCAAAAACATATTTTCTATCTGCAACTGTCCATCTTTCTTATTGTTTCATATGAAAATAGAGCTATCTGGTTTTTTATAAGCCCCATTACAGCTTTGTTATAGGGGCTAATTTTATGGACTTGCTGATACTCTTTATATTCTTCAGCTTTATTTCGAAAAGAATATCTGTATCAAAACTATTTATGAGCACGGAATACTACTTGTTTTTTTCATTCAATTCTTTGATAAACGCAGGTAAAGATTTTTTGTTTATTTTGGTTAAATAGAGTTTGTCTTTGTTAGGTTTTTTCTTGGGATTACTAAGGTCTTGGTGTCCCGTAAAATACGCATCACCATCAGATGTCAACACCATTTGATTGACTATGTTTTTGTAATCTGCCAAAGACGCTTTCCCTTGGAATAAATCACAAACAAGACCACCAACCACGATAAACTTATCTCGATATTTCGCTTGGCCACGCGCTAATTTTTTCACGCCAGTATCACTTATTTGATAAAAACCTTGTTCTGGTTTTTCACTATTATATAAAAATAGTTCTCCCAGCTCCCTTTGTTGGGCAAATTGAACCGGAGTTCCCCAATCTTCAAGGGGAACTTTTTTTAATTCTTCTCCTACATCCCAGGCATGTAATAATTCTAAATCTTGAGAAATAACATATACTTTTTGACTTTTATAAGAATAAATATAAATAGTATCTTGAAAAACCGTCATTCGATTCGCAGAAAATGCTGTATCTTTGATAATATCGGCTAAAGGCTTTTCTTTGTTGATTTCCCCTTTTTTACTCCACCGAGTTAGCGTGTAGTCCTTGTCATTTCTCTTAGAAAACAGTATCGTATTTTCACCATTAGTAAAAGTGCCCGTTCCAATATAATCCCCTTTTTCTTTGTTTATATTCGATGAGATGGGTATATATTTTTCTGGTCCTACGACAATCCCTTTTTCTTGTGCTCCATAAAATATGCTCATTTCCCCAGATGGGTTAGAACTAGATGAGAAAGCAGCTAACTTTAAATCATCACTTTTTAAATTTGTTATTGGGAGCATTTGACTTTGAGTTAACTTTAAATTAGAAGGAATCTTTTTAAAACTCACTTCATTTCCTAGATCGCTCGCGCCTTCAGAATACATACCTGAAACTAGATAAAGCTTGTCATCTTCCATGATTTGTAAAGAACCTCCTATATCTATTTCTACTGACTTCCCATATTCGAAAGAGTGCGGTTGATGTGGTTCAGGAGATTTTTGTGTACAACCAACGAGAAGACAGCTGGCTACTAAAAGGCAGAAAATTATTTTTTTCATTTTACTCTATCCCTTCTGTAATATTATTGCTAACATCTCGGTCAAATTCTGCATCTTGGAATCGTTTATACAGCTCTACATAATCTAGCTCTCCAGAAGAAATTTCTGCTTTCGGAAAGCTCCCTCCGCCTTTATTCGGATCTGTAATTGTTTCAGATTTTTTCTTCCATCTACCTAAAATATCTCTAGTTCCCTTAGTTGGTTGGATATCTATGTTTACCATATCCTCTAACGGGTTTTCCTGATGAATTGTTTGTATACTTAATGTCATTTTAAATGTATCCGCTGTTGACTTTAAGTTCTCCATTTTAATTTTTGCTTTAATTTTTTCATCTTCCGTGACTGCCTCCCCTACATCCCCAGCAGTAGTCATCACTGATATCGGCATTCCTATTATGGGCAATGAGCCCACCGCAAAAGTTACAATCGGAATAGCCCAATTAGCATTATTAGACTCTATTTTTTCATTTAAATCTTTTACTACATCATCTCCCATATCACCAGCAATCTTGTATTCATCTCCATAATGTTTAATAGAAAAGTTAAATAGACGTTTGTCATCCCCATACTGATCTTTATATTGACTTACTTTCTTGTTCCAATCCTTTTACGAAAATGTTAGAGTCAATTTTTTTAAAATGTACTTAATTTACCTCTTTTTTAAATAAAATACACTTACTTTTTCCTTTTAAAGGCACATATAGGCTTTTATATGCACCTTTGGATATATTAAAATGCTTTGTAAATTCTTTAAAAATTAATTGTTCTTCTTTCCATATTCTTCGAGAAAACTTTTTAACTTGTCTTTTTCCACTTTTATTAAATATCTTGTATATAAAGCTTCTTCTTTTGGTTTTTCTTCTGTTAAATTTTTACTAGATAGAAAGTAATAATCTCCATTTGCAGTAATACCCTCTCCAGCAGCTCGACTTAACCTTGCTGTTTTCAAATTATAATCTGCATTTTCATCATTTAGATTTATAAGATTTGGACCATGTATTGCGTATTTATCTTTGTAATCTGGATTCGAGAAATCCCATGGAGTTATATTATCCGTTGTTACATCAAAATAATGACCTTCCCCATTTTCTTCTTTAAGATAAAATATACATTTTTTTAGTTCATTCTGATAGATAAATTCTCCAGTATTCCATTCTCCTAGTTTATCCTTCGACAAATAGGCGCTTAGATTATATTTTTTTACTACTTGCAGTTCATTGGTTAATTGGTAGATGGTCTTTGTTTCTTTGGAAAAAACATAAATATATTTGCCGAAAACTCCTATACTATCACTGCTTGCTTGTGGATTTTCTAAAACTTTTGAAATGGATGTCTGACTTTCTATCTTGCCGGTTTTATTCCAGATAACAAATGTCCCATCTTTTATTGAATTCTCCATACTTGTGAAACTCATTAATTGTTTGCCACTTTTTAATTCAACTGAATTCTGCTGCTTATCTATAAAATCACCTTTTAAAAAATCAAAATATACTCCTGAAAAATTAATAATTCCTATTGTATCGCTAGCATTATCATTCCTTACATCTATTTCTTTGGAGCCTTCTACGCCTAAAAACAATTGATCATCCTTATCTCCCACATTTTCAGAAACTGTCATTGATTTTGTTTTTTGTATTTTTTGATCCAAACCTAACCAATAAAAAGAAAAATCTCGTGTTGCTCTATCATGTATACCAAATAACATCTTATCATCAGACATTCGTAAAATCGCACTTTCAGATTTCTTTTTATTTATTTTATAGACTTCTCCATAGGCAAAATTACCTTTTATCTTTTCTAAACCGAATGGAGTATCTTTTTCAATATCTTTCTCACTACAAGCAACTAAAATACAAAACATACAGATAATCATTAGAATTAATTTTTTCATCAACTTCGCTCCCCTTCAAAAACGTAACCTTTCTCATAGTTGCTCCAAACTTCTTCATTTAATAACTTAGCTTGAATTTTTTTGCTTTTTTAGTTTTTATATAAGCCTTCTGGTACTATAAATCTTTTTCATTCAAAATATTATCAGATTGGTATGCTTTACTTGGGTTAAACTAAGGAAAATCTTGCTTATTTTGACTACTTTTTTAAGTTTGCTTATTTTTACTCTTCACTTGTCTTTTTAAAACTGATTTTTGCTTTTTTGGAACTATCATATTTTAGGTCTTCATAGTACCAGAAATAACAGTCATCCCCGTCTAGTTCTATCGGAATCACTTTTGTAGGGTGTTCGCCATTGACGGTTAGATTAGGCGCATTTTTGTCGTAGGACATGCCCCATTGGAGCTGGGTGGTTTCTGGGTAGAGATTGAAGCTTTGATAGGCATTGTTTAAGTTTAAGTTAATTTCAATCTCAAACTTCCTCCCCTCTTCTTCATAAATGTCCTTTTCGTTTTCTGCTGCAATCTGTGTTGCATTTGTTGGTGTGGAGTATTTTGTTTGATTTCCCTCTTTTTTGACTTTGAATTTATATACCACTAAAGCATCGCTATAATCTTTCCCCTCCAACAAATTACCAATAAAAAATAATAGCGCATCGGTTTCACTTTCTGAGAAAAACACCTTTTCTTTGATTACTTTTTTATTGGTGTAAGAAACCCCTTCTTCTTCGTCAATTGCAAAATTGCTGCCTTTCACCGCTTCCTCTATCGTATCGTAATAAGAGAGTTCTACTTCTTGCTCCTTTTCCATATCGTCATTCGTGATAGTTTGTTTGGTTATTGTTCCATTATCCCCTGTCGTGGTGGTTTGAGATTTGGTGATGGTCTTTGTATCATCATGTTTATGACTGGATTCCTTATCGTCTTGTAACATGTACAAGCACAGATAGACTAAAACCATTAGTATCAGCATTAACCAGAGTCTTTTCGTTCGAGTCATTTTCATTTTGTTAGCTCCTTATAAAATAAGTTTTAGAAAAATAATCATGGCTGAAATGTCACTAGCCTATCTTTTTAAATTATCGTGTAATCGATTTATGCACCACAATCAGGGTCCTTTCCTATCTCGCTTAGCAGGGCGCTGCTAAGCGAGAAGGCGAGAAAGTGGCTAACTTTAAATCATCCCTTATTTTTTCATTAAACACTTCTTCCAACCTAGTTAAAATATCTCGAGTTACTTTTGTTGCTTAAATACCTACACTAACTTCATCTTCAATCGGGTCTTCAATATTGATTATTTTTTTAGTTCTAGCAATTGAGCCTTCTCTAAGCTCAAAGAATCATTTACTTCTCTGAACCCTATCGGTCCCTTGAGTTGTCAAAAGAATATTTTGGCAACTCAAAGTAAACCTTATTGTCCATAAGCTTCAACCTATCTTGTACTTCAGCGTTAGTTTGCACCACTTTTTCATATTTAAATTGTTTAGATTCATATTTTGTGTGATCTACCAATTTGCATGCTATGAGGGCTACAACCACACAACATAAAACTATCAGAAGTTCATCCTTCCGCAGTTCTGTTTAAGATAGTTTTTTTATTTAGCTTTCTCAATTTTCCTCATATATTTTCATTATTAACTATTTAGTTCTGTTGCTATATTCTTCTAAAAAATCTTTTAGTTTATTTCCCTTCACTTTTACTAAATAAGCAGTATTTCTAGCTTCTTCTTTTGGATTATTGCGAGTCAAGTTCCTCCTAGATAAAAAGTAATAATCTCCATTCCCGCTCAAGCCTCGACCGCTTGCATCAAATGTTTTTTTCGAATCCAAATAATATATATTTTGTTGATTGCCTAAATCTATAAATGAGGAGGTCCCCAGCATATACTTGTTTTTATAGTCTGGATTAGAGAAATCCCATGGAGTCACACTATCAGCCTTCACATCAAAGTAATGAGTACTACCGTCCTCTTCGTAGATAGAAAATATCCCTTTTTTTAATTCTGCTTGATAAAAGAAACTACCATCATTTTCTAATTCTCCACTATTCAAATATGGAGCCAAATCATATGTTTTTACTAACTTTAATTCATTGGTTAATTGATAGATTTCCTTCGTCTTTTTCGAGAAAATATAAGTGTACTCTCCAAAAACCACCATATTATCACATGTTGCTCGTGAGTCTTTTAAAACTTCTGAAATTGGCACTTTACTTTCTATTTTTCCATTTCTATCCCAAGTTATTAAAACTCGACTTTCAACAGAGTCGTTTGTATCTCTAAAATACGTAAGTTGTTTTTCATTTTCGAGTTCTGCAGTGTCAGAATAATTATCCACAAGATTGTTCTTATACAAATCAAAATATCTACCGGAGAAGTTAAGAATACCTACTGTTTCAAATTTTTC
Organism: Listeria immobilis; assembly: GCF_014322765.1. Classification (GTDB taxonomy): domain Bacteria; phylum Bacillota; class Bacilli; order Lactobacillales; family Listeriaceae; genus Listeria; species Listeria immobilis. The sequence continues at coordinate 46,748 of NZ_JAASTZ010000014.1, read as the reverse complement.
ATCATTCCTTATACCTAGTTCTTCATACCCTTCCACACCCAAATATAATTCATCAGCCTTGTCTCCTATTTTTTCAGAAATTGTCAACTTCTTAGTTTTTTGCATTTTCTGATCTAATCCTGTCCAATAAAAAGAAAAATCTCGTGAAGCTCTGTCTTGTACACCAAATAATAGGCTATCATCAGACACACGCATAATAATATTTTCTACTTCCTTTTTATTCACTTTAAATACTTCCCCGTAGGAAAATTCACTTTCCAACTTTTTTAAACTGAACGAAGTGTTTTTATCCTTCTCTCCTGCTGAACATCCAAACAGCAACAATATAACACTCAATATTATTATAACTATTTTACGCATACGCTCTACTTCCCTTCAAAAATATGCTCTCTATCTTTATCTGTCCACTGATCTTTATTATCATGTAGTCGAGAACGGATTTTGTGTTATATTCATCTGCTTTGACTTAGTACGTGGTATTATTTACATCTAACGGAGTCCCTTCTTTTGGATGCTTATAAACCCACTTCCCGCTTAACTCAATTAAATCTGTATCTGGAGTTTTTAGCTTTGTTGTCATGTAATCTCCTCCATGCTATTTTATAATTTCTAATACTTCTACATCTTCACCATCTGGTAATCCAACTCGATTTACAATGGTGTTTTTATACACCCTAATGTCATAACTCCCTTTTGGTAACTTTTGCTCTTGTCGAAGCTCTTTTGCTAAATCATCTGCTACCTTTTGTTTAGGAATTTTATTTTCTTTAGAATAAAATTCCATTGGAATAGATAAAATAGTATTCGTTGGGTCATCTTTTGCAAATAATATTTTTAATTCACTTACAGTAATTTTCTGATTTTCTAAGTATGCCTGATACACACTAGGAAAACTCAAAGACGATGAAGCAATAAAATAATATTTTTCTGCATAACCCACTGATGCGGTTTTATCGATAGCTTCATCTCTCATCCCTAGCAAATCATATTCCTTCGCTATTTTTTCAGCAAATGCATCCAAATGCTGAAATTCTGCCTCATATGCTTTTGCGTATAATCCGCCTACAATCGCTTTTTCTACTTCTCCTTCTTCACTTCTTGCGCTTCCAACATCGTCTTTATTAAGAACTAGGCTCACTATTACAGAGGTATGGAATTGAATAGGTTCCTCGCACTCTACCATCACTACTGCCGCATTTCTCGCTGGAACCACGTTATTCACTTTCACATCTGTTTTATAGGTTGTTTTCATATAATTGATTGCTTCTTGTTTAATTTCTTCCTCATGTTTTTTCACTCGTTCAGCTGACTTGTCTCCGTCCACAAACGAAAAGCCTTGACCCACGTAATCTTGTACGGGTGTGGTTCCTTCTTGTGCTTTTTCTTCTGCCGTTTTATTGAAACAACCTCCTAGTAACAATAAGATTGCGAACAAGCCTATTAGTATTTTTTTCATCGGTTCTCCTATCTTTTTGTTATTTTTTTCATGTTTCTATATGCTTCATTACGTTTTTTCTACATTCTTGAATTTTTCCCATCTTTTGTTGCCTATTCTACAATGGTGTACTTAATATTTTTCAAATGAATAACAACATCTTCTGGATTGATTTTTATCCGCTTCTCTTCATTTGAACAGTCTAATTCATCTAATGTAGTATCATAAAATCAATAATCGCCCAGTAGTAAGGTGACTGAGTTATCTATAATTAGTTGATTTGTATTATCATATTTATTATCTTGCTCATACACTTTCAAAGTTTCGTCATTTATATAATCTACTTCAGGAGGCATTTTAACTTCCTCTCTAACCTTTAGTAATAACCTAGCACGAATTTTTTAGGTTGCTTAGTTTTATGCGAGGATTATGATACTAAAATCTTTTCATTCAAAGTATTATTAGGTTGGTATGCTTTTTGAGATAAAAACAAGGAAGATTTTACTCATTTTAGCTACTTTTCCATCCACTAAAAACAATCTGAGAGGCATTCTTTCCCCTCAGATTATTTCCTCTTATCTAGATTTTTATATGTATACTTGCTTCTGTTCTTCATTCGGTCTTCTTAAAACTATTTAATGCCATTTTCAGTGAAAGTCCCTCGAGTACATGGAACCATTCAATGAAAATGGCGCTCGCTAATATTTCTAATATTTAGGACATTTAATTTGTCGTGCTATTTTTTCCACTTGTAGAAATTGGTTTTATCACATAGTAATTTTGGATAAAATATACAATCACACCTAAAATCCCTACTAATGCTATAACACTCACAATTGGATTATTTAAAAAGAATGATAAAACTAGTAAAAAGATTACGCCAATAAAGGATAAAATAGACTTAGGATTGGTTTGGATTTCTACGGTTTCTCCAGCATTTACTTTTACTGTCTTGCTTCCAAAAAACCACTGATTCGCACTTATTTCAGCGGAATCCCCCTGTATTTCTAGTGCTACCTCTTCCTTGTGTTTTAACGATTTTACTTTTTGTTTATCTAGTTTTAACGATATTTTACTTGCTGCTCCCATTGCTCCCGTATTTCTTTTTACACCAATTTTCATCTTCTCTGCCTCTTTCTTTTTTTATAATAGTATCACTGTAAGCCATTATCTTGCTGTTTAAAAGCATATTTCTTTATGTCTGACTGACGAATAAATTAATCTTCCACTTTCCCCAAAAACATATTTTCTATCTGCAACTGTCCATCTTTCCTATTGTTTCATATGAAAATAGAGCTCATCTGGGTTTTTTATAAGCCCCATTACAGCTTTGTTATAGGGGCTAATTTTATGGACTTTCTGATACTCTTTATATTCTTCAGCTTTATTTCGAAAAGAATATCTGTATCAAAATTATTTATGAGCACGGAATACTACTTGTTTTTTTCATTCATTTCTTTGATAAACGCAGGTAAAGATTTTTTGTTTATTTTGGTTAAATAGAGTTTGTCTTTGTCAATTTTTTTCTCGGGATTACTGAAATCTTTGTGTCCTATAAAATAGGCATCACCATTAGATGTTAATACCATTTGATTGATTATATTTTTGTAATCTGATGAAAACTCTTTCCCTTGGAATAAATCAAAAATAGAACCATTGACCACGATAAACATATCTCGATATTTCGCTTGGCCACGCGCTAATTTTTTCACGCCAGTATCACTTATTTGATAAAAACCTTGTTCTGGTTTTTCGCTGTTGTATAAAAATAATTCTCCCAGCTCCCTTTGTTGGACAAATTGGACCGGAGTACTCCAATCTCCGAAGGGAACTTTTTTTAATTCTTCCCCTACATCCCATGCATGTAATAATTCTAAATCTTGAGAAATAACATATACTTTTTGACTTTTATAAGAATAAATATAAATAGTATCTTGAAAAACCGTCATTTGATCTGTCGAAAATGGTGTATCTTTGATAATATCGGTTAAAGGCTTTTCTTTGTTGATTTTCCCTTTTTTGCTCCACCTAGTTAGCGTGTAGTCCTTGTCATTTCTCTTAGAAAACAGTATCGCATTTTCGCCATTGGTAAAAGTGCCTGTTCCAATATAATCTCCTTTTTCTTTTCTTACATTTGATGAAATTGGAATATATTTTTCCGGTCCTACGACTATGCCTTTTTCTTTTGTTACGTTAAATACGCTCATTTCTCCTGATGGATTAGAACTAGATGAGAAAGCAGCTAACTTTAAATCCTCACTTTCTAAATTTGTTATTGGGAGCATTTGACTTTGAGTTAACTTTAAATTAGAAGGAATCTTTTTAAAACTTACTTTATCTCCTAAGTCGCTCGCACCTTCAGAATACATATCTGAAACTAGGTAGAGCTTATCATCTTCCATGATTTGTAATAACCCATCCTCATCTATTTCTACTGACTTCCCATATTCGAAAGAGTGCGGTTGATGTGGTTCAGGAGATTTTTGTGTGCAACCAACGAGAAGACAGCTGGCTACTAAAAGGTAGAAAATAAGTTTTTTCATTGTGGCTCTCCATTCTGTAATAAACGTAAGAAGTCACTTGTTTTAACTACTTTTTCGTCCAATAAAAACAGTTGACTAGGTTTTCTTTTTCTATCAGATTAGTTGCTCGATTTATCTGGATTTTTCAATTCGGTTCTATAGATGTCCCTTTTGTGGAGAGTTCTCCATTGACTATTACATTAGAGCTACTTTTATTCCTCATCCTCCCCATATTTCTCCAAGAAAGCTTTTAACTTATCTTTTTTCACTTTTATTAAATATTCCACCCCATCTTCTTCCTCTTTAGGATTTTTCTTCGTTAAATCCCTCTGTCCCTTGAAATAAAAATCTCCGTCACTATTTAAATATCCTCCACCTATACTATGAGCTTTTTCATATCCTATACTGTAAAAATCCTGGCCATCTTCGCTTCCACCCATATCAATAATATCATACCCTATTGTGATATACTTATCTTTATATGTTGGATTAGAAAAATCCCAAGGACTTACTCCATCTGCATTGACATCAAAATAACGACTATCTCCATTTTCTAATCCTAGGTAAAACACCCATTTTTCTAGCTCTGCTTGGTAGACAAATTCACCTATAGCTCCACTTCCTAATTTATTTTGTGACAAATAAGAACTTAAATCATAATTTTTTACTACTTGTAGTTCATTCGTTAATTGGTAAATAGCCTTTGTTTCTTTGGAAAAAATATAAACATAATCTCCAAAAGCTTCTATACTATCGCAACTTGCTCGCGCATCTCCAAGAATCTCTGTAACCGATAACTTGTTTTTTAGTTTGCCATTCTTATCCCATATTACTAACAGTCCATCTTCTAGGTTGTTATCTTCTCTACATCCCATTACTTGATTTCCGTTGGGTAATTCGGTGGATACAGGGGACGATTTAGAAATCCCATTATTATATAAATCAAAATATACTCCCGAGAAATTAAAAATCCCTTCTGAATCAATTGTATCATCATTTCTCATGTCAAATTCTTTCCAGCCCTGCACTCCTAGTTTTAAATTAGCCTCTCTCTCTCCTGCTTTTCCAGAAATAGTTATTTTTTTTGTTTTTTTTATTTTCAGGTCTTTTCCTAGCCAGTAAAAAGAAATATTTCGACTAAACCTATTCTCTTGCACTCCAAACAACAACTCGTCATTATACACACGTAAAATATCACGTTCTTTATTTTTTTTATTTACCTTATAGACTTCTCCATAGGGAAAATCTCCTTTTTTAGCTTTTAGTCCAAATGAATCATCTTTTTCGCTCTCTTCTTGACTGCAACCTACAAGAAAAAGCATTGCAAATACTATCATTATTATTTTCTTTTTCATCTATTTCACCCCTTTGAAAATATAATCCTCATCTGCCGAACTCCAAGATTTTTCATTTACCAAGTAATATTCATGCAATTGGAGATAGTTCATTTCTTCTGGAAACTTTACTTCTTTACTAACTTTTGCCCTTTCTTTCCAACGCTTCATAATATCATTTGTTTCTTTTGTTGGATTTATTGCTACATCTACTGTGTGAGACTTTTCTGTTGTATTCGTTGTTATTGTACATGTCATAGCAAATTTATCTGCTGTGTTTACTAAGTTGTCTTTCGTTATCTTATTTTTTATCCGCTCATTTTCTGAATAGACACTAGCCGCATCGCCTACTGTTCCTACCACACTAAATACTTGCCCAGCAACTGGTATAAAGCCTACCCCATAAGCTACCATCGGAATGACCCAATTACCTTTATTAGCTTCCATCTGCTTTCTTAAATCTTCATTTTCATCATTATCTACCTGCGCGTCTACATTTCCATTAAAGTGTTTTATCACAAAAGTATCATCCAAAAAGCGCTTCCGTTCTGAATCTTTTGTGCCGTAACTTGGGTTTACATACTTGCTGTAATAAATCTCGAATTCCTCTGGACTCATGTACTGGCATGATCCATTTAACTCTACGTTCGATTTCCCTGTTTTAACCAGTTCAATGTCGTTTACTCGAAAATTACTTCCATCACTCATAGTATCCGCTAACCGTTTTTTATTTTTCAACTGAATAAGTAAGTAATAAAAAGCGGTTAATTGACTTCTTTTTTCTTCCTCATCTGGAAAAGCTCGGTTTTCTAGCAAATACTTCAAATAAGCCATCTCTTGTTCTAATCTAGCGGGGTCTTGAAGCAGCTCATTGGCGTAGTCTGCCATATTATCCAAGTTGCCATTATTCACTTCGTACAACTCTGCTAATTTCGCTGCTTCTAATTGGTAGTTCGCATTGCTTAATGCTTTTCCCTCTGGACTACTCCCGAATGCGCCACTCTGATAATTTATCGCTCCGTTTGCTGCTGTATAGTTTGTTTTAGCTGCGTCAATTGCTTTTCTCGTTGCTTCTACTAGTTGATGATAGGCATTGAGCGCATTCGCATGGTTTCCATCATACTCATCCATTTTATCTTTCACCTTTATCAGATGTGTATTAAGCTCGTTCATATTCGTTTCGAGTGGTCCGAAAAGTGGTGCTACTATTGGCATGGTATTTGATTCTGAATTACAGGTATCTATCCGTTTTTGTAGTTCTGCATGGGCCTGATACACATCTTCCACTTTTCTATCTGTTGTCGTGTTCAATTGAGTGATTTGATCTGTATCAATTTTAACGTCTCCTGCAGCGTCTACATTATCCTCAAAATCACTTCCTAATTTACCTACTACACGTACGTATTCATCTAACGCTCGATTTATACTGCCTATTATACTTGGATGTACTTCCCCCATGTATGCTTTGGCTCCGTCAAATGTCTTACTTTTCATCCCTTTATTTGTTCCACTAAAAGCTTGTTGTTGTTTTGAAACGGTTTCTAATTTGTTTATTGTGTTTTTACTGTATTTTTTTATTTCATTTTGAAAACTATCAAATTGTGTTGTATCCCAAACTTTAGTCATCTGCTCTTCACTTCCATTCTCTATTTGCTATTATTTGGTACTTGCTTTTGCACCAGCGTTTATAGCCGCCTCTAATGTGGCTGTTAGTTGAGACGCAACTTGTTTTTCATTGCTAACAATTTCTTCACTTGCTTTTCGAATTCGAGCTATATCACTTTTAAAAAGTGTTTGATACTCCCTTAAGCAAGTTATCATATCGTCGAATTTCGCTTCTGAATTCTTCACAGCCGGTACAAATTTATCAGGTAGTTCATTACTAGATGATAATTTTTTTACCTCTAGATCATTTGATACTGCTTGTAGTCTATTTAACAAATTAGCTACTACAGCAGAATCGTGTTCAATTTTAGAGTTTCCCATCCTACTTTCACTCCTCTTAAGGTCGATTATATAGTTCTTTGTTTTCCTCCGCTTTAATCAAACTTTTATATCCATTGATTGACTGGGTCTGTGCATTTATTAGTCTTGATATTTCTGCCTTCATATCGTCCAATTCTGTTAAATATTTGGCACTTGCACTTTGCAAGTCTTCGATATAATTAGCAGTTTTGTCGGCATTTTTACCTTTGAAATCTGAATCTGTTGATTTGATATTTTTGATATTCCTATGATTTTCATCATAAAAACTAGCCTGAGCATTAATATAATTCAGTAAATCTTTTAAAGCGCTTTTATTACTTTTGCAAACTCCAATTTGTTGTTGATAATAACTCACATCTGTCATATCCCATCTTCCTTTCTCTACTTTAGGAAATTACTCTAAATTTGCTTGCTAGTTTTCCGTTAATGTAGTAGCTCGTTCTTGGTGGTAAATCTGGTTCATCATAACTTCTAATATCTTGCGCAAATGTTGTTTGGTTTTTGATTTTCATGGACAACATTAGATTTGTGACATTCCGTAATGCCCTACCAACAATTGATCCATCTCTTCCTACGTCAGTTATATCGACTTGAATAATAAGATTTATATTAGTTTGGATTCTACTAGTCATCATTTCTTCTATCATTTGTTGTGCATCATTATCAAGTTGAGCAAAAACTTCCAAAGTATCGACTGCTATGTTAATTGGCTCTATCGTTTGGTAGTATGCAGCAAGCTCTGGTGGGTTAGATTTTTTAATCATTTCTGCTCTCAAATTATTTTCAGCATAGACCTCTTTTATAACTTCTTGGAAAGTCTCTGCATCTGAAATAAAATTAGTGTTTTCCGACTTAAAGCCAGTCAAATTATAATCAGAAAGATCTACCAAGTGTAGCTTCTGACCTGTTCCTTGAATTCCTCTAAGCATCGTATGGAAAATATTCTCATTTATAGTTGTTTCTGAACCTGTAACTAACCAAATTCGTTGTTTATTTATATCAATTCCAACCGGTAAGGCTGAATCCATATCAAAGCCAATAGGAACCAGTTTTGACTTAATTAATTTTTGAACATATGGCATTGCAATAAATGCATTGTAGTCCATTTTTTCTGGAACAACAGGTATCGCTTCTGGGAGTTCTCCGTTCCAGTTTTCCTCCATTTTCTTGGCTTCTGTTTTAATGTTGGCAATAGTCTCTAGGATATCTTCCCCTTCTGTCGGTGTGCTTACTTGGAAAATGGTTGGATTTTCAAGTTTTACCATTCCACGTCCAGGAAGTTCTTCGATAGTTAGATCGGTTCTTCCAACTAACGCTTTTGACTCTGTTAAATCAATATTAAACAGCGAAATAACCAACTTAAAGTTCATCAGCATTTGAGGTCTCATTGCTGCACCACGAATTGCTGAAACCGCTAAATGAATTCCAATTGCTGCTCCTTCTCGAGTTATTTGTATCAACATTTTTTCGAATTCTGGAGGTAATTCTGAATCTCGAACAACATCAAAACCGTCTAAAGTAATTAAAATATGTGGTAACTGCTTTTGACTAGCTTTTTCATATTGTTCTAATGAAGCTACACTATATTCACTCAATAATCGCTTGCGAGTTTCTATTTCTTGTTGAATTCGTTTTAAAAGTTTAGCAATTTTTTCTTCTTCGTCTAAACGCATTAAATCAGCTACATGTGGAATATCTTTCATTGCAAGCAACCCATTCGTCCCAAAATCAAGCAAATAAACATGCAACTGCTCTGGATTATGTTGTCTGGCAAGATCCATTACCAAACTTTGTAAGAAGGTAGATTTCCCGAATCCTGGGCTTGAGAACACTGCTACATGCCCATCTTTCGTCAAATCAAGTGTTAACGGCACTTGCGCTTGTAGTTCCGGTTGATCGAGCAATCCTATCGTTGCTTGTAATGGTTTTTTCGGTTCTTTCCATGCTTCTTCAAAATGAACTGGATGTAAATCTTGTGCGAAAATTCGTTCAGGTAGTGGTGGCAACCACGGTCTCGGCAATGCCTCAATCCCCGCAGCCTCTGTATACGCATGAATATGATCAATTACCGCATCCAGCTCACTCGGTAGTTTCGTCAGATCATCCTTCTTATCCAACCCACTCAAATCTTCTGTCAAAATATCATACTGACCTAAATCATTAATCGCATAAATCGTTGTATCTATATAATCTGTACTTTCTTTATCCGGCACATAATCCGCACCACTCCACGCACTTTGGAATAGCTCGTAAATTTCGTTATTACCGACTTGTAAATACGAACGTCCTGGCAACGTGATTTCTGCTGCATCTGGTGTTTTTAAAATTTCGTTCGAGTCGCTCGCATTTTGTACTTTGAGCGCGAGTTTAAATTTCGAGTTGGACCAGATTTGGTCATCTACTACGCCGCTTGGTTTTTGGGTCGCTAAGATTAAGTGGATTCCTAGAGAACGTCCGATACGTGCAGTCGAAACGAGTTCTTTCATAAATTCTGGTTGTTCGGATTTTAATTCAGCAAACTCATCAGAAATTAAGAATAAATGCGGCATTGGCTCGCTTGCCTTGCCTTGTTTGTATAGTTTTTGGTATTGGTTGATATGGTTTACATCGTGCTCACCAAATAACCGTTGCCTTTTCTGCAATTCGGCTTTGATGGAAGCAAGTGCACGCATCGACTGCGCTCCGTCCAAGTTGGTGATGGTTCCAAGTAAATGCGGCATATCTTTAAACAAGTTCGCCATTCCGCCACCTTTGTAGTCAATAAGCAGGAATGCGACTTCATAGGGGTGGAAATTGACGCCAAGTGAAATAATATAGGATTGAATGATTTCTGATTTACCAGAACCAGTCGTCCCAGCTACCAATCCGTGCGGTCCGTGTGCTTTTTCATGTAAATTCAGCTGCACGATATCGTCTTTTCCGCGAAGACCTAGTGGTACAGCAAGGCTCTTATAAGTTTCATTTTTTGCCCAGCGTCCAGCGATATTTAATTCCTCGACATGCTCTACCCCGTACATTTCCAGGAAAGTAACGGACTCTGGAATCGAGTTTTTTAAGTTTTGTAAATGGTTGAGTGGCGCCAAAGCTCGGCTAATGACTTCTTTGTCAAAATCAGCAGGCAAATGGTCTGGTACGAATGCACGATTGACTAAATCGCCTTGCTCCAAAATAATGTTTCCGCTTTTGGCATCACGAATATCCACGACTGTTTTCACGTGTTCTGGCAGGCTTTCCATAACATCTTGTACGAAAACTAACGAAACACCTAATTCGCTTGGATCTTCATTGAAAAATTCCATGACTGTATGATCTAAAATTAACTTTTCATCAGTAATTAACACCACATAATGCGGGCTAAAGTATAATTGTTCTTGTTTACTTGATTGTTCTGCTAGCGCTTGTTTACGCTCTTTTAAAATTTGATAAAGGGAATTAAGTACTTGGTCACGAGAGCGCTCATGGTAAACAAAGCCACGAACATTCACATCGCGCATGTTGGCATGTGGCAACCAGCGCATCCAGTCCCAATCTGCTTTTTCTTCTTCTGGAAAAATCGTAATAAATTGTAAATCATAATAACTATGAAAAAGAGACGTTTGCATCACTAACATTTGTAGTTGTTCCAGCACTAAACGACGTGGCCCGATATAGCCGACTGGACCATGCATTAGGTCTGTCGCTACAGGAACATCGTCAATAGATAAATATTGTCCTTTAATTTTTACAGCTTCTTCAATAAGTTCGTCTTTATCTTGACTAAATTCTTCTTGTTGAAAATCTACTTGAAAACTACTTGATTCCCCGCCACGACCAACACGGAATGTTAAGAAGTCATGATGGAACATGGTTTTTTCATAAATTCGCGAATCAACACGCAATGCCATTTTTTCTAGTTCTGTTACATCAGGATAATGGTAAGTTAGCGCATGACGTTGTTTTTCACTTGTTTCATGGAGTTCCTTTGTTTTGCGTTTTAAATAAAGGTCATAGCTTTCAATTCTTTGTTTAGTGTCGACTTTATATTTTTTACGTGATTTTATATAGTTGATAATTGCCATTGTAATAGTTACTGCTGACATCGCAATGGTCATGATGATATATAATCCGCGAGGCTGGAAAATAGATATTAAAACAGTAATTGCAACCATAATAAGCGGTGGCAAAATAATTTTAATTAAGCCGTCTGTCGGTTTGGAAGGTTTGCTGGACGGTTTTGCCATGCTAATTTTTTCTTCGGGAGCACGGTAAATAATCCGCGGCGAGCGGTGATAATCTGGATAGTCTTCTCCAAATGAATTATCCGCAGCAAATAATGGCGCTAATTTGCTTGTCACGCGATTTTTTGCAGCCAACACAATAATATCGTCTTTTCCAATGGTAATCGTCACACCGTCCGTATAAAGCTGATCACCCGGTTCTAATGTGCACTTCCCTGTCACCAATGCAAAATTATGATAAATTTCTCCCGTCAAAACTTGTAACTCAAAAAGCGCTGACTTTTCATCACGTAGTAGTAAGAAATCTGATTTAGTATCATCTATTGTGACATCATTCTCTGTCCCCGCTCCAAATGTGATAGAAAGATTAGATACGACATCATAAACTTGTGTAGACAAGTCTTGGCACAGGTAAAATGCTAATTTATCTACATTAACTGCTTCATTCACTTTGAGCGCAGTCGACCCGGCATTCCAAGATTCTTCATTATATTTAACTTCGATAGATTCCGCTAGTTCCGGATAAGTAATTTCGTGTTCCATGGTATTGCCGATTGTTACTATTTTTTCAGGGGACAAGCGTTGTTTATGGCATTGTTGCCCGTTACTAACAATTAATAAAGCCTCTCTATTCATGATTCATTCTCCCTTATTTTGCTTCTGTATTTGTTGATGCGTCTGTTTCACTTGCTTGTTCGTTCAGTTGGTCACTATATTCTTTCAAACTATCATCTAGTTTTTTCAGTTTATCAACTTTTTCATCGCCACTCATTTTTGTATCACTTTGCACTTGTTCGATTTGTTTCGTCAAGCTGTACATCGCAAGTGTCGGATCATCAAGAAGTTTGGCAGTATCTAGTGATTGGTTAAATTCACCACGACCATTATAAATCCAGTAAAGTAAATTCTTTTCATCTGATTTCAAGCTAATTGTACGCATAATATTTTCTTTCTTTTTGTCACTCATTTTTTCGCCATTTACGTAGGAATATGCTAATTCGTACTGGACAGATTGTGGCATTTTATCTGGTTCTACATCTTCTAAGCCAGTAATTACTTTATCGTAGTCGGTTTTCAGGAAATTCTCATTAGCTGTAAGCAAATCATTTTGAAGGGGTACTTTAACAAATGCAAAGTAACTTACAGGAATTGCTAATAGTACAGCAACAATAATAAACCCAACAGCCAAGCCTCTGAATGTTCCGTATTTTTTCTTTGGTACACGTGTCATATTTTTTTGAACGGTTTTACTTTCTTTTACATAAGCTTCTTCTAAAATCGCAGCAATATCTTGAATCGATTTCGCATCCAAAATACTTTTTTCAAAATGAGAGCCACGCGCACTGTTTAACGAACCATTATACAAATTATCAAAGCTATATTTTTTAGAAAACATGGCAATTACAAAACATTGATACTGTTTAAAGAGTGTTTCTTCACTTAGTTCGTACGGCGGTAAAATATTTTTAATACCTCTGTGAACTATCTTCGGGACTAAATTTATATCAAAAATAATATTATCCGGGTGCAAAAAGAAAGTATAACGCGTATTTAGCAACTCACTTAAATCTGCAATATTTTTTAGTGCGCGTAATTTGTCTTCCCGTTCCATCTTTTTAATTTGCTCAAACCCATATGTATGCTTATCAATATCATAAGAAATGGTGTAAGAGTCACTATCACTTGTAATCTTGGCAGGTACGAAATGAGCAGCTGGTTTTTCTAATAGTTCCAGTTGTCCCACTTCTTTGGCATGTGTTTTGGATATTGGAAAAGTAACGCTCCAAACTAAATCCTCATAAGTAAAATCGTATGTTGTTCCGTCCATTTCAGTTGTTTTATTCATCAATTTCATTCTCCTTTTTTTTCTATAAAATTTCTAAAATATCGCCGTCAGCAATTTGAAAATTAGTTAGTTTATCATCATCGCTTAGTAGTATTGCTTTGTTTGTCGTTTTTATGGTGCATTTCGATACATCTTTATACTCAATCTTTAGTGTTTCCGCCAAATTAATAATAAGTGCTTTAATTGGTTGATGGACGGGGATTCGCAGGTCATATTTACCTGCGCCCCAATTCGTAAAGTCAACTGTTACATTCATATGTGTATCTTTAGCCATTCTCATTTCCCCGCTTTCTATTCGAACACATTTCGCGCAGCCACATAAATTCCACCTGCTAATGCTATCAGTGTTCCTGCAATCGCTCCGCCAACCGTTTTCTGCTTTGTTTTTTGTGTTTCTTCTGCTGAATTCATTACTTTTACATCAGCCGTCTCATCTGCTGCGGTTGAATAATTATCCGTAAATAGTTTTTCTTTTGTTGTTTGAACAGTTTTCCCAGCAGCAGGCTCTTCTTCAAAAAGTGAGTCCTTAATTTTTTCATACTCCGCTTTTTCTGTTGCTTTTTGTTTCTTTATTTTCTTATCCATTTCATCTGTAAAAAGTGGTAGCCCGCTTTTATCAAGCTCCGTTTCTTGTGTATCTTTTAGTTCTTTCTTTTTTTCTTCTGCTGTTTTTTGTAGTCGATCGGTTTTAATGTCTAATTTTCCGTTGTTTTCGAGATAGCTATCCGATTCTGCTGCAAGCGCTCCTGGAGCAAATGCGAAACAAACTAAAAGAAGTAAAACTGCTACTTTAAATTTCATCTGATTGCTCCTCCTCTTCTTCATTTTTAGAACGATGCCATACAAATAAGTTAAGTGCTGTAAACAAGACAGCTGCACCGATTAAACTATACACAATTACGATGTAGTCTTGCTCCATTCTTATAACACCATTCAGCAGCTGCTCCATATATTGTAATGGGGAATAATTTCTAAATGTCGCAAAAACAGACTCATTATCAATGTTAAGTCCAACTGCATCTGTTAAGAATAAATATAGACTTAAAATCAACAAGATAATCGACATACCGATCATATTCAATTGACGTAAAAGATAGGAAAATCCTAATACTAGTGTCAACATAATTAATACACATAACCCTATCCATAAGAACATACCGATATTTCCAATTTCGATTATATATCCTGAAACAGCGCCAACAATTAATCCTTCAATAAGCGCTACACCGGCTGTTAGGAATGTAATTGGAATGTTTTTAAAGACAATGGACATTTCTTTTTCAAAATCATTTAATTGCACTCGTTTCTTCTCTTGATGCGATATAACATAACTAGTGAAAATTGCCAAGATAGTACAAATCAAGATAATAAAGTATGGTATTGATTTGTCTCCCGCAACAATAGTCCCAGCATTCATTTTATCCACTGGATTACTTAAGAAACTATATAGATTTTCGTTCTGTCTATCGCCAACTCGACTATTGTCCATGACTTTTGCAAAGTTCTTTTGGAAAGTTTGATCATCTTTTAGTTTTTCTTCTAAGTCATCTGATAAATTTGCTGCTTCTGATACGAGCGTTTCTCCACTTTTTTGGATACCTTTTGCCTCATTATCAATTGCATCAAAAGTTTTATAAACCACTTCCGCAGATTTCAAATTACCTTCCGAAGTTCCTGCTAGCGACTCACTTTCTGCAAGCAAACTAGCAAACTCAGAGTCTAGTTGCAGTGCAATCGTTCCTTCTTCGTTTGATTTCTCTACAACAACATCATTTTGATCGATTAATTCATTACTTGCACTTCTCCATGATTCAAGATTTTCAAGCGTTAGCGCTAAGTTTGTATTTAAGTTGACAGCTTCCTGACTTGTCTCCGTTAGCCTTGCAGTAACGTCTTCTGATCTATTTGCCGCCTCGGCCATCACTGATTTATAATCTGTAATTCGCTGTTCAAAAGCTTTTATCTCTTTCGTGTAATCTGCTACAAAGCGATCTGTTGTTAGATTAACAAAACTACCTATAATATCTTCTTTATTAAAAATGTAGTAATAGGAAGTAGTCTTAGCAACATTTTCCAACGTAACACCTGATTGACTGAAATCTGGCATTCTCTCTGAATTATTCGCATCTATTCCGTAAAACAAATCAAACAGTACTTGTAATTTGTAGTAATCTTTTACCGTATTAGCTATTGCTTTCACTGATGACTGAGTTTCGCTAAGATATGTTGGCTCAATTACATTAATAGGCTCAACTTCTTTTCTAACTTTAGTATCTTCATCTGGCGTTTCAGTCCCGGAATCCGGATCAGTACCATCATCTGGATTAGTACCGTCGTCTGGATTAGTACCATCACCTGTTTCAGTATCTTCGGTTGGAATTACTGGAAGCTCATTCGAATCTTGTTTTTCGTATTGTTGTAAGGTCGCATTCCAGTTCACAGCTCCAGAAAGAGGAACTGTTTGACCCTCATTTAGTTTCGCGAGTCCAGTTATTTTGATGTCCACCGGGTTCGTTGAGGCTGGTAAAGTTAATTTTATTCCATTAGCTCCATACGGCTCCTGCGTAACTAACTCCGATTGTCCTTCTGCGCTTATCGTACAAACAACATTACTAAATGAAAATCTCTCATCTAAAGTAAGGAATATTTCCGATGTATACTCACTCGCTGGTAAAGTGTATGCTGTACTTTCTAATGCTATTCCGTTATTTTTCAGATTATTGATTGTGTTACTTTTAATCGTGTCTGTCGGTAGCGGTTTTTCGTCTGTTTTAAACTGGAAATCTTCACCAAATGCGCTTCGATGGCCATAGTAATATTCTTTAGATAGCTCTATTACATTTTTGTACATCGCTTCATCTAATCCAAGTTCCGCTAATTGCTGCGAGTTATAGGTTGGTAAAGCTTTGATGGCTTTTACAAGTCGTTTGTTAAAACCATCATTTATATCTTCTCCAGTCAAATCTTTTAAATCTATTTCATTTAATTCTTCTGAGTACTCATTTGTTTGTAAAATCCGCAATAAGTCATTATAAACGGCTGTTCGAAAATCGTCATTTAGCGTTCCGTTAATTTCCGCATCCAGCGCATCAATTCTCGCATTTACATCTGCAATATAGTTTTGTAAACCTTGTGTTTGGGACAAAAGTGTATTGCTATCATTTAAGACTTGAAATTCCGTTGTCATTTGATCGTTTGCTTGTTCTAATGCTGCTGTCTGATTTCTAATATCATCCGCCGAAAGTGAACCATCAAATTTGTGCAAGTCTTCTGTAAAACTTTCTGCAAACGGAACATTGTCTTCTTGAGTTTTTACGAAAGCGTCCATATTCTTCATATATTCTGCATTTTCTTTTTTAGAATTATTTAAGCTTTCTTCAAATTCTTTCATAATATCCTGGAAACCTTGGAAGCTCTCTTTGGATGTCCCAGTGTAGTCCTGTACGGTTTTAAATTGCTTTGTATAATTCGATAGCGGGTTATTTACGTCTTCATCATAAACACCATTATATTCTTTTTCTGCTTTAACTAACGTACCAATATTATCCTGCGCTTCTTGTAAGGTTGTTAGAATGCTCGCAAAATAAACATCAATTATACGTTTGTTGAAATCTTCCAATACATTAGCTGCTGTTTTCTCAGCCTCTGCTTTCAAATCGCTATTCCCTACATCATTTACTTTGTAGCTAATTGTCACTTTTTCTGGGTTATCGGACGTCATTGATAATGCTTTTTCAGAAAAGTCACTTGGAATAACAATCATCATATTGTATACATCTCGTTTTAAGCCACTTTCTGCAACTCCGCGACTTACAACGTACCATTCATGTTGATCATCTTTTTCAATACTTTTAACAAATTGATTTCCAAATTCTACTTGTTTTCCTTGGAACTTGTCACCTTGGTCCTCATTCACAAGGGCAATCGTCATCTTATGTGCTTTTTCTACTCCATCTTCATCTGCCTCTTTTTTTGTCCCTTGATTTAAGGCTAAATAGGTAATCCCCGCCGATAAAAAAATCGCCAAGACTAAAAAGAGTAAAATACTCCATTTTACTTTCTTCATTCATGTCCCACTCCCGCTGTGCTATTTTTATATAAATACCATTGGAGGTATCTGCTTTCTATTTTAGAAAAAGCCATGCAAAAAACTGCATGGCTTTTCGTAAAGCATCAAACTATTTTGTATGTATGCTCTACTCTTGTTGATTTTAGAATCCAAAGTTTTGAGAAAGTTGTTGATCATGCTCTTCAACTGCATTAGCTGTTTTCTCAAGTTGAGCATTAATTTGATCCATTAGGTTCGCAAATTCCGTTACTTTTGGTCTTAATTGTTCAAACTGCTCATCAAAACGAGCAAAAGCTTGACCTTCCCATTCGCTTCGAAGTTGCTCTTGTAATTGGCTCAAACGGCTTAAAATATCTTCAATGTCTCTACCACTTTGACCATAAGTCTTAGCACGATCACGTAGCTCGCTTGGACTCATACGAATTTGACCTGACATTCACTTCATCTCCTCTATTATCTATTGTGAATTAGATATCACTATCAAATTATATCATAAATTCACAATCTAAAATGTGACAATAAAATGAATAAAACGCCTTATTTTCCTTGTAAATCTGTATATTTATATAGGGCTCCATTTATCAAAAAGAGGTTTTTTTCACATATTTATTTACGATACTTTGTTTTTTATCTTTTTGTTATATAAAACGATAAAAAATACATATTTTAAAAGTCTGTTTTTTATAGCACTTTTTTCCGTTAACTTATCAAAAAACTCCTTGAGGAATATCCCCAAGGAGTTCTATTAATTCTATTTTAAGCTAAACGCCACACGCTATTTACAACATGTGTTTGAGAGCGATCTGGACCTACAGAAAACATTGAAACTTGTACACCAGTAAGTTGCGCAATACGCTCCATATAATGGCGGCAGTTCGCTGGTAGTTCATCCAAAGAGCTAACACCTGTAATATCTTCTGTCCAACCTGGTAATTCTTCATAAACAGGTTCACAACGAGCCAAATCTTTTAAGCTTGCTGGAAATTCTGTTATTGTTTTTCCGTCTAATTTGTATGCAACACAGATTTTAAGTGTTTCAATTCCTGTAAGCACATCTAATAGTGTCAGTGATAAATCAGTTAAGCCACTCACACGACGGGCGTGACGAACAACAACACTATCAAACCAACCAACACGACGCGGACGACCAGTAGTTGTTCCGTATTCACGACCAACTTCACGAATATTATCACCAACCGCATCAAATAATTCAGTTGGGAATGGACCATCACCAACACGAGTTGTATAAGCTTTTGCTACACCAACTACATGGTTAATTTTCGATGGACCTACTCCACTACCAATTGTAACACCACCGGCGATTGGGTTACTTGAAGTTACAAATGGATAGGTTCCTTGGTCGATATCAAGCATAACTCCTTGCGCACCTTCAAATAAGACACGTTTCCCATCATCAAGTGCATCATTTAAAACGACAGACGTATCGCAAACATAGTCTTTAAATTGTTGACCATATTCGTAGTACTCTTCCAAAATATCTTCTAATTTAAAGCCTTTTAGTTCATAAAAACGTTCTAATAAACGATTTTTTTCACCAAGGTTATGCTCTAATTTTTCTTTAAAAGTTTCTTTATCTAATAAATCAATAATTCGAATCCCAACACGAGCTGCCTTATCCATATATGCTGGACCGATTCCTTTTTTCGTTGTACCGATTTTATTAGCGCCTTTGCGTTCTTCATCAGCTTCATCAATGCGAATGTGATACGGTAAAATAATATGCGCACGGTTAGAAATACGCAAATTAGAAGTATCCACGCCTTTATCATGAAGATATTTTAACTCCTCCACTAAAGCCTTTGGATCAACAACCATACCGTTACCAATCACACTAATTTTTTCTTTGTAAAAAATACCAGATGGAATTAAGTGTAATTTATACGTTTCGCCATCAAATTTAATGGTATGACCCGCATTGTTTCCGCCTTGATATCTAGCAATCGCTTCTGCATTCTCGGAAAGAAAATCTGTAATCTTCCCTTTTCCTTCATCGCCCCACTGTGTTCCTACTACAACAACTGAAGACATTTAAACACCTCATTTAATTGGTCTTTGATAGCTATGACTTTCTCACAGCCCCTTCATTTTCCACTATACATTGTACCGTTTGCTACTAAAATAGTCAATGGATTTACGAACATTGATTTGTAAGCAAAATTTATCGTTCGCTTTTTTAAACATTTTAAATCAATTTCAATGCTTGTTCTTAAAAATTAGCCTCTTTTTTACACAAAATAAAAACCTTGGAGACTCCAATATCGATTAGAATTTCACAAGGTTTTTGTATTAAGCCATGGCGTCATCATACCGCACTTCTAAATTCACAAACTTATTATATTCTTTTACAAAGGCTAACTTCACATCACCAACTGGACCATTACGCTGTTTTGCAATAATAATCTCAATAGTGCCATCATTTTCGCCTTCCCGGTCATAATAATCTTCCCGGTATAAAAAGGCAACAATATCAGCATCTTGCTCAATCGAACCAGATTCACGAATATCTGACATCATTGGTCGTTTATCTTGGCGTTGCTCTACGCTACGAGATAACTGCGAAAGTGCAATAACTGGTACTTCGAGTTCCCGAGCTAATGCTTTTAGCGACCGTGAAATCTCAGAAACTTCTTGTTGTCTATTTTCTCCGCCACGACCACTTCCGGCAATTAGCTGCAAGTAGTCAATGACGATCATGCCAAGACCCGCCTCTTGTTTTAAACGACGACATTTGGAACGTATCTCATTTACACGAACACCCGGGGTATCATCAATATAAATTCCCGAATTAGAAAGGGTTCCCATTGCAATGGTCAGCTTCTGCCAATCTTCACTAGTCAAAGCTCCTGTCCGCAAGTTCTGTGCATTAATATTCCCTTCTGCACAGAGCATCCGCATAACAAGTTGTTCCGCACCCATTTCGAGACTGAAAATCGCCACATTCTCATCTGTTTTGGTCGCCACATTTTGAGCAATATTTAACGCAAAGGCTGTTTTACCTACAGAGGGACGCGCTGCTACGATGATTAAGTCATTGCGCTGGAATCCTGCTGTCATTTTATCAAGCTCGTTAAATCCAGTTGGAATTCCAGTAATGTCTCCTTTACGATTATGCAGAATTTCAATGTCATCATAGGTTTTAACCAAGACATCTTTAATATTCTTGAAGGCGCCGACATTTTTTCGTTGTGACACTTCCAAGATACTCTTTTCCGCCTCGTCCATCAGCATATCCAGCTCGTCTTCGCGTGAATAGCCGTCTGTAGCAATTTGGGTCGCCGTTCGAATTAAACGCCTCAAAAGCGCCTTGTCCTCGATTATATGCGCATAGTATTCCAAGTTTGCCGCGGTTGGCACAGCTCCGGATAACTCGGTCAAATAAGGTAAACCACCTACATCTTCCAAATTACCCTTCGCAGCAAGTGCCTCATAAACGGTTAATACGTCGACAGCCTTCCCATGGTCATTCAAATCAAGCATCGTTTCAAAAATCAATTGATGACCAGTTCGATAAAAATCATCCGGCATTAAAATTTCAGAAGCAGTAATCAGTGCATTAGGCTCAAGAAATATCGCGCCCAGTACAGCTTGTTCAGCTTCAATATTTTGTGGTGGTGTTCTGTCCTGGAAATTATTATCCACTGTCTTACGCTCCCTTAAGAAAAAATTATTCTTCACCAACGTGTACATCAAGTGTTGCTGTTACTTCATGGTGTAGTTTTACAGGGACTTTCGTATGTCCTAAAGCGCGAATAGCTTCCGGCAAGTCCATCTTACGTTTATCTATTTTAATACCATGTGTTTTTTCAAGCGCTTGAGCAATTTGTTTCGATGTAATGGAACCAAACAATCTGCCACCTTCACCGGATTTCGCTTTTAATTCCACTGTTAATTTTTCCATTTTTTCTTTTAACGCTTTTGCTTCAGCTAGTTCCTCTGCCGCTAATTTATCTTCTTTTTTCTTTTGAGCAGAAAGTGTACTTAAAGCTCCTGCGCTCGCCTCGACAGCATAGCCATTTTTAATTAAAAAATTGTTTGCATAACCATCAGCAACATTTTTTGTTTCTCCTTTTTTACCTTTACCTTTTACGTCTTTCAAGAAAATAACTTTCATAATTATGTTTCTCCCTTCCAATACGCATCAATGGCGCTGATTAATTGTTTTTCTGCTTCTGCAATTGTAACATCTTTTAGCTGTGTGGCTGCATTGGATAAATGACCGCCACCGCCGAGTTTTTCCATAATGACTTGCACATTGATTTGTCCAAGCGACCTTGCACTAATACCGATTAATTTATCTGGACGTAGTGTAATAACAAAAGATGCTTGTACACCTTCCATTGAAAGCATCGTGTCTGCTGCCTGTGCTGCAATCACCGTGCCAAATTCTTCCTCTTCATGTCCAGCCGCAATCGCCATACCATCATGATAAACCTTTAGCGACTCTACCAAACGGCTACGCTGCGTGAACGTCGTAATATCTTCTTTTAAAAATTGCTGCACTAAAATCGTATCCGCCCCAAGTGACCGTAAATAACTTGCCGCATCAAACGTTCTTGATCCCGTTCGTAGCGTAAAGTTCTTCGTATCAACAACAATTCCAGATAATAGCGCAGTTGCCTCGATTTTCCCAACTTGCTCTAAATCAGGTTGATACTCAAATAGCTCTGTAATCAGTTCTGCTGTAGACGAAGCATACGGTTCAATGTACACAAGCACCGGATTACCAACAAACTCTTCCGAACGACGATGATGGTCAACTACAACTACATTCGTTGCGGAATCAAGCAACTCTTTATTAATGACCATTGAAGGCTTATGCGTATCTACTACAACAAGCAAGCTCTTCTCGGTAATATTTTCAAGCGCAACTTGTGGTGTAACAATATTTTTAATTACATTGGGATATTCCTCAATTTCATTCATAAGTCGTTTCACATCTGGACTCATTTTGCCAGGTTCAACGACCACATAAGCATTCCGATCGTTCATCTCTGCAATTCGCATTACACCTAGACTTGATCCGATTACATCCATATCCGGATAGCGATGCCCCATAACAAAAACTTGATCGCTTTGATTGATTAGTTCTTGTAACGCCTGTGAAATAACACGCGCACGAACACGAGTCCGTTTTTCCATCGGGTTTGTTTTGCCTCCATAGAAGCGCACTTTCCCTTCTGGCTGCTTAATAACCACTTGATCTCCGCCACGCCCTAAAGCAAGATCCAAGCTAGACTGCGCTAAATCAGCAAGTTTAATCAAATCTTCTTCTTTATAACCAATCCCAATACTTAACGTCAGTGGAATATTTTGTTTCGAGGTACGTTCCCGAATTCGGTCTAAAATTTGAAATTTCTCTTCCTCCAACTTTTTTAACATTTCTTCTGTTAAAAAGGCCATAAAACGGTCTGTAGAAATTCGTTTTAAATAAATCCGATGTTCACGAGCCCAGTTTGTCAGCATTGATGTCACCAAATTATTGAGTGCACTGCGACGTCTATCATCCATTCCTTGCGCCCATTCATCATAGTTATCAAGGAAAATAACAGCAAACACCGATTTATTCGCTTGGAATTTTTTATTCAGCTCATAATATTCTGTTCGATCATATAAATATAAAATTCGCTCTTTACGCTTCACGATTGTGTCGAACCTATGTTCACGCCAAGCTATCGACATAATACCATCATCATCATTTCCAGTAATTACGTCTAAAAATTCTGGCCCTACTTCTTCCAAAGACTCCCCAATTAATTCGGTCTTATCGAAGTATTTAGACATAAACGGATTTACCCATTCAATTCTGTAATGTTCATCATACAGCAATATCCCCATTGGCATTTCTACAAGCGCTTCTTCTTCACTGCGTTTAATCCGGTACGTTAGGTTAGAAACATACTTTTGAACATCCTCATTCAGCCGATATTCAAAGTAAAACATCGCCACTGTGAGAATAATTCCACCAACTATAATTAAAGCAGATAACCACCAGGAAAAAAAGAACGTGATTATGCTCAAAATAACTGTCGCCGCAATCAGACCGTATAAAGGATATTTAAGCATTCTTTTTTGAAAATAGCCTGACATTTCATCCAGCTCCCCATTTTTTTACATACCTTTTGTCTGAATTTAAGTATCTATATCATAACATAAACCTTACTAACAATTCACCACTATTATTTTACCTATAAATTCCTATTTCTTCAAACCCAAGCACACTTTTAGACAAAAAAAGCGACCCAATAGGCCACTTTTATAAACTTAAGCTCTTAATCAACTTAGATGAGGCATAACAATTTTCGCCATTAGACATCTTAACGACTCCTTTTGTTGCATCTAACTCATGAATATTTTTCTTATTTACAATGTAGGAACGATGACATCGATAAAACGACTCGTCTAACATTTTTTCAATACTTTTCAGCTTCCCGTAAAACTCTACTTGACGATTTTTGCCATGTAAAATTACTTTATGAATCGTAGGTGCTGTCTCAAAAAACAAAATATCATCTAATAGTTCATGAATAATCTTTTTATCCGAAACTTTAAATGTAAAATACTTTTTCATATCTTGATTGTTTGAGATGCGCTCCCCAGCCTGTTTCATACAAGCCAAGACGCGTTCATGTAGTGTATCAATATCATCTTTTATTATATAATCAAGCGCTTCTACTTTATATGTGAATGTCATATAGCTAAGTTCTGCATGGGTTGTAATAAAAATAATAAAACCACGCGGATCAAATTTTCGGATTTCTTGCGCTAGTTCGAAGCCATTCATATCTGGTTGCCCTAAATCAATATCTAAGAAATATAGCCCCATCCCTTGGTGACTAGGCATTCGTGATACTAACTCAAACGGATCTCCTGTTGAAAGTTCCAACTTCATATCAAAATGTTCAACCATAATATAGTCTTCAATATATTTCGTTAGCCTTTCTCTTTGCATTCTGTTATCTTCACAAATAAAAATCGGTAGCATAAAATCATCCCCATTCTTCTACATAATTTCTAGTTCTTGAATAACTTCTCTATTTGTCACTCTCGTATCTAAAGTAACGTGTGAATATTTCTGCATAATTTCACGCAAACTAGCAAGTCCCAAACCACGACCTTCTCCTTTGGTGGAGAAACCCTCTTCAAATATTTTATAAATGGGTGGCATATTGTTTGGCAAACTGTTAGCAAACACGATTAACATGCTTTCATCTTTTTTAACAAATGCAATTCGAATTACTGGATTTTCACAGGTTAATGCTGCTTCAACGGCGTTATCTAACAAAATTCCGACTGCTTTACACAAATCAATGCTGTCCATCGCAATTTTATTTATTGGTTCCACAACTTCCAAAATCGCATCAATTTTCAACTCTTGCGCTCGAATCAGTTTAACCGCTAAAAGCCCTTTAAGTTCCATAACATGAATATTTTGAAGCAAAGAAATCTTATAGTTATTTGATTCAATGGTTTTATTTATAGGTACAATATTATTTTCAAAGTAAAACTTCAAGCCTTGCATATCATTATTATCAATATATCCTACAAGTGTTGAAAGAATATTTACATAATCATGCCGAAAAACTCTCATTTCCCTATGCAAGGATTCCAGTGTTGAAACGTAATCCTGCAACTGTTCAAGCTGCTCTTTTTGGTTTTGTACTTTTAATTCATTAGTCGCTGTTTTAATCACAACTGCCACAATAACAATTAGCAAAATAGTATATCCCGTAAAAATCAAGGTATTCGTTTTCAAAATAGTGCTATCGTATCCAGCTATAGAACCAGCATATATATTCATATAAAACGCTAACACGGTAAGTGCTACAATCGCCAAAATGATATAGGCATATTTCCGATGTTCTGCAAATCTTGTAATGTTAATTTTACCAATTAGTTTTCTTAGTATATATGAAAGCACCAACAAATTAGCAAGCATCCCTACACAATATATTAATGTTGGTAGTAATTCATTGAATATGTCTTCGTATTTAAAGTTCAAACCAGGCACTAAAACAAAACCAACGATGGAATCACTAATGGTAAGCAATATAATAACAATAAGCGTGATGGAGGCAGAAGAAACAATGTTCTTATTTTTCCAATACAATGCACTTACAAAAATTAGCGCCACGAAGATCATCGACCAATATTGAACTAATGTAAATAAAGGGAAGGCTAGCATAGCAATTGCCACGGTAACCAATCCCTCTTTCATTGAAAATACTTTGTTCGTTAAAATCTGTATAGCTATAAAAATACCCGCTATCTGTATAAATGCCATCAAAATACTAAACATATTGGTCCTCCACTGTCTTATAAATCTTATGTTTAAATATGTAATTTGCTCTCTTTTTATTTTAGCATGAATTTTGATGTTATACAGTTCTAAATTTATTTATTTTCGTTTTTTTCTTGCATTTTTACGAATGGACTTTTTGGTTCATATACAAACATAAAACATGCTTTACTCATAGAAGAATCCGCAACTTTCATGGATTGTTCTTCTAACTTTTTAGAAAGGAATCTTCCAACTGTTTTATTCATATTTTTCATAGTTCCGATACCTCCTTCTCAATAGTTTGTAAGTTATTGGATTAATACTAACTACCTGATACATAGAGCCTATCATGATTAATGTTTTCATCTCTGCGAATGGTATAAGTAACGTGATTCCCGTTAAGATCAGTGTTCCTATCATCGCTTTTCTTTTTAATTTTTTTCGGTGTTCTTTACCGATTAACGGCAAACTCTCGGTGTCTGCCGGAGCGAATAAAAACATGTTGAGTAGTATAAACGCGAATGTGCCTAAAACAATCCAATTATTAGAAAGTATATTTTGAAAAACCAATGGTGTGAGCACAAACATTGCTAAGCTCATTATTGTACAATTCAATGTTTTGGTCGCATGCAGTCCAAATGAATACCGTCTAAGCCATAAATACGACAAATGCACTGTCATTGTTTGCAGTAAAACCCCTGTAAGTAGAGCCATACCGTATACGATAGCAAACTTCATGACATTAATTAAAATTATTTCCAGCCCATATTTTACTTTTAAATACCCTTCTTCATCGTCTTTCCAGCGATCTTTCGAAATCAAAACATCTGCTATACGTTCGGACAAAGGTACTTTTGCAGTAAAATTACTCAACTAATTCACCTCCACTAATATTTTACAACGAATTTACTCATAATAACCAAAAATGTAATGAAATGTCCGATTCTTGTCATGAACGACTAAAAAATGGCAAAATCAGCATTTTTTAGAATACAATTCAGAATTTTCAAATGAGTAAAAAGATATAGTATCAGGGCTTAATCTCCTATATTAATATATAATTTTAGTGTCGATTTTTACAAAAAAACAGCCTGTAAAATAATAATTACAGGCTGTTTTCATATCTATTAGTCGTCTTGTTCTGTTTGAAGAACATCTAATGTTTTTGCATTTAGTTTGATTTCATATTTATTGTTGTCTTGTCTTACTGTTACTTCATAATAAGTTGTATCTAATTCTCTTTCAATAGTCCAACTTGTTACTTCGCCAGCTTGCTCACTAACCGCTTTGTCCATTGCTTCTTTTGGCGTTTTAATACCATCTAAGTCAAGTTTTTCATTAGCTTTTTCAACTCCACCGGCATCTTCCCCATCAAGACGATCCGTTTCGTCACTTAGCTGCTCTTTTGTTTCTGCGTTAAATTTCATTTCGTATTCATTATCATCTGAAATACCGTCCACTGTGTACACATATTTTCCTAGATTTTTTTCTAATTCTATACTAGAAATTTCTGCATCACTATGTTTTTCTTTAAAAGCATTTACTGCATCTTCATAACTCATATCAAAATCTTTGTTTTGCAAGTTTTCTGTTGAACTACTATCATTACTGCTACTTTTACTTGTCTCTCCGCTACTATTGCTATTATTTGAAGATGTACCTTTATCATCATTAAAACTACATGCTGACAAGGCCCCTACTAATAATACTGCTACTCCTACTGTTGCTAATTTTTTATACATATTTGTTTCCCCCTGTGCGTTTTATAATTTCTATAACAAGAATAACATGAACTTTTGTCACAAACGTCCTTCTTAAGTCTTAAATTTAATTGTCTTAAGGTCTATTTTTATAAGAAAATAGCCTAGAAACGAGTTCTAGACTGTTAAATTTAACTTATTTTTCTTCAGCAACAAATGGTAATAAAGCCATTTGGCGTGAGCGTTTAATAGCAACAGTAAGTTTACGTTGATATTTAGCGCTTGTTCCAGTTACACGACGAGGTAAAATTTTACCACGTTCGGAAACGAATTTTTTAAGAAGTTCTACATCTTTATAGTCGATATGCGTAATACCATTGGAAGTAAAGTAACATACTTTTTTCCGACGGCGTCCGCCTCTGCGTCCTCCAGCCATTGAAAATTCCTCCTATCTTAAAGTTCAAACCGCTAAAATGATTTTAGAATGGTAAATCGTCATCAGAAATGTCGATTGGCTTACCATCACTTGCAAAAGGATCATTATTAGTGGATTGATAATTTTGATTTTGAGATTGTTGCTGGTCCTGTCCGAATCCACCGTTATTAGTAGTCGCTTGCCCGAAGTTATTTCCGCCGTTATTATAATTATTGTTGTTATTATTGCCGCCTTGATAGTTATTTCCGCCACCGCCATTAGAATTACGCGGTTCAAGGAATTGTACACTCTCAGCTACAATTTCTGTTACATAAACACGTTTGCCGTCGTTTCCTTCGTAATTACGAGTTTGAACGCGGCCATCAACACCTGCCATGCTTCCCTTCTTCAGGAAATTAGCAACGTTTTCTGCTGGTTTACGCCAAACAACACAATTAATAAAGTCAGCTTCTCGTTCCCCCTGTTGGTTAGTGAACGTACGATTTACAGCTAATGTAAAAGTCGCAACAGCCACGCCAGCCGGAGTATAACGTAATTCAGGATCTTTCGTTAAACGTCCTACAAGTACAACACGATTCATCATGCAAAACCAACCTCCTCTCGTTTAGTAAATCAAGGCCTCAAACCTTGAATAAATTCTTAAGCTTCTTCTTTAATTACCATGTGACGAACGATATCATCAGAAATTTTTGCTAAACGGTCAAATTCGTTGATAGAATCTGCTTTATCAGCATTTAATTTCACGATGTGGTAAAAACCGTCACGATAGTCATTGATTTCATATGCTAATCGACGTTTACCCCATTCTTTTGATTCGATGATCTCCGCGCCATTTTCAGTTAAGATTCCGTCAAAGCGTTCAACAACAGCTTTTTTCTCATCTTCTTCAATATTAGGGCGAATAATGTACATAATTTCGTACTTTCTAGCCATCTACTCTACACCTCCTTGTGGTCTTAAGCGGCTCTGATAAGATATGAAAACATACCATATCCTTGAAATGTTGACTGCCTTTAGCAAGCCTTCAAATCAAGAGCGAGCAAGGAATAATTTATAATTACTCACAATAAAATATTATATCATAGCACTAACTAACCAGCAAGATATTTCTCGAAAATTTCTGGTTTGAAAATACTATAGCATATCAAAAAACAGACGACAATCATTTTTGTGAAAGTTGTTTTTTGGTTGGTATTTCTATGTTTTAGTGGCAGTTTATAAATTTTCTCGAACAATTGGCATTGACATACATCTAGGACCACCACGACCTCTAGAAAGTTCTGAACTAATTACTTCATGGACATTAATTCCCGCACTTCTTAAGAGGTCATTCGATACTTGATTTCTATCATATGTAACTACTTCTCCCGGGGCAATTGCAAGTGTATTAGCCCCATCGTTCCATTGTTCTCTTGCCGATACGATGACATCTTCTCCACCACAAGGAATAAAATCGACTTCTGGTACCTGTAGCACTTCAGCAATAACCTGTTGAAAGTCTTTACGGGGGGTAATTTCTAGTCCGTTTTCGCTCTTTTCCAAAATATAGACATTGAGTTCACCTTGCTTATTTTGAATAGCTGGATGGATAGTAAATTGATCAAAATTCACCATTGTAAAAACGGTATCTAAATGCATAAATGATCTTGTTTCAGGGATTTCAACAGCTAGCACACGCTTGATTTCTGCCCCTCGACTAAATAAATTTTCTGCCAGTTGCTCCACCGCACGTGCATCAGTCCGCTCGGATACTCCAATAAGGATAGTCTCGTTATTAAGGATTAATTCATCGCCGCCCTCCATTGGAAACTGCGCCTCTCTATTAATCCAAATTGGAATTTCTTGTTTATTAAATCTTGGGTGATGTTGCAAAATCAGTTCCATAAACATTGACTCTCTTCTTCTAGCAGGTTGGAACATCTTATTGATTGTCACGCCACTTCCAATCACTGCAGCAGGATCTCGCGTAAAATATAGATTTGGAAGTGGATCTAGGAAAAATGGATATTGCTTTTCCATCATTTCATTCAGGTGTTTCTTTTTTCGTTCAGGGATTTCTGATTTTTTCAGACCAGACATAAGCTTATTGATCATCTCAGCTTCATTAAAAGACATTAAATAATCTCGAACATAAAGTGCGCTCGCATCCATTTGGTTGGACTCTTGAATCATCTTTGTAAGAAATGCTTCTTTATTTCCAGATTCTCGTAAAGCTTCAGCAGCTAGTTTTTCTAAATATAGAACTTCGATTTGAGCGTCTTGCATTGTTTTCACAAAATAATCATGTTCTTTTTGCATCATTTTTAAATAAGGAATATCGTCAAACAGTAAAGATTGCAAGTATTCTGGTGTGATATTTTCCAGCTCAGATCCTGGTCTTTTTACAAGAACGGTCTTCAGTCGGCCAATTTCAGATGTAATATTTAATATATTTTCCACTTCCATCACCTCTTCCTATCCACTTACCCCAAAAATGATTTTTTTACTCAGTGCATTTCCCGGGAAATAAAAAAACACGGAAATTACTCCGCGCTTTTCTTGCCAATTTTACTTCTAATATATGATACAACCATAGGAATGACTGATACAACGATAATTCCGATAACTACTAATGAGAAATTTTCTTTCACGATTGGGAAATTCCCAAAGAAGTAACCAGCTAACGTACAAATTAGCACCCATACTGTTGCTCCTAAAATATTGTAATTTAAGAAATAGCGATAATTCATCCGGCTTGCTCCAGCAACAAATGGCGCGAAAGTACGGATAAATGGCATAAATCTAGCAATAAAAATAGTTTTTCCACCATGTTTATTAAAGAATGCCTCTGCTTTTTCCATTTTCTCTTTATTAATTAATTTTCCAAACCAACTATCTTCGGGTATGGATGTTCCGATTTTCTTACCAATGTGATAGTTTACTGTATCTCCAAGAACCGCTGCTAACCAAAGTGTGATTATTAGTGGGACAATATGTAAAATTGAACCATCTAAAACAGATAAAGCTCCCGCAGCAAAAAGTAATGAATCCCCTGGTAAAAATGGAAATACTACTAATCCAGTTTCTATAAATACAATCAAAAATAAAATGATGTAAGTCCAAATTCCAAAATTATTTATAATCTCCACTAAATGTTCGTCAATGTGCAAAATAAAATCAATGATGAAGGTAATAAAATCCACCAGGCGCTCACTTCCTCTTCTTTTTTTAGTCAAAGTTCATTTTACCACAAAATAGCCCAGCGTGTATCAGACTTGTGATGTATTTATCTATTTTCAAAAATTATTTTGCGTTAGTTTCGTCCTCCATAAACTGATATAAAACAAGTTCCATGATAGCAATGGTCGAAATTCGCGAAGTAATATCTAAATTGTTCATTTCAATTTCATCTGTGAAGATATATAAATTAATGTCACTCATATTTTGAATAATATTATTATCTGCACCAGTAATAGAAATCAACATTGGGGTCAAACTGCGATTTTTCAATTTTTGGGCGGTTTGTATTAATTCAATATCATGTCCGCCGTATGTAAGGATAAAAACTAAATCATCACTGCCAATATGAGGAAGAACCGCTTGTCGGTACTGATAGTCTTCTGGAAATTCTACTAAAAAACCACTCATTGTATAAAGATATTTGATATATTTTGCTGCATGTTTACTTAACCCTTTAGCAAAAATATAAATTCTCGGCTTATTGGCTAATTTTTTCGTGATTTGCTTGATTTTACTTGGTTCTAAAACTCGGACTGATTCCATAATGTTTTTTAGGTATTCTTCTCGGTAATCGGATTGTTCCACAACAAACGGAGATGGTTTTAGTTCCGTATTTCCTAGTAAAGTAAATTTAAGAACGGTTGTAAACTCGCTATATCCGGTAAACCCTAATTTTCGTACAAAACGTAAAAAAGTGGTTGTTGAAACAAAGCATTCTGCAGAAACCTCACGAATACTTTGGTTTTTAATTAAATTCATATTTTTTACTACATAATCAAACAAAATTCGTTCATTTCGAGTAAGAGAAGCTACAGTCTTGCTGGAAATTTCGAAAAAGTCCATACTTTCAGGTCTCCTTTTTATCCACGCATCGCGGTTTTATCAGGGATATGTTGCGTGATACAGTGAATATTTCCGCCGCCTAACAAAATCTCACGTGCTTTAATCCCAATAATTTCTCTATCTGGGTATAGTTTTCCAAGTAGTTCCGAAGCATCTTTATCTTTTGGATCATCGAAAAGCGGGAAGATAATTGCGCCATTCGCTGTGTAGTAGTTCACATAACTAGCAGCTAACCTATCTCCCGCTTGCCTTGGAAACGTTCCATTTATTGCTTCTACTCCTTCACTTTCCGCCTGTGTAATTAATACTGGATCTGGACAATACAATTTATGAATTTTGATTTTTCTTCCTTTTGCATCGGTTTCATTAGTCAAAATTTCATAACATTCGCGGGAAATTACATATTGTGGATCGCTTTTGTTGTCAGTCCATGATAGCACAACCTCGCCAGGAGCAACAAAATTAAAAATATTATCAATATGTCCATTTGTTTCATCTAAATAAAAACCATGTTTTAACCAGATAACTTTCTCTACATTAAAATATTTTTTCAACGTTGCTTCAATTTCAACTTTAGTTAATTGCGGATTTCGCCCCTCTGATAAAAGACATTCTTCCGTTGTTACGAGCGTTCCTTCGCCGTCTACATGAATAGAACAACCTTCTAAAATAAAATTTTCCGGTGAATAATAATCCATTCTTTCTAAATCACATATTTTTTTTGCCATTTGGTTATCTTTATCCCACGGAAAATAGAGACCATCAAGAAGCCCTCCCCATGCGTTAAATCCCCAGTTTACACCCCGCATAGCACCTTTGTCATTAATTAAAAAACTTGGTCCATAATCGCGAATCCATGCGTCGTCATTGCTCATTTCAATAACGCGAATAGCATCTGGTAGTGCATTACGAGCATTTTTATACTGATTGCCTGATACAAACATCGTGACCGGCTCGTATTTTGAAATTGCAATGGCTACATCTTTATAATTTTGTTGTGCCGGTTTCCCCCCAAGTCGCCAATTATCAGGTCGTTCTGGCCAAATCATGAAACATCCAACATGAGGTTCGTATTCTCCAGGCATTCTAAACCCATCCTCTATTGGCAACCCATTCCGTTGTCCCATCCTTATTCTCCTCCTAAAACATCTTAACCATATTATACATGAAATAAAACTGTACAAGACAAAAACCGAGTAAAAATTACCCGGATTTCCGCCTCTATTCTACTATCCTGCAACAATTACCGTTCCCGCCTCATGTTCAAGCATCGCGCCAATGTTTTCAAGCGAAGTAATGATAGCTCTAGCATCTGGTCTTTCTTTGACAAACGCTGTAGCTGCCTCGATTTTCGGCAACATGCTTCCTGCAGCAAATTGTTTTTCGCTAATATATTTTTCTAATTCCGAAACAGTTACTTTTTCGAGTTTTTTCTGATTGGGCTGATTGTAATTGATATAAACATTCTCTACCCCTGTTAAAATGACCAACAAATCTGCGCCGATTAATTCAGCTAATTTTTCAGATGCAAAGTCTTTATCAATAACCGTTTCAACCCCTGTTAAATCCAGTCCCTCTTCTACCACCGAAACGCCACCGCCACCTGCAGAGATTGTTACGACTCCACTATCTACGAGTTGCTTAATAACTTTATACTCTTTAATACTAAGCGGGCGCGGCGAAGGTACAACTTTACGGTAACCACGACCAGCATCTTCCAGAAAAATGGCACCTGTTTCCGCCATTTCTTTTTCAGCCTCTGCTTTGCTTAAAAATGGCCCAATTGGTTTGGTTGGATTTTCAAAAGCAGCATCATTCTTATCAACTACAACTTGCGTAATTAAAGAAACGGCTACTTTATCAATGCCATGTTTTAAGAAAGCTTTATCAAGTGCGTTTTGCATCCAGTATCCGATACTCCCTTGCGTCATTGCTACACAAGTATCAAGTGGCATTGCCGGGTTTTTTTCTGACGCACCCGCGTGTTGTTGCAACATCAAATTCCCCACCTGAGGACCATTCCCATGCGAAATAATTAAGTCATCCCCGTTTTCAATAAATTGAACTAAATATTCCGCCGTTTCTTCCAAGGCTTTTTGTTGTGCTTTTGAGCTGGCATCACTTGACAAAATTGCATTTCCGCCAAGTGCCACGAC
This sequence comes from Listeria immobilis, assembly GCF_014322765.1. Taxonomy (GTDB): domain Bacteria; phylum Bacillota; class Bacilli; order Lactobacillales; family Listeriaceae; genus Listeria; species Listeria immobilis. The sequence goes on along the minus strand of NZ_JAASTZ010000014.1, from coordinate 12,686 downwards.
TATTTTTCGCTTCATTATGGCTCTCTCCTTATCCTCTTGGCACTTGTTGCGTAATGCAATGAATATTTCCGCCGCCAAGTAAAATTTCTCTCGCCTTAACACCAACAACTTCACGGTCTGGATAAAGCTGTTGCAGTTTTTCACGTGCTAATTCGTCATTTGGATCATCAAATAATGGGAAAACTACGCCACCATTTGCAGTATAGTAGTTAATATAACTAGCAGCCAAACGATCGCCTTCCTCACGCGGTAATGTTCCTTCTACCGCATCCACACCCTTGCTTTCTTCATCCGTAATTAAAATTGGTTTTGGCACATGAATTTTATGGACTTCCAATTTGCGCCCTTTTGCATCCGTTTCATTAGATAAAATATCAAAACACTCTTTGGAAATTTCATATTGTGGATCAGACTCATCATCTGTCCACGCAAGCGCAACAACACCTGGACGAACATAATTAAAAATATTATCTACATGTCCGTTTGTTTCATCTAAATAAATACCTCTTTTTAGCCAAATAATTTTTTCTAAGTTTAAATATTCTTTTAGTACCATTTCAATTTGTTTTTTCGATAGTTGGGGATTACGTCCTTCTGATAGCAGGCATTCTTCTGTTGTAACAAGTGTCCCTTCACCGTCCACATGAATCGAACCGCCTTCAAGTACAAAGTCCGCTAAACGATAACGATCTTTTCGTTCGAGTTCACATATTTTTTGAGCCACTTGGTCGTCTTTATCCCACGGGAAATATAAACCATCCACTAAACCGCCCCATGAATTAAAAGACCAGTCCACACCACGAACATCTCCAGAATCATTAATAACAAATGTTGGACCACAGTCGCGTACCCAAGCATCATCATTATCCATCTCTACTACACGAATTTCATCAGGAATCATATATCTAGCATTTACATATTGGCTAGAACTTGCAACTACTGTGACAGGCTCGAATTTTGAAATGGCTGTTGCTACATCCACAAATGCTTTTTGGGCTGGTTTGGCACCTAAACGCCAATTATCAGGTCGTTCTGGCCAAATAATATAGCAACCAGTATGTTTTTCAAATTCACCTGGCATTCTGAAACCATCTTTTTTAGATGAACTATCAATCGTTTTCATTTTTTATCTCTCCTTTATCGATTCTTTTACCAGCAAGCCAAATACAAACTTCACCTACAATAACTGCTACAACTGTTCCTATCAAGATTGGTATCTTTTCATTCAATTCCGCACTAGACCCGTTTAAAGGAACCGCTGAGAAAATTAACGTAATAATAAGTAAAATCATTGGTACAAATGTCATTAAGTAAAGTAAAATTTTTCCACCTGGAACTTTAAATGGACGTTCGCGGTTCGGATCCACCTTACGTAATTTCAAGAAAGCTGGGAACATTAAGATGTATGAACCTAGTAAAGCAACGACATTCAAAGCAAAGAATGCCCAGAAAATATTTTCATTTGGAATAAGAGGTGCTGCAACGATTAACACTGAAGCAACGACACCATTTAAAATACTAGTCCCCGTTGGCATATCATTTTTCGGATTTGTTTTCCCAAAAACAGCTGGTAAATCTTTGTTTTTCGATGCATACATAGCCACATAGTTCACGCCGAGTGCCCATGATACTAAGTTTGCGACCAGTGTATACATAAACATAATCCCAATAATAATAACAAACGGGTTAACTCCACCAATCAGCATGATAAAGCTATCAATTAAGCCTCCTGATGCAGAAAGTTCAGAAGTCGGAATTGCTGCCCCCATTCCGAATGCTGCTAATAAATAGAAGAAAGCTATCAAAATACCACCATAAATAATTGCTTGTGGAATTTGTTTTTTCGGATTTTCCATATCACTTGCAAGCGTTGTAACAACTTCAAAACCTAAGAAGTTAAATAAAATAACGGAAATAAAAGATAGACTTTCTAAATCAAAAGTAGGAAGCAATGCTTTTCCAGAAAAGTCATTTGCAAGCCCTTTTGTAACCGCAAAATAAATTCCAAGCACACCAAGAGATAGCATGATCGCTACTTTACAAAATGCTGCAATATTAAGTATCCATTTACTATCACTCACTGGATAGCAACTAATAATAACAACAATCCAAACAAAAACGAGTTGAATCAATATCGAAACCGGCGTCCCAAATGATATTGGAAAAATTTGAGTAATTACTTCTACAAATAACACCGCTAAACTTGCCATCCAAATGGGGTAATTAATCCAGTAAAGCCAAGCAACTCTGGCACCCCATTTTCGTCCAAATGCTCGTTTCACCCAATCATAAATCCCGCCCTCATCATCATAGGTTGTCCCAAGTTCTGCTGAGACAAGCCCATATGGTAAGAAAAATAATATTAAGAGTGCAATCCACCAGAAAAACTGAGACGACCCGATCGCTGCTGCCGGTGCGGCTGATTCCACAACTAAGACAACGCAGACAGCCATAAGAACTGCATCAAATAACCTGAATTTCTTTTTTTCCAAAATGCCCACTCCTTTTTTTAAGTGGGGGGAAGAAAGCTATTAAGACTTTCTTCTCCTCCTTATTTTGGTATCTTATAAACCAGCGCCATTTCTAAGCAATAGTTCTAGCTCTGCATCATATTTTTCTGCTACCGCAAAACCAGCTTCCTTCACATATGGATTCATGAAATATACAAGTAGCGCTCTCATCGCAGTCAATCTATTTTCTGCTTCATCGATGACAACAGAATAAGGCGCATCCAGAACTTCATCTGTCACTTCTTCACCACGAGTAGCTGGCAAGCAGTGCATAAATTTCACATGTGGGGCCGCTTTACTAATTAGCTCTTTATTCACTTGATATTTAGGATAGAAAGTTTTCAATCTTTCTTCTTCAGAAAGTTCTGCTTCATATAAGCCATACCATACATCTGTATAAATAAAGTCCGCATCTTTAAGTGCAATATCCGCATCTTCTGTAATTAAATAACTTCCGCCAGATACTTTGCAATTTTCTTCGGCAATTTTCAAATGTTCTTCTCTTAGTTGGAATCCTTTAGGGCCAAATTGAACAAAATCCATTCCTAATTTAGTCGCCATAAACATGGTCGATGCACAAACTTGGGTAGCATCCCCAACAAAAACAATTTTGCAATCCTCAATTTTCTTGCCTGCTGGAAGATGTTCAAACATAGTAATCGCATCACCTAGCTCTTGTGTTGGGTGATTGTAATCGCTCATCCCGTTGATTACTGGAATTGCTGCAGTATTCGCAAGTTCCTCTACTGTTTGATGCCGTTCTACACGTGCCATCAAAATATCTACCAATCTGGAAAGAACTTTCGCTGTATCACCTACTGATTCGTGCCCGCCAAGTTGAATTTGTCCTGGCGCTAAGTACTGAGCATGTCCGCCAAGTTGTGTCATCGCTGTTTCAAAAGATACCCGTGTTCTCGTCGATGATTGTTCGAAAATCATACCTAGTGTTTTATGTTTTAAAAGTTGTGGATAATGACCATTTTTAATAGATTCTTTCATTTTACGACCAATTTCTATCATAAATAGTATTTCTTCTTTAGAAAAATCTTTCGTATCGATAAAGTCTCTTTTTTTGTTCATTTTTGTCACCTCAACAGTTTATTTTCTACATATTATCTGGGCATACTCGAGTAATTCCTTGCCACATGCTCATCATAGTACAAATAAACTTATTTTTGAATACGTTTTCAGGTTTTAAGAACAGGCGGAATCACCCTGTAACTCGTTACATTCTGCGTAACATGTGACATGGGCAAAAAAGGAGACTGGCAAAACCCCTGCTATCAAAAGGTCTTCTCCAGCCTATATATGATAATAATATGCGAGCAATTGAAAAGAATAATCCTACGAAAAGATGTCTGATATTTATTAGCGAATTTCATTTCCCATTCATTTTTCGTCCTCCTAATAAATCACTAAAAAACGCCGCCTGGTAAGCCCAGACGGCGTTTCAATTTTATTCCTCTACGGAAGCAGCTTCTTCATAATTGATTAATGCAATTAGTCCACCAACAGCAAGTAGCACGATTGGTAGTAAGAACATTATGGAAATGGACATTGTGCAGCCAATTGCCGCAGCAACCATCATTGCGCCACCAAGACGCGGTTTATTCGACACTACAAACGAACCAGCAAGCCCAACACCTGAAAGCACAAGCGAACCAATCGTTAACATATAGAAGAAAAACGATTCCTCTTCTAAAGCTTGTGAAATATCAGGAATAACCAGTACCATCAAACTAAAACCAATACCAAGTGCCGCCCCTAAAAATCCCAGCAATCCTTCAACTTTCATGACAAAAACTCCTTTTAATTACGCATTTTCTTTTATGTTATCATTTTAACAAAAAAATGGGTAGTTATCAGCTTAGAAAATAAAAAAAGACCGGCAATTACGCCGGCCACAAAAAGGGAGTTTAGGATTTTAAGGAATTTTACAATTAGCAAAAAGGGAGTAAAACTAATTGCATTCCTTGCTTACAAATACTATATTACCGATTAAATATGAACATTTAACGATGATTTTATTAAAAATTTGTTAATGTTTCACGTGAAACATTAACTTTTGCTCCAATTAAGCATGGTTTTGCTGCCGCGCTATGTCCAATTTCAGCTGTGCGAAAAATAGGCAATTTATATTTTAGACCTAGTTCCTGATATAAGTGGCCTATTTTGCCGTATTCTCCATTCTTTTCGGCTTCTGAATATTCACCGATAATCAGACCTGAACACTTAGAAAAAGCTCCTAGTTGCTCTAATTGGGCCAGATACGATGCTATTTTGGCCTCTCTTCCTCCTAGGCTTTCTAATAAAATAAGTTTGCCTGAAAAATCTGGCATAAATTCTTTCCCAGCTAACTTTAAAAAACAACGAATATTCCCACCAATTACCTCTGCATGACTCCATTCAAAATTAGTAATGGATTCTCCAGTAATCATTAGTCTATTTTCAAAAAACACTTGTCTGAATTGCTCCAACTGTAATACGCTCTCGCTTCCAACTAAGTTTAACAGTAAATAATTATATCCCATCTGTTTTGTTTTTGTATAAATAGCATTCAGGATTACTGTTAAATCACTATAACCAATGAAAGGCTTTCCAGATTCACGAATAATATCAAAATCGAGATAAGGTAAAATTTGATTCGCAGCATCCCCACCAGAAATATCAAAAATAGCTTTAATTTCAGGGTTTGTATACAATCGCATTAATTCCGTCGCCCGTTCTTCCGCAGTCCCACTATACGGCGAGTCATCCATTTGAAAAATAGTTTTAGCAAAAAGAGTTTTCAATCCCAATTCGGCGTCTAAAATACGCACTAAATCAGTAATTCTCTCTTTATCCGCAACTCTCCTACCATCAGAACAACAAATAATCCCAATACTATCTCCCGTTTTCAACATAACTCCACCACCTAGTTTTTTCTCAGTATAACATAAAAAACAGCTTGAGCAATTTCCGCCCAAGCTGCTTAATTAGTATGATTAAATTACTAGTGTGATTAAACGATCTTCTAATTTAGCTTCTTTAGAATCAGTAATCATTACATCTAGATAGGAACCTGAGTTTGTGATGACTACTGGAGTTGTTACATCATATCCAGCTTCTTTAATGCCTTCAATATCAAATTCAACTAATAATTGACCTTTTTCAATCGTATCACCTTGTTTAACATGTGCTGTGAAGAATTTACCCTCTAATTGAACTGTGTCCATACCAATGTGAATCAGTACTTCTGCACCGTCATTTGTTGTAATACCAACTGCATGACCTGTTGGGAAAATGGTTGTTACTGTTCCTGCTGCTGGAGCTACTACACGTCCTACAGAAGGGATAATTGCAACACCTTTACCAAGTGCGCCGGATGAAAATGCTTCGTCTTTTACGTCTGCTAAAGTAACGATTTCGCCAACTACTGGAGCTGGAATTGTTTCACGTTCGATTAAAGTTTCGCCTTCAACTGTGTTAGATTCTTCCACTACTGCTTCAGCTGGGTCTTTGAATCCAAGTACATAAGTTAGGATGAAACCAAGGATAAAGCTGATAGCAATTGCGATGAACACCCACCAAAGTGAGCTGTCAATTCCTGTACCTGGTTTAATGAAACTCGGAATACCAAAAATTCCAAGACCACCAATAATATAACTTTGAGCTCCTGCAAACCCAATAATTCCTCCACCAATACCACCAGCGATACAGCTCATGATAAATGGTTTTTTCAGTGGTAAAGTAACCCCGTAAATCGCTGGCTCAGTGACACCAAAGATACCGGAAATAAATGCTGGGATACTAAGAGATTTAATTTTTGTGTTTTTAGTTTTAAAGAATACTGCGAGTACCGCACCGATTTGTGCGAAAGATGCTCCGAATGTCATTGCTAAAATTGGATCATGTCCAAGTACTGTGAGGTTGTTGATTGCCACTGGTACAAGACCCCAGTGAAGTCCAAAAATAACGAACACTTGCCAGAAACCACCTAATAGTAAACCAGCAACAACTGGACTTAAATGATAAACCCAAATGGTACCTGCTCCAAGTAACTGACCTGCCCATGTAGCAATTGGACCAATAACTAGGAATGTTAGTGGTACTACTACTAATAATGTACAGAATGGAACTACGAATGTTTTTACTACATCTGGAACGATTTTTTTGAAACCTTTTTCAACTTTAGAACCAAAGTATGCTGCTATGATAATCGGAATAACAGAAGATGCATAAGACATCAAGATAACTGGAATTCCTAAGAAAGTTATATGAATTGGAGATTCAAAAATAGTACCTCCGAAAAGAGTATAAATTGGATCACCTGCAGAAACGCCAGCAAGTGTCGGATAAACTAACGATGCACCAATAGCCATCCCAATAAATATATTCCCACCAAATTTTTTCATTGCTGTGTAACCTAGGAATATTGGGAAGAAGTAGAATAAACAATCCCCAATTGCATAAAGCAAAATATAAGTCCCTGATGTTTCGGTAAGCCATCCAAATGCTAAGAACATTGCTGTGAAACCTTTAATCATACCTGTTGCGGCTAATACACCTAAAACTGGAGTGAATACACCCGAAATCATATCAATAAATCGGTTAAAAATATTTCCACCTGATTCTGAACTACTATCTTCAGCACCTTCAGCAGAGATCCCACTAACGGCTAATACTGCACTAAATACATCTGGTACATGGTTACCAATAACTACTTGGTATTGACCACCACTTTTAATTACGGAGATAACTCCATCAAGCTTTTCAATTTCTTTAGTGTTTGCAATACTCTCATCTTTCAGTTTAAACCGAAGTCTGGTAATACAATGGAAAACACTGTTGATATTTTCTTTACCGCCAACATTTTTCAAAATGTCTTTTGCTAACTGTTCATATTTCATTTTGACGACTTCCTTCCTCTTTTTGGTTTTTTGGGCAAAAAGAAAAACCTAAGCTCATTCGAGGACTCCACGTATAAACGTGTCCTACAAATCAGCTTAGGTTTTGCCCAATGAATTGGTAACAATCCTTTGTGATGAGATAAATATATCATATAAAGAAAACGGTTGCAAGCCTTTTTTAAAAATAATTTTATTTGGGAAGAATTAATGTCCTCGAGATAAGTTAAAACCTAAGATTTCGCATTCTCCGTTTTTTTATAATCCGGCTGTTTTACCTTTGTTTTCTGCTGAATATCCTATTATTTAAGTCTGGCTTTAAAATTGAAAAAGAAGAAAATGCCAATAAATAATATCACTTAAAACCCCCACCTTCACGCTAGAAGATGGGGGTTTTTTAATTATTAATCGATTTCTTTACCATTTGTTTCAATTACTTTTTTATACCAGTCGAATGATTTTTTCTTCGAGCGGTCAAGTGTTCCGTTACCTTTGTTATCACGATCAACATAGATAAAGCCATAACGTTTTTTCATTTCGCCAGAGCCTGCGCTGACAAGGTCGATGCAGCCCCATGGTGTGTATCCAAGAAGTTCTACGCCGTCTTCAATTGCTTCACCCATTTCGCGTACGTGTTCGCGCATGTAGTCGATACGGTAATCATCATTAATTGAACCGTCTTCTTCTACTGTGTCCACTGCACCTAAGCCATTTTCCACGATGAAAAGTGGTTTTTGATAGCGGTCATAAATGGTATTCATTGTAATACGTAGACCTAGTGGATCAATTTGCCAACCCCATTCGCTTGCTTTTAGGTATGGGTTTTTTAGTGTTGCGAATACGTTGCCTTCTGTTTCTTTGTTTTTCTCAGGATCTGCACTAGTTAGACGGGAAGAATAGTAACTAAAAGCTATATAATCTACGGTGTTATCGCGTAGTGCTTCTACATCGCCATCTTCCATTTTGATGTTGATGTTGTTTTCTTTAAAGAAGCGTTTTGTATAGCTTGGGTAGTAACCGCGTGATTGAACATCAATGAAGAAGTATCCTTCACGATCAGCACCAATTGATTTCCAAACATCTTCTGGATTACATGTCATTGGGTACGTGTTTCCCGCAGCAAGCATACAACCGATTTGATTTTCTGGGTTGATTTCATGACCAAGTTTTGTTGCAAGAGCTGATGCAACTAGTTGGTGATGCGCCGCTTGATATTTCACTTCTTCCGGATTTTCTTCCTTAGTAACATCTAAACCGCCACCAATGTATGGAAGATGAAGAATCATGTTAATTTCGTTAAATGTCATCCAATATTTTACTTTATCTTTATAACGTGTGAAAATCGCTTCACAGAAATTTAAGTAAAAATCAATACATTTACGGTTTTTCCACCCACCATATTTTTTGAAAACTTCAAGTGGTGTATCAAAATGGTTAATTGTAACAATAGGTTCGATGCCGTATTTATGACATTCGTCAAAAACTGCATCATAAAATGCTAATCCTTTTTCATTTGGTTTCGCTTCATCACCATTTGGGAAAATACGTGGCCAGCTGATGGACATCCGGAAACATTTGAATCCCATATCCGCCATTAATTTAATGTCTTCTTTATAACGATGATAAAAATCAATGGATTCGTGACTTGGGTAAAAACCATAATCTGTAGCAAGCGCTTTCGATGGATTGAATAAAGCTTCCCAACGTCCGTCCTCTACTGTTGGAAGGATATCTACAAGTGAAAGTCCTTTGCCATCTTCAAGATAAGCTCCTTCACATTGGTTTGCAGCAACTGCTCCACCCCATAAAAAATCTTTAGGAAATTTTGATTCTGTCATTTTTGTGTATCTCCTCTCACATTTATAATTTACTTCTTAACTATAGAATATGTAATGCATTACAGAGCAAGGAATATTTTTTTAATTTTTTCGAAGAGCTAAAAATTTTGTTTAAAATAAGGTTTATTATCGATTCGAGTTTTAAAATCATTGTATCCTTTGTGAAATAAAGAAGAAATGAGTTTCTAGAGACTCCCACTTTAAGTATAAATCTAGTCTGATTTTTGAGATTGCAAAAAGAAACTCTTTTTCTTTTTTACTAATTACCATTTCTTTAAGTTGTTCTGAGGGAGTGTAAAATAAACCTTCAATACCTCCTCATATAAGTATCTAGCATCTGAACTTCGAAAAAAAGAATCTTGAATTCCTTGATTGTTAATTTCAAAATAAGGATTATTATCCAGCCCAATAATAGAAATATCATGTAGTTCTTCTAATACTGAGAGCGCCCTTGTTTTTCCTAAAACATTAATTATTTCACTATAAAATTCTTTGTTCATTCCTAGCGAAATAAATTCATCATTTAATCTAGTAAATTGGTTTGGAATTACAGAACCAGTTCTATGTTTATCTTTATGTAATATTCGTATTGTTCCTATTTCCTCAAACTTATCATTCGTAAATAAATCAATAAAAAAAAGATGTCTTATAACCATAATCATCCCAATTATCTTTGGTTAAGATTATAAATTTTTTTATTATCACCTTCTGGTTTTACTTCCCTTTCACTTGTAAAACTTCGAACAAAATACTCCGTTATCTTCCCTCACTACATATTTTTCTTTTGTATATTTTTAAGTTATAACACGAAATAAAAATAAATTATAAAATTCTATATCTCTTTCCACATCCTATAATAATCAAATTCGTTCCTAAATTGTTTTAACTAACAGATTCACATATTCCATAATAGTCTAACTTCATTCAAAACTTCTTATCTATCCAAAATCATTTTAGCGTAATACTTAGCTATTAGATGAATTAAAATCTAACAGTCATCAGTAATTATTTGCTCATATTTTTTCATATATGAATATTCTATAATAGTACCTAAATTGGTATTATCTTAGAAACAACGAATTTAATAAACTTTATCCATGAAGTTCACTATCAATAATTCTATCCAAAATGTCTACTTTTATTATCATCTGTAACTCCTAAATCTTAATAAGATTACACTCTGGTTATTCTATGCTTACCAAATCAAGATGTACAATGATTTCCACCAAACAAAAAGAACATATGCTCGCTCATATAACGTAAACGTATGTTCTTTCCTATCATTTTTAGGTTAAAAGTTAATTTATATCATTCTTCAGTAACTACTCATTAATATTATTTTCTACCTACAACTTTACTAATGCATATGACTCTCATCTTTAAAAGTCCTTATGTTCTAGTTTCACTTAATTTTTTTATGTTCTTTATATGATGCTCCATTACTTTTATATGTGTAAGTTCCAACATATTTTCCTGATCCATTTTCGTATTTTTTAACTTTTACGGTTACATTAGCTTTCACTTGAGATAATTGACAACGTCCTATCGGAACCGTTGATACACCAAGACTTAAAGGTCCAACTGGTATCCCAATATTATAAGACTTATTATGATTCTCAATCTTTATCTTTTTTGTACTGATTTTTTTAATACTGTGAGAAATTGTTTTATAGTGAAACCCTGTTGCACTTTTCACTATCATTTGTTCACTTTTAGTTGTATTATTCATCGAGTCATCTAGTGATACTGGTAGTAGATTTTCATCTAAAATTATTCCTTTTTCTTGAAAAGAATCTTCTTCATGAGCTGATACTAACGATGGTACTCCTAAAACAATAAAACTTCCAACTAATACTGGCAAAACGAACTTTCCAACAATTTTTTTCATTCTTTTCTCCCTCTTTCTCTCATTGAATTTATAGATAATTCTATGCAGAAGTAAGATATTTTACCAATAGCATTATAGCAGGTAAAACAATTGCATAAAAATTATTTATCAAATGGATAATTATTGTATACCATATGTTTTTAGTGACTAAGTAGATACAACCCAAAAACAATCCAGCAAAAAAATAAGGTATTAATTGTTCAAAACTATTTGTACTCCAGTAATGTGCAAATCCAAATAATAAACTTGAAATAAACAAAAGTACAACTTTAGCTGATTTTTTATTTGAAATACTAAAGAACAAATAACGAAAATATAATTCTTCTGTCACTGCTGTAAGCAACCCATACATAGAACATATAAGTATAAAAATTAATTGCATTAGAGTTGCAGTTTCTGCATTAAAATTAGTTGTTTCTCCAACAGCTAAACTTCCGAAAATTAAAATCATCTGTAGAATAATAGTTCCAATAACGCCAATAAGGAGCATTTTCCACCATTTAGTTTTTAAGTCTTTCCTATCTTTTTTTAAAACATCTTTAAATAAATAAATAGAAATAAGAAAACATAGTAATATTGGTAAGAATATACCTAAATAAGTTAACCAATACAAATTTTTGTGAGTTTCATTCCAATTCACAATTACAAACTGGAGTATGATTTGGAGAGGAGCTATTAGAAATGCTAAATATTTATATTTTTTCATAATCCATCCTTTGAGATTTATTGTTATTAGAAGCTAGTTCTACTTTATCATAAGAAACCCATGTATAACCAAAAATGTAATGAAATGTCCGATTCTTGTCATGAATGAGCAAATACAGGCTAATTTAGGAGTAATTCGCAACTCAGTTTGCATGGTTTTACAACAAAAAGTTCTTGAAGAGTTCTTTCCCAGTAGTTATACACAATTTTATTCATCTTTAAATCAAATAGTCACAAAGATTTCAATTTTAACTAAATTACAGAACATTAAAAGCTAAGTAATTCACATTTAAAAGTGAAAATCGTTTTTTTCGCTGCATACCATGTTATATTTTTTCACCCCAAAGAAGAAAAAAACTATTTTACTGACTGCAAAAGTTTACATCTCTTTCTATCATAGTAAGTATTGCAGCTCAATCAATCACAACCCAAACTACTAAAAATAATTCCCAGCTCTATCAATTGAATTGTTTAACATTTCTACTAAAATTCTATTCTTAAAACATTACAAAACCCGCAGAAAATCTGTAATAGATTTCTGAAGGTTTTTACTATCTCATTTTGATAGGTCAGTTCCTACTTTATTCGGTATCTTCTTTATATCTTTTCTTTGGAATTTTAATAACAAATAATGCTATTAAAATCAGTAACATTCCGAGCAACATATGATTGTTATCACCTGTTTTTGGCAACTTTATTTTCGGTTACCTTTACTTGATTATTTTCTGAGGCCTGTCCGTTATCTTTCCCATTTTCATTCGTATCATCTTTCGGGTACACTTCAAAAGTTAGACCAAATGCCGACCAGAGAAATCTGGTTGGTATTTTTTATGCGGTCATCTGTTCGCGGTACTGAATA
>NZ_JAASTZ010000013.1 GCF_014322765.1 Listeria immobilis | reverse complement strand
GGTGCAAGAAGACCTCCAAGCAGTGCAAGTGACGTTGAAAGATGCCTTTGAATCAGCGACAGGAGATGCGGTATTTACGTGGCTACAAACGACTCGAACAGAAGCGATACAAGCGAGTAGGGAAGCGTTAGAAGCTTCGTGGTAAGCCAGTACAAGAGATAGAAACGAATTAAATAGGAAGTGTTCACGGTAAAATGGCTGGCAGAATGGAGAGGGTTTTATGTTTTTTCTTGCCAGATAGAAGACACTGCCACTAAAAAATGAGCATAAAAGAAAAACACTTTCGTTGGATTCATGTAAAATGAACTGCCCCAAAAAGTTAGACCAAAAATCTAACTTTTTGGGGTATCTATATTAGAGATATACTTTTTTCCTACAATAATGCTATCATTATAAGGTGATAAAAGATATTGGATGAGAAAAGACACTTACATGCATTCTTATTTTGGTGAAATCGTAATTAGCAAGGGAGGCGTTTAGGTTGGCTATTAGTTTAAGAGAGCGATTAGAAGAAGAAATAAAGGTATACAGTGAAGAAAATAATTTAACCGTTCGGACAATGGATTTTTTATATGCTGGCCCTAACATGCGAGCAAGGCACACACTTGTCTTAGCTTTTACAGAGGCAGGAATGTTTACTTTTGTATTTAAGTTAAGTGATGCCGAAATGCACTTTTTAGATGCAAAAACAATTCAACAAATAAGTTTAGCTAAAAAAAAGTTAGTATATCAATTACATATTCGAGCAATTACTGAAAATGGCGAGCTTGAAGAAGGTAAATACCTTGTAAGCAAGCGTGTTTTTGGGAGGAAATGGCATAAAGAAACTTTGCAAAAATTAATTAATAAAAATATCCAATTGTTATCCGCGGAATAAAAGAAAGGTGGGATGATGATGCAGAAAAAGCGTACAAGAGCAGAAGAACTAGCAATTACTAGAAGAAAAATTTTGGATACCGCGCGTGATTTATTTATGGAAAAAGGCTATCGGGCTGTATCTACAAGGGAAATAGCTAGCGTTGTAAAAATTACTCAGCCAGCTTTATACCATCATTTTGAAGATAAAGAAACACTTTATATAGAAGTAGTCCGTGAATTAACCAAGCAAATCCAACTAGAAATGCATCCACTTTTAGCATCCGCAAAAACTAGCGAAGAGCAGCTGAAAGATATGTTAATCATGCTAATTGAAAAGCATCCTACCAATATTTTATTAATGGTTCACGATATATTAAATGAAATGAAACCAGAAAATCAATATTTAATGTACAGATTATGGCAAGAAACCTATTTAGAACCATTTCAAGCTTTTTTTCAAGGGCAAGAAGCTGCAGGGAAATTGCGAGAAGGTATAACTGCCGAAGTGGCCGCTAGATATTGTTTAGCGACAATTAGTCCGCTTTTTTCTGGTAAAAGTCAATTTGCTGAAAAACAAAGTACAACACAACGGATTGAAGAATTAATGGATTTAATGATGTTTGGCATTTCTAAAAAAGAGGTATAAATGAGAGTGCTTCTTTTTTTGGCATTTCACTTATCGAATGATAAATGAAAATCGGACAAGCGTGAAGGGGGATTAATAATGAAAGATGGATTCTTAAGTAAAGTAGCTAGCGGGGTAGGTGGGAAAAAAGGACGTTTTATAACTCTTGGAATTTGGATTGCCGCAATCATTGTGTTACAAATTTTCTTTCCAAAAGCAGCTGATTACAAAGATGATACAGCTAAAGATTTACCAAGTTCAGAACCTTCTGTTGTAGCGCAAAAATTAATTGATAAGCAATTTGCTGGGACAGATGGGGTGCCTGCGCTTATTACATGGTATCGTTCAACAGGTTTGACCACAGCAGATTTAATAAATATTCAAAAATACAGTAAAGAATTAACTGAGAGCCCTGTGGATTATCAACAAATGGCTGTTCCTTATGATAAATTGCCACCAATAGCTCTTAAACAGCAAGTATCTGATGATGGGACAACCTTTATTCAAACTATTATTATGGAAAATAGTGCTACATCTGATGAACTATCAAAAAGTTTTCAGCAACTTGAATCAAAAGCAAAAACAACTATTGGAGAAGATCCATTTACTCAGAAAGTGACAGCGAGCGATACGTTGATAGCGCGAACTACAGGGCCTGCCGGGATTAGTGTAGATGCGAGCGGCTTATTTAAAGATGCAGATGTTTCTCTTTTAATCGGAACTGTTTTGCTCGTGCTTGTTTTTTTACTAGTTATTTATCGTTCACCGATTTTAGCGCTTATTCCACTAATTGCAGTGGGTTTTGCCTACTTAGTTATTACGCCAATTCTCGGATTACTCGCAAAAGAAGGGATTATCACATATGGATCTCAAGGGCTGTCGATTATGACCGTATTGCTATTTGGTGCAGGAACAGATTATTGTCTCTTCCTTATATCCAGATTTCGTAGCCATTTGCATACAGAGAAAAATCGATTTCAGGCATTTAAAGAAGCTTTTAGTGGCACAGCAGGAGCAATTGCGCTTAGTGGTTTGACTGTAATGGCGGCACTGTTGTTGCTGCTAGCTGCTGAGTATGGTTCATTTCATAACTTTGCAGTACCATTTAGTTTAGCGATTTTTATCATGATGATTTCATCGTTAACGCTTGTACCAGCATTGTTAGGTATTTTTGGTCGCGTTTCATTCTGGCCATTTGTCCCTAGAACAGTGGAAATGGAAGAAGAACGTGCAACGAAGAAAGGTAAAGCACCTAAACATCACAAAGAAAATCGATTTTGGCATAAAATTGGCGAAATGTCTGCAAAACATCCAGTGAAAATTTTAGTTATTACTTTGATTATTTTAATTGGTTGCGGCATCTTTACCACCCAAGTAAAATACACCTATGATACACTCTCCACTTTTCCAGAAGATATGCCATCTCGAGAAGGATTTACATTAATTAGTGATCATTATGGTGCAGGTATGTTAGCTCCAATGGAAGTTGTTGTAAACTCGAAGGAATCAATGAAAGCCTCACTCGAAAATGTGGGTGGGATTCAATCTGTTTCCAGACCTGAATGGAACAATGGTTACCAAAAATATACACTGATTTTGGAGGATAATCCGTACAGTAATGAAGCAATGGATGTTGTACCGAAAGTTCGCGATGCAGCAGATAAAGGAAATGATGTATATATCGCTGGGCAAACAGCTACACAATATGATGATCGTGCAGTTACAGAGCATGATGAAAAAGTCATTATTCCTTTAGTGATAGCTTTAATTGCAATTTTACTACTCTGCTATTTACGTTCCATTACAGCCATGCTTTATTTGGTTGCGACTGTCTTGCTTTCATTTGTCGGGGCGCTGGGACTTGGTTGGGTCATTATTCATTATGTAATGGGAGTAGAAGCGATTTCTGGTTTAATACCACTATATGCTTTTGTTTTTATAGTTGCACTTGGAGAAGATTACAATATCTTTATGATTTCTAGTATTTGGAAAAATAGTGAAAAATTACCACTTCGAAAAGCAATTACAGAAGGTGTTGGGCAAACAGGAGGCGTTATTACTTCAGCTGGTTTAATTCTCGCAGGAACATTTGGTGTACTTACTACACTTCCAATTCAGCTATTAGTCCAATTTGGATTAATAACAGCAATTGGTGTGTTATTAGATACTTTTATTGTCCGTCCGTTCTTAGTTCCATCGATTACCGTACTTCTTGGAAAATGGGCATTTTGGCCGGGTAAAAAGCATAAAATCATCAAATAAATTCATTCTAAAAAAACTGCTTGTCTATTCCTTAGAAAAGTATATAATAGATGTATCAAAAAGGAGGCACGACAGAAAATGAGAGTAATTGATACACACTGTGATGCGCTTTATAAATTGCAAGCTGGAAAAGGTAAATACACTTTTCAAGATGCTGAGGAACTAGATGTTAATTTTGAGCGACTTGTAGAAGCTGAAATGTTATTACAAGGGTTTGCGATTTTTCTTGATGAGTGTGTTCCAGTAGAGCATAAATGGAAGAAAGCTGTAGAACAGGTTAATATTTTTAAACAACATGTGCTCCATAAGGGTGGAATAATTCATCAAGTGAAAAAATGGACTGACTTAGAAAATTTCCCAGAGAATAAAATTGGCGCTGTGCTAACGTTAGAAGGCATTGAACCGATTGGACACGACTTGGATAAATTAACACAATTACTCGATGCAGGTGTATTATCTGTCGGTTTGACTTGGAATAACGCAAATTTAGCAGCAGATGGAATTATGGAAGAACGCGGCGCTGGTTTAACACAGTTTGGCAAAGAAATTATACGCCGCTTAAATGAACGAAAAGTATTTACAGATGTTTCTCATTTAAGTGTAAAGGCGTTTTGGGATACTTTAGAAGAAGCAGAATTTATTATTGCCAGCCATTCAAGTGCAAAAGCTATTTGTTCTCATCCTAGAAATTTAGATGATGACCAAATTAAAGCAATGATTGAGCGAGATGCGATGATTCATGTGATTTTCCACCCGCTATTTACCACTAATTCTGGAGTAGCTAATATGGAAGATGTTATTCGTCATATTGATCATATTTGTGAACTTGGAGGAGTGAAAAACATCGGTTTCGGTTCGGATTTCGATGGCATTCCAGACCACGTTAAAGGGCTTGAAAATGCTGGGAAATACCAAGACTTTCTCCAAGTACTAGCAAAACATTATACAAAAGAAGAAGTAAGCGGATTTGCTTCTCAAAACTTTTTAAATCATTTACCGAAATAACCAAAAAACCAAGTACCAATCCAGTACTTGGTTTTTTGCGCATAAACAAACAGAATCTACTGTAATTTGAAAATCCCCATGTTATAATAAATAAGAATGGAATATTACTTAGCTTGATATAAACATAATCAGACTAAATTTTAATGGAGGTTTTATTTTGCGTTTAGAATCTAATTTCGTTCAAAAGCAGCAACAAAAACAATCGCTGAAATTAAATATGACGCAACAATTGTCACAGTCTATTGCTATGCTTCAATTTACAACAGCTGATCTAATGGCATTTTTAGAAGATAAAGCACTTGAGAACCCATTAATTGAAGTGATTCCAGGCTCAGATATTGGAACAGATTTTTCATACAGTGGTCGTAAAAGCTCTGGAAGTTCAGATGATACAGACTGGCTAGACCAAATTGCAGATAATAAGCTGACATTAGCTGATGCGCTAAAAGAACAGTTGCAATTAATGAAAGTGACCCAAACACATAAAATTATTGTTTTATATTTAATAGAAAGTTTAAGCGATAGTGGTTACTTACAAATTGATTTAAAAGATGTAAGTTCTGCACTTTTGATGGATGATTCAACGGTTATAGAAGGACTTGAAATTCTACAAAGTATGGAACCGGCTGGTGTGGGAGCTAGAGATGCACGTGAATGTATTTTACTCCAAATCGAACGGTCCCCAGATGCTCCTTATATCGCTTATGACGTTATTCAAAAGTATTTCACAGAATTTGCTGAAAAGAAATGGAAGAAAATTGCTACTGAGATGGATGTTAGTTTACAAAATATCCAAGAAGTATCTGATTATATCCAAACATTAAATCCTAAGCCAGGTTCAGAATTTGAGTCGGAACGGGTGCAATATATTGTGCCAGACTTAATCCTTTTACAAAATGAAAAGGAGCTCGTCGTTACTTTGGCAAAACAATTTTTACCGCAAGTTCGCTTTCAGTCTGCTTACTATGAAACAATGCGCGCAACCGAAGAGAAAGATGTTGCTCAATTTTTACGGGACAAAGCGGGAGAATTTGATTGGATTAAAAAAGGAATTGAACAACGAGAAAGCACCTTACAACGAGTGGGAGAAGCCATTGTTCAACATCAAAAGGCATACTTCACAGACAATTCAGCGCATTTGCAACCACTAACATTAAAAGAAGTGGCGGAAGAACTTGGTGTTCATGAATCAACCGTAAGTCGAGCAGTAAATGGAAAATACATGGAAACAAATACAGGGGTATATGAACTAAAACGCTTCTTTGCATCAGGATTACAGAAAAAATCTGCTGAAAATGAAGATTTAGGAGATGTTTCCAGTACAACCATCAAAAAACTAGTACAAGAATTTGTTTTAGCAGAAGATAAACTAAAACCACTTTCCGATCAAAAAATAGTAGATATGCTTGCGAAAAAAGATATTCAAGTTTCGAGAAGAGCAATTGCAAAATATCGTTTAGAATTAAATATTCCTTCTTCATCGAAAAGAAAGAGATTTTAAAAGACGTTTTACTCCTATCAAAAGCTGTGGGACACAAAACGTCTTTTTTAAAAATAAAAAATTCGCTAGAGCATGTTTCATTTTCAATTAAGGTGGAAAACTACTTATATAGCCTATCTAAAACTTTGCAAGATAAAAATGGATTGTAAATTATAGGTGAATATTTCATAAATGTCCCACTTAATACTTGAAGAATTATGCTAACACTGTTAGAATAGGGAACGTAGGGTAGTAAAAGAACGATAAAAAAGTTTCACCGGTGTAAGCAAAAAGAGAAGGGGTAAAAACACATTGAGAGACACTCTGTTGACGAGCTGAATTGGCTAGTTTAATAGTCTTGAAAGGTACGTTAAACCTCCATCTCTACTTTTTTTAGTTCAAACGGGACATCTTATGACTAAGCGGGTCGTATCGCGTCCATAGATGAGGAGCAATTAAAAATGTCAGATTTAATTAACATTCAGAAAAAGTTATTGCCCGACGTTTTAATGATTATGCAAAAACGCTACCAAATCTTACGCTCGATTTATTTTTCTGAACCAGTTGGGAGACGTACACTCGCTGGAATGCTCGGTATGAGTGAACGAGTTCTAAGAGGCGAAGTTGAATTTTTGAAAGCACAAGGTTTAATAGAAATTGCTTCATCCGGAATGACCGTTACAAAAGAAGGATTGATTGTTTTTCGTGATTTAGAGAGCGTCATGAATCAACTTTCAGGGTTACATTCAATGGAAGAACAATTAGCAAAAAAATTGCAAATCAAAAAATGCTTGGTAGTGCAAGGTGATAGTGATGTTACACCATGGGTCCGTGAAGAAATGGGACGTGTGGCAGTAGAACAACTAGACATGGCACTCACTGAAAAAAGAAACATCGTCGCAGTTATGGGCGGCTCTACAATGGCAACAGTTGCTGAAATGATGACAACTGATTTTGCAAAAGGCAGAGATTTACTTTTCGTTCCTGGACGTGGAGGTATTGGTGAAGACCTTGACAATCAAGCGAATACAATTTGTGACAAAATGGCAACAAAGACAAACACGAAACACCGCGTTCTCTATGTTCCGGAGCAGCTTGGCGAAGAAGCCTATCGTTCCTTACTGAAAGAACCGGCAATTCAAGAAGGCTTACGATTAGTACAATCCGCAAATGCCATTATTTTAGGCATAGGTGATGCGCTCGCAATGGCGAAACGCAGATATACCAGCGAAGAAGTGCTTGAAAAAATCATCCATCGTAAAGCTGTTGGTGAAGCATTTGGTTATTATTTTGATGAACAAGGCGAGGTTGTACATAAGGTTCCTACTTTCGGTCTTCAATTTGAAGATTTAGCACAAATCCCGCATATTATCGCTGTTGCAGGTGGTACATCAAAAGCCAAAGCAATCAAATCGTATATGAAAAGTGCTCCCAAAAATACGATTTTAATTACGGATGAAGGAGCAGCAAAGTCGCTTTTAAAAGGGAGTAATACCCTTTTGAAATAAAAAAAACACTATTTTCAAGGAGGAAATTGACTTATGACAGTTAAAGTTGGTATTAATGGTTTTGGACGTATCGGACGTCTAGCATTCCGTCGTATTCAAAATGTGGAAGGAATTGAAGTTGTTGCAATCAATGACTTAACAGATGCTAAAATGTTAGCTCACCTGTTAAAATATGATACAACTCAAGGCCGTTTTGACGGTGAAGTAGAAGTACACGATGGTTTCTTCAAAGTAAACGGTAAAGAAGTTAAAGTATTAGCTAACCGTAACCCAGAAGAACTTCCATGGGGAGACCTAGGAGTAGACATCGTTCTTGAATGTACTGGTTTCTTCACAGCGCAAGACAAAGCTGAATTACACATTAAAGCTGGCGCTAAAAAAGTTGTTATCTCCGCTCCAGCAACTGGCGATATGAAAACAATCGTTTATAATGTAAACCATGAAACATTAGACGGAACTGAAACAGTTATCTCTGGTGCAAGCTGTACTACTAACTGTTTAGCTCCAATGGCTAAAGTTTTAGAAGATAAATTTGGTGTTGTTGAAGGTCTAATGACTACAATTCACGCTTACACTGGTGACCAAAATACATTAGATGCTCCACATCCAAAAGGTGACTTCCGTCGTGCACGTGCTGCTGCAGAAAATATCATCCCTAATACTACTGGTGCTGCTAAAGCTATCGGTGAAGTATTACCAACACTTAAAGGTAAATTAGATGGAGCTGCTCAACGTGTTCCAGTTCCAACTGGTTCCCTTACTGAGTTAGTAACAGTTCTTGACAAAAAAGTTACTGTTGATGAAGTAAATGCAGCTATGGAAGCAGCTTCTGATCCAGAAACATTTGGTTACACTAATGATGCAATTGTTTCTTCTGACATCAAAGGTATGACTTTCGGTTCATTATTTGACGAAACTCAAACAAAAGTTCTTACAGTTGGCGATCAACAATTAGTTAAAACTGTAGCTTGGTACGATAACGAAATGAGCTACACTGCTCAATTAGTACGTACTTTAGAATATTTTGCAAAAATCGCTAAATAATTAGCAGATTAATTTTACTGACGTGCTTGTCACATCAGCAATAACAAGAATAAGCGGAGACACTATTGTTTCCGCTTATTTTCTGAAATAACGGGGGCAACCCTAATCCTTTAAAATCAATGGAGGAACTCTAAAATGGCTAAAAAAGTTGTAACTGATTTAAATTTAAAAGACAAAAAAGTTTTAGTTCGTGTTGACTTTAACGTGCCAATGAAAGACGGTAAAATCACTAACGACAACCGTATTGTAGCTGCACTTCCAACAATCGAATACATCTTAGAACAAAACGGTAAAGCAATTCTTTTTTCTCACCTTGGAAAAGTAAAAACAGAAGAAGATAAAGAAGGAAAATCACTTCGTCCAGTAGCCGCTCGTTTAAGCGAATTACTTGGTAAAGAAGTGAAATTCGTTCCTACTACTCGCGGTCCTGAACTTGAAAAAGCAATTGATGAGTTAAAAGACGGCGAAGTACTTCTTTTTGAAAATACACGTTTTGAAGATATCGACGGTAAAAAAGAAAGCAAAAACGATCCAGAACTTGGGAAATACTGGGCTAACCTTGGCGACGTTTTCGTAAATGACGCTTTCGGTACTGCTCACCGTGCGCACGCGTCTAACGTTGGAATCGCTTCTAACTTAGAATCAGCGGCCGGATTTTTGATGGAAAAAGAAATTAAATTCATCGGCGGTGTAGTTGATAATCCAGCACGCCCACTAGTAGCAATCCTAGGTGGCGCAAAGGTCTCTGATAAAATCGGTGTTATTGAAAACTTACTTACAAAAGCAGACAAAGTACTTGTTGGTGGCGGAATGACTTTCACTTTCATGGCAGCTCAAGGTCAAGAAATTGGTAAATCTCTTTTAGAAGCAGATAAAGTTGAGCTTGCTAAAGGCTTACTTGAAAAAGCTGGCGATAAATTAGTATTACCAGTAGATGCAGTTGTATCTAAAGAATTCAGTAACGATGCTCCATTCCATACTGTGAGTGCAGATAGTATTCCAGCAGATGAAATGGGACTAGACATTGGTCAAGCCACAATCGACCTATTTACAAAAGAACTTCAAGGCGCTAAAACAGTTGTATGGAATGGTCCAATGGGCGTATTCGAACTTAGCAACTTTGCTAAAGGTACAATTGGCGTTTGTGAAGCTATTGCAAACTTAACTGATGCGACAACTATTATCGGTGGTGGGGATTCCGCAGCAGCAGCTATGGACTTAGGCTTCGCTGACAAATTCACACATATTTCCACTGGTGGTGGTGCTTCTCTAGAATATCTTGAAGGTAAAGAACTTCCTGGAGTTGCTTCTATTAGTGACAAATAAGCTGAACCAAAAATAATTTTTAATATCGAGAGGATGTTTATCCATATGCGTAAACCAATTATTGCTGGTAACTGGAAAATGAACAAAACTGCTGCAAAAGCAGGACAATTTGCAGAAGATGTAAAAAATAACGTACCGTCAAACGATGCTGTAGAATCAGTAGTTGCTGCGCCGGCTTTATTTTTACAAGAATTAGTTCGTCTTACTGAAGGAACTAATCTTCGTGTCGCTGCACAAAACTGTTATTTTGAAGACGAAGGTGCTTTCACTGGCGAAATTAGCCCATTTGCAATTGCTGACTTAGGCGTTTCTTATGTAATTATCGGGCACTCTGAACGTCGTGAGTATTTCCACGAAACAGACGAAGATATTAACAAAAAAGCACATGCAATCTTTAAACATGGCATGACACCAATCATTTGCTGTGGTGAAACATTAGACCAACGTGAAGCTGGTCAAACAGATACTTGGGTACGTGGTCAAATCCGTGCAGCACTAGCTGGATTAACAGAAGAACAAGTAATCAAATCTGTTATTGCTTACGAACCAATTTGGGCAATCGGTACTGGAAAATCTTCCACAAGCGCTGATGCAAACGAAACTTGTGCAGTTATTCGTGCAGAAGTTGCGGACGCTGTATCCCAAAAAGCAGCAGATGCAGTTCGTATTCAATACGGTGGTAGCGTAAAACCTGAAAACATTGCTGATTATCTTGCAGAGTCCGACATTGACGGCGCTCTTGTAGGTGGAGCAAGCTTAGAACCAGCATCGTTCTTAGCATTATTGGAGGCAGTAAAATAAAATGAGTAAATCACCTGTAGCAATTATTATCCTCGATGGTTTTGGTAAACGTGCAGAAACAGTAGGTAATGCTGTAGCTCAAGCAAACAAACCAAATTTCGACCGTTACTTAGCTAATTTTCCTCATGGGGAACTTAAGGCTGCTGGTCTTGACGTAGGTCTTCCAGAAGGCCAAATGGGTAACTCTGAAGTTGGGCATACAAACATCGGAGCTGGACGCATTGTCTACCAAAGCTTAACTCGTATTGATAAAGCAATTGAAGAAGGCGAATTTCAAAAGAATAAAGCCTTAAACAATGCTTTCACTCATACAAAAGAAAACAATTCGGACCTACATCTTTTCGGCTTGCTATCAGATGGTGGTGTGCATAGTCACATTAATCATCTAGTTGCGCTACTTGAAACAGCCAAAGATAAAGGCGTGAAAAACGTATATATCCATGCATTCCTTGATGGACGTGACGTGGCTCCACAATCTTCACTAGAATATTTAGAAACACTGCAAAAAGCAATTAGTGATTTAAACTATGGTGCGATTGCAACTGTTTCTGGACGTTTCTACGCGATGGATCGTGATAAACGCTGGGAACGTGTTGAAAAAGCATATAAAGCAATTGTAAGTGCTGAAGGTGAAAAATTTGAAGATCCAATCGAACTTGTCAAAGCTTCTTATGCTAATAACAAAAATGATGAATTCGTTGTTCCAGCTGTCATTACTAAAGATGGCGAACCTGTTGCAACAGTGAAAGACAATGATGCCGTTATTTTCTTCAATTTCCGCCCTGACCGTGCAATTCAACTTTCTAATGCTTTCACTGATAAAGAATGGGATCATTTCGACCGTGGGACAAATCATCCTAAAAACATTAAATTCGTTACAATGACTCTATACAACCCAAGCATTGATGCGGAAGTTGCATTTGAGCCAATTGAAATGAAAAATGTAATTGGTGAAGTACTTTCTAACGAAGGACTTTCACAACTTCGCATTGCCGAAACGGAAAAATATCCGCATGTAACGTTCTTTATGAATGGTGGACGAAATGAAGAGTTCCCTGGTGAAAACCGGATTCTAATTAATTCGCCAAAAGTAGAAACATACGATTTGCAACCTGAAATGAGTGCATATGAAGTTACAGATGCACTTGTAGAGGACATTAAAAACGACAAACACGATGCGATTATCTTAAACTTTGCAAACCCAGACATGGTTGGACACTCAGGTATGCTTGAGCCAACTATTAAGGCAATCGAAGCAGTAGATGAAAATCTTGGTCGTGTAGTAGATCTTATTTTAGAAAAAGGTGGTTCAGCAATTATCTTCGCTGACCATGGTAACTCTGAAACAATGTCTACTCCAGAAGGCAAACCACATACAGCGCACACTACCGTTCCAGTTCCAGTAATTGTGACGAAAAAAGGTGTAACGCTTCGTGAAGGTGGTCGTCTGGCTGACGTAGCACCAACTATGCTTGACTTACTTGGCGTTAAAAAACCTGCCGAAATGACAGGGGAAAGTTTAATTCAAAAATAATTTTAGTTATTGCTTTAGTTTTTTTGCAAACAGAGCTACAATAAAAACGAATTTAAAAACGGATGGATCTTTGAATGTTTCGCTTTTTCATTCAAATGAATCCAACAAAGGAGAGAATTATAAATGTCTATTATTACTGAAGTTTATGCTCGCGAAGTCTTAGATTCCCGCGGTAACCCAACTGTTGAGGTTGAAGTTTATACAGAAGCTGGTGCGTTTGGTCGCGCTTTAGTTCCAAGTGGTGCTTCAACTGGTGAATACGAAGCTGTAGAATTACGCGATGGCGACAAAGCTCGTTACCTTGGAAAAGGTGTTTTAAAAGCTGTTGAAAACGTAAACGACATTATTGCTGACAAAATTATCGGTTTTGACGTAACTGATCAAATCGGAATTGACAAAGCAATGATCGAACTTGATGGTACACCTAATAAAGGTAAATTAGGTGCTAACGCTATTCTTGGTGTTTCTTTAGCTGCTGCTCGTGCTGCTGCTGACGAACTAGGCGTACATTTATATGAATATCTTGGTGGAGTGAATGGTAAAGTTCTTCCAGTACCAATGATGAACATCCTTAACGGCGGAGAACATGCTGATAACAATGTCGACGTTCAAGAATTTATGGTAATGCCTGTTGGAGCTCCTAACTTTAAAGAAGCTTTACGTATGGGTGCTGAAATCTTACATGCACTTAAAGCTGTTCTTAAAAATAAAGGTTTAAATACTGGTGTTGGTGATGAAGGTGGATTCGCTCCAAACCTTAAATCCAATGAAGAAGCCCTTGAAACAATTATGCAAGCAATTAAAGATGCTGGTTACAAACCTGGCGAAGAAGTTAAACTTGCGATGGATGCTGCATCAAGTGAGTTCTATAACCGCGAAACTGGTAAATATGAACTTAAAGGTGAAGGCGTAACTCGTACTTCTGAAGAAATGGTAACTTGGTATGAAGAAATGATTACTAAATACCCAATCATCTCTATTGAAGATGGCCTAGACGAAAATGACTGGGACGGATTCAAACTACTTACAGAACGTATTGGTGACCGCGTTCAATTAGTAGGTGACGATCTATTTGTAACTAACACAACTAAACTTAAAGAAGGTATCGAAAAAGGTATCGCTAACTCCATCCTAATCAAAGTTAACCAAATTGGTACTTTGACTGAAACATTGGATGCAATTGAAATGGCTAAACGCGCTGGCTACACTGCAGTTGTTTCCCACCGTTCTGGTGAAACAGAAGATTCCACAATCGCTGACATTGCAGTAGCTACAAACGCTGGTCAAATCAAAACTGGTGCACCTACTCGTACTGACCGTGTTGCAAAATATAACCAATTACTCCGCATCGAAGACAATTTGGCTGATCTTGCTGAATATCATGGTAACGACACTTTCTACA
Source organism: Listeria immobilis (assembly GCF_014322765.1). Classification (GTDB taxonomy): domain Bacteria; phylum Bacillota; class Bacilli; order Lactobacillales; family Listeriaceae; genus Listeria; species Listeria immobilis. The sequence continues at coordinate 87,848 of NZ_JAASTZ010000013.1, read as the reverse complement.
ACTTAAAAAAATAAGTTGATTGAATAAAACGCTAAACACCGCGAAAAGTAAAATTTTCGCGGTGTTTTTTCTGTTTTAAAAATAACTAATGGGGTAATGTTTTGAAGAGGAGGTAATGCTGATGAAAGTAAAAAATACTCAGACCTCAAAAGTGCTCGAAACCCCAAAAATCAAAGACGCTGTGGTGCATGAAAAAAGCCACCCCTTAGCGGAAAAGCATTCTGTGCCAAAGAAAATCGTTAACGCAGATATGCCACAACAACAATTTCACCGAAGACTTATGAAATAAATAGTACGCCTGATTCTAGCAATAGTTGAATCAGGCGTATTAAAATTGAAGCGTGATAAAAACAATGCATTTTAATATGAAATCAAGTATAATCAGGTGTAAAATAAGAGTAGTAAAAGCTTCCACAAGGAGAAATGCTTTATGTTTGCAGAAATCAATGGAATTAACTTGTTTTATAAAATCGTTGGTAAAGGTGAACCAATTCTTTTGATTCATGGGAATGGGCAAAATCATCGTGCCATGAAACATATACTAGATGATTTAGCACTTGATCATATGGTAATTGCAGTTGATAGCCGCGGTCACGGCAAAAGCGATGCAGGAACTACGCCGCTGGATTTTGAAATAATGGCATTAGATATGCTTTCGTTACTTGATTATTTAAAAATTGATAAATATAAAGTAGTTGGTTATAGCGATGGAGGGATTATTTCTTTAGTAATGGGAAAAATGCAACCTAACCGTCAAATTGCATCTGTAGTCATTGGAACAAATTATCATGTCAATCAAATTCGATTTTTACCTGATTTGTTTTGTCGGATTGCATATGGTGCCGCTAGTATTTTTGCTCCATTTAGTCGTTTTTTCGATCGAATGAAACGTCAACTAGCCTTAACTATTTATCATCCGCACATGTCAGAAGCAGACTTAGAAAAAATTAGCGCACCACTCTTAGCTATAATTGGTGAGTTTGATATGATTTCTTCAGAAGATACGCAGAAAATGATTCACTCAGTTCAGCGTGGAAAAATGGAAATTATAAACAATGGCACGCATTTTTTACCACGCCAAAATCCAAAGCAATTGTTACAATTAATTCATACTTTTTTTTCTAATTCAAGCGCACAAATTCACATTTGAAACATACTGAAAAGAACCTATTACCAAGGGGTTTCAAGTTTCTTTAAAAAGTATTTGACAACTTTAAGAGATAGGGTTAATATTGGTCTATTGGTCAGAACTAAAAAGTTAGCTTATTTACTTAATATGGGCTACAATAGAGTGGATTATAAAAGTGATGATATTAGGAGGATTGCGTAAAAATGAGTGCGGATCGTAGCTTTACGTTAAAAGCGGGAAATCGTGCTGTTTTGCTCTTGCATGGCTTTGCAGGGACTACAGAAGACGTAAGAGAACTTGGAGAAAATCTAGCAGAAAATGGATACACAGTACATGCACCAAACTTCAGAGGCCACGGGGATGAACCCGCTATTTTCTTGAAAACAACACCGGAAATGTGGTACGAAGACGCGGTGGCTGGATATCATCAACTTGAAAAAGACGGATATAATGAAATTGCTATTGTCGGTGTGGCAATGGGTGGTGTTTTTGCGCTTAAAATGGCAGAATCATTCTCACCAAAAGCAATTGTTCCGCTATGTGCGAATGTAAACCGCAAAATGCGTTACATCCCAATTGAAAACTATTTAACAAAACAATTAATGAAGCAAGGAATAGTAGAACAAGAAGCAGATGATATGTTGAAAAAATATCTTCCTGAAATTGATACAATGACAGAAGCGCGCGCTAGTTTCTACAAAAATGTTGCTAAAGACATTGAGAAAATTCATGTACCAACCATGATTGGTCAAGGTTGCCAAGATGAAGAAATCGATGCAGATAATGCTAACTATATTTTTAAACACATTCACACAAATGATAAACAATTGTGTTTCTATGCAGGTTCAGGACATGATATTGTTAATGACTGCGAAAAAGACATTTTAGAAGAAGACTTAATTTATTTCCTAGACGATTTAGTTTGGCTAGAGGAAAAAGTTGTTTAATGATTGTAGCGAAACAAGTCTTTACGGATAATCACAAATATGGTAAAATTAATCTTAGTCAAATTGGGCGGTTTTAGGAGGAAAGAACAATGAGTACAGTTTTAACGGTCTTACTCATCATCGTATCAGTACTGTTAATTACAGTTATCATACTTCAACCAGGTAAAAGTGCTGGCTTATCCGGTGCCATTTCTGGTGGAGCTGAGCAATTATTCGGTAAGCAAAAAGCAAGAGGACTAGAACTTATTTTACACCGTACAACCATCGTTCTATCCGTTGTTTTCTTCGTAATACTAATTGCACTGGCATACTTTGTACAGTAACGAGATGTTAACCACCTGAATGAAAATTTAGGTGGTTTTTTATTGGAGTTCTCAGGAAGCGTACTAAGCTTCCCTAGAACTCCAATACAAGGCGTAACAAAGTGAAGCGTTGTTTCCATAAAAAAGTGGACGAACCACCCCACCAGTAAGAGACAACTCATACAACATAAAAATAATCCCTAGAACTCCAATACAAGGCGTAACAAAGTGGAGCGTTGTTTCCCAAAAAACGGAAGTATCCACCAAATAGAGAAAACCCAAGAGAATAAAAAACAATAAACTCGCGCCTAAGAATTTCAACATAAGGCGCACCTAATAAAAATAACTAACACGACAAAACTCCCAAAAGAATCAAGGAGCGATAGTTACTATGAAAATAACACCACCACAACCATTTTTATTCGAAAAAGGTCCTCGGGCAGTATTACTTTTACACGGATTTACAGGAAGCTCAGCGGATGTGAGAATTCTAGGTAGGTTTTTACAAGAAAATAATTACACATGTTATGCACCTCAATACAGAGGTCACGGCGTATCACCAGATTTATTATTACAAACAGGCCCAAAAGAATGGTGGGAAGATGTTCTTACAGCATATGACCACTTAAAATCGCTTGGTTATAAAGAAATAGCTGTGGCAGGACTTTCACTAGGGGCACTTTTTTCATTAAAATTAGGTTTTTCTAAACCGTTAAAGGGAATTATAGCCATGAGTACTCCAACAAGAATGGATAGCTCGTCTCCAATAATCCAAGGCTTTTTAGATTATGTTCGTAATTATAAAAAATTAGAAGGTAAAAATCCGGAACAAATTGATAGTGAAATGCTGGCATATAAAGATGCACCAATGAATACTATCGCCAAATTAAAAGAAGAAATAAATGGTGTAGCTGCTGAAATGGATATGATTTATGCTCCAATCATGGTTGTCCAAGGAGAAAAAGATGATATGGTTGATGTAAGCGGAGCACAGTTGATTTATGATACAGTAGAGTCAACAAAAAAAGAATTACACTGGTTTAAAAATTCTGGTCATGTAATAACATTAGACAAAGAACGAAAAGAAGTAAATCAAGCAATTTTGACCTTTTTAAATGGTCTAGACTGGCAAGAATAAACAATTTTTTAAACAGAGAGAGGAGGGACAGAAGTGGAACAAAAACAAATGGAAGAAAAAATTATGAACTTACTAACTTCAGCGCCGAATAAGACATTTGCGTTAGAAGATTTAGAAATAGAAATCGCCTTAAACAATGCGGATGATTTTAAATTAATGGTTAAGTCCTTGGTAAAACTGGAAGATTCCGGAACTATTGTCCGCTCAAGGAAGAATCGGTATGCACTACCTGAAAAAATGGACTTAGTAAAAGGGACATTTCGTGCACATGAACGTGGCTTTGGCTTTGTTCTCCCAGAAGAGAAAGAATTAGATGATATCTTTATCCCGCCAAATGAAGTGAAAGATGCAATGAATGGAGACTTGGTTTTTGCGACTATCACGAAACGTAAGAGTGATAATTTAGCAGAAGGCACAATTAAGAAAATCGTCGAGCGGAAAACCACGCAAATTGTTGGAACTTATATGGAAGATTTAGCAGGTACGCCAATTGTTATGCCTGATGATAAACGCTTATTTGGAGAAGTAGAAATTGATTTAGAAGATGGCTTAAAACCAGTAGACGGCCATAAAGTCATCGTCGAATTAACTGAATACGCAACTGGGCATGATCGAGCTAGAGGTGTTGTAAAATCAATTATCGGACACAGGAATGATCCTGGGGTGGATATTTTATCGATTATCCATAAACATGGTATTTCTATCGGATTTCCGGAAGAAGTGATGGAACAAGTAAGCAAAGCGCCAGATGTGGTTGATGCATCAGATATTGGTAGCCGCCGTGATTTACGTGACCAAATGATTATTACGATTGATGGGGCAGATGCTAAAGATTTAGATGACGCGGTAACAGTAAGCCAATTGCCAAATGGTAACTGGAAACTTGGCGTGCATATTGCGGATGTAACGCACTATGTCACAGAAGGTTCGCCGCTTGATATCGAAGCGCAAGACCGTGGAACAAGCGTGTATTTGGTAGACCGAGTAATTCCCATGCTACCACACAAGCTTTCCAATGGGATTTGCTCGCTTAATCCGCAAGTAGACCGTTTTACAATGAGTTGTGAAATGGAAATTGATCAAGATGGTCATGTAGTCAATCATGAAATCTTTGAAAGCATCATTAAAACAACTGAAAGAATGACTTATACAGATGTAAATGATATTTTGGTTGAAAAAGATGAAGCGTTGCGAGAAAAATATGCCCCAATCGTTCCAATGCTTGAAGCAATGCAAAATTTAGCAGAGACACTTCGAGGTAAACGTGAAAAACGTGGGGCTATTGATTTTGATTTTAAAGAAGCTCGTGTAGTAGTTGATGAAGAAGGTCATCCAGAAGCAGTTGTGATGCGCGAACGTTCAGCTGGGGAGCATTTGATTGAAGAATTTATGCTTGCAGCGAATGAAACAGTTGCAGAACATTTCCACTGGATGGATGTACCATTTATTTATCGTATTCATGAAGATCCAAAAGAAGATAAATTAGCGCGTTTCTTTGAATTTATTACTAATTTTGGACTAATTGTCAAAGGTACAGCAAATGATATTCATCCCGCAGCCCTACAACAAGTGTTAGAAGAAGTAAAAGGTAAACCGGAAGAAATGGTCGTTTCAACTGTAATGCTACGTTCTATGCAACAAGCGAAGTATGATACAGTTAGCGCTGGACATTTTGGTCTATCAACAGACTTTTATACACATTTCACATCACCAATCAGACGTTACCCGGATTTAATCGTTCACAGGCTAATTAGAGAGTATTTAATTAACGGGGATGTTCGTCCAGAAACGCTAGAAAAACGTGCTGAGGAGCTTCCTGAGATTGCTGAACATAGCTCGAAAATGGAGCGACGTGCAGTAGAAGCTGAACGCGAAACGGATGAACTTAAGAAAACGGAATTCATGGTCGACAAAGTTGGGGAACGTTTTATTGGTATCATTAGTTCCGTGACGAATTTCGGCTTATTTATTGAGCTACCGACAACGATTGAAGGTTTAGTCCACGTTAGTGCGATGAAAGGTGATTATTTCAAATTCCACCAAAACCAACTAGCAATGATTGGTGAAAGAACTGGCCAAATTTATCGCATTGGTGATGAAGTGGAAGTAGAAGTAACAAAAGTAGATGTTGATGCACGTGAAATTGATTTTGCGCTTCGCAGTGAAGGCAAGCCAGGTCCAGTGAGCGATAAGCAAAAACGCCAACGTGAAAAACCGATTGATAAAACGAGAAACTATAAGAGTAATCCAAAAAACAATCGCAAAAAGCGCAGAAATGGTAGCACAGAAGACGTGAAACCAAAATCAGAACGTAAAGAAGACGAATGGTATACAAAACCGAAAAAGAAAAAGAAGAAAAAGCCTTTTTACCAAGGTGTAGCAAAAGAAAGCCCGAAAAAGAAAAAACGTCGCTAGAAAGGATGGGGAGTTATGCCAAAAGGTGATGGTAAACTAGTCGCGCAAAATAAAAAAGCGCGCCACGATTACGCAATTGAAGAAACTTTTGAGGCTGGCATTGTCCTGCAAGGTACTGAAATTAAATCCGTTAGAAATGCACGGGTAAACTTAAAAGATTCCTATGCACGTATTGATAAAGGGGAAATTTTCTTGCACAATATGCACATTAGCCCATACGAACAAGGAAACCGTTACAATCACGACCCACTAAGAACACGCAAATTACTTCTTCATAAAAAACAAATCAGTCGTTTAATTGGAGAAACAAAAGAGTCCGGTTATTCCATCGTTCCGCTAAAAATGTATATTAAAGATGGCTACGCAAAAGTACTTATCGGTGTAGCTAGAGGTAAAAAGAAATACGATAAACGCCAAGATTTAAAACAAAAAGAAGCAAAACGTGATATTGAGCGTGCTTTCAAAGAACGCCAACAATAAAAAACCAAATCTAGTCATTCAACTTAAGTAGTTGGAGAAACTAGATTTGGTCTTTTTTTATAGATTAATTTTAGTTGATTCATCGAGTGCAAGTTCTTCGATGTCCTCTTGCAGAAAATAATTTATTTCATCTTTAATCCCTTTTAAAATGTGTTCATCTTCAAGTACTTTGGCAACTCGTAGTGCGCGTTGCATAAATTCTTTACCTGATTGTTTTTCGCCTAATTTGTACAGCACAATGCCTTTTTTAGCAGTCGCCATACAAAATTGGAGATAATAATGGTTTTGTTTGGAAATTTTAATGGACTTTTCTATATAGTATAAGGCAAGTTCGTATTTCTCATCTAAAATTAAATAAGTTGCACGATTGACATGAAGTGAGATTTCAATAGAAAGTGTTGGATATAAATAACGATACTTCTTAAGTTGGACAATAAGCCGATTAACAATATGTTGAGCGGTTTCATTTTCAAAAATAAAGAAGATATTTCTTAGAATCATAATGTCATTCCAAAATAATTCATCTGATTTAGAAAGTCTCTCCCAAATATAAGCTACTTTTTGCCTCGCGAGTGTGAAATCATGTTCTCTTTCAGCGAGTAAGATTCCTTCAAGTGAAGCTTTAACATCTGCAATAAAAATATCAAGTGGTTGTTCTCTTAAGTAATCGTCGCATTTTGAAATAACATCAGTTAAATTATCTGTTTTTGAAGAGGTAAGAATCTTGGAATATAAATAAAGAATATTTTCTTTTGGAGAAGGTGTGAAACCACGCTTAATAAATTTAAATTCTTCTAGCGTCATATTGAAATTAAATAAGATTTGAACAAAACGGTCCATACTAGGCATGATTTTATTATTTTCGATTTTTTGATAATTAGACCGACTTAAGGCTCCTGAACAAGCTTCCCTTTGTGTTAGGCCTTTACTTTTTCGAATGAATTTTAACGTATCACCAACATTTTGCATAAAACACAACCCCTTTTGTTCAAATTTGATGTATTTTAATTTTATGTAGTGTTTCTAGGATAGAATTTATGTACAGATAAAAAGGAGGGGGAAAATATGTTGACTTTTTTAACAAGTATTAATTGGTTATTCTAGGTTAGCTATGCAAGTTCTTCTGATGAACGCAATTATTGTTTTACCATGAATGTGGTCTGGCGTAATTGCGTTTTTTTTTGTAGGACGGAGGTTAATTTGAATATTTGTAGTGTATCTGTGAAAATTATAACACTTTGTGATTAAACGCACAATTCAAATATTCTAAAATTAACAATTTTGCAAAACATTATACCAAAAGTAGTAATTTTTTGAAAAAAGGTGAATAAAGGGAGGAAAGTGAGATGAAGCGAAAGACAAAAAAAGCTAGTTTGGTCTTTGTTCTGGGGATACTTATTTTTAGTTGTTTAAGTGGATTTGGAACGAACGTTTTTGCGATGGATGGGGAATATCACTCGCCATATGGAGACGATGATTTATATTCTGTTCAACCAACAGAGCGTTCACCAAGAGATCCAAAAGCTGGAGAAGATGTGATTCTAAACATTACTACCTGGCCAATTGAAGACGGGATAACGTCTGGGTGGAATGGACTAAGAATGGAGTCGCACAAGAAAATGTAACAGCAAGCTATGATTATAATAGCGGCACCAATACTTACTGGAAAGCTAATTTAGGGAAATTTGAAAAAGGCGACGAAATCACATACACAACAAAAGGTTCCCAAAACGGTGGAACAACCCATGAAAGTGGTCCATTTACTTTTTATGTAACGGACTGGGAATATGTGGAAAATGTTAGTAGCGTAGTTGACAACGGTGATTCTATTACATTAAATATGACCGCTACTGCAGGAACTTTTACACCGAAGTTATATGTATCTTTTGAAGATTTAGATACTCTACGGATGGAACTTTCACCAACTGGTAAGGAAACTGGACACCCTGGTAAATCAGGTTACACTGTGGAAGATGGCGCAGATGAAGTAATAATTACAACGGATGATTTGCGAGTGGAAATCCAAAAATCACCTTATCGGATGGAAGTGTATCAAGCAGATGGAACTTTACTTACAAGTGAATATACAACTGCAAATAGTTTAGGTTGGTTAACAGATGGTAAAAACGTTATTAACCAATATCAAAATAATTTTGTAACGCCAAGTGATGAAGCGTTTTATGGCTTTGGTGAACGTTATGACACAATTAACCAACGCGGAAAAGATGTAGAAACATATGTCTATAATGAATATCAAGATCAAGCTCAAACAGAAAGAACTTATTTAGCAGTACCATTCTTTGTAAGTGCTAATAAATATGGTATGTACGTTAATTCGGATTTCCATTCACAGTTCCAAATGGCTTCTAAAGTAGAAGACAAGTACAGCTTTGTTTTGGACAATGATGGAGACATGACAACGATGCTAGACTATTATGTTATTAGCGGGAAAGATCAAAATGATATTGTGAATAATTATACAGATATAACTGGGAAAACCACTTTGCTACCGAAATGGGCTTTTGGTCTTTGGATGTCAGCAAATGAGTGGGATAGAGATTCAGATGTCGATGCAGCACTAGCTAATGCAGAACAAAATGAAATTCCAGCTACTGGATTTGTATTAGAGCAGTGGAGCGATGAAGAAACATATTATATATGGAATGATGCAACTTATACAGCAAAAACAAACGGGGAAGCATTTAGCTATGACGATTTCACTTTCAACGGGAGATGGACTGATCCAAAAGCAATGGTGGACAATGTTCATAATGCAGGAATGAATATCGTTTTATGGCAAGTGCCGGTACTAAAAGATGATGGTATCGTTTATGAACAACGGGATAATGATGAAGACTACATGATAAGTCAAGGGTACAGTGCAAAAGACGGGACAGGAGCACCATATCGGGTTCCAGCGTCTCAGTGGTTTGGAAATGGGGTTTTACTCGACTTTACCAATCCAGCAGCAGTTGATTGGTGGACGTCGCAACGTGAATACTTATTAACAGATGTTGGTATTGACGGATTTAAAACAGATGGTGGAGAAATGGTCTGGGGACGCGATACGACCTTCTCTAACGGCGAAAATGGACAAGAAATGAGAAACCGTTACCCAAGTGATTATGTTTCTAGCTATTTTGATTTTGCGAAGAGCATTAATCCGGATGCAGTTTCATTCAGTCGTTCAGGAACTTCCGGAGCACAAAAATCAGGAATTTATTGGTCAGGAGATCAAACTTCTACCTTTGAATCATTCCAATCATCTGTAAAAGCAGGACTTAGCGCTTCCACGTCTGGTGTTTCATACTGGGCTTGGGATATGGCTGGATTTACTGGAGATTATCCAACGTCGGAACTTTATAAACGCTCCACAGCAATGGCAGCATTTTCACCAATTATGCAGTTCCACTCGGAAAAATCTAATCCATCGCCAAGTGAAGAACGTTCACCTTGGAACGCAGTAGCTAGAACAGGTGACGAAACAATTTTACCAACGTTCCAAAAATATTTATATACAAGAATGAATTTATTACCATACATTTATACAGCGGCGAAAGATACTGCTGATAATGGAAAATCAATGATGCGTCAAATGGCAATGGATTATCCAGATGATGTCAATACGCATGGCTTAGATGAACAATATATGTTTGGTAATGATTTATTAGTAGCACCAATTGTACAAGAAGGTCAAACTGAAAAAGAAGTTTATTTACCAGAAGGAGAATGGGTTGATATTTGGAATGGTGGTATCCATCCAGGTGGTGAAACAATTTCTTACCATGCAGATGTTGATACACTTCCTGTCTTTGCAAAAGCAGGTGCAATTATTCCGATGAACATGACTGATGGTTACCAAATTGGTCAAAATGTTGGAAATGATTTAGATACGTACGAAAACCTAACTTTCCGTGTTTATCCATCAGGAGATAGCTCATATAGTTTCTATGATGATGTAAATGGTGGAGAAATGCGCGATATTAGTGTTTCAGAAGACTTTGCTAACGAAAAAGTAACAGTAAATCTTCCAGCAATGGCAGATGAAACTACTATGCAAGTATTCAGTACTGAACCAACAGACGTTACGATTGATGGAACAGAAGTAGCGAAAATGGATACTCTGGATGCATTTAATACAGCTACAACTGGATATTACTATGATTCTGTTCAAAACCTAACTTATGTAAAAGCTGAAGCAAAAACAAGCGCACAAACAATTGTAATGAATGGAACAAATCACGCGCCTTACGAAGCAGAATTCGGCCATTTAACAAATGTAACCACTGCAAATGATCATGCAGGATACACTGGAACTGGTTTTGTAGCAAGTTTTGACCAAGAAAAAGAAGCCGTTGAGTTTGATATTGATGCTGTGGACGGCGCTTCTGATTATACAATGGAAGTTCGCTATAGCGCTGGTGTTGAAGATGCAACTAGAACGGTTTATGTGAATGGTACAAGACAAAAAATCACCTTACCAAAAACGACGGATTGGGATACTTGGGCAACAGTAGAAATTCCAGTAACTTTACATGATGGTAATAATCAAGTCGTCTTTGATTTTGAAGCAGATGATGCAGCAGGAATTAATTTTGACCATGTAGTTATTAAGAAGTAAGTTTTGGTTCCTCTTTTCCGGTGAGGGGAAGAGGAACCGAAAAGTAATTTTATCTATGAATTTCAGGGATACTTAAAATAACTAAAAAACGAGGCGAGATGATGAAAAAAGGGATGAAGCAAGTTTGTGTCAGTATGGCAGTTCTCCCGCTTGTTTGGCTGAATTTAGGGATAACTCAGCCACTTGAAGTACAAGTAAATGCGGAAGAAACTAAAGAAAATGAAACAGCGAAAACAGAAGCAGCCCAGCAACTAAGTAAAGAAGAGTACGCGAAATTGAGTGCCGAAGAAGGGCTGGGGAATGTAATTGATGCATCTGTAACAGATAACGTAATTACACTTAAAATCGATAATGGAGATGAAGATCAAGATGACTATCTAGAAATTTCTCCACTAGCAAATAACTTGCTTAAAGTTAATTTGCGTCCAAGAAATATAGAAAACAGTGAGTCTACACCAATGATTGACCCAAATGCTACTTTTACGGCAATTGGAGCAACAATTGATTTAGAATCAGATCCAATGATTATTTCAACAGATGAATGCACACTTGAAATCTCCAAAAACCCAGCTCGGATGACTTTTAAAGATAAAGACGGGAAAACGTTATTATCTGAATCAGCTGACGGAGGTATTTTTGATGGTGGCGTCAGATTTAAACGTGGCGCAAGTGATCATGTGTACGGCGCTTATGGAATTAGTTTTGGTGAAGGCGACCTTGGGATGGAGCGCGATAATACGGCTGCGGATAGCGGGAAAACAGCTCAAGCAGGTCAGCAAGGTAATGCTGGTGGACCATTTATGTGGTCAACAGCTGGATATGGCTTATTAGTAGATAGCGATGGTGGTTATCCATATTCTGTAGCAGATGAAGAAAAGTTAGAGTTTTACTATGGTGATACGATTGTTGAAGGACGTCGTTACGTAAAAGAAAATGTCGAAATGTACCTGATGTCAGGTGAGCCAGAAGCGATTATGTCTTCTTATGCTGACGTAACTGGACATACACCAATGATGCCGAAATGGTCACTTGGTTTTTCTAATTTTGAGTGGGGAACAGATGAAGCTGAGTTTAGAAAAAACATTGATACTTATCGTGCAAAAGGTATCCCAATTGATGCTTTTGCTTTCGATTATGATTGGAAGTTTTACGGCGACCCAGTTCATGGTGCGGATTACGGAGAATTTGCGTGGAATACGGAGAATTTCCCATCCGCAGCAGATGCAACTTTAAAAACTGATATGGATGAGCTAGGCGTTAAAATGATTGGAATTACGAAACCGCGTGTTGTGACTAATTTAGAAGATGGAACCCCAACACAACAAGGTAAAGACGCTGAAGCAAATGGTTACTGGTATCCAGGTCAAGCACCATATGAAGATTATGCTTTCCCTGTAACTGTTAGAAGTATTGACCCATACAATGCAGAGGAACGTGACTGGTGGTGGTCTCATTCAGAAGATGCGCTAGATAAAGGTATTGTTGGTTGGTGGAATGATGAAACGGACAAAGTATCCTCCAATGGAGCAGATTACTGGTTCGGTAATTTCTCAACGGGCTTTACTTCTCAAGCGATGTATGAAGGCCAACGTGAATATACAAATGAACGTGTTTGGCAAACAGGTAGAACATATTACCCAGGAGCACAACGCTATTCCACATCAACTTGGTCAGGAGATATTGGCGTTCAGTGGAAAAAAGGCGAAGTAGTTGATTGGGCAAATGGGATGCAAGAGCAACCAAGTACGATGCTCTCCACTATTAACTTAGGGCAAACAAAATGGGGCATGGATACAGGTGGCTTCAATGCAAATTCAGGACAAGTTTTAAACCCTGATCCAGAACTTTATAGTCGTTGGATGGAATTTAGTTCACTTGTACCAGTTTTCCGTACACACGGAAATGACAACCAACAACGCCAACCTTGGTTTTATGGTGGAACCGCAGAAGAAGTAGCGAAAAGTAGTATGAATTGGCGTTATTCGATGATTCCTTATATGTATGCTTATGAAAGACAAGCGTATGAATCTGGCGTGGGCTTAGTTCAACCACTTATATTTGATAATCCTACTGATGAAAATGTTGTTGATTTAACGGATGAGTGGATGTTTGGTGATGGAATTCTCGCAGCGCCTGTATTAGAAGAAGGAGCAGGTTCGCGTGATATTTATTTACCAGCAGGAACTTGGATTGATTATAATCGCGGTGATGTTTATGAAGGAAATCAAACCATTAGTTATGAAGTGAATGATGAAGACTGGACAGACGTACCGATGTTTGTGAAACAAGGTGCTATTATGCCAATGCAACAACCGCAAAATTACGTTGGTGAATCAGCAGTCGAAACAGTTTATTTAGACACTTTTGCATCTGATGATAATACTTCATTTACACATTACGATGATGACGGAAAATCTTTTGACTATGAAAATGAAACATACCTAAAACAAAAAATGACTACTTCAAAAACAACTGATGGAACAACTTTCACTGTTGGTGCTAAAGAAGGAAGTTATCAAGCGGATACAGAAAACTATATCGTTAAACTTCACGGAAATGCAGCAGAAAGTGTTCAAGTTAATGGAGCGGATAGTAAACTTTATGATGATTTATCTGCCCTAGAAAATGCGGATGGAGGCGGGTATGCCGTTTCGAGCGATATCTACGGAGCAGTAACTTATGTAAAAGTACCAGCACAAGCCACTGCCGATACAGTGATTACAACAACTGGTTCTGCAAGTGTCGTACAAACGGGAACATATGAAATGGAAAATGGTTCAAGTTTTGCAAATACTGTAGCAGATAAACCAGTTTCTGAAAACACGTATGTTGATGGTTATGATACTGATGGCGCTGGATCAACTGTTTATGCAAATGTAAAAGATTCCGGTGATTACAATGTTGACCTAACTTACAAAAACACATCAACTGAGAACCAATCATTAAGTATTTTTGTTAACGGTGAATATGTAAAACAAACAACCTTGAAACCAGCTGCAGAATGGACTATAGCATCTGAAGCACTACCACTTTCAGCAGGTAAAAATAGTATTACTTATAAAGTGGTAACAGATACTGGTGATAAAGCTGATCAAGTACAACTCGATAAAGCAAATGTTGGTTTTACACCGACTATTGCAAAAGTAGAAGCAGAAGAAGCTGATCTTTCAGGAACACTAGCCGTAGCAACAGATCACTGGTTCTATAGTGGAGCGGGATTTGTTGGTGGTTTTGGAACAGCTGGAGATGAAATTAAATTTACAGTAGATGTACCAGCGGACGGGGAATATGTGCTAAATACACGTACTGCCAATGGAACAGGTATGCCGCAAACGCTTGATTTGTATACAAATGGTGAATACAATTCTCGTATTACTTTCCCTTCTGAAGGCGAAAACTGGAATATTTGGTCTGATACTGAAAAAGCGGTTGATTTAAAAGCTGGAACAAATAAAATTACTTTCTTAATGGACGGCGCAACAACTGGGAATATCAGCATGGACAGAATTCTCGTTTCAGCTGCCCCAGTGGAATCTCCAGTTCAGTCAGAAGTGAATTTATTAGACAATGGCGGATTTGAACGTGATGCAAGTGGAACGACGAATTGGGTAGAGTCACATCCAGATGGTCAAGAGAAGGCATATGCCGTTGATAGTGGATCAGGAGTAAATCCTCCAGAATCCCCAGCGTTCGGTAGCCAAAGCGCGTATTTCTATCTTCCAGGAGCATATGAGCAAACACTAGCTCAACAAATTGCTGTCCCAACGAATAATGCAACTTATGATGTGGAAGCTTGGGTTAAAGTAAGTGAAAATGAAGCAGCAAAAGCACAAATGACAGTCAATAATTATGATAGCAGCGATGGACAAACAATTGATTTAGTGGCAGATAATGTGTGGCATTACGTATCAATTAAAGACGTCAATGTTACAACTGGCAATATCAATACAAGTTTCCAAATGGACTCACCAGGTGGAACAAGTATCCATATTGATAATGTCAGGGTTATGCCAGCAACAAAATAATTAAGAACTGAGCGGGGTGTGTTCCATCCCGCTTTGTTTAGTTTTGGAAGAAAAAACTGGATGTATTATTGTTTTTAATGGGACAGATGGGGATAAAATTTTAAATTATACTGTACTGCGATAATTGAGTAAAATGAAACTTATATTCTGGCCAATCAAGTTTTTTCTATTTGTAAAGCCCCGTTTTTTCCTGTATAATAATATCCGTTAGACTTGTTTCCTGGGGATGTTACGGATTCGACAGGGATAGTTCGAGCTTGAGTTGCGAGTCGGGGGGATCGTCCTCGTTATCAACGTCAAAGCCAATAATAACTGGCAAAGAAAAACAAAACCTAGCTTTCGCTGCCTAATAAGCAGTAGCATAGCTGATCCTCCGTGCATCGCCCATGTGCTACGGTAAGGGTCTCACTTTAAGTGGGCTACACTAAATAATCTCCGTCTGGGGTTAGTTAGAAGAGCTTAATCAGACTAGCTGAATGGAAGCCTGTTGCTGGGCTGAGGTTTATGCGAAATACTAATACGGTGGCTACGCTCGTAGATATTTAAGTGCCGATATTTCTGGACGTGGGTTCGACTCCCACCATCTCCACTTTTAGAAGAATAATAAAAAGCACTATAAACTGCTATTTTAAGCCGTTTGTAGTGCTTTTTTTATTTTGAGGTATCAAAAATTTCATCCCCATACCAAAGTTAGTTAAGATAAATCTATTTTTGTCATTTTTAATAAAAATAGCAGAGAAAATCATTTAAAAAGATTTTCTCTGCTATTATCTTTCTCACTTTTAGCATTGTTTTGAAGTGATTAGCTTCTTTTCTTCCACATAACTAAAGCGGAAGTTGAAAGAAGGACTCCCATAATAAGTGCATTCCAAGGAGTAGTGTCACCAGTCTTTGGTAATGAAATAGTAGCTGTTACTATAGTTTTCCTTCTGCAGAAATCCGGTTTTCGGAAATGGAAAGATTAGCAAAATATACAAAAAATGTAGTGAGCACTTTAATCTTTTGAATTCATAAAATTAGCGAGTATATTTATAGAAAATAAAAGCCTTTTTTACACGAATTTCCAATAATTTGAGGTTATCTTTCTCTTTTATTTAAAAGTCATTGTTAAACTGAATAGAATAACATATAGGAGGAAGCGAAAATGGAGCATCTTAGAAAAATTTTAATTGTTTTAGTAATAATTGGTTTGTTATATATGTTTTTGGTTGCCATATGCATGTTTAGTGGAAGTCAGGCAAAACCAAATGAAAATGTGGACACAGTATTGATTTTGGGCGCGAAAGTAAATGAGGATCCGGGTTATCCATCTCCAGTTTTGCAAGAAAGGTTGGATACTGCTGTTAATTATTTAAATGAATATCCGAAATCCAAGGTGATAGTCAGCGGCGGTCAAGGGGCAGATGAATCTGATACAGAAGCCGCTGTAATGAAGGAATATTTAATAAATAAAGGTATCTCAAAATCACGAATTGATATGGAAACAAAATCTAAACGAACAGAAGAAAATATTAGTTATAGTAAGGAAAAATTCCAACTGGGAAAAACGGTCATTATCACGAGTGATTATCATATGTACCGGGCACTTATGCTTGCGAAACGCCAAAATATCGATGTAACTGGACTTCCAGCAAAATCAGAGACAGGTGCAAAATACAAAGGAATGATGCGAGAAGCGTTATCCATTACTTATGCCTGGGTTTTTGATTGGTAAAAAGGCATGCTATAATTAGGCTAAAAATGCGGGAGGTTGTATCGGTGAAATTAGAGCGGATTTTAGCAATACTAATATTAATATTAGAACGAAAAGTAGTTGCAAGTGAGCTAGCTGAAAAGTTTGAGGTTAGTGTGCGAACTATTTATCGTGATATGGATACACTTCTTTATGCAGGATTTCCAGTCGTTGCGTTACCTGGGAAAAACGGCGGATTTACAATGCTAGATTCTTATAAATTATCAACATTTACTTTTTCTGAACTAGAAAAACAAATTTTATTAGAAGCGCTTCAAGCTCGTTCTGGATATATTTTGAGTGAAAGTCAGGAAATTTTACAAGAGAAAATTGCATTATTACAAACAGAAAAGCCAACTAGCAATCATCTTTTCTTTGATTCTGCAACACAGCATCGGCAGCAAATTGAGGCAGAGGTGAAACGAAAAATAGCACATATCCAAAAAGCTTTTACAACAAACAAACAGTTAGAAATTACCTATATTGCGATGAATGGGACGGAAACGAAACGACGAATTTCTCCACAAAAGCTAAATTTAATGGATGGCAGTTGGTATTTGGAAGCATACTGTCATAAAAGAGCAGCAACTCGGAGTTTTAAATTAACAAGAATTATTACGTTAAAGCAACTTAATAGAGATATAGAGGTATTAAACAAAATAGAGTCAGATGTTCATGCAACAAGTAAAGTTATATTAGAATTTCCTAAAAATCAACTGGGTAAATTGCTCGATTATTTTTTATTAGAAGAAATGAATATTCAATCTGATCTTGTTCGTGTTCAGTTTGAATATGATAAAAGTAAAAATATGATTCCTTTTTTACTGATGTTTACTAGTTCTGTAAAAGTTATCGAACCAGAATCGTTAAAAGCAGCATATAAAAAAGAAGTGGAAAAACTTTATTTTAATTTGAATAGTTGACATTATGTTGTCAGGGTTTGTTTGCTATTATCTAGTTAAAGAGGTGGTAAATAATGAACTTGCCAGAAAACAAAATAATTTATGGGAAGAAAATTCGGACTAATAATGCTGATTTTGCTCCAATTGCAAGGCTTTGGGGTGAGGTGATGGTAGAGCAACCAGCAGGAGATATTTTTGCAGTGTATAGTAATTATGCTAGTGACTATATGGGTGATTACGATTTGCTTGTAGGAACCACTGATTGGGAACAAGAAATAACTTCTATTATTGAAGCAGGAGAGTATCTTGTTTTTCCAGTAGATACAACTAATCCAAAAGGGGTAGAACAGGCATGGCGAGAAATTTGGAGCCGTGATAGTGAGTTGGCTAGAACTTATAATACTGATTTTGAATGGTATCATAAAAATGGTAAGATTGAAGTGTATATTGCAATTTAAAATCCCCACGGAAAACCGAGGGGACTAGTTATTAATTGAGTTTTTTAGCAGCTTTTTGGGGGATTTGCTTAAGTGTTATTTCTTCAAATGTAGTGACTCCCTTTAATTTTTTATAATAGACTCTTAAGTAGGCATCTTTACGTAAGTTTTTATCTGCTGTGAAACTCATTTTTTCTCCGTGGCCATCTTTATCATATCCGGGCAGTCTGTAAGAATAAGCAAAGCCTTTTTGCCCATTATTTTCACCATCCTTAGTGATTTTTACATAATATTGCTCGGCTACTGCTGTTTTATCGTAGCAATAGTAAAAAACAGTTATGCCAATGCCTCCAAGTATGAGTAAACTAATTATACCTATAAATAGTTTCTTCATCGAATCATCCTTTTCTAAGTTCTTACGTTTATTTTATAGGTAAAAATAGTGAAAATCCTGCTTATAAAGTAACAAAAATAGTAAAAAAACTTACATAATTGTTGGGAAGGAGTAAGATTATTATGGCGAGACCGACGAATAAAGGGGAATTAATAAAGTTAAGTGCGGAAAATTACAAAAAGCTAAATGATTTAATTGATGCCATTCCAGTAGAAAAACAAATGCAACCATTTCCGTTTGAAGATAGGGACAAGAACATTCGGGATGTCATTATACATTTACACGAATGGCACAAGATGATGCTTGAGTGGTACAAAGTTGGGATGTCAGGCGGAAAACCAATCACTCCAGCAGAAGGTTATACGTGGAAAACCACACCTGAACTAAATAGGGCTATTTGGGAAAAGTACCAAACGACCTCTTTAGCAGAAGCACGGAAATTACTAGATGAAACGCATAAAATAGAAATGGATATAATTGAAGGACATTCAAATGAAGAATTATTTACAAAAAAATACTTTAAATGGACAAGTACTACTTCGCTAGGTGCCTATTTTATTTCTAGTACATCTAGTCATTACGATTGGGCTATTAAAAAAATCAAGAAATTTAAAAAAGCTGCTGGAATTTAATTGATTCCAGCAGCTTTGTTTTATTCAAATGCGTCTTCGTTGAAATAGAGAATTTCCCATAGGTGTTTGTCTAAATCGAGAAAACTTTTACTATACATATATTCATATTCTTGAGGTTCAGCAGCTATCTCTGCGCCGAGGCTTAAAGCTAAATCTACTAATTCATCAACAGCTTCACGGCTTTCGAGTGTTATTGTGATGAGAACTTCGCGTACTTTAGTTGTATCTGCGAGTGCATTTTTATGGAAAGTCTGGAAGAAATCTTCTTTCAGTAACATGGCAGAAATATTTTTCCCAATAATCATTTGAGTAGCATTTTCATCAGTAAATTTAGGATTAAACTCATAACCAAGTTTCGTGAAAAAAGCGATGGATGCTTGTAAATCTTTTACAGGCAAGTTAACAAAAATTTGTTCCGAGCGTGTAACCATAATTTATCACCTCCAGCCAAAAATAGCACGATATAAATTATATGTCAATGAATAAAATGGAGTAAAATAGGGAAGATAAAAAGTAATGCTAAATTGAATATCAAAAAACTACTTGTAATCGGTTTCTTTTTGTACTATAATGTTAGAGAAATGTATAGGATTGTTACTGCCAAGGCAGGCAAAACCTAAACTAATTCAAGTGCTATTTTGAATTCGATAGCATTAGAATTAGTTTGGGTTTTTTCTTTTGAGAGAGGTGAAGATGCATGATTATTAAAAAAATCCTAAATAACAATGTTGTAATCGCCGAGGGTAAAAATGGCAAAGAGTCTGTAGCGATGGGTCGCGGTCTTGCTTTTCAAAAGAAAGTTGGAGATGAAGTAGACGCATCCAAGATTGAAAAGACATTCATTATGGAAACGCACGAACTATCGGAGAAGCTGTCAGAATTGCTAAGTGAAATCCCGCTAAAACATTTGCGCGTGGCGGATGATGTTGTCCAGTATGCGCAAGAAACATTGGAAACAGATTTAAGTGATAATATTTATTTAACGTTAACAGATCATATTAATTTTGCAGTATCCCGCTATAATCAAGGTATTAATTTGAAAAACGCACTATTATGGGAAATAAAACGATTTTATCACGCAGAGTACTTAGTCGGCATGAAGGCGTTAGAGTTTATTGAAAAAGAAATCGGAATTAAGCTAGATGAAGATGAAGCAGGTTTTATTGCACTTCATATTGTGAACGCTAGACAAGATGGGCAACAAATGCATATGACTGTTGCGATGACACAAATAGTTCAAGACATTCTAAGTATTGTTACATATCATTATGGTATGGTTTTAGATGAAACGTCGCTGAATTATACTCGTTTTATTACACATCTACAGTATTTTGCACAACGGTTACTACGAAAAGAGATTGTTGACTCTGGGGATGATTTTTTATACGAACAAGTACAAATGAAATATCCCGAAGCATTTGATTGTACGAAAAAAATTGATGCATATTTAATTAATACGCATCATACTGAGTTAACTAGAGATGAACAAGTCTATCTCACCATCCATATTTATCGAGTAACAGAGCGCAACACGATAACAAAAGAAGATTAATTTTTTTTGATAAGGTATGTAATGGATTACAGAAAAGCACTGCCAACTGGTTGTGCTTTTTTATTTTAGCTTTTTTTCTACTAAAATAATCGAAAGTAAAACGGCAAAAATACTTGTAGCTAGTAATATAGAGCTGCGCACAAATGCATACATTGGAATAAACGCGAGGATAAGTGAAAAAACAAGTAATAAACATCCCGTTAATATCCAGTAAAAGCCGAGTAAGCGATGCGCTTTTTGCCAATTGGTTGCGTTCTTAAGGGATGCTTTTGTACGATAACTAAAACGGCTATCTCTATTTTGTGGTAGATGAACGCGGTAAATAATGCCAAGAATAATAAGTAATATGGGGAAAATTAAATCAAACATAATAACCTCCTCTTGGATATCTTTGTAGTATAACAAAAATTTGTGAAAAATTGAACGGTTTGGGTATAATATTTAATGGGTATTGGTCAAATGATACAGTTAGATTATATTGAAGGAGGAAAAAAGATGCTTTATAGCGAAAACGACAAACGAAAACATGAAAGTTATCGAATTCCACTCTTTGGTTCCGAGGAAGAAAGTACTAGCATTCCAAAATATGTCTTAAGAAAAGAGCCAATGGAACCAAGAATTGCTTATCAACTCGTAAAAGATCAATTGCTAGATGAGGGCAATGCTAGGCAAAATTTAGCTACTTTTTGCCAAACATATATGGAAGAAGAAGCACAGTTGCTTATGGCGGAAACGCTGGAAAAAAATGCTATTGATAAGTCGGAATATCCGCAAACAGCAGAACTTGAGAACCGTTGTGTGAATATTTTAGCTGATTTATGGAATGCTCCTAAAGAAATGTCTTACTTAGGGACGTCTACTGTTGGATCATCGGAGGCGTGCATGCTCGGTGGTTTGGCGATGAAATTTAGATGGCGGAAAGAAGCTGAGAAACGAGGACTAGATATTCAAGCAAAGCGTCCGAATTTGATTATTTCTTCAGGCTATCAAGTTTGTTGGGAAAAATTTTGCGTATATTGGGATATTGATATGCGTGTTGTACCAATGGATAAAGAACATTTAAGCCTTGATGTAGATCGCGTATTTGAATTGGTAGATGATTATACGATTGGCGTAGTTGGAATTCTGGGCATTACTTATACTGGTAAATTTGATGATATTGCACTATTAGATGAAAAAGTGGAGGAGTACAATAAAGTCAATGAACATCAATTAGTAATTCATGTGGATGGCGCAAGTGGTGCGATGTTTACTCCTTTTGTAAATCCAGAGTTACCATGGGATTTTCGATTAAAAAATGTCGTTTCGATAAATACATCTGGTCATAAATATGGCTTAGTATATCCTGGCGTTGGTTGGATATTATGGAAAGATAAGGAATATTTACCAAAAGAATTGATTTTCGAAGTAAGCTATTTAGGCGGATCCATGCCAACAATGGCAATTAATTTTTCCAGAAGTGCTAGTCAGATTATTGGGCAATATTATAACTTTTTACGGTTTGGTTATGATGGTTATCGTGAAATTCACGAAAAAACGAAAAAAACAGCAAGCTATCTTGCCAAAGCGGTAGAAAAAAGTGGTTACTTTGAGTTAATTAATGATGGCTCTAATTTGCCAATTGTTTGTTATAAAATAAAAGAGGGACTTGATGTAGAATGGACTCTCTATGATTTGGCAGATCAACTTTTGATGAAGGGGTGGCAAGTTCCGGCGTATCCACTTCCAGCTGATTTGAGTGATACAATTATTCAGCGTTTTGTTTGTCGCGCGGATTTAGGTTATAATGTTGCGGAAGAATTTGCAGCGGATTTTCACGAGGCATTGCATAACCTAGAAAAAGCTAGAGTACTTTATCATGATAAAGGGCGAAATGATTCATATGGTTTTACGCACTAAAAAAATGAAGACTTGGTTTTTTTTCCAAGTCTTTTTTCTTTATAAAGGCAACCAATCGATAATTTCTTTGATACTTTTATCCCAGAAATCCCAGTTGTGTTCACCTGGACCTTCTCGATATTCAAGTGGTGCATTTTTGGAAAGAGCGAAATCACGAAAGCGAATATTATCTTGATAAAGGAAATCTTCTGTCCCGCAATTTTGAAATAGAAGTGGCAGTTGGACTTGATTGATTAGATTTTTCTCTAATAAATAAAATAAATCATTTTCGGTGCCTGTTTGACTGGTCATTTCTCCTGTAATCGCTCTAGTACTAAAGTTATCAAAGCAGTCTTCTTTAATAATGTAGTTAATATCCATGACGCCTGACATACTTGCGGCAGCTTGGAATTTTTCAGGAAAAGTGAGTGCGACCTTGAATGCCCCGTAACCACCCATCGAATGCCCCGCGATAAATGTATCTTCTTTATTTTCCGAGAGAGGAAACCAGTTTTGCATTACTTGCGGAAGTTCCTTACTAACAAATTCAAAATAATTACGGCCATGTACCATGTTAGAGTAAAAACTATGATCAGCTGCCGGCATAATAACGGCAAGTCCTTTTTCGGTCGCATAACGTTCAATATTAGTATTTCGAGTATAAGTAGTATGATTGTTTGATAACCCATGAAGAATATATAAAGTTTTATATTTAGGAATGGAACGATGATAAAGTGCCTCTGTTTCAGGTAAAATCACTGTTACGCTAGTTTGCATAGCCAAGCATTCCGATTTGAAATTTAGTTCTAAAATAGCCAATATAGCGGCCTCCTAACGTGTCTTTTTTTCTAGTATACATGATTTTTTAAGCAAATAAAATAAATATAACTTATCATATGAGTTAACTCGGAATTAATAACTAAAAGAGGAACCTGCGCAAACAGGCTCCTGTTATTTTTTGTTACTAGGATTCTTTTTATCAACTATTCTTAAAATCTCATCAAGCTTTCGATTCTTTTCCAAGATAGCAGCTTCTTTAAATTGTTCTGTTGTGACTGGGGGCATCGTTTCTTTGCAATTTTCATGCGCTAGATTTGGAAAAAGATTATCAGTCATTTTCATCGCCTCCTTATGTTAATTATAAAGTATAATAAGAATAATATCGACTAATTGCTTATAAATGAAAATAATTCTCATTTAGGGTCCCGGCTTTTTGAATATCGTGGTATAATTTAGTAAAATAAAAGGGATAGTGTTGTGGAGGGGAATTATGAAGAAATTAACTATAGTTGTTTTAAGCATTGCGACCGCATTATTACTCGCTTCATGCGGAAATGATACTACAAATGGCTCGGAAAATGAAACGGTAGCGAAAGAAAAACAGACTCAGGCGGCACTGGAACTTACAGATATGTCGGGTCGTGAAGTTTCTTTTGAAAAAAATCCAGAAAGAATTATCGCGCTAACAAATGCGGATATGAATATTATAGATGCACTTGGTGGAACTGTGGTTGGTCGCCAAACAACAGACGCAAGTGGTGTTCCAGAGGGGGCGAAGGATGCGACAGAAGTTGGAAATACGCATGACTTGAATTTAGAAAAAATTGCTTCTCTAGGTGCGGATACCATTGTTGCAAGCTCTGAGCAGAATTTGAAAGATGTACCAGCAATGGAAGGCGTTGGTCCAAAAGTAGTTTTAACAGGAGCAAATTCGATTGATGAAATTAAAAAACAAACGGCCGTGCTTGGAAAACTTTTAGGCAAAGAAGAAAAGGCTAAAGAATTACAAACTGACATCGATAATAAAGTGACAAAAATAAAAGAGCAACAAAAAGCAAAAAAAGTCCGTTCGTTATTAGTTTTAGGGGCACCAGGAAGTAATTATGCTGCCTTACCATCTTCTTTAAGTGGTGATATACTAGAAATAGCTGGTGGAGAAAATGTAGCTAAAGATTTTAAAGGTGTTGAAAATTTTCCACAATATGCTTCTATAAATGTTGAAAAAATTGTTGCTGCTGATCCAGAAGTGATTTTCTTAATGATTCATGGTGGAGATGAGAAAGAAACAGAGGCTGCATTTAAAAAAGAAATGAAACAAAATGAAGCTTGGAATTCTACAAGTGCTGTAAAAAATGATCATATTGTTGTTCTTCCAGCAGAGCTTTTTGGGACGAATCCGGGAATAAAGATTGATGAAGCATTAGATTATATGGCAAACGAAATAAATAAGGTGGATAACTAGATGACAACTGTAAAAGCGCATGATCCGCGGCGCAAACGTAGACGGATAACTTTTGTGGTAGTAATTATTTTACTCATATTGACTTTTTTTTACGGACTTACCACGGGATCAGTGAAAGTTACATACAGTGATGCTTGGCAAGCGTTGACAGGTGGAGGTAACGACCTCGCTAATCAACTGATATGGAATTTACGCTTACCAAGATTATTAATTGCTTTCTTAGTAGGGGCTGCACTTGCGATTGCTGGGTGCTTGCTACAAGGTGTGATGCGAAATCCATTAGCTGACCCTGGAGTGATTGGGGTCTCAGCCGGTGGTGGTTTTGTCGCTATTGTGATGACACTTGTCTTTCCAACGATGGCTGCTTTTGTTCCACTAGGGGCGTTTATAGGTGCATTTGGGACAGCTATTTTAATTTATTTATTAGCGTGGGACCGAGGCGTTTCCCCACTTCGAGTTATTTTGTCAGGGGTTGCGATTAATGCTTTTATTGGCGCAATGACTTCGGGTGTAATGGTACTTTATAGTAACCGGGTTCAAAGTGTTATTTCTTGGATGACAGGAACACTTTCAGGGAAAAGTTGGTATCACTTAGACTTAATTTGGCCCTATATGTTAATTGGTTTTATTTTAAGTGGTTTTGCGATTCGTTCTTCTAATGTGTTACTTCTTGGTGATGATGCGGCAAAATTACTTGGATTTTCAGTAGAGCGACACCGATTTTTCATTATTATGTTGGCAGCTTTTCTAAGCGGAATTGCGGTGAGTGTTGCAGGTTTGATTGGTTTTGTTGGTCTTGTTGTACCACATATTTTCCGATTAATTATTGGGAATGATTATAAATATTTGCTTCCACTTTCTGCACTGGGTGGCGCTTTGTTAGTTGGTTTTGCAGATACGGCAGCGAGAAGCTGGTTTGGTTCGATTGAGCTTCCAGTGGGGATTTTACTGGCGATGATTGGTGCCCCGTTCTTCTTATTCTTACTTCAACGTGGGAGGGTTGCTTCATGAAATCAGCGTTAGAATTAAAAAATATTTCCTTCTCGCGCAAAAGAGATTTTCAAATGTCGAATATAAATGTAACTATTCCAGAAGGTAAAATTACGACGCTTATTGGGCCAAATGGTTCCGGTAAATCAACTATGTTACGCTTAATGATGCGATTGTTGACACCAGATAGTGGCGAAATTTTGTTGGGGAATAAAAACATGACGGATATTTCGGCTAAAGAACTTGCGAAAAAGATGACTATGCTGGCACAGGCTCCGGAAGGTTTAGTCGACGTGATTGTCCATGATTTAGTTGCGTATGGTCGTTTGCCATATCGAAGCTGGATATCGACCTTACAAGAAGAGGACGAGGAAGTCATTCAGTGGGCAATAAAAGTGTGTAATCTTGAAAGTTTGGCATATAGACCGCTCCATTCATTGTCTGGTGGTGAACGGCAACGGGCTTGGCTTGCGATGGCATTAGCTCAAAAAACACCCATTTTATTACTAGATGAACCAACGACCTATCTTGACATCGCACATCAATTAGAACTGTTAGATTTACTAGTTCATTTAAATAAAACGTATAATTTAACAATAGTGTTAGTGTTGCATGATTTAAATCAAGCGGCAATATATAGTGATTATGTTTTTGTTTGCGAAAATGGTCAGTTAGTAAAAAATGGAACCCCAAAAGAAGTGTTCACGGTAGATTTACTTCGGAATGTTTTTCATATTACCGCAGATATTACTGAAAAAGACGGTAAGCAACACATTTATCCGCTTGCTTCAACGAGGTTTGAATATTAAAGAAAACAGAAAGAAGATTAGAATTTAGTGAAAAAGCTTTCTATCCTTGATAAACTTTATTATAATAGATGAAGGCTGTTGCTCTTTTTAAGAATAGCGGCTTTTTTCTATTTGAAAATCTAAATGTAAAAGGACGGAATAAAATGGCTAGGAATAGAAAAAAGGCAGTTCGAGTAGATTATGCAATTATTTTCTTAATGATGTTACTTTGCATTATTGGGCTTGTGGCGATATATGTTGCTGGACTTGTGAATGATCAGTATACAAATAATTTCTTGCTACAGCAGTCTATTTGGATTGTTATTTCTACAGGAGTAGTCGTGGTTATCGTACTTTTTTTTGATTATGATAAACTTCAGTGGGCAGCGTATTATTTATATGGTTTAGGGAATTTGCTACTGATTCTTGTATTAATAGTTGGTGACGAACGAAAAGGTTCCAAAAGTTGGATTAGTATTGGCTCGTTAGGAAGTTTGCAGCCGTCAGAGTTAATGAAAAGTTTTTTAATTCTCGCCCTTGCAAAAGTAATTTGGGATCATAATAAAAAATACCAGCTGCATACGGTAAAATTGGATATTCAATTGCTTCTAAAAGTAGGAGTTATTTCAATTATTCCGCTAGGTCTAGTTGCGCTTCAACCAGACCTAGGGACAATTTTAGTATTTATTGCAATTATTATCGGTATGGTATTTATCAGTGGTGTCACATGGAAAATTTTAGTCCCTTTGTTTAGTTTTATTACAGTAATAGGTGCAACTTTAATTTATTTAGTTTTATATAATCAGGCAATTTTACAAAAATTAGGATTTGAACCATATCAATTTAAACGAATTACTTCTTGGTTACGTCCAGAAGAAGATCCACTTGGTGACGGGATGCAGCTTCTTCGGTCAATGCAGGCGATTGGTTCTGGTCAGCTACAAGGCAACGGAATAGGTAATCAAGCTATTGCAATTCCAGAAAACCATAATGATTTTATTTTTTCGATTATTGGTGGGAACTTTGGTTTTGTTGGTGGCTGTCTATTAATTATGTTATACTTTTTACTGATTTACCAAATAATTCGAGTAGCACTAGATATTAATATTCCGTTTTATTCTTATATTTGTACGGGTGTTTGTTCGATGATTTTATTTCATGTTTTAGAAAATATCGGAATGACCATTGGTTTACTGCCAATTACCGGTATTCCACTACTTTTTGTCAGTTATGGGGGAAGCTCTCTTCTGGGCGCATTTATGGCACTTGGACTCGTGTTGTCAGCGAGGTACAACGCTCCAGAAGTTAACTTAGGAAAAGGAAATCAAGTTTGATTTTCTTTTTTAACTGTTTGGGAGAAAGTGTTACTTAAATTTATACAAACCAACCAGTAAGGAGTAATTTAACAATGAATCAACAAAATAAATTAGCTGGACGTATTGATTATGGGATTGTTTTATCCATGATGTTACTTATGATAATCAGTTTAGTGTCCATTTACAGCGCGCAATTAACAAATGACCAATATGATGCAAACTTTGTTGTAAAACAAGGCATGTGGTTTGTCGTTTCGACATTTGCAATTATTGTCGTGATGCAATTAGATTATGACCGACTAATGAAATGGGCCTATTATTTTTATGGGCTTGGTCTTTTTATGCTTGTTTTTGTTTTGTTTTTCGGTAAAGAAGTAAAAGGCGCAAAAAGTTGGATTGTTATTCCGTTTTTAGGAAATATCCAGCCATCTGAGGTAGTAAAAGTTATTTTAATTATCGTCTTAGCAAAAGTGATTTGGGATCATAATCGAGCATATAAAATTCATCGACTTAGCTATGATACATGGTTGTTAGTCAAAATTGGTTTATTTACGCTCTTTCCATTAATTTTAATTATGTTGCAACCAGACTTGGGTACAGCCTTGGTGTTTATTGCTATTATGTCTGGCATGATACTTATTTCTGGGATTAGTTGGAAAATTATTGTTCCGCTGTTTGGATCCATTGCTGCGATTGGGACAACGCTCATTTGGATGGTTATTTATCATCAAAATTGGTTAACAAGTCTTGGATTTAAACCATATCAATTTGAACGGATTACTACTTGGATTAATCCGGAGAATGATCCTCAAGGTGGCGGATATCAGGTGCTTCGTGCGCTGACCGCAATTGGTTCTGGACAAATTTCTGGAAATGGGCCAGGTTATGATGCCATTGCCATTCCAGAAAACCACAATGACTTTATCTTTACGATTGTAGCCGGCGATTATGGCTTTATTGGAGCGAGTATTCTGCTTGCAATTTATTTCTTATTAATTTATCAAATCATTCGTGTGGCATTAGATATTGGTATTCCTTTTTATTCTTATATTTGCACAGGTGTAGTTATGATGTTAATGTTCCATGTACTTGAAAACGTTGGAATGAATATTGGCTTACTACCAATAACAGGGATTCCATTACCATTTATTAGTTATGGTGGTAGTGCGCTGCTTGGAAACATGATGGCGGTCGGACTAGTGCTAGGAATAAGGTTTAATTATAAAAAGTCGATGTTTGAAGTAAAAGAAGAAAATCGTGTCTCCTAAAACTTAAATACAAAAGTCGAATCAGGCTTTTGTATTTTTTAAAACTTGAAATGTATCCGCTTTCAAACAGACTATTTTTTTCTAAGTGTTGCTGTTTGTACTTTCATAAAAAATGCACTATGATAGTATTAGAATGCAATCGAAGGGAGAGGCAAAATGATTAATTTTTATTGGTATCCAAAATGTAGTACTTGCAAAAAAGCAAAGGCATGGCTTGAGAATGAGCAAATTGAATTTACCGAGATGGATATTAAAACAGAAACACCAAGTGCAGAAGAATTACAAGCATGGCATGAACTTAGCGGGCTTCCAATCCGTCGTTTCTTTAATACAAGTGGAATTAAATATCGTGAATTAGGATTAAAAGATAAAATTGATACGATGTCACTTAAAGAAGCTTATGAAATACTTGCCTCAGATGGAATGCTAATTAAGCGTCCGTTAACAACAAATGGTAAAGTAGTAACACTTGGATTTAACGAACCTGAATTTGAAGCAACTTGGAAATAGTCACAATAGATAATCGTAATAGAAGGAGGAGTTTGGAAAATGAGTTTACCAAAAGATTTATTGTATACAGAAGAGCATGAATGGGTGAAAGCGGAAGATGGTAGTTACCTTATCGGGATTACTGATTTTGCACAAGATCAATTAGGGGATATTGTTTTTGTTGAATTACCAGAAGTTGGGGATACTGTCGCAAAAGGTGATTCAATTGGTAGCATTGAATCCGTTAAGACTGTATCAGATTTCTATGCGCCGGTTAGCGGAAAAGTGGTTGCTGTGAATGAAACTCTAGAAGATGAACCAGAATTAATCAATAGTAACCCGTATGATACTGGTTGGATTTTAAAATTAGCAGAAGTAGAAGCGGCAGATATAGATGCGCTTTTATCAAGTGAAGATTACGAAAAAACATTAGATTGATTTATACGAGGGCCGGCTTGGGATAACCGAACTGGCCTTTTTTTATAGGGGGTGTTTTCTCTGGAAATTTGGGGAAAAGAAACATTACAATTAGCGCAAAAAAATAAGGCGGATTTTGTCATATTCTTTTTTACACCTATGTGCGGAAGTTGCCAGATGGCTAGTCGTTTGGTGGACATGACTCAAACCGCTGATAGTATTGATACAACGATTGCCAAAGTAGATTTAAACTATGTGCCAGAAATTGCTCAGAAGTTAGAGATTACATCTGTTCCTGCTCTAGTGAAGTTTAAAGCTGGAATACCTAAAGATGTAAGTTATCAATTGCATGATATAACAGCTGTTTTTGAATTCCTGTATGATGAGTAATACAGGAGTTTTTTCTGTTTAATAATTTGCCTTAAAGCAAAAAAGTTTCGCTTCAGATATAGAAATGTATTTAGCTAAAAACATTGCTATAGACACAATTTGACTGAACGTGGTAAGATAATTCGAGTTGTTAAATTTGTGTTTTATAAAGAGAGATTTTTAGTGAAACATAACATATCGGAGGCTGTTTGGATGAATCATTCTAATCTTACTATTTTATCCGTTTGTAGTAATTTTATTATAGTTGTACTTAAACTTATTGTAGGCTTTTTTACAGGGTCTGTCGCAGTGATTTCGGAAGGGATTCACTCATCGATGGATTTATTTGCGTCGGTCATTACTTTCTTTTCCATTCGGATTTCCAATCAACCTGCTGATGAAGAGCATCCATATGGGCATGGGAAAGCTGAAAATATTGCTGGGACAATCGAAACATTACTTATTTTTGTTGCGGGTATTTGGATTATTATTGAATCCGTAAATAAACTTGTAAATCCACATGAAATACGTTTTCCAGCGCTTGGCATAATGGTAATGCTTTTTGGCGCGCTCGTTAATATTGTCGTATCCCGAATTATCAAAAAAGCTGCCGATGAAGCGAATTCTGTAGCGATGAAATCGAATGCGCTCCATTTATATACAGATGTTTTTACCTCACTAGGTATTGCGCTTAGTTTATTTTTAGTATACATAACCGGTTGGCTGTGGATTGATCCTGTTATTGCTATTTTAACCGCTTTTTATATTATGTTTGAAGCTTTTAAATTACTGAAAGAATCTTTCCCACCGCTAATGGATAAACGTTTATCAACGGAAGAAGAAGCGGCAATTAAGCAAATTATTTTGACACATAAAAATAAATTTATTGAGTTTCATGATTTTCGCTCAAGACGTGCAGGAGCGGAAGAGTACATTGATTTTCATTTAGTGGTCTCTTCTTCCATGACAATCGAAAGCGCTCATTCGCTATGTGACGAGATTGAAGCAGAAATAATGGATTTTTATGCGAAAGCGGAAGTTCTCATTCACTTAGAGCCAGAAGAAGAGCGAGTCCTTACAGAAAATTAAAACAAGCTCTTTCTATTCGATTTGTTTCAAAAGTGCTACAATAGGGAGAAACAGAGAATGGAAAGGAAAATTAAGTATGACAACTTCTATTTTAATTGCGGATGATGATAAAGAAATTGTGGATTTAGTGAAATTATATTTGCAAAATGAAGGATATACGATTTACCAAGCATATGATGGAGCAGAGGTTTGGCGTCTTGTGCAAGATAAGCAACCTACTTTAGTTATATTAGATATTATGATGCCGGAAATGGATGGCTTAGAAGTATGCCGTTTAATGCGAAGTGAAGGTATTTTGACACCCATTTTGATGCTTAGTGCGAAGGCGGAAGATAATGATAAGATAATGGGGCTTTTAACTGGTGCAGATGATTACATGGTGAAGCCGTTTAATCCATTAGAGCTTTCTGTTCGTGTCAAAGCAATTTTAAGGCGAATGCAACAAATGAGTCAAGTAGAGCCGATTAGTCAAGATAAAGTTATCATTGGGCCAATCATTGTTGATCGTGCGCTTCATGTGGTGACAGTTAGTGGAAAAGAACTACATTTAACAACTTCGGAATTTGATATTTTATTTTTGCTTGCAAGTGAACCAGGGCGAGTATTTAGTTCCGAATATATTTTCGAAAAAATTTGGCAAGAAAAAGCGCTTGGAGCAAGTAAAACGGTTATGGTCCATATTAGCAATTTGCGTGATAAATTACGAGATGCTATGGGCGGGGAAAATGTGATTAAGACTATTTGGGGAGTAGGATACAAAGTTGAAATATAAACTTGAAATGTTGTTTACTAAAATTAGCCATGTGATGAATATTTGGCAAGCAACTTTTTTCGCTGTTATTTCATGGGTTTTAGGCATGATTACGGTACGAACTATATATTTATGGGCTATCTCCATTAGAGATGATTCTTTATTTTTAAAAGAAGTTACTCGAGCGATTGTCAGTTTATTTGGACCTAATAAATATGTTCGTGTGATGGATTCCATTTGGGTATTATTAATCAATTATTTTATTATTTTCTTGATTACTTGCTTATTTTTCTCCTTTTTCTATCGTTACATGCGGCAAAAACTTTTGAAAAAGCAATTGCGAACAATTAATTTTGCGCTAAACGATGGAAAACCAGTGGATACAGAGAGTTTTGTTCCTGAAATTCAAGAATTAGAGCGAAATATCGAAAACATGCGAGAACGACAAAATAAATTAATGAAACAAGAAGAGCAGGCGCAACAAGCTAGAAATGATTTAATTACGAATGTTTCGCATGATCTTAGGACACCACTGACTTCAATTTTGGGGTACTTAAGTTATATTCATGAAGATCGTTATCGTGATGAAGTGGAATTGCGTTATTACACGGAGCTGGTTTACGGTAAGGCGCGACATCTGCATAAGCTGATTGATGACTTATTTTCTTATACAAGACTTGATAGCGTTGAGTATCAATTAAAAAAAGATGAATTAGACGTTATTGAATTATTAAGTCAGCTAGTTGCCGAATATGATGGACAAGCAACGGAACGAAATATGAAAATCGTAGAGCATTTTGATGCCAAAAAGTTAATTATTAGCGGTGATGGCAATCAAATCATGCGTTTATTTGAAAATCTGTTTTCGAATGCGCTTCGGTACGGAGAAGGAAATAAGCAAATCGACGTAAGCGCAAAACAAGAAGGAAATATGGCTGTTGTAAAAGTAACGAATTACGGACAAGAAATTTCAGAAATTGATTTACCATATTTATTTGAGCGATTTTATAAAGCTGATAAAAATAGGACAACGACTGGAACTGGCTTGGGGCTTGCTATCGCCAAATCAATTGTTGAAAAACATGGTGGACTTGTTACTGCTGAGAGCAAACATCGGAAAACTAGTTTTATCGTTAAATTACCACTCAGTTAATCTTTAATAATTCTTAAATTTTTCTTTCCTCATGGTTTATATTCATTCAGTAGAATATAAATTACGGAGGGTGAACAAATGAAAAAGCATTTTGTCTTAATTGTTGTTGCTTGTATTACAGTCGTTGTGATTTTTGTTTATTTAGCCCAAATAAATAAGGGTGAAATTAATTCTCAAAATAGAGCACAAGTTAAAATTGCCTCACAATTAACTAGTATAGATGATCAAAGAAATACCGTTATAATTAGTGAATTAAATTACAATTAATAAGCTATTAGTAAAAATTTATTGACAAAGTAGAGTGGAAAAGGTAATATGAAAAAACAAGAAATGTCACGATAGTCATAAATGAAGTGATATAATTATATGTAGAAATCTTATCCAGAGTGGTGGAGGGAAATGCCCTGTGAAACCCAGCAACCTAAACAATAGTTCATTTTGTGTTTAAGGTGCTAAATCATGCAGAACAGTTAATTGTTCTGAAAGATGAGAAGGAAGTTAGTCCATTTGAAAAAATGCTGCCTTTCTGCTCATCAGCAGAAAGGCTTTTTGTATACCAGAAATGTAGAAAAGGTGATAGAGATGATAACATTACAGCACGTTGTAAAAGAATATACATCAAGAAATAATAAAGTCAGAGCAGTCGATAATGTCGATTTAGAAATTGAACAAGGAGAAATATTTGGTGTAGTAGGCTATTCAGGGGCTGGAAAAAGTACGTTGATAAGAATGTTCAACGGATTAGAGCTACCAACTGAAGGGTCAGTAGAGGTGGATAACTTACTAATTAGTCAGATCCGTGGTGGAAAACTTCGAAAAGCTCGGCAACAAATTGGAATGATTTTTCAACATTTTAATTTATTATGGTCACGTACTGTTGCTGAAAACATTGCCTTTCCGTTAGAAATTGCTGGCGTACGCGGTGAAAAAAGACGTTTTCGCGTTAATGAATTAATTCGGTTAGTTGGGTTAGAAGGAAAAGAAAATGCTTATCCAGCTGAACTAAGTGGTGGGCAAAAGCAACGGGTAGGAATTGCTAGAGCGCTTGCTAATAACCCCAAAGTGCTATTATGTGATGAAGCAACCTCCGCACTAGATCCACAAACAACAGATGAAGTTTTAGAACTTTTATTAGATATTAACAAACGCCTAAACCTTACAATCATTGTTATCACCCATGAAATGCATGTTATTCGAAAAATATGTAATCGTGTAGCCGTGATGGAAAACGGAAAAGTTGTTGAACTTGGAGAAGTATTAGATGTTTTCCGTCATCCAAAAGAAAAAGTAACCCAACGCTTTGTTCGTCAAGTAACTGATTCAGATGAAACGGAAGAATTAATTCATCTGCTACTTGAAAACTATGCAGAAGGTGAAATAGTTAAATTGTTATTTATGAGCGAAAATGCGACCCAACCTGTGATTTCTCAAGTTGCGAAAGATAATGATGTTATGCTAAATGTCCTCCATGGTAATTTAACACAAACACAAAACGGCGCTTATGGAACGCTTTATGTACAGATACTAGGTGAGAAAGAAGCGATTAATGCGAGTCTAACACAGCTACGTCAACTTAATGTAGAAACGGAAGTGTTAGAGCGATGACGAAATTACAAGAATTATTCCCAAATGTTGATTTTCAAATGATGTGGGTAGCGACACAAGAAACATTATATATGACACTTACTTCACTATTTGCAGTATTTTTATTAGGAATTGTGTTAGGATTGTTACTATTTTTAACAAATAATAAAAAACATACTGGTGCCCGTATTCTTTACTGGATAACAGCAATACTAGTCAACGTTTTCCGTTCCATTCCGTTTATTATTTTAATTGTCCTACTTCTCCCAATGACAAAATCGCTAGTTGGTACAGTTATTGGACCGAAAGCCGCTTTACCAGCGTTAATTATCTCGGCTGCTCCTTTTTATGGTCGGATGGTGGAAATTGCTTTTCGTGAAGTAGACAAAGGAGTTATTGAAGCGGCAAAATCAATGGGTGCTAATATGTTCACCATAATTGGAAAAGTGCTTATCCCGGAAGCTTTACCAGCGATAATTTCTGGTATTACAGTTACAGCCATTTCTTTAGTAGGTTTCACAGCGATGGCAGGTGTCATTGGTGCAGGTGGACTTGGAAATACCGCATATCTGGAAGGATTCCAACGAGGGCAACCAGATGTAACAGTTTTAGCAACCATTATTATTTTGATTATAGTCTTTATTTTTCAGTTTATCGGCGACTTTTTAACCAAACGAACCGACAAACGCTAACCTAAGTATATGAAGCAATTTATATAAAAAACGCGGAATCCCCGCAAAAAAGGAGAGATTTTCATGAAAAAGGTTCTTGGATTTATTTTTACATTAAGTTTAATTTTAGTACTTACAGCTTGTGGTAGCTCATCTGATAAAGCATCATCCAGTAAAACAGATGATAAGGAATTGGTAGTAGGTGCCTCAAACACGCCACATGCTCAAATTTTGGAACAAGCAAAACCAATTTTGAAAGACAAAGGAATTAATTTGAAGATTGTAAAGTATACAGATTATGTTATGCCTAATAAAGCACTTGAAGAGGGCGACTTGGATGCCAACTATTTCCAACATAAACCTTACCTTGAACTAGAAGAAAAGGAAAAAGGATATAAATTTGCTGATGTTGGTGCAATCCATATCGAACCAATGGGAATCTACTCCAAAAAAGTAAAAGATATTAAAGATTTAAAAGATGGCGCACAAGTATTACTTTCTAATTCAAAATCAGATTGGCCACGTGTTATTGGTATTTTTGTAGATAATGGGCTATTAACTTTAAAAGATGGTGTTAAAGCGCAAGATGCAACTTTTGATGATATTAAAGACAACCCTAAAAATTTGAAATTCAAATATGATTTTGATCCAGCTTATTTAATGACTGCTTACAATAACGAAGAAGGCGATGTTGTTGCGATTAATTCTAACTTTGTAGTTGATCAAGGCTTAAATCCTTCCAAAGACGCCATTGCGATTGAAAGCAAAGACTCTCCATATGCTAATATTGTTGTTACAACAGAGGAGAATAAAGATGATAAAAATGTTAAAGAATTAGTGACTGTGCTTCACTCTAAAGAAATTCAAGACTATATTACAAAAGAATGGGACGGCGCAGTAGTTCCAGTTGATAAGTAAACAATAAAAAAATCCTTTTACCAAGTCGGTAAAAGGATTTTTTTATTGTATGGTACTTCCTAAATAAAGTTTTAAACCATCTGAAATGGCTTTATCAAGTTCTTTTTTAGAAACAATTTCGTTTCCTTTTGGCATTGAAGGAACTTTTTCATAGTCTAACATATCAATGGTTGTAGTGAAGTTCATTAAGTGATTTGACGATTCATTTTTATAGTTGGTGTCAATAGTGGCTTTACTAAAACCTTTTTTGCTATCTGGTGTTAAAGTTAATCGGAAATCTAAGCTTTGTGTTTTTGTAGATGTAAGTTTTTTTAATGCAGAACGAATGGATTTTTGTTGTGCTTGCCAAGTAGATTTGGCTTCTTTTTGTGTACTGCTATTAATTTCAGAAATAAGGGTAACGATATTGCCGTCGTCATCAAGAGTTTTCAGTACTTCGTTAATCATATCGCTAATTTCTTTTTTACTTAATTTGAGCACGATATCACCATTATCTTTTGCGGTGAAGTGTTGATCATCAAGGTTATTTAAATAGCTATAAATTGCAATACCACTTTTTTCTTCAATTTTTTTCAGTTGTTCAGCTTGGCGGTCAACGGTTTCTGAATCGATTGTCTGATTAGAAAAGTTTTGAACAGTTTCAAAAAGATTAAGATACTTTGATTTCAATTCTTTATTTTGAGCAAGAACTTCATTGAAAATGGTAGCAGTTGAATCGTTTAGCAAACTGGAGATACTATCAGACGCATCATATATATCTGATACCGGAATATAAGCTTTTCCGTCGTCACTATTTTGAAGTGCATGTAAAGTTAAGTCAATTGGCTTATTACCAGCCCAGTGAACCGAGAAACTACTATAAGAAGAATCAGACTCGCTATTTACGGAAATTTTATATTGAAGATTAGATTTTTTTAGTTGAGTTAAAGTAATATCAGGCCCCAATTGTTTTATGTAATTATCTGATAGGTCGTTAATTTGGAATTTGACATTTGTTGTATATTGTTTGTTTTCAGTAACTTTTTTTAGAGCTGCAGTGAAGTCTGACTTTGGTGAACTACAACCGGATAGTGTAGTTAAAAGCAATACAAAGATGGTCACAGCCATTATTGCTTTCTTCATATTTAAATTCTCCTTCAATATTTAATCGTTTATTACAAATAGGTTATTATGTTGCAAATTTGTTACGTTACAACAATAACACATCTAAATAAGATATACAATCCTTTTTTTACCAGGGGATAATCTGCTTTTTTATTGATATGTAGGGCTCGTCTATTTCATTAGTTGCTGTTCTTGAATATTCTCAAATAAAAGGGAAA
The DNA here is from genome assembly GCF_014322765.1 of Listeria immobilis. Lineage (GTDB taxonomy): Bacteria > Bacillota > Bacilli > Lactobacillales > Listeriaceae > Listeria > Listeria immobilis. Next base: position 49,897 of record NZ_JAASTZ010000013.1, on the reverse strand, counting down.
TACTGATAATGCTTGAAAACTGGAAAAAATCGGCTATTAATAGTAGAATGAAGGGGAGAATGCGAAGAGTGCTGGTTTTTATAGTTGTAATCAGATTAGAATTATACTAAACTAGGATTATGCAAATTTTACACTAGGGAGGACTTTTTTTATGGCAACTTTAAAGATTCAAGATTTACATGTTGAAATAGAAGGAAAAGAAATTTTGAAAGGTGTTAATCTTGAAATTTCAACTGGAGAAATCCATGCTATTATGGGACCAAATGGAACAGGGAAATCTACGTTGTCCTCAGCTATTATGGGGCATCCAAAATATGAAGTAACACAAGGAACAATCACACTTGACGGCGAAGATGTTTTAGAAATGGAAGTAGATGAACGCGCTCGTTGTGGACTTTTCTTAGCGATGCAATATCCAAGTGAAATTAGCGGAGTTACAAATGCTGAGTTCATCCGTGCGGCAATCAACAGCCGACGTGAAGAAGGTGACGAAATTCCTGTAATGCAATTTATCCGTAAATTAGATTCCAAAATGGACATTTTAGATATGGACGAAGAAATGGCAGAACGTTACCTAAATGAAGGATTTTCAGGCGGAGAGAAAAAACGTAATGAAATCTTACAACTACTTATGATTGAACCAAAACTAGCAATCTTAGACGAAATTGACTCCGGTCTTGATATTGATGCACTTAAAGTTGTTTCTAAAGGTGTAAATGAAATGCGCGGCGAAGGATTTGGCTGCTTGATTATTACCCATTACCAACGTCTCCTTAATTACATTACTCCAGACTTTGTACATGTAATGATGCAAGGGAAAGTAGTTAAAGAAGGCGGACCAGAGCTTGCTAAACGTTTAGAAGCAGAAGGTTATGACTGGATTAAACAAGAACTTGGTATTGAACTTGAGGAAGAAGAAGCAGTAGACCAACAATAAGGAAGTGAGGTTAAAATCATGACAGAAAATATGACGATTAAAGATGATTTTATCCACGCTTTTTCAAGTAATGCGAATGAACCAGATTGGTTTTTAGATATTCGTCGCACTGCTTTTAAAGCTTATGGGGAACTGGACTTACCTTATGTGGATAAAACAAAGATAACACGCTGGAATTTCACAAACTTTGAAACATTTATACCTTTTAAAGAAGGCGTAACAAATGAAAATTTACCTGAAAAAGTAGCGAATCTAGTGGATTTAGATAATAAAGAAGCAAACTTTTACGTTCAAATGGATGAACGTCCGGCAAGATTACAACTCAGTCAAGAATTAAGCGAACAGGGTGTTATCTTTACCGATATTATTTCGGCTGTTAAAAATCATCCAGAGCTTGTAAAAAAATATTATATGACAGATGCGGTGCAAGTAAGTGAACATAAATTGACTGCTTTCCATGCGGCACTGGTTAATGGTGGTATTTTCTTATATATACCAAAGAATGTGGAAGTAAAATCGCCAATTCAAGCGGTTTTTGTACAAGATAAAGCAGAATCTCCGCTAGTGAACCATGTGTTACTTGTTGCTGATGATAATAGTGCAGTTACTTATGTGGAAAACTATGTAACAGTAGATAATGCACCAAAAGGAATTGTAAGTATTGTTGAAGAAGTTATTGCCGAAAAAAATGCCCGAATTACTTTTGGCGGAGTTGATAATCTAGCGAGCGAGGCAACTACTTATGTAAATCGTCGCGGTCATATCGGCACGGACAGCCAAATTGAATGGGCGCTTGGTCTAATGAATGATGGCGATACAATCAATGAAAACGTAACGAATTTAATGGGTGACGGCTCTTCTGCTGATGTGAAGACAGTAACGGTTGGACGTGGAAAACAAACACAAAACGTAACCACTCGTGTAACTCATTATGGTAAGGCATCAAATGGTACGATTTTATCTCATGGTGTTATGAAAGAAAGAGCAACAACTATTTTTAACGGAATTGGTCATATTAAGCACGGCGCTTCTAAGTCTGATGCACAACAAGAATCACGTGTATTAATGCTTAGCCCAGAAGCACGCGGTGACGCAAATCCAATTCTATTAATAGATGAAAATGACGTTGTTGCAGGACATGCAGCTTCTGTTGGTCGTGTGGATCCGTTGCAACTATTCTATTTGATGAGTCGCGGTATTTCACAAAAAGAAGCAGAACGTTTAGTCATTCACGGCTTCTTAGATCCAGTTGTACGTCAACTACCAATCGAAAGTGTTAAATCAATGCTGCGGGAAGTAATTGAAGGGAAAGTGCGCTAAATGATAGATATCCAAAAAATTCGTGCGGACTTTCCGATACTAGCCCAAGAAATAAATGAAAAACCGTTAGCCTATTTAGATAATGCGGCTACTTCACAAAAACCAAAACAAGTTATCCGAGCCTTAACTCACTACTATGAATTTGATAATGCGAATGTACATCGTGGAGTGCATACACTTGCGGCTAGAGCGACAGATGCATTTGAATTAGCACGTGCTAAAGTAGCAAAGTTTATTCAGGCACGGGAAGTAGCAGAAATTATTTTTACAAGAGGAACCACTTCGGCAATTAATTTAGTGGTAGATAGTTACGGAGAGACAAATATCGAAGCTGGCGATGAGATTGTTATTTCTTATTTAGAGCATCATTCCAATTTGATTCCGTGGCAACAACTTGCTAAACGTAAAGGCGCGGTTTTGAAGTATATCGAGCTAGAAGAAGATGGTACCATTTCCATAGAACAAGCAGAAAAAGCAATTAGTGAAAAAACAAAAATAGTTGCTTTGGCGCATGTTTCAAATGTTCTTGGGACAATTACCCCGATAAAAGAAATTGCAGCACTGGCCCATAAAGTTGGTGCAGTAATCCTTGTGGATGGCGCGCAAGCCGTGCCGCATATGGAAGTAAATGTAGTCGATTTAGATGCTGATTTTTATGCTTTTTCTGGTCATAAAATGATGGCTCCTACTGGTATTGGTGTATTGTACGGAAAACGAGAATTACTAGAAAAAATGGAACCGACCGAATTTGGCGGAGAAATGATTGATTTTGTTGAATTATACGATTCCACTTGGAAAGAACTACCTTGGAAATTGGAAGCTGGAACACCAATCATCGGCGGAGCTATTGCGCTTGGTGCAGCGATTGATTACTTGGCAGAGATTGGAATTAGTAATATTCATGCCTACGAACAAGAATTAGTAAGCTATGCAATAGAGCAAATGAGTAAAGTAGAAGGTATCACGATTTACGGTCCAACCGATGCAAGTCTTCGTTGTGGATTAGTGACTTTTAACATAGAAGGAGCTCATCCGCATGATGTTGCAACTATTTTGGATGAGGACGGGGTGGCAATTCGCGCAGGACATCATTGTGCACAACCTTTGATGAAGTGGCTAAATGTATCTTCTACAGCTCGTGCAAGCTTTTATATTTATAATACAAAAGAAGAAATTGATGCGCTTATAGAAGGGCTCAAGTTGACAAAGGAGTATTTTGGATTATGACAAGCCGGAAATTAGATCAGCTATATAGACAAGTCATTATGGATCACTATAAAAATCCGCGTAATAATGGAGAACTCCCAGATAGCGATGTAACCATTGACCTTAATAACCCAACATGTGGCGATCAAATCCATCTTCATTTAAAAATGGACGGGGATAAAATTGTTGCAGCAAAATTCACTGGTAGCGGCTGTTCGATTTCGATGGCCTCTGCTTCGATGATGACGCAAAGCATAATTGGAAAAACCGAGAAAGAAGCACTAAAAATGTCACGCGAGTTTTCAGAGATGGTTCAAGGTCACGATCACGAAACTATTGATGAATACGGTGATGTCGAAGCGCTTGCTGGAGTTGCAAAATTCCCAGCAAGAATCAAGTGCGCAACCCTTTCCTGGAAGGCGATGGAACGAGCAATTTTTGAAAAAGAAGGAACAAAATAAGTAGCGAAAAGGAGGATACGACATGACTGAAATTCCAGAAATTGGCGAATACCAATATGGATTCCATGATAAAGATACCTCTGTGTTCCGTACAGAACGCGGATTAACAGAAAAAGTAGTAAGAGAAATTTCGAATATTAAAGAAGAACCAGAATGGATGCTTGAATTCCGTTTGAAGTCTTTAGAACAATTTTATAAAATGCCAATGCCGACTTGGGGTGGTGACTTATCCGAACTTAAGTTTGAAGACATTACTTACTATGTGAAACCGTCAGAACAAACCGTGCGTTCATGGGATGAGGTTCCGGAAGAAATTAAACGAACTTTTGATAAATTAGGTATTCCAGAAGCGGAACAAAAATATTTGGCTGGTGCCTCTGCTCAGTATGAATCTGAAGTTGTTTATCATAATATGAAGGAAGACTTAGAAGAATTAGGAATAGTCTTTAAAGATACTGATTCAGCTCTAAAAGAAAATGAAGACATTTTCAAAGAGTATTTTGCTAAAGTAATTCCGCCAACTGATAATAAGTTCGCAGCTCTCAACTCTGCTGTTTGGTCAGGTGGTTCATTCATTTACGTACCACCAGGCATCAAAGTAGATACGCCACTACAAGCTTATTTCCGGATTAACTCCGAAAATATGGGGCAATTTGAGCGGACCCTTATTATAGTGGATGAAAATGCAAGTGTGAATTATGTGGAAGGCTGTACAGCACCAGTGTATACAACAAATTCCCTTCACTCTGCTGTTGTAGAAATTATTGTAAAACCAGGAGCATATTGTCGATATACAACCATTCAAAACTGGGCAAATAACGTATATAACCTAGTAACAAAACGTACTTTCTGTGAAGAAAATGCTACGATGGAATGGATTGACGGTAATATTGGTTCGAAATTGACAATGAAATATCCAGCAGTACATTTACGTGGGGAAGGTGCACGTGGAACGACCCTTTCTATCGCTATTGCAGGAAAAGGGCAACGTCAAGATGCGGGCGCAAAAATGATGCACTACGCACCTAATACGTCGTCTACTATCGTATCGAAGTCGATTTCTAAGCAAGGCGGAAACGTAACGTACCGTGGAATCGTTCATTTTGGCCGTAATGCAGATGGAGCACGTTCGAATATCGAATGTGACACGCTGATTATGGATAATCTTTCAACTTCAGATACAATTCCATATAACGAAATCCTAAATAGTAATATTTCGTTAGAGCATGAAGCAAAAGTTTCTAAGGTTTCAGAAGAACAACTTTTCTATCTAATGAGCCGTGGTTTAAGCGAAGAAGAAGCGACCGAAATGATCGTTATGGGCTTCATTGAACCATTTACAAAAGAATTACCAATGGAATATGCCGTCGAAATGAACCGTTTGATTAAGTTTGAAATGGAAGGTTCGATTGGTTAATAAAATTAAAGAGTACCAAAACATCAATTTATGAACCGACTCTCAAAAGTTAGACCAAAAATCTAACTTTTGAAGGTCGGTATTTTTATGGCAATACATAGTTTTGAATTTAAATTTAAAAATAATTCAAGAGTACCTTGGTAGTAATGGGTGGTTACACATATCTAGCGAAAAAAACACGTGGAAAACTCTACGAGGATTTAAAAAAATTAATCAGGATGTTAAGTTGCTGCCCTAAACACTAAAAACTTATGAAACACTTAGTAAGCGAGAAAGGAGGGTATTAGAATGTGTGTTGAGGGTTTAAATAACAAGAGATAGCAGATAGGCTTTTCATCACTAGAAGAGCTGTTAATAATCATTTGGTTTCTATAAATTCAACCATTTTTGCTATTATTCAAGCAATGGTACTAGGTATTATTAGAGAGCATGGGTATTAAAAGAACACAAATTAGATGATAATTGGCTAAAAAATTGCTAATTTGGGATTAAATTGTACTTTAAAAAAACAGCTCTTGGGAATATTTTAAGGCTTACATAGATAAAAGGCTGAAGGATGCTAAAACGAAGAAAATTTATGCACAACGTAAAGTAGATGTGGAGCCAGCTTTCGGAGATTTGAAGGCTTCTTTACACTTTACTCACTTATCTGTAAGGGGGAGAGAAAAAGTAAAAAATGAACTTGGTTTTGCCCTTTTAGCAGTAAACCTAAGAAAATATACTGCCAGGGGCTGTCAAAATAAGGGTCTCTATTTTTATTCCTCAAAAAACCAGAAACGAAAATCTAGTTACACGATTTTCGCTTCTGGTTTCTATTTATCAAGACTTATATCCCTGTATCTTTATATGTATTAAAATTATTTGAAAATTGTTACTAAATTTATCTAATTAGTAGAACCAAAATAAAAGATTCTCAATTGGTTTTACGTTATAATGAACATAAATAAAGATTGAAAATAGAGAGGGTGGTAAGCGGTGATTACAATAGGATTAACTGGGTGGAGTGATCATGATTCTTTGCTACAAACGAAAAAATTAACTTTAGCTGACTATGCAGCACATTTTCCCGTGGTGGAAGTTGATACGAGTTTTTATGCCATTCCTTCTCCAAGAACTACAGCGAATTGGGTAGCACAGACACCAGAAGAATTTCAATTTGTAATGAAAGCTTTTTCAGCCATGACCAAACATAAAGAATGGTCACAGTATTTTGATAGTGAAAACGCTATGTATACTGCTTTTATGGATATGATTGCACCAATAAGTGAAACGGGGAAATTAAAAGCAATATTATTCCAATTTCCGCCGTATTTTAACTGTACAAAAGAAAATGTTTCTTATTTAAAATATATTGCTGAAAAAATGGGTGATTTGCCAGTTGCGATTGAGTTCAGAAATAATTCATGGTACACCGAGCAAAATACCGAAAAAACATTAGTATTACTTAGAGAGCTGGGGTTAGTTCATACAGTTGTTGACGAACCGCAAGTTGGATCAGGAAGTGTTCCAATTGTTCTGCGAGAAACAAATAAAGAAATGACAGTGGTAAGATTGCATGGTCGGAATCAATATGGCTGGATGAAGGCAAATAGTCCAGAGTGGCGCGAGGTTAGAACGCTATATCGATATAATGATGAGGAAATAAAGGAATGGGCCAAATATATTGAACATTTGCAAAAGGTATCCAAAGAAGTAGTTGTTATTTTCAATAATAATAGCGGGGGAGATGCAGCAGATAATGCTAAACATTTACAAGCTGCATTGCAAATAGAGTTTCAAGGTCTAGCACCAATGCAAATGGATTTGTTTTCTGAGTAAAATAAAAACTATCTTTTCAATAGAGAAGATAGTTTTTTGCTTGAGGCTATTAATCAATCATAACTAATCAGCTTATTTCAGTCCAATAATTACAGACTAGCTAAAGAAAAATATTGGGTAAAATCTGCATCCTGTTTTTTTATGCCTTTATACCAAGCAGAAAACTAATAACTAAAATAACCAATACTAGTCCTGTAATCCCAACATACAAGTAGTCTTTCTCTTTTAAAAAAGTAAATAGCGAAACAACGACTCGTAAGACAGGGGTCAAAATTAAGCAAAATAGCCCGAACATCATAATGGCGTATGGTTTAAGCGTGCTAAGTCCACTAAAAATGGCGGTGAGCGATGTTGGGTAAGTTTCCCCAGGATAGCCGGTTTCGCCAGTCACAAAAAGCATCACAAGTCCAAAAATAATAATAATAGCACTCAAAACAACACCGATTCGTAACAATGCACTCACAATAAGTTCGACGCGATACATCTCATCTTTTTTCTCAGTCATTTAAATCCACCCCAATCCTTCTAAAATCATTTGGATGGCAACATATAAAATGACAGGAATGAAGATGATTCGGATGATTTTACTTTTCAAACGTTGCATAACACGAGTTCCAAGTGTTGCACCAACTAATACACCAATGGCAACAGGCGCAGCGATAGCAGGTTGAATGTCTCCTTGGAATAGATACACAGTTGCACTGGCTGCTGCAGTTACCCCCATCATTAAATTACTTGTTGCACTGCTGACTTTAAGTGGCATTTTCATAAAGACGTCCAGGGCCATTACTTTAAAAGCACCACTACCGATACCGAGTAACCCGCTTGCAATTCCGGCTCCATACATAACGCCAAAACCAGCAGGAACATTAGCGACTTGGTAATCGACTGTTTGCCTTAGAGATTTATCATAATAAGAATCATGTAATTTTAATTTTGTTGCTAATGGATCTGGTTTTACATTTGTCGGGAATTCTGAACCGACTTTTTTAATCATATTGAAGGCAGAATATAGTAATAATAGACCGAATATAATGTATAAAGCAGTTGCTGACAGTAGTCCGCTGACAAAAGCACCTGTTATTGCGCCAATAGTTGTGGCAATTTCGAGAAACATACCCACTCGTAAGTTTGTAATTCCATCTTTTATGTAAGCGACCGCGGAACCACTGCTTGTTGCAATCACAGAAATAATACTCGCTCCAATGGCATATTGGATGTCAATACCAAAAAGAAGTGTGAGGGCAGGTGTGACAATAATACCACCACCTAGACCAAGCAAAGAGCCAATTACCCCTGCAAAAACAGAGATTAGCAGGATTTCAACCGTTTGCGTAATATCCAAAAAATCACGTCCCTTTAAAAACAATATATTCTATCATAACATAAAAAATGGAACACGAGATTTATATAGCCCCAACACGTGTAAAAAAAGCAGATTTAAGCTACAATAGTTATAGTAAGGAGTGGGGTGGATTAATGAAACAATTAACTTTATGGCATACCAATGATGTTCATAGTCACTTGGAACATTGGCCACGTATTTTTGCCTTCTTAAAAGAGAAGCGAACACTAGCAGAGGAAGAAGGCAAGTCAGCACTTTTTTTTGATATTGGCGACTTCATGGACCGGGTTCATCCGCTTACTGAAGGAACAAATGGTCAAGCAAATACTGACTTACTCAATCAACTACCTTATGATGCAGTGACGTTTGGTAATAATGAAGGAACAACTTTAGCACATGAAGACTTAGAAAATTTGTATAAACATGCGGCTTTTTCGGTTGTTTGCTGTAATTTTTTTGCGGATAAGGCGAGAACAATGCAACCAGACTGGGTGAAGTCGATTGTATATAAAGAAATAAACCAAATAAAAATAGCGATTATTGGTGCCACAGCTCCTTTTAAAGAGTATTATGAAGCAATGGGTTGGGGAATTGAGGAACCAATGAGTGCAATAAAAAAACAAATTGATAGCTTAGAACAAGATACTGACTTGGTTATTATGCTGAGTCATTTAGGTCTACCAACCGACGAACGAATTGCTCTTGAGATTCCCGAAGTCGATATTATTTTAGGCGGACATACACATCATTTACTTGAAAACGGAAAACTGGAAGGAGATGCAATACTCGCTGCTGCTGGAAGATGGGGCGAATATGTTGGTAAAGTCGATATAGCGTTTGATGATGATAATCATATCCTTTCAAAAACCGCAACCACATTTAAAACCGAAGACCTTCCCGCTGTTCCAAATGAGGTAAACGAAATTCAAGCTTTCTTTGAAAAGGGGCGGGAGGAGCTTGCCGAAAAAGTAGTTGCGATTCCTGAAAAGTTAGCGCATAATTGGTTTGATGACTCCGAAATTGCTCATATTTTAAACGATGCTGTTTGTGAGTGGACAGGTGCGGAGACATTCGTGATGAACGCAGGCATTTTTATGACGGATTTTGAGGCTGGAATTGTAACTTCCTTTGATATTCACCAAATGTTACCACACCCACTCAATGCGATTGCACTAACGATGACAGGCGAAGAACTTGAAATTCTTGTAGATAGGATTTACCGAAAAAGAGCAGAACTTCAAGAAATTCCTTTACGTGGGTTTGGCTTTCGAGGCGAGTTTTTTGGGACAATTTTAATGGACAGAGCTAGCTTTGACCCAGTAAAAAAAATACCTCTTTTTGACAATAAACCAATTGATAAAAACCGGGAATACCGAATAGCGACACATGATACCTTTGTATTCGCTCCGTTTTTCCCAATAATAAAACAAATAAAACGAAAAGAAGTATATACACCAGAGTTACTCCGAGATATTTTAAAATGGAAACTCAAGAAAATGTACGGACAGGAGGAAAACAAGTGACAATTACGATTCAAGATTTAAATTATGAGATTATCACCAATTATCGCGATGCTTTTGATGAGGAAAAATTGAACGAACGATTTAGTGATATCCTTGGACGATATGACTATATAGTAGGTGATTGGGGTTATGATCAACTTAGACTAAAAGGCTTTTTTGATGATGAAAATCGTAAAGCAGCCTATGATAATAAAATTAGTACATTAAAAGAGTATATATATGAATATTGCAATTTTGGTTGTGCTTACTTTGTTATTAAAAAAGTAAAATAGTAAATGAGGTAGTAGGGATTTGAAGAATTATCAAGCTTATTTAATTGATTTAGATGGTACAATGTATCGTGGTGCGGCAGTGATTCCTGAAGCGATTATATTTATTGAAAACTTAAAACGAGCGGGAATTCCATATTTATTTGTGACTAATAACTCAACAAAAACACCAGGACAAGTAGCAGAACATTTAACAGATATGGGGATTCAAGCAAAAAGTGAGGATGTTTTTACAACTTCACAAGCAACCGTTCAATTTATGATAGCGCAAAAACGAGAAAAAACGGTTTATGTTATCGGTGAACGTGGAATAAAACAAGAACTAACCGATAATGATTTTGAAATAACTTCTAGTAATCCAGCTTTTGTAGTTGTTGGCCTTGATCGCGAAGTTGATTATGAAAAATTTGCGAAGGCAGCTCTCGCCGTTCGAAGTGGTGCAATGTTTATTTCTACAAATGGTGATGCAGCAATCCCGACAGAACATGGTTTGCTTCCGGGAAATGGTTCGATCACATCGGTTGTTTCCGTGGCGACAGAAACAGCACCCGTTTTTATTGGAAAACCAGAACCGATTATTATGGAACAAGCACTCGCAAAACTTGGTGTAACGAAAGATGAAGCAATAATGGTTGGCGATAACTACGAAACAGATATTTTGGCAGGAATTAATTATGGGATGGACACACTTATTGTTCATACAGGTTTTACTTCAAAAGAAGCATTACTTACTAAAAAAATTCAGCCAACTTATGCAGTGAATAAGCTAACTGATTGGAAAATTAACTAGAAGAGCGGAATTTTTCTGCTCTTTTTTTATCAAAGAAATGGGGGAGAAATTATGGTTTCAATTCAAAAGCTAACAAAAGATAATTTTCATGATACGGCTAAACTTGAAGTACACCCACATCAAAAAACCTTTGTAGCAGAAAATTGGTATTCAATTATTGAAGCAAGTTTTGAAGAAACCTATCATTCGCTTGTTATCTACTCGGAAAATATTCCTGTTGGCTATGCGATGTATGGGATGGATACGGATGACGGTGAATTTTGGCTTGTTCGTTTTATGACAGGTAAAGAGCATCAGGGCAAGGGCTATGGCGGAGAAGCCTTAACGCAAATTATTGAAAAAGTGAAAAATCTTCCTGAGAAGCCGGCACGTTTGCGCTTATCTTTTGAACCAGAAAATACGATGGCTGAAAAGTTTTATGCAAAATATGGTTTTGAAAAAACGGGAGAAATTATCGACGGAGAAGCAATTGCAGATTTGTGGTTTAAACGCTAATAGTACGAAAGGCAGCAGATAAGGAGAATGTAGAATGGATATTTTTAATGATTTTTTTGTGATATTTTTAATTGCAGCGACAGCCTTCTTTGTTGCGAGTGAATTTGCGATTGTAGCAATTAGGAAACCAACTGTCTTGCAACTACTTGCGACAAACAATCCTCGAGCGAAATACGTTAAGAAAGTAACCTCCAATATGAACGACTATCTGGCTGCCTGTCAATTAGGAAATACGCTTGCTGCACTTGCGATGGGGTGGATAGGAGAAGCGACCATGCGTGGTTGGCTTGAGCCGTTATTTCTTATGTTACCTTTACCAGAATCATTCGAAAAACCGATTTCTATTTTTGTTTCATTTATTTTAATCACTTTTTTAAATGTGGTTCTTGGGGAACTTGCTCCGAAAACATTTACGATTCAAAGTACAGAGAAAGTAGCTCTATTTATTGCTAGACCACTGGTTTATTGGTATCGTTTAACGTTTCCGCTTAATTGGCTTTTAAATAATTCAGCTAATTTAATTACTCGGATGTTTGGTGTAAAGCAGACAAATGATGTAGATCAAATGACACCAACGGAACTAAAAATTATTTTTGAAGATAGTTATAGACAGGGCTTGCTTAATCAGCAAGAGTTTCGTTATATGAAAAATATTTTTAAACTAGGTGATGTTCCTGCAAAAGAAGTGATGATACCTCGGATGTCGATGATTGCAATTGATCAGACAGCGACAGTGCGAGATTTATTGCAATTAATTTCTCAACATACATACCATATTTTCCCAGTGATGGAAGATGAGGATAAGGATCACATTGTCGGCATGCTTCGAGTCAGTGCTGTAATGGCTGGACTTGGAAAAGATGAAACGATTATTAATAAGCCAATTAAACCTTTTATTATACCTGTTTTGGAAGTGTTTGAAGGAATTGCCTTAGAAGAATTGCTTGTTAGAATGCAACAAGAAAGTGAGCCATTCGCTGTTTTGACGGATGAATACGGTGGAACTGCTGGTATTGTTACGCTTGAGGATGTTACGGAAGTGATTGTCGGTGATATGGAAGAAACAAAAGGACCAAAAGGAATTCGAAAAGTAGCAACAAATCACTTTATTATAGCTGGCTCAGAACCACTTCTTGAAGTAGAGGAAGCGCTTGGTATCCCAATTGACACTCCAGGGGTACACACATTATCAGGTTGGATGTTACTCGAACAGTTTGACTTAGAAGCTGGTGATGAGATAGAACATGAAGGATACCGTTTTATAGTTCGTTCTATGAATAAACATTCTATTCGTCAAGTAGAAGTAAAATGGAAAAAAGAAAACCCAGTAAAAACAGAGGGATAGCCCCGTTTTTACTGGGTTTTTGTTTAGTTTACAATATCATCATGATAACTATGCGCAAGACGACTTGCAGCTGCAGCAGCGATTGCACCAACAATATCATCTAAAAATGTATGGACAGCCATTCCGTCATGGGCGTTTAGTTTAGCTAGAATACCAGGTTTTACTTTATCAATATAACCATAATTAGTAAAGCCGATAGAGCCATAAACATTGACGATGGAAAGCGCAAGGATCTCATCAACACCGTATAGTCCTTCATCAGCATCAATGATATTTTGGAGTGGTTGGACAAGTTCGCCTTTTTCTGCCAATACATCTAGTTGTATGCCCGTTAAAACAGCATTTTGAACTTCCCGCTTACGAAGAACATGTTCTACATTTTGACGGCAAATTTCAAGTTCTAATCCAGGATGATATTTTTGTTGTAAAAATAAGACAAGTTCGGCAATATCATCTATTTCTACTCCTCGTTCGATAAGCCAGCTACGAGCTTTGGCTTCTAGGGCACTTTGTTTTTCGACCATTTTGCAACCTCCTTATTTCTTGTATGTATATTGTTATGATAGACGTTTACAGGATGTTCTAAACATAAAGCTACAAAAATAGCGACCGATAAATTAGGTCGCTAAGATGTGCTTGTTAAAAAACCTGCACTACTTCTTTGAAACCGATGATTTTTTCAGCTAAAGTAAGCTCAATTCCCATCTTTAATGTCATATCAGAACTTGGACAAGTCTCGCATGCACCGAGCAACTTGATTTTCACGGTGCCGTCTGGAGTTACTTCTACAAGTTCATAATCGCCGCCATCCCTTATTAGGAAGGGGCGGAATTTTTTTAAGGCTTTATCCACTTCGGCATAACTGATTTCTTCCATAGGAAATAGCTCTCCTTTCGAGCGGAGTTATTATATTTTCTATTATAACAGGATAATGGAAAATGGGAAGGGATTGATTTTGATGAGGGAGGGATTGTGTTGATTGTTTGGGTGTTTGGGTGTTTAGGTGTGGGAGGATTACATGCTCGCTTTGCTCGCATGTATATTTGGCCCGTAGCTCGCTTTGCTTCGAACGGGCCGGTATTAGGTGGGTTAGGTTTTTTTGTTTTCGAGTACTGGGAGGATTACATGCTCGCTTTGCTCGCATGCATATTTGGCCCGTAACTTGCTTTGCTTCGAACGGGCCGGTATTAGGTGGGTTAGTTTTTTTGGGTTTTGAGTACTGGGAGGATTACATGCTCGCTTTGCTCACATGTATATTTGGCCCGTAGCTCGCTTTGCTTCGAACGGGCCGGTATTAGGTGGGTTAGGTTTTTTTGTTTTCGAGTACTGGGAGGATTACATGCTCGCTTTGCTCGCATGCATATTTGGCCCGTAACTTGCTTTGCTTCGAACGGGCCAAACAAAAACACGTTCCTAAGGCTCAGAAAGGAACGTGCTCTTTCAACTGGTAAGGTTGAAAGACAATTGGGTTGCGCGCCCAATTGTTAAAGGGAGTGTTACTTATATGTTGACCGTGGAATCACGGGTACAACCGAGCTTGGTTTTTGCTTGATAACACATCACAGCGTTAAAGAAATGCAATGTATTGGAAATATTATAATATATCTAGAAATTTGTGTCAATTCATACCTTTATAAAAATTCATGAAATTTAATAGTTATGCTAAAATGAAACAGCTTAGTCGCTTTTTAGGGTAGGTTTTTGTACAATGATAGTGAGGTGAAGCGTGATGGTAAAGGAAGCAAAGTTATATGTATATGGTTCAACGACTATTTGTGCGAGTTGTGTCGGAGCGCCATCCTCGAAAGAAACAGAGGAATGGCTTCGAGCAGCTATTGGTAGAAAGTTTTCCGGACAGCCGTTTGTAGTTGAGTATGTAGATATTTTTAATCCGCCGAGTGAAACAGAGATTAGGGATATAGCGAATAAAATTGTAGATGAGGACTATATGTATCCAGTTATTGTCGTTGATGGGGACATTATCGCAGAAGGTAATCCGCGGTTAAAAGATATCTATCAAGTTATGACGGATCGTGGGTACTCAGCAACAATGTAGGACTTTTAGGAGGCAAGAAGGAATGAATCCTATTGTGGAATTTTGCGTGAATAATTTAGCTAGTGGGGCAGATGCGGCATTTGCAAAATTAGATGCAGATGATAGTTTAGATGTGATTGAATATGATTGTCTAACTTATTGTGATTTATGTGCAACTAGTTTGTTTGCTTTAGTTGATGGAGAAGTGGTTCGAGGAGAAACACCGGATGAACTTGTTTCAAATATCTATACATTTTTAGAAGAGAATCCGTTTTAATAATATAGAAAAAGCGATGAGCCGTAAAAATTGGCATCATCGCTTTTTATTAGTTGAAAAAATTGGTGATGGGTGTTTCGCCGCTTTCGATGGTATATGTCTTATAAAAACTGGATTTTTGTGACAAAGCTTCTGTAATAAAAGTGGCTACATCTTCACGTGGTATTGATGTTTTTGGCGTACCAGAAACTTCCGCGATTTTGCCAGTTCCAGCGTCATCAGAAAGTCCAACTGGGCGGACGATTGTATACTCAAGTCGGCTTCTTTTTAGTACTTCATCTGCCTTAGCTTTAGCTTTTAAATAATGAACAAGGGAGTCTGGTCCATTTTCTGGGTTATCTGCTCCATAAGAACTAACAAGAATAAAGCGACGAATTCCTCTTTCTTTTGCGAATTCTATTGCTTTAATTGCGCCATCCTGATCAATTTTGATGGTTTCTTCAGGAGGTGTATGACCGCCAGATCCTGCTGTGAAAATGACTGCTTCTATTTCATCGTACGCGTAAATAAAATCTTTTTTTAAATCTGCAATAATAGGCTTTGCACCAAGCTTTTCAAGTGCTGCTACTTGTTCGGCTTTTCTAACCATTGCTCGCACAAAAAACCCTTTTTCTAAAGCAAGTTTTTTAACCAGATGACGGCCAATCTTACCATTTGCGCCAATTACAAGTACATTCATTGCTAATCTCCTCCTAAAAAATCTCTACAAAGAACTTTTCCCGGTGAGTAAAAAATAAAACCACAAGTTACCTCGTGGCTTTAGGTATTATTCGAATAAAGAAGTGGAATGCATTGGTTGTACGCGAGCTTTTGGATCAATAAAGTTCATCGCATTATTTACAGCAGTAGGTGCTTCCCCAAATCCAGTAGCAATCAGTTTTACTTTGCCATCATAAGTACAAATATCACCAGCACAATAAATACCAGGAACACTCGTCTCCATTTTGGAATTGACAAAAATGGAGTTACGCTCTAGCTCAAGTCCCCAATTTTTAATAGGTCCAAGTGAGGAAACAAAGCCATAATTGATGATAAAATCGTCAATTTCCAGCGTTTCTTTTGTATCTCCTTTTACTTCTTGCAATGTAATATGGGTCAGCCTGTCTCCATCTCCAAGAATTTCGGTTGGAATGAATGGTGTTTTAACCTTTATGGAAGATTTTTCTAGATTGCTTACGCTATGTTCATGTGCACGAAAAGCGTTGCGTCTATGAATAATGGACACGGAACTTGCAACTTTTTCCAGCATAAGCGCCCAGTCTACTGCAGAATCTCCGCCGCCACAAACAGCAACATGCCGTCCGGAAAAACGACTTATATCATTAATAAAGTAGTGAATATTTGTGCCTTCATATTGTTCCGCGTTAGGAAGGTCCAAACGTCTAGGTTCAAATGCGCCGTTACCTGCTGTTATAATCACTGCTTTACTATAATGTATGTCTTTCTTTGTGATGATTTCAAATGTACCATCAACTTGTTTTTCCACACTTTGAACAGCTTCTTCTAATGCAACAGTCGGCTCAAATGGCTTCATTTGTTGAATAAGATTATTTACAAGTTCTTGTGCGCGGACAGATGGATAGCCCGGAATATCATAAATATATTTCTCGGGATATAGCGTTGAAAGTTGCCCCCCTAATTGTGGTAAACTTTCGATTATTTTCACACTCGCACTTCGCATTCCAGCATAAAAGGCCGCAAATAGCCCAACTGGTCCACCGCCAATGATCGTGATATCGTATATTTTTGTTTTTTCATCCAAAACACATCACCCCCCTAGGTACTAAATTCCTTTTGAAAACACTAAAGTTGCAATAAGCATATTTTAGCATAATTTGTTGAAAAAGAATGTTTGCGGGATTGCTAGACTAAAAAAAGGAATTAAAGTGAACTAGACCAATTTTAATTTAAATAAAGGATGATTCCAAAATACAAGCAAGTAGAGAGCTTTATTGTGAAAAAAATCGTATACCACTCTAACCTAGTTCGCAGGAAGCCAAAAACCGCAAGTTCGCTTTCTTGAAAATGATACTTAAAAAGTCTATGATATAGTTTGTAAGCTATAAATATGGGGAATATATTGGTACTTACCAGTTTCACTTGAAAATAGTTTGCAGTAGATTTTTAGCGCAATCTACATAGGTGCAGTAAGAAATTCTTAATGCAATTTTTTTTGTGAAGAAAAATATAAGGGAAAGTAGATGTGATAACAGATGAGTAAATCAAAAATTGTCATTCTCGGAGCAGGTTACGGAGGACTAAAAACATTGCGTAAATTGCAACAGAGAAACTTGGATGCCGAAATCGTTCTAGTGAATAAGAATGACTATCATCATGAAACGACATGGTTACATGAGGCAGCAGCAGGAACAATTGAACCAGAAAAATTAATGTACCCGCTTGAGAAAGTTGTTAATGAAGCAAAAACAACCTTCATGCAAGATACTGTAGTCAAAATTAATAAAGACGAAAAAACAGTTACACTAGATGCAAATGGCGATATTAGCTATGACTACTTGTTAATTGCACTTGGGTCAGAAGCAGAAACATTTGGAATCAGTGGTTTAAAAGAATATGCGTTTACTATTACAAGCGTAGAATCAGTGAAAAAAATCCGTGCGCATATCGAGGCGCAATTTGCTAAATGGAAAACAGATCCTCGTGATGAATTATTAACAATCATCGTTGGTGGAGCTGGCTTTACTGGAATTGAGTTTCTTGGGGAATTAACTAATCGCATTCCAGAACTAGTTAAAAAATATGATGTACCTCGTGAGAAAGTAAAGATTTTCTGTATGGAAGCAGCACCAAAAGTATTACCACAATTTGATGCTAAATTAGTGGATTATGGAGTAGGTGTTTTAGAAGACCGTGGTGTAGAGTTTCATGTTGGGAAACCAGTCAAAGAAGCTACTGCTGACGGCGTAAAATATGCTGAAAGTGAAAACGAAATTCGCGAAATTAAAGCAGCAACGATTATATGGGCTGCTGGAGTTCGTGGAAATAGTGTCATCGAAGCATCTGGATTTGAAGCAGGCCGAGGACGTGTAAAAGTAAACAATAATCTTACTGTTCCAGGTAATGAAGAAATTTTAATCGTGGGTGACTGTTCTTTAATCATTAACCCAGCGAATGAACGTCCATTCCCACCAACTGCCCAAATCGCTATGCAACAAGCAGATGTAGCGGCAGTCAACTTAGAAAAATTAGTGAATGGTGAAACAGATTTACAAGATTTTGTTTATCATGAAAAAGGAACGGTTTGCTCATTAGGTGATAATGATGCAATTGGCGTTGTCTTTGGAAAAAATCTTAAAGGCTACCCAGCATCCGTAATGAAAAAAGTTATTGATGATCGTGCGCTTCTATTAATAGGCGGTTCAGGTGTTTTAGCGAGTAAAGGGAAATTTAAATTTTATAAATAATAACAAAGTAGTGCAATATCTCGTTTCATCAGATATTGCACTTTTTCATGTTATAATGGAAAAAAAGAAAGAAGGTAACGCATGGAACAACTTTTCGATATTCTACCAAGTGAATGGGCAGAGCGATTTTTAGAAACTGAGAAAGAACGGCTAGTATTGAATTTTAAAGAAGCGGGAACATTATCATTACTCCAAAGTAAAGCTGGAGGACGTGGTTATTTGCCAAAAGAACAAGGTTACCCATTAACAGAAGAAGGGAAGCCGCTTTCTTTATTAGCGCAAATTAATTTTTCCGAAATGCCACAAATGGAAAATTATCCAGAATTTGGTATATTGGCATTTTACATTGATTATCAAGATGATTTATTAGGACTTAATTTCGAAAATCCTACAAAGCAAGAAAATTTCCGTGTTTTTTTCTTTGATGATTTAGGAAGTGAAAGTTTAACGGCAGAAGAACAAGATTTCTTTTTTAAAGATGTATTAAAAACACACTTTTATCCGGTCGTTAATGGGGAGTTTAAAATCTCTGGTCTAGTATCAGATCAAATCCTTTTACAAGATAGTTATGATTTTGAACATGAATTTGGTCATAATTTCTATGAACTTGCAGATTTAATATTTGCCGAAGCTGAAGATAAAATAGACCAATTATTTAATCTAGCAACAGAGAAAAGTCAAGTTGGTGGCTATCCATTTTTCACACAAGAAGATCCTCGTATGTATACAGAAAGCCCGTATCATGACACGTTGTTATTCCAATTGGCCTCAGAAGACTTTGACGAAAATCGAATGGCAATTATGTGGGGTGATTGTGGCGTTGGTAATTTTTTCATTAATAAACAAGACTTAATTAATCGTGACTTTTCGAATATTTTATATAACTGGGATTGTTCCTAAAAAAGCAGAAATTCTCTCCATTGATGGATGAGGATTTTTCTTTTTAGTTATAATTTCTCATTTTAAAGGTACTTTTGTAATAAATTTGACGAAAAAGAAACCTAATAGTGTGTAAAATCCACACATGAAATCCCTTTAATCCTGCTAAACTTAGGAAAACTAGTAGGAGGAGATACATTTGTACAATGAAGAAGTGAAAGAAATGGTCCAAGAATTAGATAAGTATAAGTTAAAAGATAAATGGATCCGTTACGTGAAACTCTCTAAAAATAAGATTATCAAGGGAGAAACTTTTCTAGACGAGTTTATTATCATTACAAATGGAATTCTTCACGTTGAGAATAAAAAATTTCAAATTCTTCATTTTTTTTCAAATGGGGATATAATTAACCAGCAAGTCGCAGCAATTAGTGGAGAGAATGAATTACATTTGGTTTGTGATACAGATGTTTCGCTCGTATTTGTGGATAGAGAGTATTTTCTCAACTATGCGACAAATAAACCTTCATACATGGAATGGCTGTTAGAAGCAACCCTAGTCAATAACAAAAATTTATATAATGAGTTAATTAAATATGATTTATCCGCAGAAGAAAGAATCGTTTACGCTTTGCAATATCTTTGCGAAAAGTTAGAAATCGAAAGTATAGATGGCTACCAAGAAATCCCAAAATATATTAATAAAATGAAAATGGCCAAGTACGGCAAAATATCACGAAAATTATTAAATGAAAAACTATTACTTTTAATTGAAAAAGAAGTTTTAAAAGAGAAACAAGGTAGGTTCTACATTAAAAAAGTTGAAAATAAAGTGGTTGAAGAGCCTGAGAGCTAAAAACCATTATAGAAAATAATAAAAGCAGAAATCATTATATAGAGCCATTTTTAAATGGAGCTATCAGATTTCTGCTTATTTTGCATTTAAAAAGTACTTTTTTAATTTGGTTGGATTCTTTTTTTAATGCTAGCCCACCAATCTTTATTTACGATAAATCCAGTAAGTAATATGAATGGGAAGAATTGTAGTGGAAAGACAAATAACAGAATCGATGCTGTTAATAGCGGCTTGCCAATGATTTTTGTACAGCTTGCAGCGACGAATACAGTGATTAAAAAACCAGTGGGCGCATCTAGCCATGCAGTTACAATATATCCCATGATACTGCTAGAGAAGATTGCGGGGAAGATGGCTCCCCCTCTCCAACCAGTAGCTAAACAAAGTGCAACTAACACCGGTTTTAAAAGAGCGATAAGTAATAAGGCGATAATCGAAAATGTTTGAACCGATTTTGTTACTTCGATTAATTGGTGTTCTCCGGAAAATAATAAATAAGATGAACCTATGCCAAAGACGCCGATACTTAAACCACCAATTAAAGCAAGAACCATTTTATTTTTAATAAGTGAGAGCGCTTTTGATAGGTAAACTTGAAGCTGCTTAAAATAAATACTAAATAGCCATCCTAAAATAATAATGGGGAAAAATAAGATGGCAAACCACCAGGACCAACCTGCATCAGGTAAACGAATGGCAAAAATACTAGGTGGTACTTGCATAAATGATTTCAACCATAAAAACGACGAGAGCGCACTAACTGAAATTAAAATAGAAAGAAGTAATTTAGATTTTTTCGGAATTTTCTTAGCTTCTGTACTATCATCAAGTTCCTCAGCTAGCCCACTAAAAGGCGAAAGGAAAATACTAGAAATAATAGCGCCAATACTTAAACTAATCAATTCTTCTTTATGTTTTAAAGAGACTTTTAAATGATCGATAATCCATGTGGTACTGCTCCCAACAATCCCGATTAATGCTGCTTCTGGCCCAACACTAGCCCCGAAAGATAGAATAATCCAAGCACTTATAATTGTTTTAAGCAAGCTACCTTTATATTCAATCCTGCCAGTACGCTTAAGCTCAGCCATATTTTCATGCATAGAGTGCGGATAAGCGCCAAACTTAATTTGCAACAATCCTACAAACAATCCACCAATTAACCCGATAATTAAAGGATAAAACCATGGTGATTGGAAATGTTCAGGTATGTAAGTCCATAAAAATTCAGTAGAAAAATAAACTAAGACT
This sequence comes from Listeria immobilis, assembly GCF_014322765.1. Classification (GTDB taxonomy): domain Bacteria; phylum Bacillota; class Bacilli; order Lactobacillales; family Listeriaceae; genus Listeria; species Listeria immobilis. The sequence continues at coordinate 28,248 of NZ_JAASTZ010000013.1, read as the reverse complement.
AAGAAGATAGCAGCAATTGCACCAACTAGAAGTCCAAGAGCAAGCGTATAAAAACCAAAAACGAATGACAATTTTTTCAAGCAGTCCAACTCCTTATTTAAACTATTATATATAAATTCGCCCACCTTAAAAATGAGACTTTTCTCAAAAAGAAGCGCCATTTTGTCATCAACAATGGACTATCTTATCGAGTAAAACGTAAAGGAGCGTCTGTTGCTTTAATGAAAACAGAAGGGGTTATATGTTTCTTGTTAATATAGAAAAATAAACTCCAAGTGTTTTCATTATACTATGATTTTTCGGTTTTTGTAAGGGGCTATTCTTGCAAGGAAGGGCTTCAAGACATAGGAAAGTTAAATACGATAAATTTTTAAAGGAAACAGTTGTATAATGATGTATAGATAGCAGGATGAGAGTTTTATACAATGAAAAAAGCTAGCAAGTGCCAGCTTTTTCATAAAATAAATTCCATTAAAAATCCGATGACAATCCCGGTCACTGCACCAAAGAAAACCTCCATTGGCTTATGACCAAGTAATTCTTTTAAATGTTTGGTTTTTTCTTCTTGTTCAGGTGCGGCAAGCCCTTTTGCATGTTCCATAAATTCTTGGAAATCGGTAACTAGTTTATTAAGCACGACAGCTTGTTCGCCAGCTTGTCTTCTAACGCCTGTTGCATCAAACATGACGATAATACCAAAAACAACTGCAAGGGCGAAATAAGGCGAATCTAAACCATATTCAATAGCAAGTGTAGTCATTAATGCTGTTACTGCTGCTGAATGAGAACTAGGCATGCCACCAGTAGAAAACATAAGCCCGAAGTTGAACTTGCGATATACTAGAATATGTATTGGCACTTTGACGACCTGTGCAAATACAATCGCAATAATCGAAGCAATTAATGGTGTATTCATAAATATCGACATCTAATCTCTCCTGTCAAATAGACTATTTTCATTTTACCACAACAAAACTTATTAAGAGAGCAATATAGAATTTTTCTTTCAACTCTTATATAATAAAGTATAAATCAATTTCGGAAAGAAGGGAACACATGGGACTTCAAGAAACAATTGGTATTCAAGTAATATCGGTAGAAAAAGGAAAAGCAATAGTTCAGTTAGACGTGACCGAAAAAGTACATCAACCATTTGGCTATTTGCACGGCGGGGTTTCTGTTGTATTAGCAGAACATGCCGCAAGTATAGGTGCTGCAAAATCAATCGAACCTGATGAAATCGTTTTTGGTCTAGAAATTAACGCAAACCACTTAGCTTCTAAAAAAGCAGGTCTGATTACAGCAACGGCAGAAGCAACCCATCTTGGGAAAAGTACACAAGTATGGGAGATAAAAATTACCGATGAAACAAATAGGTTGATCTGTATTAGTAGATGTACAATAGCAGTGAAAAAGAAACGAAAAGAAGAGCATGGCGGAGAGTAATAATAACTCTTCACCATGCTGTTTTTATTTTTCGGATTTATCTTCGTCGGAGTCTGTTGCACTTTCATCTTGCTCGATGATTTCATGCTCAGAATCATCCGACTGTTCTTCAATTGTTTGTTCATCACGTTCGTGTTGTTCTTCTTCTTTATCTTCACGTTCATCAATTTTTTCTTCGCGTCGTTCCCATTCCATTCGTTCTTCAAGTTCTTCTCGTTCTTGTCGTGCTTTTTCAATTTGTTCTTGACGAATAATTAAGTTTTTCTTCTTCTTAATATCGTCTTTTTTCACGGAACGTAATTGGTCACGAATTCGAATGGCAAGTGGAACACCTGTATCATAAGCAGCCCGATTAATTAAGTGAGAGGCAACAGGTGTTGTTAAGAAAATAAATAGAATAGCAAGTAGGACACGTGCATTAAATCCTTCTCCAGAGTGGAAAAAGTAACCAACCGTGGCAAATAGTAGCAAACTAACTCCGAAAGTATTGCTAATACCTGCAGCGTGAGTTCTTGTATAAACATCAGGCAATCTGATAACACCAATCGCGGCTAGAATACTAAGCAAACCGCCGATTAAAATCATCACAGAAATAATAATTTCAATTATCACGTTCACGGTCAATCACCTTCCCTTTCTCAATAAATTTAGCAAAGGAAACTGTTCCAATAAATGCCAGTAGAGCGATGAGTAAGATTACATCTAAAAAAGCATTGGTATCATAAAACATCGACAGGAGGGCAACAATTGCAACGAGATTCATCCCAATAGAATCAAGTGCCACTACTTTATCCGAGGTGGTTGGTCCTTTTAGAATTCGGAAAAGATATAAGAAGGTTGAAACTGAATATAGCAGTAAACCAATAGATAATGCAATTTGAATAATCATCCGTGGAACACCTCCATAATCGCGCCTTCATATGATTTACGAATGGTAGCAATTTCTTCTTCTATATTTGGAACATGAAGAGAATGGACATAAATAGCTTTATAATCATCAGAAATATCAATTGAAAGTGTTCCAGGCGTTAAGGTGATTAGTAAAGCCAACATCGTTACTTCCCAATCAGTTTCAAGTGTTGTATCATATCTGAAAATTCCAGGACGGATATTCATATCTTTTTTCAAGACAATTCGGCTTACATGAATAGTAGAGATAATTAAATCATGTAAGAAACGAAATACCAGTTTGACTAAAGCGAACAATCGGAAAATGTAAAATCGTGATCCAAGAAAGCGTCGCATGAATAGCAAGAGGAAAATCCCGATGATAAAGCCAATGATAAATGTTGCAAAACTAAACGATGACTCAAGAAACATCCACAAACAAGCAAGAATTATATTAAGAATAAGTTGAAAAGCCATCTTTTATCACTCCTTTAACACCGCATGAATATAAACAGAAGGGTCAACAAGTGGATCAACCGCCTGTTCAATAAACGGATAAATTGCGTTACTAAACACACCATATGCTATCGAAATCGTTAATAAGACAATAACTGGAACGAGCATTTTTTTATAAGGGATTTGCAAATTAAATACCCCTTTTTTCTCTCCCCAGAAACCTTTAGTAAAGACTTTAATTAGTGACATAAGGACGAACAAACTAGAAAGTAGAATGATAATACCACCAACCATTTGACCAGCTGAGAAAGCTCCTTCGACAATTAAAAGTTTACCAATGAATCCACTCAATGGAGGAATTCCTGCCAGACCTAACGTGGCGATAAAGAAAATCCAACCAAGAGATGGCTTAACAGTCATTAAACCACTAAACTTCTTCACACTAGAGTAACCAGTAATCGCCATTACAATACCGATAATGAGGAATAGAGCTGCTTTAATAATCATATCGTGAATTAAGTAAAATACTGCACCAGTCATTGATTCGCGTGTCATAATCGAAACGCTAAACAAAATCACACCAATGGCAATCATAATATTGTAAATCACAATCGTCTTCATATCATAATAACTAATTGCCCCGATAACACCGAGGATAATCGTCACTATTGCCAGTATTCCAAGCATCGGAACGACAAAATCTGTTAAAGAACTAAAGAATAACGTATAGGTCCGAATAATCGCATAAACACCGACTTTGGTCAAAAGCCCACCAAACAGCGCTAGAACAGGGATTGGTGGGGCAAAGTAAGATCCTGGGAGCCAGAAATAAAGTGGAAACAGCCCAGCCTTAAGCCCAAATACAAATAAGAAAAGAACCGCGACAACGCTTATCATTCCAGTATTTGCTCCATTTAAGTCAGCAATTTTTTGCGAAATATCTGCCATATTTAATGTTCCAATCATTGAGTAAAGTAATGCGATGGCAACAACGAAAAATCCAGAACCAACGACATTAATCAGCAAGTATTTAATCGTTGCTTTTAACTGTACCTGCGTGCCCCCAATAACTAATAACACATAGGATGCCATTAACATTACTTCAAAGAAAACAAACATATTAAAAATATCGCCCGTTAGAAAAGAACCATTCACACCAACAATCATAAAGAGCATTGCAGGGTAGTAAAGAAATTTCTCACGTGGTTTTCCGATAGTATAAAAGGAATATAAGATAACACAGAACAAAATGATGCTAGTTGTTGCTGTAAGTAAGATGGCAAACATATCACCAACCATCGTAATCCCAAAAGGAGCCGCCCAGTTACCAATATTTAGTGTCGTAATCCCGTTTTCTTGAATATAAAATACTAAAGAAAAATTAGCAACAACCAAAATACCACTAAAAATAAGAGCGGAAATCCGTTGTACAATCACGCGTTTTGGAAGGAGCATTAGCACAATTGCCCCAAAAAATGGAATAAGGATTGGCATTAAAATTAAATTATTCATCATCGGCTTCATGTCCTCTCGTCTTGGATACACTCTCGCTATCAAGCTCCTGATACGCTCTATAAGCAAGAACAAGGAAAAAGGCAGTTACACCAAAGCTTATAACAATCGCGGTTAAAATAAGGGCCTGTGGAAGGGGGTCATTGTATAAACCAGTTCCTTCCGTGCCTAGAATCGGCACACGTCCTTTTTTTAAGCCACCCATCGTCAGTACAAGTAAATTTACCCCATGACTAAGGACAGCCGTTCCAATAATAATTCGTAGTAAACTTTTAGAGAGAATTAAATAGACAGCAGCAGCAAAAATCAAGCCGATCAATATAGACATTAATAGTTCCATCAGTCACTCTCCCCAATCGTTTGAATTATCGTAAGTGTTACACCAACAACCACTAGATAAACCCCGAGATCAAAAATGGTTGCCGTGTGCAGTGCTGTATCACCTAAAATAGGCAAATCCACATGACCAAATTTGTGTGTCAAAAAAGCGTCGCCAGTAAAAATACCAATCATTCCAGTACCTAGTGCAAAAACAAGTCCAATCCCTGTAAGCATAATCGTATTGATGTTTAGCATGCTTGCAACGGTTTTTGTATCATATGCGAGTAATGTTAAAGTAATTGCTCCTGCTGTAGTGAGTCCAGCGACAAAGCCACCACCAGGATTATAATGACCAGCAAAAAATAAATGGAGTGAGAATAAGAAAATAATGAAAGCAACTACTTTCGTCACATTTCTAAGAAGAACGTCATTCGTTTTCATCATTTTCACCTCGTTTCGTCAATCGTAATTTAATCATTGCATAAATACCAATAGCAGCAATGGAAAGAACGGCTGTTTCGAACATTGTATCAAAACCACGGAAATCAACTAGAATAACATTTACAATATTTTTTCCAGCAGCTTCCACGTAAGCATTATCAATATAGTATTTAGAAATCGAATCATAAAAAGTAGTATTATAAGCAGAGAGTGAAACAAGTGTAATAATGACACCAACACCGATACTTAAAAACGTCTTCATCGATAACCATTTAGGCTTTTCTTCAATATTACTAAACTGCGGCAGATGATAGAAAACAAGTAGATAAAGCACTACCGAAATCGTTTCAATAATAAGTTGTGTTAGCGCAAGGTCTGGCGCTCTAGAAATAACAAAGAAAATACTGATTGTGTAGCCCATTGCTCCAAGTAAGATAATGGATGTAATTCGTGATTTAGAGAAAACAGTACCAACTAAAGTAACAAGAATAACCGCTGCTAATACGAAATCAACTACAGTCACTTTCGTCATATTAGAAAAATTAAAATCAAGCGCTTGAGTAAATATTATCACAGAAGCCATCATTAAAATAAAAGCAGCTAACATATAATTTAAGTAAGTTCTAAGCCAGCCAGTCATAATAAACATCGTCATTCGATAAGAGCCTTGTTCTAAATAAAACATCCCATTGTCGTATGTTTTTCCAATTCTAAGTGCTTTAGGAATGCGGGTTGTAATCCAAGGTTTCCAGTATTTATGTGTAAGGAATAAAATAACGCCAAAAGTGACAACCCCAATCGTCATCAGAAGTGCAGGTGTAAATCCGTGCCACATACTAATATGAATCGAAAAGTCAGTATCTAATCCAGGAACGATTGCTCTGACAGCAGGTTCCAAAATCGGCTCAGCAATTAAATTAGGGAATATACCAATAATAACGACTAATGCAGACAAAATTATTGGAGGTAGAAGCAATCCAAAAGAAGCTTCATGTGGCTTTTTGGGAAGTAAGTAAGGTTTTACTTTTCCAGTAAATGTTTTAAAGAAAATAATCATACTATAAACAAAAGTAAATACACTAGCAATCCAAGCGACTACTGGAAGGATAACACCCCAAGTGCTAGCATTAAATAACTCTAAATGTGTAATATTAAGCATACTTTCAAAAAACATTTCTTTACTTAAGAAGCCATTAAAAGGTGGAATCCCAGCCATTGCAAAGGTACCAATGAAAGCAATCGTAGCAGTTATAGGCATGATTCGCATTAAACCGCCAAGACGTCTAATGTCCCGTGTCCCAGTTTCATGATCGACAATACCAACCATCATAAACAAGCTACCTTTAAATGTGGCATGATTAAATAAGTGGAAAACTGCTGCGACAATCGCCATCACATAAATATCATCACTTAACGTATCAAAGTGAAGCGAGGCTGCTCCAATCCCAAGTAACGCCATAATCATCCCAAGCTGGCTAATGGTCGAATAAGCTAAAATCGCTTTTAAATCATTTTTCTTTGTGGCATTAAGCGAACCCCAAAAAAGAGTAACAAGCCCAACGAGTGAAACGGTCCAAAACCAAACCCCAGAACTTGCAAATAGTGGAGTAAAGCGAGCTACGATATAAATCCCAGCTTTTACCATCGTCGCGGAATGCAAATAGGCGCTAACAGGAGTCGGTGCTTCCATCGCATCAGGGAGCCAAATATGGAATGGAACTTGAGCAGATTTTGTAAAGGCGCCAAGTAAGACGAGAATCATTGCAGGAATGAATAAACTACTTTGACTAATGACATCTGCATCTTGGATAATTGCTCGAATAGAGTAAGAATCACTCATAATATGGAGTAAAATAAATCCTCCAAGCATCATCAAGCCACCAAACACGGTAATCATCATAGATTTACGAGCGCCATAACGCGAACGCTCCCTATGATACCAGTAACCAATCAGTAAGAAGGAACTAATTGAAGTTAACTCCCAAAACAGATAGAGGACAATCAAGTTATCACTAAGAACAACTCCAAGCATAGCGGTCATAAAAATAAATAAGAAAGTATAAAAATTATTAAGTCGCTCTTTTTTCTTCCCTAGATAATATATCGAGTAAAAAGTTACGAGTGACCCAATCCCTGTAATCAGTAATGCAAAAAGTAAACTAAGACCATCTACAACTACTGTAAAATTAATCCCAAGTCGCGGAATCCAAGGCATCGAAACAATCGTTGCCCCGTCCATCGTCTTTGGGATATAAGTTAAAAAGTAAATAAATAGAATTACTGGAATCGGTAGTACTAACCAGCCAGTGTGAACATGTTTAGTCCATCGGTAAAAAATTGGAATGAAAAGTGCCACAATGAATGGCAAAAGAATAGCTAGATGAAGAAATGACAAAATCGGCTCCCCCTCGAAGAATTTTTATACGGAAAGTCCTCCTGAAATTAAGAAAATAACTACAGGAAAATCATTGTTTTTTAAGCAAGTACTTACATTTAATAAAATCTAAATGTAACTAAAAATAGTAGAAAGTCGTACTAAATCATAAAAATGCATTATTTTTATAACTTTACCATTCCTAAAGTACCCAAATAATCGCCGTACTTTTTATATTTTTTATTATAACATACTTTTTTAGTTGAAAAAAAGGTGGAAAACTTAACTTTCTAAATCAATTTATGTAAGTTAAAAAAACAATTAAATAGGAAGAATAAAAAAGCAAACCTAAGAAAAAACTTAGATTTGCTAAAACTTAATCAACATTAACATGGCGTTTTCTGTCGGAATGAAGTGCGTATAGTAAAACAAAAAAAGCAACAAAAAACATAAAGCTCATAAAAAGGAAAACACTAGGTATTCCGATATAGCCAGCAAGTGTACCGCCTAGAATTGGCCCAATAACATTCCCTAAGAAACGAGCACTTTGATTGTAGCCAAGCATCTCACCTTGCATAACACCAGGTGCTGCAAGCCGAATATATGCCGTCGTACAGGGAACCATTCCACCAATAGCAATCCCAAATAAAAAGCGGAAGAAAATAAAAAACCAGAGATTTGTTGCAAAAGCTTGGGGAATAACAAAAATAGCAGCCATAATTAACAAGATATTTAAAATCTTCTCATAGCCATACTTATCGCCAAGCTGTCCCCATTTTCGAGTCATTACTAAATTCCCAAAACCAGTCGCTGAAAAAGCTAAACCAGATAAGAAAGCAATATTATTCGAGTGAGTCATATCTCCAACATAAAGGGCTAAGAGTGGCTGTACGCTAAAATTCGCAATTTGAATAAGAGCAGTAATAATCATTACCGTAAAGAGAACACGAAGCGTAAAGATTTGTTTTAAAACAGCTCGTCTCGAATAAACTACTTTCGCGGCTTCCTTTTGTTCTTCTGTCCGAATCTCTTTTACCCCAAGAGCAACGAGTAACGCCGCAAGCATCATCGCGATCCCTGTAATGGTAAAAGTATCTTTAAAACCAAATAAATCAGCCATTGCTCCACCTATTAGCGGACCAAATAACATGCCAGTAACACCACCAAGTTGAAGTGTTCCAAGGATTTTCCCTGCTTCATTTCTAGGTGTTTGTCGTGCAATAAAAGCATTACTAACCCCGATGAAACCCGTAACAACACCCATAAAAATTCGCAAAATCAACAAGTAAGTAACCGAATGTGCAAATCCCATCAGGAAAATACAAATTGCTAAACCAAAAGAAGTTAAAATCAAAATCCCTTTATAACCATGTTTGTCCCCAATCCGACCCCAAATAGGAGAAAAAATAAATGCCACTAAAAAAGTAACTCCGAAAATATAGCCTGCCCATCTTTGAACATAAGAGTCGCTATAATCTCCAAATGTGTCAATATAGAGCGATAAAAACGGCATAATCATCGTCATACTAGCTGACATCAACAAATTGGCAACCATTAAAATGTACAAATTTCTCTTTCTTGTTGTCATAAAAAAATCATCTCTATTCGTATTATTGTTAAAACTCACCTTTTCATTATAGAATAAAAGGGAGTGAATGAAAAATAAAGTGAAGGAAGTGCATTTTTGGTTAAAAAAATTGTCATTTGGGTTTCAGCTGTTATACTAGTACTATATCTGATTGCTGTCGTTGTTAATTTACTTATTATTTGGCTGCGTTAGTGAACAATCAATTAAAACAAGAAGGAGTTTTACAATATGACCTACCCACAATTATCAAAAGAAGTAGCACCTAATGAGATTGAAGCAGAAATGATTACAAATCGAGGAACTATTCGTATCAAATTGTTCCCTGAAATTGCTCCAAAAACAGTAGAAAACTTTGTTACACATTCTAAAAACGGTTATTACGACGGTTTAATTTTCCACCGTGTTATACCTGAATTCATGATCCAAGGTGGCGACCCAGACGGCCTTGGTACTGGAGGCGAAAGTATTTGGGGAGAAGCTTTTGAAGATGAATTCTCTACAGAAGCATTCAACCTTCGTGGTGCTTTATCAATGGCCAACGCTGGTCCAAATACTAACGGCAGCCAATTTTTCATCGTTCAAAAACCAGATATGCCTGCTGACATGCTTGGTCAAATGGAACAAGCTGGCTTCCCCGTAGAAATTATCGAAGCTTACAAACAAGGCGGAACACCATGGTTAGACGGTCGCCACACAGTTTTCGGTCACGTAATCGAAGGCATGGACGTAGTAGACGAAATCGCAGGTCTACCAACTGGCATGCAAGACAAACCAGTGAATGATGTTGTGATTGAGAAGATTAATATTAAATAATTAATTAGTGGATGAGATAAAAGAGCCACTAAAATAAAAAATAAGCAGAAATCTTGTATATCCTATTTTGGAAATGGCTTAATACAATGATTTTTGCTTATTTATTTTCTGATTTTTAATACTTGATTTTAGTAGTGCCCAATCTCTTGTTTACCACCATAGTTTGTTTAAAATAATATTTCCATTACTATCAAATTCTACACCATTAATAAAACTATGAATATTATAATATTTTAAAGGGTGATATAAATAAATGAGTAAGTTTTCTTGATTGATATAATTCTCAATTTCATTTATTAATGTAACCTTATGGTTAAGGGATTGTGTTTGTCTATACCTTGCAGTGAGTGAATATATAAAGGATAAATGATTCTTAGAAACAAACTTTTGAAAGATTAAAGTTTTATTTAGTAAGAAATCGAAATATCCTAATTCAATATCGGTTACAGGTATATCTGTCGCTAAAGCCATGTCAGCATCAAATGTAATTTTTTTCGAAAAATAATCATCGTTAAATGAATAAGTTATTATTTCTAGATTGATGTTATAAATACCAGCTTTTTTCTTAAACCATAATGCTTCACGTATTAGTCGGGGATGGTTATAGACTGCTAATTTTAAAGTTTTATTGCTGTGATTAGGTAAATTGACAGTTTTTATTATTTCTTTTTCTAAAAGTACAGAAGCTTTTTTTTTAGTTTCTGAATTTTTATAAAAATAACTATGGGCTACTAATACTTTATTATTATGCATTTCAGATACAAAATCTGATACATTAAAAATCGTTTTTAATGTATTTGTTAAAAAGTGGTCCATTGAATTTTTTTTCTTTTTATTGAAAATTAAATAAGACACTCCGGATCGAGGTACTCCAATAGGATTAATTGTATTATTTAGATTTTTCTTTTGTGGGATAATTAGCCACTTTTTGAAATTTGAGTTTATCAACCAGAATTCTATACCATCTATTAATGGAGTCTCTTTGAAATATTTTGAAAAACTTTTTAAGTATACATAATTATTCTTGTTTTCAACAAGTTTGAATGGTCCGCAACCAATAAAATATTTACTGTTTGAGAATGCAGGTCTAATTACGAGCGAATAATGTGTTACTAATTTTAAAAATGCAGGTTCGGGTTTTTTAAAATTAAAATGAACAGTAAACTCAGATTCACAATACATATTTTCTAAATTGTTTAGTAGCCATTTACCGGTACTACTTCTTAAAGCTTCGTTAAATGAAAAGAGAATATCACTTCCAGTTACTTTTTTTTCGTCATGGAAATATATGTTTTTTCTAATGAAGAATTTCCATGTTGTAAACTCTTCATTATGAGACCAATTAAGTGCGACAGAAGGAGTGAATATATCTCCTTCCTCAGAATAATCAACTAATGTATTGCTTATTTGTTTAATTAAGGAAGCCTCAAATTGCAAGCAAATTGTATTCGGATCTAATGCAGTGATTTTTCTGTTAATTATAAATCTAATAATGTTGTTACCATACTCATTTTCACTGCTAAAAAGGGTTTGTATTTTTTCCAAAAAAGGAGAAAACCACTCTTGAGGTATGGATAACTGAGAGAGTTGGAGTGCAAATTTAATATCATTATTTTCTATGCAACTAGTTAAAATCTCGTTTATCTCTGAATGGAAATCTTTGATGAAAATAATAGTAGATACATTACCTCTCCCTTTTCCAGGAATATATTTCAACAAGTTTTTTTCTTCGTATTTTTTGAGCTTTTTTTTTACATTTTGCTTTGAATAATACCACTTTTCAGCAAGTTTCTCCATACTAAAATGAACGATGTTTTCTTTTTCGTTGCTGTAGAGCAGGGATCTTAATTCAAAATAATCCAAATTTTTCAAGTTGTACACTTCCTAACTAATAAAAGGGATACTTTTTTATTTCATTTTACACTTTTTTTGAATCATAATCTATAAGATAATTTATTAAATATTAATAATTCTAACTTATTAATAAAATTTTGTTTTAGGGACCTTTGTTCATTATATAAAGAATAGCTATTTTAAGACAACATTGGAGGGGAAGTAAATGAAAATATCGGTAGCAACTAATTTTGATGATAAACTAATTGAGGGAATTAAAGGAACTGATGTAACTAACTTATTTGGGAAATTAACTAATGATTTTGTTGGAGGCGGATTAGAGACTACAAATTTAGATTCAATAAATCGAGATAAAGTTATAGAACATGTGAAACAAGCCCACCATAATGATTTAACATTTAATTATACTTTTAATAATCCTTTTTTAGGTAATGAAGAGTTTACTAAAAAGGGGAAGAACGAGTTAAAAGAACTCTTTGATTGGCTTAATGAAATAGAGGTGGATTATCTAACTATTTCCATTCCTATTTTTTTACGCTATGTGAAGAAAAATTATCCAAAAATGAAGGTAAAAGTCTCTTCTAGTGTGTGTGTTAATTCTGTAAGTAAAATCCGGCGTTGGGAAGAAATGGGGGCGGATTGTATCGTATTAGATCCAATGACAGTTAATAGAAACTTTTCGCTTTTAAAAGATTTAAGAGATTCGACTGATCTTGATTTAGAGTTAATTGTTAATAATAATTGTCTTTATGAATGTCCAATATTATCTTATCATCAAGCGTTCCTAGGTCAATCTTCACGTGTAACAGGAAAAAATGTGGGCACAGATTATTGTTATTTAGGTTGTTCTAAAAAAAGAGTGTTAGATCCAGTTAATTACTTGATTTCAGATATTATTCGACCAGAAGATGTTCAGTTTTATGAGGAATTAGGATACAACCATATAAAAATCATTGATCGTGCGACTCCAACAGACTTGTTAATCAAGCGTTGTAAAGCGTATACAGAGAGAAAATATAATGGGAATTTGCTTGATCTAATACAGCATTTTGGCTATCATGATGTCTCTACTCCAAACAAATATATAGATAATGTTTTTATTGATAATTCGAAGCTAAATAAGCATCTAAACAAATTTCTAATAGGAGAATGCAATAAACTAGAATGTGGTGAAAAATGTAAACATTGTTATTCTTTTGCTAAAAGGGCAATTTTTATTAATGAAGAATTTAGAAAAAATCATTTAGCAAATATTGAGTATCAGACTAAAGAAATAGAAAAATTATAGCGGGAGGTAAATTTATTTGGATACAATTAAGGAGCATAGAAAACTTATTAATGAACTAGATTTTAGATTAATAGAAAATATTAAAGAACGCAGTATGATTGTACAATCTATTGGAAAAATAAAATTAGATAAAAAAATAAATATTATGCAGGAAGATAGAGTGTCTGAATTATTGAAGGACAGAAAAGCATTTGCAGAAAAATTACAAATAGATGGAGAATTTATTGAAGACATTTTTAGTTTAATAGTTTCATATTCATGTAAATTGGAAGAAGAAATATTTGAAACGGGGATGGAATCTGAATGAAAAGAATTTTGATTATTGGTAATTATATTTTTGGTAGAAAGTATATGAAACATTCAAAGAGACTAGGTTATGAGGTGATTCTTGCAACAGCCATGGCTGAAGAAGAATTAAGTTCTATTGAGAAATTCAATATTGATTACTATATACAAATCAATTATTTTCAAGAAGAAGAAAGTTTTAAAATAATAGAAGAATTTTTTAAAGAAATTTCGTTTGATGGTGTATTAGCTGGTCATGTGTTTTTGCCACCTTTAGTAAATTTAGTGGCTAAAAGATTAGGTTTACCATATTTTGGAACAGAGGCTATAGAAAATTCTATGTCAAAAGAAAAAACTAGAGAAAAGATGAAAAAGAAGGGAATGTTTGAAGGGGATTATTTTAAATTTTCTACAATTAGTGCAATTTTACAACAGAAGGATAATTTGTGGTTTCCAAGTGTAGTCAAGCCTTTAAATGGATTTGGAAGTATAAATGTAGAAAAAGTAAACTCATTAGATGATTTACTAAAAGCATTTGAAAAAAATGTAAAGAATCTTAATTATGGAGCGTTAGGACAAATTTTTTCTAAACAAGTTTTGGTTGAACCATATATTGAAGGAAAGGAATTTTCAGTTGAAAGTATTGTTGAATATGGAAAAGTAAATTCAATAATGATTACAGAAAAGGTTTTTAATGAAAAATTTACAAATGTTGAAAATGGTCATATTATACCAGCAGTAAGTCTGAGTGATTTAGAAAAGCAACAAATTATTTCTTATGTAAACAAGATTCATAAAATTTTTGATATACATACTGGAATTACACATACCGAGATAAAAATTAATCAGGATGGGGTTCATTTAATTGAATTAAATCCGAGGGTGGGGGGAGGATTTATTGCGGAGATGCTTAGTAAAGTATTAAACTTGGATTTTTATAAAATAATTATTGAAAATTGTATTGGGAAAAAATATGAAGAAGAATTTAAAGAAAATGGTTATGGTTATATTCGATTTATTCATTCGCCTAAAAAAGGGACGTTTTTAGAGATCGAAAACTTAAATGATTTAATAAAAGATAAAAACTTTTTAGATATGGAATATAAAGTTGAACAAGGAAGTGTAGTTGAAAAGCTAGATGATAATAGAGGAAGGCTGGCTTTATTTGCATATTTTAGTTCCGAAAGTTACGAATCTGTCGAAAAATCAGTTATATCATTGCAAAAAAATGCTGAAATTATGATGAAGGATGATACTAATGGATAAAGAATATTGTGTTTGCCTTGGAAGAAGAGAAGAAGTTCTTAAAGCAATCAGACGAAGGGGATTAAAAACAATTGTGTTTTCAGATAAAACAGTGGTTCCTCCTGATGTGAATTTATGTGATTATTTTTTTCAAATGGATAACTTATCAAACACAGAACAAATAAGTGCGATTTTATCTAATTTTGATAAAAAAATTAAAGCAATCATAGCTCCAGGAGAAAAAGGTGTTCGTGTTGCTGCTGAACTAAGAGATAAATTTTCAATTGATGGAATAGGTGCGGGGGAAGTTGAGAAATTTCGTGATAAAGCAAAAATGAAAGATATTTTAATAAAAAAGAATATTAGAGTTCCAAATTATATTGAGGTCAAGGACTTAGAAGATGGTTTCAGATTTTTAGATGAATTTAAAGACGTGGTTGCAAAACCAAAACAGGGCATGGGTGCTATTGGAGTAAAACAAATAAAATCAAAGGAAGCGTGGATAGAGTATTTTCAGAAATTCACTCAAGAAACAGAACTTTATCACTTTGAAAAAGGTGTTTTGTTGGAAGAATTTGTACATGGAGAAGAGTATCATATTGACGCAATTATTCAAGATGGGAAAATCAAATTTGCATATGCTAGCTTTTATCCAGTACCATTGATTGATTTTAAAAAGTATAATTTTGTTGGAACTATTGCTTTAGATATGAGTTCTTCTTTGTTTAAAGAATTAATTAAATATAATAGAGAAATACTCAAAGCTTTAGAAGTGCAAAATGGTGTTACACATTTGGAATGTTTTAAGGGGGAAAATGAAATATGTTTTTGTGAGATTGCTATCAGGCCAGCTGGAAGTGCGATTCCAGAAAACTTGAAGATTCAAACTAATATTGATATTATTGACAGCTTTGTCATGGTAGAAATTGGGGAAAAATTTATTCCAGAAATTAAAATAATTAGTGGGATTTCTGGTTCATTACAAATTCCTATTAATCAAAAAGGTAGGGTATTATCACTTCTAAATGAAAAAGAAGCAGATATAAAAGATATAATAAAAATTGATTATTTAGTCGATGTTGGCCAGATTGTCAATAAACCAAATGCTTCTCATGAAAGAATAGGAGATATTTTTATACATGCAAATAGTGTATGTGAAATGATGAGAAAGTTCAAAAAAATTCATCTTAATTTAGATACTTTTGTTCAAGTGGAGGGAGAGCTATGAAGGTTAACAGCACTTTATTAGAGTTTCAAAATAATAATGTCTTTGACTTAGTTCGGAATTTAGATAATCAACATAAGAATATTTTTTTCTTAGATAATTCTAGCTCAATTGGAAAGGAGGAAAAAAGCTATATTGGCTGGAATGTAATTGATTCACTTGAACTTCTAGTGGAAGAGAAGAAGGCGGATAGAATAATAGCAGAAATTGATGATTTTATAAACAAGTGGTCATCTATTGGAAAAGAAATTGAAGAAGGAAATTTAAGACCAAATTTTTATGTATATTTAAGTTATGATTTTGGTGAAAGACTGATGGGAATAAAAAGCAATAAAGAGAAGGAAGATTCTTTTTTTGATGTTGCTTTCTATGTTTGTAAAGATAATTTGGTTTATAATTGTCATACCGGAAATTATACTTATATAAATATTACCAATGTAACTATGACTAAGGATAGTTTGATTTCAAGATTTAAAAAGGAAATTAAACTTAATTGTGATCAAAAATATGAGAATCGAGATGAAATTGATTATACAAACAAAATAAAAAGTAATTTTAAATATGATAATTATATTGATAAACTTAAGGATATTAAAAAGTATATTTTTGATGGTCACATTTATCAAGTTAATATGAGTCAAAGGTTTACATGGACAATTAAAGAAAAACCTATTGAAATATATAATAAAATTAGAAGGTCAAATCCAGCTCCTTATTCGGCTTATTTTAAAAATAATAATTTAGCTATCTTGTCAACAAGTCCAGAATGCTTTTTAAGTAAGAGAAATAATGGAATAAAAACCGAACCAATTAAGGGAACACGCCCTAGCGGGAACAATAAAGTAGAGGAGCAAAGAAACTATGAAAGTCTTTTGAATTCAGAAAAAGAGCGTTCTGAAAATACAATGATTGTTGATTTGCTTAGAAATGATTTAGGCAGAATTGCAAAACCAGGCACTGTTCGAGTTGAAGGTTTAATGTTTATTGAAAAATATGCATCAGTTCTACAACTGGTTTCTAAAGTTTCAGCTGAATTAAAGGATGACATTACTTTTGGAAAAATAATTCGCGAAACTTTTCCTGGGGGATCAATAACTGGGTGTCCTAAAAAAAGAGCAATGGAAGTGATTTTAGAAAGTGAACCCTTAAAAAGGTCTCTGTATACAGGTTCTTTAGGTCGAGTTTCTTTTGATAGTCTGGATTTTGATTTAAATATATTGATAAGAACAATTTTTCTTGATAAAAATAATGCTAGCTTATCACTGGGAGGTGGCGTTGTTTTTGATTCAGTTGAATCAAAAGAATATCAAGAAACGCTTGATAAAGGGGAAGCAATAATTGCAGGATTATGTCGTAAGTCAACTATATTTAAGGAGTGAATATATGATTCTAATAATTGACCACTATGACTCTTTTACATACAATTTAATGCAATACACACTTGAATTTACAACTAGTGTAAAAGTAATAAATTATGATAAACTCAATTTTAAAGATTTTAATGCAAATAATATCACTAAAATAATACTTTCACCAGGACCAAAAGCGCCAAAAGATTATGAGAAGACGAAAAAAATTATAGAACATTTCAAAGGAAGAGTTCCAATTTTAGGTGTTTGTTTAGGGCATCAAATAATTGCCGAATTTTTTGGAGGTGAAATCAAACATGCGCCCTATATCTGTCATGGTAAAATTGATCGAATTGAACATGATAATAAAAGGATATTTAATTGCATTGAACCGATAACGAATGTTGCGAGGTATCATTCTTTGGTAGTAAATGAAGAACATTTCCCAGAGAAAGAGCTAGAAGTCACTTCTCGTACAATGGATGGATTAATAATGGGAATCAGACATCGATTCTATGATATTGAAGGAATTCAATTTCATCCGGAGTCAATACTTACTAAACAAGGTCTTGAGATGATTCGGAATTTTGTTTTAGGAGAAGGGCATAGGTGAAGAACAAATGAATATTTTACTAATTGGGAAAAATAAAGCTTTTATAGAAGAAATTTGTAATATGTCAGAAGTAAATTCAGTTGTGATTATCGAAAGTGAAAATGTTTATAATAATTTAGATAAATATGTGATTAGCATAAGTCATGAAATGATCTATTGTGAATATGTTAATAATGATAAATTTTTAGAAGAAGTGATTTCTTATATAGGTGATACCAGAATAGATGGAGTTATACCAGGATTTGAATACAGTGTTCCTGCTGCCAATGAGTTGGCGGAATATTTAGGTTTACCATCTGTTGGAAAAAAAGGAGCTGACATTTTTACCAATAAAAAGAAATTTAGAGAGTTTAGTGAAAAAATTAATCTAAAACATCCGAGATTTTTAAATATAAAATCATTAGAAGACTTATACGACTTTTTTGAAGGAAAGAAAATTGTTTTAAAACCTAGTAATAGGCAAGCTTCAATAGGAATATATATAATTTCAAATCAAGATGAAATTAGAGATGCATATAGAGATGCACTAATTGTGAAAAACGAGAAAACTGTAGCTGAAGATAGACTTGAATGGGAGTATATAGTTGAGGAATATTTAGCTGGTTATGAAGTGAGCTCGGAGTATTTAGTAAAGGATGGAGAAATAGTTTTTAAAAATATTACTTTAAAAGAGGGGGCTGAGAATCAAGAGTGCATCGAAATGGCACATCACGTACCAGCAATGGAAGATTCTAACATAGAAAGAGCAATTCATAGTCAAATTAATAAGTTAATAGAAGAAGCGGATGTTGGGACAGCAGTTCTTCATGCTGAATGGAAAATTGAAGAAAATATTCCTATACTGATTGAATGTGCAGCTAGAATGCCTGGAGATTTTATATCAAATGCTATAAGCTCATCTTATAACTTTAATTTTAGGAAAGAATATATAAAAATGATGGTTGGGTGCTCTTTTGAAATTAATAAATATTATCAAAGATATACAATAGTTCAGTTTTTTCATGCAGAAAAAAGCGGTATATTGTCAAAGGTAAAGAATTTGAACTTATTAGTTAAGCATGAAGAAAGTATTCTAGCACACAAAATGACAAAAGACATAGGTTCATTTGTTGCCCCTCCTAAGTCATCGTGGGATAGGTTAGGATATTTTATTATATGCGGAGAAATGTATGAAGATCTTTTATTGAAGAAGAATTATTTGTGTAAAAGTATAAAATTTGTGATTTTATAGTCTACCAACGGGCAAGCAAGACAAACCAGTGCAGATGTTACGATTGAAAAGATTAATAATTAAATAATTAATTGAGCACCCTTTCTTTGTATTGCCCCCCCAAAGTTAGATTTTTGGTCTAACTTTGGGGGGGCGGTTTACTTGAGTTTAGGAAAGGGCTCTTTTTTATTTAGAATTACTAGTTAAATTGTAAAGAAAAGTTTTCTTTAAAAATTTTTGGAGATGAAAAATTCATTTTATACCCTAAACCAAAACCTCCGAAAAGAACTCATCATACAAGGCACGGACAGCCGCATCTTCTTGCGCTTCCTTCACGCCAAACATAATGCTAACCTCAGAAGACCCTTGATTAATCATCTCAATATTTACTTTTGCGTCGGATAAAGCTTTAGAAGCACGTGAAGTTATCCCGACGTTATGGCGCATTGTTTCGCCTACAACCATAATCAGTGAAATTCCATGTTGCATAATAACTTGATCGGCATTTAATTCTTCTTTCAACCGAGTCATAATCATCTGCTCGGTATCTTCACCAAACTGATTTTCACGGATTATAATGGTTAAATCATCAATTCCAGAAGGCATATGCTCGTAGTTTAATCCAGCATCTTCCAGAATTTGCAACACTTTCCGACCAAAGCCAATTTCGCGGTTCATTAAATATTTGCTAATATAAATGCTGCAAAAACCGTCATCACTCGCAATCCCAACTACGGGACCATTGCTGCTTTCCCGTTCATGAACGACTTTAGTACCGCAACTATCAGGGTTATTCGTGTTTTTTATATGTACCGGGATACCTGCATGGAACGCTGGTATAAGTGCTTCGTCATGAAAAACAGAAAATCCTGCATATGATAATTCGCGCATTTCGCGGTAAGTCAGCTCAAGAACTTTTTTTGGATTTTTTACGATAGCGGGATTAACAGCGTAGACCGCATCGACATCTGTGAAGTTTTCATATAACTCTGCTTGCGCCCCATTTGCTACGATTGCTCCGGTAATATCTGAACCACTTCTTGAAAAGGTGCTAATCTCCCCGTCTTTTGTATAACCAAAAAATCCTGGGAAAACAACAATCCCTTTTCGTTCTCGCAACTCAAATAAACGGTTATATGATTCTGGTAAAACTTGTGCGCTAGCATGCTCATCAGTTACAAATAAACCAGCATCTTTAGGGTTTACATAATTTGCTTCAAGACCTTTAAATTGGAAGTAAGCGGCGACTAACTTTGCATTATTATCTTCGCCACTAGCTTTCATACGATCTAAAAATTTATCTGGATTGCTTTTATCAGAGGCAATAGTTGCTTGTAAGTCTGTGCGAATTTGCTTGATAATCGCATCACTCATTCCCGTATCAAGTGCGATTCCAGCATATCTCGCAATAATCGCTTCAAACAGTTCTGCCGTATCTTCTTTAAGAAGTGCTTTTGTCGCACAATCAATAAGTAAATCGGTCACTTTTGTATCTTCTTTAAAACGTTTACCAGGAGCTGATACAACAACAATTTTTCGATCAGAATCCTCCTCTACAAGTTGGAAAACTTTATTTAATTGAATCCCTGATGCTAAAGAGCTCCCGCCAAATTTAACTACTTTCATGCCACACACTCCTGATCATTAATTTTTTTCCATTAAAGCTTCATTTTCGAACGATATGAAATTTTCTGAGCTTTCGGATAAAGTTATTGTCTATTATCGCTCTTTTCATATGAAATCGCAATGCTTTTTCTTATTTTAAATAAATTTTTTGTAGCTCCATTCGTTTACTTGTTTAAAAAGGGAAAGGTAGGATATAATAAGAGTGTATCAAAAAAGCAGCTTTAATCTGAAAGGAAAGATTACTATGAAAAATATTGTTTTAGTGTGTGCGGCAGGAATGTCAACAAGCCTTTTAGTAACAAAAATGCGTAAAGCAGCAGAAGCGCGTGGAGAAGAATGTGAAATCGAGGCGTATTCTATCGCTGAAGTAAGTAATTTAATCGATAATGCGGATGTAGTACTTTTAGGACCACAAGTGCGTTATCAAAAGAAAACAGTTGATGAATTAGCAGCTGGTAAAATTCCAGTTGATGTTATCGACATGACCGCTTATGGTACGATGAACGGGGAAAAAGTACTTGGTCAAGCATTAGAGTTAATTGAAGGTTATCAAAAATAAACATCAAAAAAACCTGTGTAGCCAATTAGGCCACACAGGTTTTTTTAACTTTCTTGAGTAAGTAAGCCATCTTCCATACGATATACATGGTTAACTAAATCAAGCATTCGTTCATCATGTGTAACCATAATTGCGGTACGGCTTGTTTGAACCACTTCATCACGAAGCAGCGTCACGACTTCACGGCTTCTTTCGGTATCAAGGCTAGCAGTTGGTTCATCCGCTAAAATAACGGACGGTTGATTAATAAGCGCTCGTGCAATGGCGACACGTTGCTTTTGACCGCCTGATAAATCTTTTGGAAAGAAGTTTGCACGATCAGCAATTCCAAGTTGAGCAAGCAAGTCAGCGGTATCTTTTTCCAGTTCCGCTGCATTCTTCCCAGCCATTTTTCCGATAAAACTGATTTGATCCTTCACATGTAAGTAGGGAACTAGATGCGCTGCTTGAAAAATAAACCCAATTTCTTCCAAACGAAGAGCTGTTTGATCTTTAGCAGATAAATTGCCAACAGATTTACCATTAATCGAAATAGTTCCGCCAGTTGGTGTTAAAAGTGCGCCTGCAAGCGAAAGTAAGGTGCTTTTTCCAGAACCACTTGGACCAACAATCGCAATAAGTTCGCCTTTTTTAGCTTCAAAGTTTGTTTCCTTCAGCGCGTGAATAATCGAAGGACCGGACGGGTAATCTTTATAGACATTCTCAAAAGATAGTAAAGTTTCCATTATTCATCACCTCCTCGAATAGCATCTAACGCATCTACTTTAGCAATTCGTCTAAGTGATAAAAGTGCGCCAATTAAAGCAACTAAGAAGAAAATACCGCTATAGAGCGCAATCGTCATCGAACTAAGCCTAAATGGCATTG
The DNA here is from genome assembly GCF_014322765.1 of Listeria immobilis. Taxonomy (GTDB): domain Bacteria; phylum Bacillota; class Bacilli; order Lactobacillales; family Listeriaceae; genus Listeria; species Listeria immobilis. The sequence goes on along the minus strand of NZ_JAASTZ010000013.1, from coordinate 6,288 downwards.
CAGCAGGCATAATACTTGGTAAAATAAGTGTTACACCAATGCTGATTAAGATGCTGATAAGTGAGATAATGACGACTTGTGTAATAATGCTTTTCGCTAAATAACTAGTTTTCGTACCAAGTGCTTTTAAAATACCAAATTGAGTTGTTTTTTGTAACGTCATTACGTAGAAGAAAGCTGTTAAAATAAATCCACCGATAACAATTAAGAAATAAATCATCATATTAAGTGTCATTTGCTCAGCAGAATAACCAGGGATTTGATTTAAAAAGCCTTTATGATCTATTGTTGTTAAATCTTTATCCGCAAGCGTTACACCTTTGTCAGGATTATCTGTTTTGATAGCAATTGTACTCGTTTGTGGGATTTTTTGGTGGTATAAAACAGGATTGATTTCTTGCCACGTGGCGATGTTAAGATAAACAACTGGCGCATGGCTATATTTTTGATTTTCTGTAAAACCAACCACTGTGAGTTCTTTATTTAAAATATCGTCCATCAAAATATCGCCAATCTTGATTCCGTCAGATTTAAGAGAAGAATCAACTACGATTTCATCTGGTTTAGTTACCTGAATGCTGCTTCCTTTTGAAATTTTTGGAGCAAGGAAGCTATCTGGTTGAATACCGAAAAGCGCCACACTGAACTTTTTGTCATCGCTTTCCCGTTTTAATGTTTGCATGGATTGTCCTAGAACTGCAGCATCTTTTACATTTTCATCTTTTTTCACTTCTGCAAGTTTGGATTCTGGAAACTGTGAGCGAGATAATTTGTCTTGGGCGTCTTTGCTGAGAACATAATATGGAACCCCGTTGTCTGCAACTGATGAAGCATTATCATAGGCAAGGCCGTTTGCTAGTCCAGATAAAATAAGTGAAAGTAACATAATCAATACCATGATGCCTGTTACTAAAATATAGCGCAACTTAGAATAAACTAATTCACGAAGCCCTAAAAACATCGGTTATACCAACTCCTTTAATTTATGTAAGAAAGGGATGAAGTGATTTTCATCTCTCTTGCTTTCCAAACATTAGTATAACAAAGCTAGCGCCATTTGACTAAAAAAAGAAACCAAACAAATTTCGTTTAGTTTCTTTATTTTTACTATTTTTTAAGCCCTTTAATAAGAAGTTTTACGCCTTTTTCAAGTGTTTCTTTTGGACAAGCGATATTGAGACGAACAAAGCCTTTTCCAGAATAGCCAAATCCAGATCCCATTTGCACGCCAACACCAGCATCAATTAAATCTGCATAAATCGCTTTTTCCCCTTTTGGTAGCGCGCGGCAATCCAACCACATTAAGTAAGTAGCTTCTAAGTCCGTAATACCAACTTCCGGCACTTCTTTTTCAAGCATGTCCTTTACATACTCAAAATTACTATAAATATAGTCTTTTAGTTCATTTAACCAATCAGCTCCACCGCGATAAGCGGCTTCAGTTCCGACAATTCCAAAGACATTTAGATCGTTGGTAGTGGCATATTTTTGTTCTGCGGCAAATTTATCTTGGTAATCTTTATTTGTAATAATATAGTAGGAAGCTTTAATTGCAGCCAAGTTAAACGTTTTTGTTGCGGCCATTAATGTGATGATTTGATCGCTATAAAAAGGTGCTGCAACCATCAGCGGAACATGTTTATGATTTTTCATCACCAAATCAGCATGGATTTCATCAGAAACAACCGGTATTTGATATTTTTCGCAAAGTTTAGCTAATTGATTTAATTCCTCTTTTGTAAAACAGCGCCCCCCAGGGTTTTGCGGATTACATAGTAAAAAGAGCTTTATATTTTCTGTTTTCATACGTTCCTCTAAATCATTAAAATCAATACGGTACTGATGATTTTCATATATTAAAGGAGACATGACTACTTTTCGTTCAGTAGCTTTCGTCACATTGAAAAAAGGTGGATAAATTGGTGAGACCATTAATACAGCATCCCCTTTATTAGTAAGCGAGCGAATTGCCAGCGAAATCGTTGGAACGACAGCGCCATTGAAAAAAAGCGTGCTAGGATCAATTTCAAACTGATGTTGTTCCTTGTTCCAATTAATTACAGCATCGACAAGGCTCTCTGATTTTGCCGAGTAACCAAAAATCCCATGATCAATTTGACGCTGGAAAGCATCAAGTACAGGTTTGGGTGCCCGAAAGTCCATATCTGCAACCCACATTGGAATAATATCTTTACGACCAAATAATTCTTCTACTCCATCCCACTTTTCTGAATTAGTCCCAGTCCGTGGAATGACTTCATCAAATTGACTCAAATACGCCACACTCCCATCATTTTATTCTAATCAATTATAGCATAAAGTAGCCCTAAAGCTCGCTCCAAAAGGGTTTAGAATAATTGTTAAAGTTACAGCTAAATGTTATAATTTTAAAATATTGTAACACTAGAAAGCAGGTGGAATGAAAATGAGTACTTTTAAAGTAGGAGAAGTAGTTTCTGGAAAAATTGCAGGGATTCAAAGTTATGGAGCGTTTGTAGCGTTAGATAATTCTACACAAGGATTAGTCCATATCTCAGAAATTACCCATGGTTTCGTAAAAGATATTCATGATTTTCTAGAAGTTGGGCAAGAAGTGAAAGTGAAAATACTAGATATTGACGAAGAAAAAAATAAAATTAGCCTTTCTATTAGAGCTACAGAAGATGCCCCCAAAGAACAACCGACTAAGAAGAAAAATCTATCCTCTAGCGAAAATGATGAAGGCTTCAACACACTACGAGACAAATTAGAAGAATGGATAAAAAAAGCAGATAAATAATCTCAGCAAACAGACAATCAGCCTGATTTTGACATGACTGGCAAGGCTGATACAGTCAATTGACTAATATTTTAGAAAAAGGGAATAGATAGTAGTAATTTTCTATTTACTTAAAAAAATAGGAGCTTTTTTAATAAAGGGGGATTTTGGTGAAAAGGTCTATTCATGTGCAAGCATTTGTATATAATGAGAAAAAAGATGAAGTTTTAGTAGTAAGAAATCGCAATATGACTTGGACATTGCCAGGCGGACTTGTAGAAACAAATCAAACAATGGAAGAGGCTATTGCAAGCAAAGTAAAGAATCAAACCAATATAGACGTGGAAGTTGCATCTATCTTATCATGTAAAGAGCGACGTGCTAGTTGGGAACATGTTTGTACGTTTGTGTTTCGAGCACAACCAGTTGGACCTATAGCAGCCGTCGAACATGACGATAGTGTCTTTCATGTGAAATGGCTTCCAATACCACTTGCGGATGATGTACTCAATATAGACCAATTAACTTTAAATGAACTACTTAGAAGCGAAGGCATTCTATACGAAAACTATACCTGATTTCAAAAACAACCAAAAAATAACAGATGACAAGTCTTGCTAAAAAGCACTGATTGAGATAAAGTTAATAAAGAAACTTTTTTAAAATTTGGAGGGAAAATGATGACACATATTAAATTTGATTATTCCAAAGCGCTCCGTTTTTTTGAAGAACGCGAACTTGAATACCTTGAACCAGCAGTAAAAACAGCACATGATACATTACATAACGGTACTGGTGCAGGAAGTGACGCACTTGGTTGGATTAACCTGCCAACAGATTACGACAAAGAAGAATTTGCTCGTATCAAAAAAGCAACAGAAAAAATCCAAAGCGATTCTGATGTATTAATCGTTATCGGTATTGGTGGTTCATATCTTGGGGCACGTGCAGCAATCGAAACATTAAATCATTCCTTCTATAATGTACTTGAAAAAGGTGCGCGCAAAACACCACAAGTATTTTTTGCAGGGAATAGCATAAGTTCTTCCTATTTACATGACTTAATTGAAGTAGTTGGTGACCGTGATTTCTCAGTCAACGTTATTTCTAAATCCGGAACAACAACAGAACCAGCTATTGCGTTCCGTGTTTTCAAAGAGCTTTTAATTAAGAAATACGGAGAAGAAGGCGCTAAAAAACGTATATACGCAACAACTGATAAAGCAAAAGGAGCGCTAAAAACATTATCTGATAACGAAGGCTACGAAACATTCGTTGTTCCAGATGACGTAGGTGGACGTTTCTCAATTTTAACAGCTGTTGGCTTACTTCCAATAGCAGTTAGTGGCGTTGATATTGATGCCTTAATGAACGGAGCGGCAGCAGCAAGTAAAGACTTTGCTAAACCTGAACTAAAAGACAACATCGCTTATCAATATGCAGCAGCTCGTAATATTCTTTATCGTAAAGGAAAAGTAACAGAACTTCTAATTAGCTATGAGCCAGGCTTACAATATTTCAACGAGTGGTGGAAACAATTATTTGGCGAAAGCGAAGGGAAAGACAAAAAAGGCATTTACCCATCAAGTGCTAATTTTTCCACTGACTTGCATTCAATTGGACAATACATCCAAGACGGTCGTCGCAACCTATTTGAAACAGTAGTGAAAGTGGACAAACCACGCCACAACCTAACTATCAATAAAGAAGAAGTAGACTTAGACGGTCTTAACTACCTTGCTGGTGAAACAGTTGATTTCGTTAATACAAAAGCCTTCGAAGGTACACTATTAGCTCATACAGATGGTGAAGTACCAAACTTTGTTGTGGAAATACCTGAACTAGATGCTTATACATTTGGTTACCTAGTATACTTCTTTGAAAAAGCAGTAGCAATCAGCGGCTACATTAATGGCGTTAATCCATTTGACCAACCAGGAGTAGAAGCATACAAAGCAAATATGTTCGCTCTTCTTGGCAAACCAGGATTTGAAGAGAAAAAAGCAGAACTTGAAAAACGCTTAAACGACTAATTTTCAGAAGCAAAACCTTGGAGCCTGCGCTTCAAGGTTTTTTGTTTGTTTGCGATTTTTCTTCATTGGCGTTACCATATAAGAAAATAGAAGGAGGGGAAGAATTGCTATCAATTGAACGAAAACGAGCGATTGTCCAATATGTCAAAAGCCGAAAAATAGCAACAGTCAATGAATTAGCTAGGCATTTTGAAGTTCACGAAGCCACCATTCGTCGTGATCTAACTGCTTTAGAAAAAGATAAGAAACTAAAAAGAACACATGGCGGAGTAATGATTGAAGAAAAAGTAGTTTCCGAACCCAATTGGAAAAAACGTAGCGAAGTTCGTTATGAAGAAAAACAACGAATTGCCACGTTGGCCGCAACAATGGTCAAAGACGGAGACACAATTATCCTAGATGCCGGAACAACAACTGGGCATATCGCAACAGCACTGAAAGATCGCTCTAAGTTAACCGTTATTACCAACGATATTAATGTTGCTTCTATTATGCGCTTCTCCCCATCAAAAGTGATTGTTACTGGAGGTGTTATCTACCCAGAAACTTTTATATTAAATGGCATGATAACAAGCGGAACATTACAAAGCATCCATGTACACAAAGCATTTGTAACAACACCAGCACTGGATATTGACAAAGGCTTAATGCACTATGACGAATACCTTATCCCTGCTAAACAACAAATGCTCCATTCCGCTGATGAAGTTATCCTAGTTACTGACCACACAAAATTTGGTCGCATTTCTTTATATAAATATGCCACACTTGATGAAATTTCCTCCATAATTACTGGAAAAGAAATAGATCCAGTTTTAAAAGAACAGTTTGAGGAAAAAGGAATGCAGATTTATACAATTTAATGTTTTTATATGTAAAACCGTATTTTTAGGTAGATTTATACATCTAAAACATCTTTTTTCACCTTTATTAAAAAAACTTGATAAAAAGTATTGACGAAAGGCAAAAATCTTGGTATATTTATAAACGTTGCTGATGCGGACAAAACGCTTTTGCAACAAAAGAAACTGACCTTTGAAAACTGAACAAAGAAGAAGACGAAAAGCAATGAGACGTAAAGTCTCACTGGTAATCGCAGGGCAGAAAACAGAAAGCTGTTTTCAACAAAACAAACTAGTAATTTAATTGCTAGCGAAGTCAATTTGACGCAAGGAATCTTATTCACGGTGTTGAATAAGTATTCAAATTCAATTTATATTTTAAAGAGAGTTTGATCCTGGCTCAGGACGAACGCTGGCGGCGTGCCTAATACATGCAAGTCGAACGAACGGAGGAAGAGCTTGCTCTTCCAAAGTTAGTGGCGGACGGGTGAGTAACACGTGGGCAACCTGCCTGTAAGTTGGGGATAACTCCGGGAAACCGGGGCTAATACCGAATGATAAGTAGTGACGCATGTCACCACTTTGAAAGATGGTTTCGGCTATCGCTTACAGATGGGCCCGCGGTGCATTAGCTAGTTGGTAGGGTAAAGGCCTA
>NZ_JAASTZ010000012.1 GCF_014322765.1 Listeria immobilis | reverse complement strand
ACACGGTAGTTAAGCTTCTCTGCGCCAATGGTAGTTGGGGGCTTCCCCCTGCGAGAGTAGGTCGCTGCCGGGCAATTAAAAAAGTCCTAATTATTTAGGGCTTTTTTTGTTGGATAGAAGTTTTTCTTTGTAAGGTGTATGATTGAATGTTATATTGGTAAAAGATTCTTTCATATAGGAATTCTACTGCAGTTTTTTAGTCGGAGGTAATTTTGTGGATAATAGTTTGTTTATAGTGGTTACGATTTTTATTGTGAATATTTTGTATGTGACAATTTATACAGTAAGATTATTGCTTACGATGAAAGGTTATAGATATTTAGCGGCACTTTCTAGTGTATTTGAGATGATTATTTATGTAGTTGCACTCAGCTTAGTGTTGGATAATTTAAATAATATTGCGAATGTATTGGCTTATGCAATTGGATTTGGTGTAGGGGTTATCGTTGGAATGAAAATTGAAGAGCGAATTGCACTTGGATATATTACAGTAAATGTTATTACAAAAGAGTATAATTTGGACTTACCTAATCAAATTCGAGATTTAGGTTATGGTGTTACTAGTTGGCTCGCTAGTGGTCGTGATGGAGAGCGAATGATGCTGGAAATTTTGACCCAAAGGAAAAATGAGCAAAAATTATATAGACAGATTATTGAGATTGATGGAGGAGCTTTTATAGTCTCTTCTGAACCAAAACAGATTCATGGTGGATTTTGGATAAAACAAGTTAGAAAGTAAGCAATAAATATTTTAAATAGAGCTGGCACGCTTGAAATTCTAGGTTAGGATTTTAGGCGTGCTTTTTTATGTACAACCTTTTCTTTCGTGAAAAAAGCACTTAAATGGCAAAAACAACCTTAATTACAACAAAACACGAACGTTAATAAAATGTAACATTTAAATGTTCGATTTTTTAATTGACTTTTAGTGATGCTATTGTTAGAATGAAGGAGTCGAAATGAGATATAAAGGAGTTGATCACGTAATGCCTGCGGAAATTGGTGTCATCATGGGGAGTACCTCAGATTGGGATACAATGAAAAAAGCATGTGATATATTGGATGAATTAGAGATTACTTATGAGAAAAAAGTTGTTTCAGCTCATCGTACACCAGATTTAATGTTTCAGTATGCAGAACAAGCGCGGGAACGTGGTTTAAAAATTATTATTGCAGGTGCTGGAGGTGCAGCACATTTGCCAGGTATGGTTGCAGCAAAAACGACTTTACCTGTTATTGGTGTGCCAATTAAATCAAAAGCGCTTAGTGGAATGGATTCTTTATTGTCCATTGTACAAATGCCTGGGGGAGTTCCTGTTGCTACTGTCGCAATCGGTGAGAGTGGTGCTGTAAACGCTGGACTTCTAGCAGCACAAATTTTATCTGTAACAGACGAGGCAATTACTAACAGATTGCAAAATAGACGTGCTACACTAGAGAAAATAGTTCTAGAAAGTAGTGATTCTCTTGGATAAAAAATATTTACTGGCAAATAGCACGATAGGTATCATTGGTGGTGGACAATTAGGGCGCATGATGGCTCTAGCTGCTAAAGCGATGGGATATAGAATTATTGTTCTAGATCCGACTGTAGATTGTCCGGCTGCACAAGTAAGTGATGAACAAATTATTGCAGACTATGATGATAAAGTTTCTTTAAGAGATCTTGCAGAAAAAGCGGATGTAGTTACATATGAATTTGAAAATATTGACTATGATGCTTTGAAAATGACGCAAGATTTAGTCGCTGTACCACAAGGGTCGGAATTGCTTTCGATTACGCAAGACAGGATTTTAGAAAAAGCCTATTTAGAGTCTGCTAATATCAATATTGCTCCTTATGCAATTATTGTGGATAAAGAAGAAATTGAACGTGAAATTAAAAGTATTGGTTATCCAGCGGTATTGAAAACAGCACAAGGCGGTTATGATGGAAAAGGGCAAGTTGTTTTACGAGATGCTAATGATATTGAAATGGCAGCACGTTTATTGCGTTATGGCTCATGTGTATTAGAAGCGTGGATTCCATTTGAAAAAGAAATCTCTATTATGGTTGCAAGAGGAATAGATGGTCAAGTAGAGACGTTTCCGGTGGCTGAAAATGTTCATCAGAATAATATTTTGCATACTACAATTGCACCAGCGAATGTCTCGGCAGATGTTCATGAAGAAGCAGAAGAAATTGCAAAAAAATTAGCAGATGTTCTTCAATTATGCGGTGTATTGGCAGTAGAAATGTTTGTTACGAAGTCGGGAGCGATTTATGTTAATGAACTTGCGCCTAGACCACATAATTCTGGGCATTATACAATAGAAGCAAGTTCCATTTCTCAATTCACGCAACATATCCGTGCTATTGTTGGTTTGCCTTTACTAAAACCAGAACTACTAAAACCAGCATTAATGATTAATATTTTAGGACAACATGTGGATGCTGTAAATGAAAAAATGGCGGATTATCCACACTGGTTTGTTCACTATTATGGAAAAAAAGAAGCAAAAATAAATCGCAAAATGGGGCACGTTACTATATTAACAAGCAATCCAGAGGCGGTCTTAAGAGATATAGAAAAAGCACAAATTTGGAATTAATTGGAGGAGTTTAAAAGGATGTTAGAACGTTATACTCGTAAAGAAATGGGCAATATTTGGACAGAAGAAAACCGCTATCAAGCATGGTTAGAAGTAGAAATTTTAGCTTGTGAGGCGTGGGCTGAGTTAGGTGATATTCCAAAAGAAGATGTGAAGAAAATTCGTGCTAATGCTAAATTTGATGTTGATCGTATCCATGAGATTGAATTAGAAACAAGACATGATGTGGTAGCATTTACTCGTTCAGTTTCTGAGTCTCTTGGCGAGGAACGTAAATGGGTTCATTACGGACTAACTTCCACAGACGTAGTAGATACAGCCAACTCCTATTTATTAAAACAAGCAAATGAGATTTTACGAAAAGATTTGGAGAATTTCATTGCAATTATTGGTGAAAAAGCGAAAGAACATAAATATACTGTAACAATGGGACGTACGCATGGTGTTCACGCGGAACCTACAACATTTGGTTTAAAACTTGCTTTATGGTATGAGGAAATGAAGCGTAATTTAGAACGATTTAATTTTGCTGCTGATGGTGTGGAATTTGGGAAAATTTCTGGTGCGGTAGGGACATATGCGAATATTGATCCTTTTGTGGAAGCCTATGTATGCGAAAAATTAGGAACAACACCTGCACCAATTTCCACGCAAACATTGCAACGTGATCGTCATGCAGAATACCTTGCTACACTTGCTTTAATTGCGACTTCTGTGGAAAAATTTGCAGTAGAAGTACGAGCTTTGCAAAAAAGTGAAGTGCGTGAAGTAGAAGAATTCTTTGCAAAAGGACAAAAAGGTTCTTCCGCCATGCCACATAAACGAAATCCAATTGGTTCTGAGAATGTAACAGGGTTAGCTCGCGTTATTCGCGGACATATGGTTACAGCTTACGAAAATGTACCACTTTGGCATGAGCGTGATATTTCTCATAGCTCAGCAGAACGGATCATTTTACCGGATTCCACTATTTTACTTGATTATATTTTAAATCGTTTTGGTAATATTGTGAAAAACTTGACAGTATTCCCTGAAAATATGAAACGCAATATGGATAGAACGCTGGGACTTATTTATTCCCAACGTGTCTTGCTTGCATTAATTGACAAAGGTTTGGCTCGTGAGGCGGCGTATGATGTCGTGCAACCAAGAGCAATGGAAGCTTGGGAAAAACAAGTACCATTCCGTGAATTAGTAGAACAAGATGAAGTGATTACACAAAACCTTTCTGCAGAAGAAATTGCTGACTGCTTTGATTACAACTATCACCTGAAGAATGTCGACTTAATTTTTGATCGCTTAGGATTATAATTACGGACAGAATACAACCTAACCTCTTTGATATATGTTTTTTCAAAGAGGTTAAGTAATTTATAAGGAGATAAATTATTGTGACTAATGAACTGGTGTATGAAGGTAAGGCAAAACAACTTTTTAAAACAGAAGAAGCTGGAGTCTTGCGTGTTGCTTATAAAGATGATGCGACTGCGTTAAATGGCGTGCGCAAAGAATCATTTGCTGGTAAAGGAGAACTTAATAATCAAATTACTTCGCTTATTTTTTCCTATTTAGCAGAAGCAGGGATTGCGAGTCACTTTATTCGGGCGATTTCGGAAACGGAGCAGTTGGTAAAAGAAGTATCAATTATTCCACTTGAAGTGGTAGTTCGTAATGTGATGGCAGGTAGTCTTGCAAAGCATCTTGGAAAAGAAGAAGGAGAAGAGATTCCAAATGCGATAGTGGAATTTTATTATAAAGAGGACGCTTTAGATGATCCATTTATTAATGATGATCATGTATTATATTTAGAAATTGCGACAACTAGTGAGATGGAAATAATTCGTAATGCAGCTCGTTCCATAAACGAGACTTTACAAACATTATTTAATCAAATGAATATTACGCTGATTGATTTTAAATTAGAATTTGGTCGTGATGCAGATGGAAAAATCTTATTAGCAGACGAGATTTCACCAGATACATGCAGACTTTGGGATAAAGAAACAAATCAAAAGCTTGATAAGGATGTCTTTCGTCGGAATATTGGCAATTTAACAGATGTATATACAGAAGTATTAAATAGATTAAAGCAAGTTCAAAATTAGGAGGCCACAAAATGTATAATGTCAAAGTATATGTCACTTTAAAGAAAAGCGTATTAGATCCACAAGGAGTTGCAGTAAAGGACGCAGCAAAAAGTATGGGTTATATGGAAGTAGAAGATGTTCGTATTGGTAAGTTTATGGAATTAAAAGTAGCGAAATCAGATAGAGATATTCATGAAGTATTGAATGAAATGTGCGATAAATTATTAACAAATCCGGTGATGGAAGATTACCGATATGAAATCGAGGAGGCATAAACGATGAAATTTGCTGTCATTCAGTTCCCAGGTTCTAATTGTGATCTTGATATGCTACATGCGATTCGTGATTCTCTTGGCGAGGAGGCGGAATATGTATGGCATGCGGAAACAAGTCTTGCAGGTTTTGATGCAGTACTACTTCCAGGTGGATTTTCTTACGGAGATTACCTAAGAACTGGTGCGATTGCAAAATTTTCGAGTATTATGCCAGAAGTTTTGCGCTTTGCTGAAATGGGGAAACCGGTGCTTGGAGTGTGTAACGGATTTCAAATTTTAACAGAAATTGGTTTATTACCAGGTGCTTTAATTCGAAATAATAATTTGCATTTCATTTGTAAAACGGTACCGCTTCGTGTTGCAAATGCGAATACAATGTTTACAGGACTTTATCAAGATGGTGAAATTATTCAAGTTCCTGTTGCTCACGGAGAAGGAAATTATTATTGTGATGATGAAACGCTTTTAAAATTAAAAGAAAAAAATCAAATTGTTTTTACGTATGATAGCGTAAATCCAAATGGAAGTCGTGCGGATATTGCTGGTATTGTAAATGAACGTGGAAATGTACTTGGGATGATGCCGCATCCAGAACGTGCAGTAGAGGATATTATTGGTGGTACAGATGGTTTAAGACTTTTCCAATCAGTTGTAAAAGCTTGGAAGGAGGAACACATAAATGCCTAATATGGAACCAACAACAAAAGAAATCAAAGAGCAAAAAATTTATCAAGAAATGGGTTTAACAGATAGTGAATATGAGCTTGTTTGTTCCATTCTTGGACGTGAGCCTAATTATACAGAAACAGGACTTTTCTCTGTTATGTGGTCTGAGCATTGCAGTTATAAGAACTCCAAACCTGTCTTGCGAAAATTTCCAACAGAAGGAAAACAAGTGCTGCAAGGTCCAGGTGAAGGTGCTGGGATTGTGGATATTGGAGATGGTTTAGGGGTTGCTTTTAAAGTCGAAAGTCATAATCACCCATCGTACGTAGAGCCGTATCAAGGAGCTGCAACTGGTGTTGGTGGAATTATTCGCGATGTATTTTCCATGGGAGCTAGACCAATTGCGATGCTTAACTCGCTACGTTTTGGAGAACTAGATACACCGCACGCAAAATATTTGGTAAGTGAGGTAGTTGCTGGGATTGCTGGTTATGGTAATTCCATTGGGATTCCAACTGTTGGTGGAGAAATCCAATTTGACCCTTGTTATACAAAAAATCCACTAGTAAATGCGATGTGTGTTGGCCTAATCGAAGCGAAAGATATTCAAAAAGGACAAGCAAAAGGAATAGATAACCCGGTTATGTATGTCGGCGCTAAAACAGGTCGTGATGGAATTCATGGTGCTACTTTTGCTTCTGTAGAGTTTAGCGAAGAAGGCGAACAACAACGATCTGCCGTACAAGTAGGGGATCCTTTTATGGAGAAATTGTTACTTGAGGCTTGTTTAGATGTGATTCGTGACCATTCAGATATTTTAGTAGGAATTCAAGATATGGGGGCTGCTGGTCTTGTTAGCTCTAGTTCAGAAATGGCATCAAAAGCTGGTGCGGGGCTAGAATTAATTATGGATGATGTTCCGCAACGGGAATTAAATATGACCCCATATGAAATGTTACTTTCTGAATCTCAAGAAAGAATGCTTCTATGTGTGAAAAAAGGACATGTGGAGGAAATTCAAGCATTATTTGATCGTTACGGCTTAGAGGCAGTAGTTATTGGCAAGGTAACTGATGATAAAATGTATAAAATTATTCATCATGGGGAAGTAGTGGCTAATGTACCAGTTGATGCACTTGCAGAAGATGCACCTGTTTATCATAAGCCTTCTAAAGAGCCAGCTCGTTACCAAGCTTTTAAGGATGAAGAGGCATTTGAACCGGTTATTGAAGATATAGTGGATGTTTGGAAAGAGTTACTTGCTCAGCCAACGATTGCAAGTAAAAGACATATTTATGAGCAGTATGATTATCAAGTTAGAACGGATACAGCGGTTGTACCTGGATCGGATGCAGCAATTGTGCGTGTACGTGGAACAAAGAAAGCGATTGCGATGACGACGGATTGTAACTCGCGCTATTTATATCTTGATCCTGAAGTGGGAGGAGCAATAGCGGTTGCGGAGGCGGCGCGTAATATTGTTTGTTCTGGTGGAAAACCACTTGCGATTACTGATGGACTTAATTTTGGGAATCCAGAAAAACCAGAAATTTTTTGGGAAATTGAAAAGGCGGCAGATGGCATTAGCGCTGCGTGTTTAGAGCTGGATACGCCTGTTATTTCTGGGAATGTCTCGCTATACAACGAAACAGATGGAACGGGAATTTATCCAACACCAGTAATTGGAATGGTTGGTTTAGTAGAAGACTTGGCGCATATTACAACACAAGATTTTAAAAATAGTGGCGATATCATTTTCTTAATTGGTGAAACAAAACCCGAATATAGTGGATCAGAATTACAGAAATTACAACAAGGGAAAATTAGCGGACGTGCCCCAGAATTAAACTTAATGACAGAGAAGAAATACCAACAATTACTGTTAACGGCAATTCGTGAAGGCTTAGTTGCTTCAAGTCATGATTTGGCTGAGGGCGGATTTGCAGTTGCACTTGCGGAAGCGACTTTTAAAGCTGGGCTTGGTGCGGATGTAGAAGTACCTTTTGCATTAAATCAACTTTTTAGTGAATCACAATCACGTTTCTTAGTATCGGTTAAACCAGAAAACGAAGCAGCATTTGCTAAATTAATGGAACTAGAAAAAGTATATCGACTTGGTGTAGTAACAGCAGATGAAACAATTCGCATAAAACATAAGGAAGAATTAGTAAAAACAAGTACAACTGATTTACGATCCATTTGGGAAGGGGCAATTCCATGCTTGCTGAAGTAAAAGGACTTAATGAAGAATGTGGTATTTTTGGTATTTGGGATCATCCGAGTGCAGCGGAAATCACCTATTATGGGTTGCATAGTTTACAACATCGCGGGCAAGAAGGCGCCGGAATTGTTTCAACAGATGGAGAAACGTTAAAAGGTCACCGGAATTTAGGACTTTTAGCAGATGTGTTTAAACATGGGGAACTTGACGAGTTAAAAGGTAAGGCAGCAATCGGTCATGTTCGTTATGCGACAGCTGGTCAAAAAAACCTTGGGAATGTACAACCATTTTTATTTCATTTTCATAGTTCATCTTTAGCACTTGCGCATAATGGTAATTTAGTTAATGCGAAAAGTTTACGCCGTGAGTTAGAGGAAGAGGGCGCGATTTTTCAAACGAGTTCGGATACAGAAGTTTTGGCACATTTAATTAAACGTAGTCATACAGGAGACTTTGTAGAAGATTTAAAAGTAGCTTTAAACAAGGTGAAAGGTGGCTTTGCGTATATGCTTTTAACAGAAGATACGATGTACGCCGCTCTTGATCCAAATGGCTTTCGACCACTTTCAATTGGTCGAATTGGCGATTCTTATGTTGTTGCTTCAGAAACTTGTGCTTTCGAAACAGTTGGTGCTGAATTTGTGCGTGATGTGGAGCCTGGGGAACTGATTATTATTGATAATGACGGACTTCGCATTGAAAAGTTCACAGAAAACGTGACGCATTCCATTTGTAGTATGGAGTATATTTATTTTGCCCGCCCAGATTCTAATATTGCTGGGATAAATGTTCACTCAGCTAGAAAACGTTCTGGGAAAAGATTAGCTAAAGAAGCTTTTATTGATGCAGATGTTGTCACAGGTGTACCGGATTCAAGTATTTCTGCCGCGATTGGATATGCGGAAGAAGCTGGACTCCCTTATGAACTTGGTCTAATTAAAAATAGATATGTGGCAAGAACTTTTATTCAACCATCCCAAGAACTTAGAGAGCAGGGGGTTAGAATGAAACTTTCTGCAGTGCGGGGAGTTGTCGAAGGAAAGCGCGTAGTTATGATTGATGATTCCATTGTGCGCGGAACGACGAGTAAAAGAATTGTGCAGCTTTTACGAGAAGCAGGAGCAGCAGAAGTTCATGTGAGAATTGCTTCACCGCCACTTGCTTATCCTTGTTTTTATGGCATTGATATTCAAACACGGAATGAGTTAATCGCATCAAATTATTCTGTGGATGAAATTTGCCGAATTATTGGCGCAGATTCTTTAGAGTATTTGAGTGAGGAAGGGCTAGTAGAATCCATTGGTAAACCGTATCCAAATGAACCATATGGCGGACTTTGTATGGCGTATTTTAACGGAGATTATCCAACCCCTTTATACGATTATGAAGCAGAATATTTAGCGAGCTTAGAAGCAGAAAAATAATGAGGAGTGACAAATCGAATGGCAGAAAATGCATATAGTAAAGCAGGCGTGGACGTTGAAGCTGGCTATCAAGTTGTAGAACGCATCAAAAAACATGTTGCTAGAACGGAAAGAATAGGTGCAATGGGAGCGCTTGGTTCTTTCGGTGGGATGTTTGACTTAAGTAGTTTAAATTTAAAAGAGCCTGTCCTAGTTTCTGGTACGGATGGCGTTGGAACAAAATTACTTTTGGCTATTGAAGCAGATAAGCATGATACGATTGGGATTGACTGTGTGGCAATGTGTGTTAATGACATTTTAGCTCAAGGCGCCGAGCCATTATTTTTCTTGGATTATATTGCAACAGGAAAAACCGATCCTGTTAAAATGGAACAAATTGTTAAAGGTGTGGCAGATGGCTGTGAACAAGCGGGAGCGGCTTTAATTGGTGGAGAAACTGCTGAGATGCCTGATATGTATGAAGCAGACGATTATGATTTAGCTGGATTTACAGTTGGCGCTGTTGAGAAGCAGAAATTAATTACAGAGGGTGCAGTCAAAGCAGGTGACACACTCATCGGTATTCCATCTAGCGGAATTCATAGTAATGGTTATTCCCTCGTTCGGAAAATTTTCTTTAAAGATAATGATTTTACACTAAATGCTGAGCTTACTGAACTTGACGTACCACTTGCGGAAGAACTTCTTAAACCAACACGCATCTATGTGAAGCCAGTTTTAGAAGTGTTAAAAGAAGTAGCGGTTCACGGAATTACACATGTGACTGGTGGCGGATTTGTAGAGAATTTACCACGGATGTTAACGAAAGAGTTAGCAGTGAAAGTGGAGCTTGGATCATGGCCGGTTCTTCCAATTTTCGACGTAATGAAAAAGTATGGTAATTTAGATGCGCTTGAAATGTATGAAATTTTCAATATGGGTATTGGTATGGTGTTAGCAGTTGAGAATGCCGATGTCGAAAAAACATTAGAAATCCTTGTCCAAAACGGTGAAGCTGCTTATGTTATTGGGGAGGTTACAACACGTGATAAGGATGCAGTTGTTTTTGTAGGAGGCGCTAGAGGATGAATATAGCGATTTTTGCTTCGGGAAACGGTTCGAATTTTCAAGCGTTAGTGGATGATGAACTCATTAAACCCCATGTGAAGTTACTCGTATGTGATAAACCAAATGCCTATGTTATAGAACGCGCGAATAAGGAACATATTCCGGTTTTCCTTTTTGAAGCGAAAAATTATCCAGATAAGGAAGCTTTTGAAACGGAAATTTTATTAGAACTACGTGGACTGGAAATCGATTTATTAGTGCTTGCAGGATATATGCGCCTGATTGGTCCAACGGTACTTGCAGAATTCCCGGAGCAAATCGTTAATTTACATCCATCTTTACTACCTGCCTTCAAAGGGAAAGATGCGATTGGTCAAGCAATTCGGGCGAATGTTTTAGAAACAGGTGTCACAGCGCATTTTGTAGATGCTGGAATGGATACAGGACCAATAATTGATCAGGTGAAAGTAGCGGTTAATGAAGCAGATACTGTGGATACTTTAGCTGAAAAAATCCATCAAAAAGAACATGTTTTTTATCCAAAAGTGATTCGCGGGTTAATTCAAAATGGAGGGAACGATTAATTATCATGAAAAGAGCGCTTATTAGTGTATCAGATAAAAACGGCGTCGTGCCATTTGCAGAAAAATTAGTAGAACTTGGTGTAGAAATTATTTCAACTGGTGGAACAAAAGCTGCATTTGAACAAGCTGGCATACCAGTGACAGGAATAGAAGAAGTAACAAAATTTCCAGAAATGCTTGATGGTCGAGTAAAAACACTTCATCCCGCAATTCATGGAGGTTTACTTGCAAGACGTGATACAGCGGAACATATGGAAGCTATTGCAGCACATGACATCAAGCCAATTGATTTAGTTGTCGTGAATTTATATCCTTTCCAAGAAACAATTCAAAAACCAGGTGTTACATTAGAAGAAGCGATTGAAAATATTGATATTGGTGGCCCCTCGATGTTACGATCTGCTGCCAAAAATTATGCGGCAGTGACGGTAGTAGTTGATACAAATGATTATGATACAATACTTACGGAACTAAAAGAACACGACACAACTACTTTTGAAACAAGACAACGCCTAGCAGCTAAAGTATTTAGGCATACAGCGGCTTATGATGCGCTTATTGCTGAATACTTAACTGATATTACTGGAGAAACTTTCCCAGAAAAAGTGACATTAACTTACAATCGAAAACAAGCTTTGCGTTACGGTGAAAATCCTCATCAAGATGCAGCTTTTTATACAGAACCTCGCACTACAATAAATTCTATAAGTACAGCTAAACAATTGCATGGCAAAGAGCTATCTTACAACAATATTCGTGATGCGGATGCAGCGCTTAAAATTGCGAGTGAGTTTACAGAACCAGTTGCGGTTGCAGTAAAACATATGAACCCATGCGGCGTTGGTGTTGGCGAAAATATTGAAGAAGCCTATTTAAAAGCCTATGAAGCGGATGAAACCTCTATCTTTGGTGGTATTGTTGCTTTAAATAAAGAAGTAGACGTGAAAACAGCAGAACATATGAGCCATATATTTTTAGAAATAATTATTGCACCAAGTTTTTCAGAAGAAGCTTTTGCCATTTTAGCGAAAAAGAAAAATATTCGCTTACTGACTGTTCCGTTTGCAGGTTTAGTGGTAGGTTTCGAGAAAACATCAGTAAATGGTGGACTTCTTATTCAAGCGAGCGATTCTCTGGTAGAAGATACAGCTAGCTATGAAGTCGTAACAGAAAAACAACCATCCGAAACAGAAATGAAAGCTCTACTTGCTCAGTGGAAAATTGTGAAACATGTGAAGTCCAATGCGATTGTTGTTGGTACAGATAAACAAACACTTGGGATTGGCGCTGGACAGATGAATCGAATTGGTTCGGCTCTTATTGCACTAGAGCAAGCTGGTGAAAAAGCGACAGGAGCCGTACTTGCATCAGATGCCTTTTTCCCAATGGATGATACAGTGGAAGCTGCGGCAAAAGCGGGAATTACAGCAATCATCCAACCTGGTGGATCCATTAAAGATAAAGATTCCATAGCCATGGCAAATAAATATGGTATTTCTATGGTTATAACCCATGTACGCCATTTTAAACATTAATCCTCAAACAAAGGACGTGTAGTTAAATGAACTTATTAGTAGTTGGTAGCGGTGGTAGAGAACATGCCATTAGTAAAAAATTATTAGAATCAAACCATGTCGAAAAAGTTTACTGCGCTCCAGGAAATGATGGAATGCGTTTAGACGATATTCAACTAGTGGCGATTTCTGAAACGGATAAAGCTGGGCTAATTGATTTTGCAAAAAAAGCAGATATTTCTTTTGTTATTGTTGGGCCAGAAATACCTCTATTAGAAGGGGTTGTTGATGCTTTTGAAGAAGCTGGAATTAAAGCATTTGGACCAAAAGCAAATGCGGCGCTAATTGAAGGTAGCAAAGATTTTGCCAAACAATTTATGGAAAAATATGCAATTCCAACTGCATCATCAAGAACTTTCACTGATTATACAGAAGCCAAAGCATACTTAGATGAGCGTGGTGTTCCAATCGTTATTAAAGCAGATGGACTAGCGGCAGGAAAAGGTGTCACAGTAGCACTAGAAATGGAAGAAGCTGTACTTGCGCTAAAAGATATGATGCTAGAAGAAAAATTCGGTGATGCTTCGTTAAAAGTTGTTATCGAGGACTACTTAGCAGGTGAAGAATTTTCATTGATGGCTTTTGTGAATGGAGAAGAAGTTTACCCAATGGCCATTGCGCAAGATCATAAACGTGCATATGAAGGCGATAAAGGACCTAATACTGGTGGAATGGGCGCATATTCACCTGTACCACACATTGCTGAAGCGATAGTAGAAGAAGCTGTTAAAAATATTCTTCGGCCAGCTGCATCAGGAATGGTAAAAGAAGGACGTTACTTCCGCGGTATTCTTTACGCAGGTCTTATCTTAACTAAAAATGGACCAAAAGTAATTGAATTTAACGCACGATTTGGTGATCCAGAAACCCAAGTTGTTTTACCTCGTTTAGAAAGTGATTTTGCTGCACTTATTGAGGACTTGCTTAATAACAAAAAACCAGATGTTCGCTTTAAAAAAGAGGGAATTACGCTTGGTGTAGTTTTAGCAAGCGCAGGCTATCCGGAAAATTACGAAAAAGGAAAAAAATTAACAGGTTTAGATGATATTGCGGAAAGTGTTACAATTTATCATGCGGGAACAAAACAAGCAGAAAATGGTGAATTAGTTTCTGATGGTGGGCGTGTTCTACTATTAGCAAAAGAAGCAGACACAATGAGTGAGGCGCGCGCTTTACTTTATCCAGAAATGGAAAAACTAGATAATCCAAACTTCTTTTATCGAATGGATATTGGAACAAAAGCAGAATAATAAAAAGTACTATCTTGGAGAAAAACTCTTAGATAGTACTTTTTTTGTTTGTTTCGTAAAGAGAAACGTTTGTATTTTACACGTTGGTACGTTAAAATATGAAAGTAGGATATATGAGATTATTTGGAGGTAACGATATGCAAATAGAGAAGTTGCGCGGACAAGGATTGGATGAATTTTTCCAAGGAATTCTAACGCTAGAAAATTTAGAAGAATGTTATGCTTTTTTTGATGATGTTTGTACAGTTAATGAAATACAATCCATGGCTCAACGTTTCCAAGTGGCAAAAATGCTTCATGATGGAAAAACGTATAATGTTATTGAAGCTGAAACGGGTGCTAGCACGGCAACGATTTCACGTGTAAAGCGTTCTCTTCATTATGGCAACGATATGTATGATGTGGTTTTTTCAAGAATGACGAAGCCAGAATAGATTGGTAGGGGTGCGGCTTGAAGAAATTTAATAGTAAGACCTATCAAATTGTTATCATTTCTATTCTTGCTATTGCAGTTATTTATTTTATCTTTAATATGGTTGCAAGTGGTATAGGACTTGATTTTTCCCTATTATGGCACTGGGTCTTTATAATATGCTTTATTTTTACGACACTCGCCAATTTAAAAGAAAAACGAGCAATTGGAACAGCAATTGGTTTGAGTGGTATGCTAATTTGTGTAACTAGCATTGTACTGATGGCAATATAAGAAAAGCAATCTCGCTAACATTTTAGTGAGATTGCTTTTTTAGTTAAAAGAGTAAATCAAGTAAACCTGTCGCGGAAAGAAAAACTAAAATAATGGCAATTGGCGCAATATACTTAATCAAAAATAACCACACAATAAAAATTTTCTTTCCAAAATGGCTGCTAGTAGTAAATTCTTTTAATAATAGTTCGCGAGGTAACCTGTAACCAACAAAAATAGCGATAAACAAAGCACCGACTGGCAAAATAATGTTGGATACGAGATAGTCGGCGGCATCAAAGATACTTAATCCAAAAATCTGAATATCGCTCCAAACTCCAAAACTAAGCGCACTTGGAATTGCCATTAGAATAATAACTATACCCATTCCAATGCTCGCTTTTTTTCGACTAATCCCGCTATTTATCAAAGGTGCAACCGTAGCCTCTAACATTGAAAAGCTTGAAGTAAGCGCAGCAAACAAGAATAAAATTAAGAAGATAATAAAAAATAACATTCCTAATGGTAATTGATTAAAAATCGACGGCAAAATTACAAATAGTAATCCAGGTCCTGCATCGGGCGTAATACCAAAGGCAAATGCTGCTGGAAAAATGGCCAATCCAGCAAGCAATGAAACAAAGACATTCATCAAAGAAACAGAGATGGCTGATTGAGGCAAACTAATAGAACGATTTAAATAAGAACTATATGTAACCATCACCGAAATGCCGACACTTAAAGAAAAGAAAGCTTGACCAAGCGTAATAAGCACCGTTTGCGCAGTAAAATGACTAAAGTCTGGTCGTAAGAAGAAAGCGACTCCTTCCATCGCGCCAGGAAGCGTTAACGACCGAATAATTAAAACGATAAATAATATAAATAATGCGGGCATCATAAACTTGCTCATTCTTTCAATTCCACTAACAATCCCACGACTAATAACTAGGACATTAAGTAAAATAAAAAATATAGTTGCACTAATGGATATCCAAGGATTTGCCGTAGTTATTTGAAAATCATGCAATAAGCTAGCTTGGTTTTGTCCGGTAATCCCACCTGAAATTGCTTTAATAAGATAAGTGATAATCCAACCACCAACCACACTATAAAAGGAAAATAAAACACTCGCGCCAACCACGCCCAGTTTCCCAACCAAGTTCCATTTTGAACCAGGTGCAAGTGTTTTATAAGCTTGCAACGCATCACCACCAGAACCTCGTCCAATCACAAATTCCGCAATTAAAAGCGGCATAACAATAAGTAATGTTAAAAATAAAAACAATAAGAAAAACGCGCCTCCACCTGCAGTTGCGGCGACATAAGGCAGTTTCCAGATTGCGCCAATTCCAATTGCGGAGCCAGCAGACGCCAGAATAAATCCAACTTTTGAGCCCCATTCTTCCCTTTTTTCTTGCATAATAACCTCATTTCCATTTTTTTATGTAAACCTAAGTTGTATGAATAAAATCAAATTTTCCTCATCATACCATAAAATAAAAGCTAGCCCAATACCAATATGGCAAAAAAGCTTAAAAAAAGTTAAAAATTGCTTTTGGAAGGGTGCGGTGATATGCAACTAATGCTATAATAAGATATCCCATAATAGATAGTTGGAGGGGCAAATGAAGCATTTATTTAAGTTAGACCCAGCAAAAGATTTACCTCATAATGTTGCAACCAAGCTCATTCATTCTGGAACCGATGGATTTATTATTGGTGGAACAGATAATTTACAAATAGAAGCAGTGGAAAAGCTGTATGAGTTACTCGCTGAAACGGACTTACCGGTTTATTTGGAAGTCAGTGATGAGGCGATGATTTTGCCGGAAGCAGAACATTTTTTGATTCCAATTGTGTTAAATACAACAAATAGCAAATGGACACTCGGGCTTCATCAAGAGCTAATTAAACAAATGGGTGATTTTATCCCGTGGAAACGAGTGACCTCTGAAGGATATGTCATTTTAAATCAAGATGCAAAAGTGGCTAAGTTAACAGAAGCAAATACAGCGTTAACAAAAGAAGATATTGTCGCATATGCCAGGTTAGCTGAGAATCTATTTCATCTGCCCATTTTTTATGTAGAGTATAGCGGCATTTACGGAGACCCAGCTATTGTGAAGGAAGTTAGCCAGGTTCTTAATGAAACTAAATTTTGGTATGGTGGTGGCATTCGGTCAGCGGAACAAGCAGCCGAGATGGCAAAATATGCAGATACAATTATTGTTGGCAATGTGATTTATGAAGATTTAGACGCAGCACTAGCAACCGCAAGTATTTTTGCAAAGAAAACGGTTTGATTATATAGTGTAGTATGATAAAATAAGAACAAATGTTTGTATGGTGGTGTATAGGAGAATGCAATTAAATGCAAAAGAATTGGTGGATGGATTAAACCCAGAACAAAAGCGTGCGGTAGAAAGCACAGAAGGACCTTTATTAATTATGGCTGGAGCCGGGAGTGGGAAAACACGTGTTTTAACGCACCGGATAGCCTATTTAGTAAGGGAACGTGGCGTTAATCCATATAATATTTTAGCGATTACGTTTACAAACAAAGCAGCACGTGAAATGAAATCACGGATTGGCAATTTAATGGGCGGGGAAGCAGAGTCTATTTGGATTTCAACTTTCCACTCAATGTGTGTCCGTATTTTACGCCGCGATATTGATCGAATCGGTTATGAACGAAATTTTACTATTTTAGACGGAAGTGACCAATTGTCCGTTATTAAAGGGATTTTAAAAGAAAAAAATGTGGATCCAAAGAAATTTGAGCCACGAGGTATTCTTGCATCCATTAGTAACGCCAAAAACGAACTGATTTCTGCAAGTGAATATGTGAAAGAAGCCAGTGGTTTTTATGATAAAATGGTCGGCGAAGTCTATGAAAAGTATGAAAAGAAATTAAAGAAAAACCAAGCACTCGATTTTGATGATTTAATCATGGTGACTATCCAGTTATTTGAACGGGTTCCGGATGTTTTGGAATATTATCAACGTAAATTCCAATATATTCATGTGGATGAGTACCAAGATACGAACCATGCACAATATCTACTTGTGAAGTTACTAGCGACTAGATTTAAAAACTTATGTGTCGTTGGTGATTCGGATCAATCTATTTATGGTTGGCGCGGGGCGGATATTAGTAATATCATGTCTTTTGAAAAAGATTATCCTAAAGCTAAAACTATTTTATTAGAAGAAAATTATCGTTCAACAAAGCGCATTTTAGAAGCGGCCAATCGCGTAATCGAAAACAATGGCAATCGTAAACCAAAAAATCTTTGGACTAGTAATGCAGAAGGGAAAAAGATTTTTTATCATAAAGCACTAACGGAAAAAGAAGAAGCTGCTTATGTTGTGATGAAAATCCAAGAAGAAGTAAACAACACAAGCCGTCCATTATCTGATTTTGCGATTCTTTACCGAACGAATGCACAATCTCGTGTAATGGAAGAATATTTTATGAAGTCGAATATGGCTTATACGATGGTTGGCGGAACAAAATTCTATGATAGAAAAGAAATTAAAGACATTTTAGCTTATTTACGACTTATTAGTAATAATGAGGACGATATTAGTTTAACGCGCATTATTAATGTACCAAAACGCGGAGTTGGTCCTGGTACACTTGAAAAGTTAAATAATGTTGCTACAGCTTATGATCTAAGTTTATTTGAAGTGCTTAATCGCATTGAACTAGCAGGTATTTCAGCTAAAATAAGTAAAGATCTAGTAGCATTTCATGATTTAGTTCGTGGTTTTACGCAAATGCAAGACTTTTTATCAGTAACGGAACTCGTAGAAGAAATCCTTGAAAAAACTGGTTATCGTGCGATGCTTAAAAACGAACGTACTATTGAAGCACAAACCAGACTAGAAAATATTGATGAGTTTTTATCTGTTACACAAAACTTTGAAAAAGAAAATGAAGATAAAACATTACTTGCTTTTTTAACAGATTTAGCGCTTGTAGCGGATGTTGATAAACTAGAAGAAGATAATGATGAACAAAATGGCGCAGTAACATTAATGACACTTCACTCCGCAAAAGGATTAGAATTTCCAGTGGTCTTTTTAGTTGGAATGGAAGAAGGGATTTTCCCACATTCTCGAGCAATTTATGAAGAGGATGAAATGGAGGAAGAACGTCGCTTGGCTTATGTAGGAATCACGAGGGCAGAGGAAGAACTTTTCTTAACTAGCGCCTACTCAAGGATGTTATACGGGCGACCTTCCTCTAACCAAGAATCGCGTTTCATTGGTGAGATTCCACGAGATTTACTTGAACTAGCAAATGAAAACAAACTAAAATCAGAGAAACCATATGCTAAGCCACGTATGCCACAAAAAGCAACGACTGCTTATAAATCAAGTGGTGCTGAAACACTTGGCTGGACAGTAGGAGATAAAGCAAGTCATAAAAAATGGGGCGTAGGAACAGTGGTTAGTGTTAAAGGAGACGGTAGTGGAATGGAACTAGATATTGCATTCCCAAGCCCAACTGGAGTCAAACGATTGCTGGCAGAATTTGCGCCAATTGAAAAAGTATAAATTTGGAAAAAGCAGGTGAAGAAATGGCTGATAAAAAAAGGTATGAAGAATTAATAAACATACTTGATCAGTACAGCTATGATTATTATGTAATTGATAATCCGACAGTAGAAGATGCAGAATATGATCAGAAAATGCAGGAACTACTTCAAATAGAAGAAGCGCATCCGGAATGGATTACACCTGAATCCCCGTCTAATCGAGTTGGCGGGGAAGTATTAGAAGGATTTCAAAAAGTAGCTCATGACACACCAATGTTAAGTCTTGCGAATGCATTTAACCGAGAAGATCTAGCTGATTTTGATCGTCGTATTCGTGATAAAGTTGGTGAAGATATTGCTTATATGTGCGAACTGAAAATTGATGGACTTGCTGTATCTCTGCAATACGAAAATGGCAAGTACAAACAAGGGGCTACACGTGGAGATGGTACAATTGGTGAAGATATTACTGCCAATTTACGGACAATTCGCTCCATACCAATGAAATTACAAAAAGATTATTCCATAGAAGTCCGCGGTGAGGCGTTTATGCCAAAACGCTCTTTCCAAAAACTCAATGAAGCTCGCGAAGAAGAAGGGCTAATGTTATTTGCTAATCCGCGAAATGCAGCAGCAGGTTCGCTTCGACAATTAGATACAAAAATTGCTGCATCTAGAAACTTAGATATTTTTCTATATGCTGTAGCTGATTTTGGAGAAATGGGTGTTAGAACGCATAGCGAAGGTCTTGATATGTTAGAAACACTGGGTCTAAAAGTAAATAAAGAACGCAGATTATGTACTAATTTAGAAGAAGTTTATGCTTATATTGATGAATGGACGGAAAAAAGAGCAGGCCTAGCTTATGATATTGACGGTATTGTTTTAAAATTAAATAATTTAGAACAACAGCGCCAAATGGGAACAACTGCCAAGTCTCCTCGCTGGTCCATTGCTTACAAATTCCCGGCAGAAGAAGTACCAACAAAATTACTCGATATTGAACTAAATGTGGGTCGAACAGGTGTTGTAACTCCCACTGCGGCGTTAGAACCGGTCCGAGTGGCTGGTACAACAGTAAGTCGAGCCTCCCTTCATAATGAAGATTTAATCATAGAAAAAGATATTCGCATTGGCGATACGGTATTAATTAAAAAAGCCGGCGATATTATTCCAGAAGTTATTAAAACGATTGTTGAAGAACGGACTGGTGATGAAAAACCTTTCCATATGCCAAAAAACTGTCCAACTTGCGATAGCGAATTGGTTCGTTTAGAAGAAGAGGTGGCGCTTCGATGTATTAATCCTAAATGCCAAGCACAAATCAAAGAAGGATTAATTCATTTTGTCTCTCGTAATGCAATGAATATTGATGGACTTGGCGAAAAAGTAATAATTCAACTTTTTTCACATCATTTAATTAAAGATGTAGCAGATTTGTTTTTCCTTTCGAAAGAAGAACTGTTAGAATTAGAAAGAATGGGAGAAAAATCAGTCACAAATTTACTTGCATCAATTGAACAAAGTAAACAAAACTCACTAGAAAAATTACTATTTGGCTTAGGTATACGTCATGTCGGTGCCAAAGCAGCTAAATCACTTGCGATTCACTTTGAAACAATGGATAATTTGAAAAGAGCCGATAAAGAAACATTAACAAGCATTAATGATATTGGTGAAAAAATGGCAGACAGTATTGTTACTTATTTTGCGAATGAAGAAGTACATGATTTAATCGCTGAATTAAAAAGAGCTGGTGTCAATATGACATATACCGGACCAAAACTAGAAAATATGTCCGAAGAAGCACTTGTTTTTGCAGGGAAAACGGTTGTCTTAACTGGGAAATTAGAAAAATTAACGCGAAACGATGCCAAAGCATTAATTGAGTCACTTGGCGGGAATGTTTCAGGGAGTGTAAGTAAGAAAACAGATGTTGTTGTGGCTGGCAGTGATGCTGGTTCTAAACTCGCTAAAGCAGAAGAATTAGCCATTCCTATTTGGTCCGAAGATGACTTAATAGAGTACTTACCAGACGAAGGTGGATTAAACAAATGAAAAAAATCATAATTGCAATGCTCGGTTTAACGCTGATTCTTTCTGGCTGTGCCCCAAAACTAGATTCCAATGATAAAGTGGTACAAAAAGATGATAAAAAAGCAGAAACGGGCATTATGACAAAAAATCAAATCTCATCTGATTATTACAAAACTGTATTACCATATAAAGCAAGTAAATCACGTGGACTGGTTGTCTCAAATATTTACTCTCGATATGATATTAATGAGCTTGAATCAGGTTTGATGCGTATTTCTCAAAATGAATATTCTTCGGATAACTATCTTTTCCAAGAAGGACAATATTTAGATAAAGATACACTTCAAAAATGGCTTGACCGCAAAAGTAAAGATAATCCAAACGGTTTAAATCCAGCAAGTAATGGAAATGGTAAAGACCGCAAACCCATTTATTTAGCACATATTTTAGAACAAGATTATTTAAAACAAACAGATAAAGACAGTGTTTCACTTGGTGGGATTTCCATTGCTTTAGCGATGAACTCAGTTGATTATTACCAAAAAGAACAGTACGGCGACACTTACGAGCAACCAATTAGCGATAGTGTTTTACTTGAGCAAGGAAAACAAATGTCTGCTACCGTGTTAAATCGAATTCGCCAAACAAAAGGATTGGAAAATGTTCCAGTCACTATTGCCATTTATAAACAAGGGGAACGTGATGCAGTAGCGCCGGGGAATTTTATTTCTTATTCAACAGCAACTGGCGATACACTTTCAAAATGGGAAACAGTAGATGAAAAGAACTATGTGTTACCATCCACGGAATCAGCTAAAGACCATAAAACAGATAATGATAACTTCTTAAATTTCAAAAAATCAATTGAAGATTATTATCCAAACTTTACTGGTGTCGTTGGTCGAGGTAGATATGAAGATGGACAATTAGCTGAACTTAATATTGATATTCCTTTACAATTTTATGGACAAGCTGAAATTATTGGTTTTACTCAATATGTAACAGATTTAGTTGGTCAACACATTCCAAAAACAGCCGACTTGCAAGTAAATATCAATACAACTGACGGCCCTGCTGCATTAATTACAAGAAAAGCAAATGAAGATGCAGCGACCGCTCATATTTACGATTAATAAAAACAATGCGAATTGTTCTTTCCTGTTGTATAATTATGCAGGAGAGAACAGTTCTTCCCTTTTAAGTAGAGGGGGAGAGCATTGTTACATACAAAGCATCACTAAAAAGGAGGATGGCATTTTGTCCAATATATCAAAAGAAACTGTAGAAAAAGTAGCAAACCTTGCCAAATTAGAAGTTTCCGACAACGAAGCAACTGCATTCGCTGGTCAACTTGGTAAAATAATTGAGTTAGTGGAGCAATTAAACACCCTTGATACAAGTAATGTAGAACCAACCAGCCATGCAATTGAAGTATCAAACGTATTACGAGAAGATGTGGCAGCAAAAGGACTTGATCGTAAAGAAGTCTTGAAAAATGCGCCAGACCAACAAGATGGTATGTTTAAAGTACCGACAATAATGGAACAATAAAAAATTAGGGAGGGAAAATATTTTGGGTTTATTTGATTTTTCAGTAAAAGAATTACATGATAAATTAGTTGCAAAAGAAATAACACCTTTTGATTTAGTAACAGAATCATACAACCGAATAGATGCAGTAGAAAACAAAGTAGGTTCATTTATTACTTTAAATAAAGAGACTGCATTTGGCATAGCAGAAGAACTTGGAGATGCTGGGATTGATCCTAATAATATGCTCGCAGGTATGCCAATTGGGATTAAAGATAATATTGTAACAAAAAACTTGCGTACAACGGCTGCTAGTAAAATCTTAGAAAACTTCGATCCAATCTATGATGCGACAGTTGTTTCTAAACTTAAAAATGCTCAAACGATTAATATTGGAAAGCTAAATATGGATGAATTTGCGATGGGTTCTTCTACAGAAACATCGTATTTCCATAAAACTTATAACCCGTGGGATTTATCACGCGTTCCAGGTGGTTCTTCAGGCGGTAGTGCTTCCGCTGTTGCGGCAGGCGAAGTTTTATTTTCACTTGGTAGTGATACTGGTGGATCCATTCGCCAACCAGCAGCTTTTTGTGGTGTAGTAGGAATGAAACCTACATATGGTCGAGTTTCTCGTTTTGGCTTAATTGCCTTTGCTTCTTCTTTAGACCAAATTGGACCAATCACGAAAAACGTAGAAGATAATGCTTATTTGTTAGAAGCTATTTCTGGTGTAGATGCAAATGATTCTACATCAATTAATCAACCTAATGAGCGTTTTTCAGATAGCTTAACAGGTGACATTAAA
The DNA here is from genome assembly GCF_014322765.1 of Listeria immobilis. Classification (GTDB taxonomy): domain Bacteria; phylum Bacillota; class Bacilli; order Lactobacillales; family Listeriaceae; genus Listeria; species Listeria immobilis. The sequence goes on along the minus strand of NZ_JAASTZ010000012.1, from coordinate 78,626 downwards.
GGACTACGCATTGGTGTTCCAAAAGAATATCTTGGCGAGGGTGTGGATCCAGGGGTAAAACAAGCGGTGTTAGATGCGCTTAAAACACTAGAAAAACTAGGTGCTACTTGGGATGAAGTTTCATTGCCTCATTCTGAATATGGTGTAGCAAGTTATTATATTTTAGCATCAAGTGAAGCCTCTTCTAATCTTTCTCGTTTTGATGGTGTTCGTTATGGATATCGTTCTCCAAATGCGCATACTTTAGAAGAACTGTACAAAAAAACACGTTCGGAAGGATTTGGAGATGAAGTAAAACGTCGTATTATGCTGGGAACCTATGCACTAAGTTCTGGTTATTATGATGCTTACTATAAAAAAGCACAACAAGCACGTACATTAATTAAACAAGATTTTGTAGATGTTTTTGAAAACTATGATGTGATTATTGGACCAAGTTCGCCAACAACAGCATTTAAAATTGATGGAATGATTAATGATCCAATTACAATGTATTCCAATGATATTTTGACTGTTCCAATTAACTTAGCGGGAGTTCCAGCTATTTCAGTTCCTTGTGGATTTTCAGAAGGCTTACCAGTTGGCTTACAAATTATTGGTAATTACTTTGAAGAATCATTATTATACAAAGTCGCACATGCATTTGAACAAGAAACAACATTCCATAAAGAAAAACCAAACTTATAGGAGGCGTAGCAATGAATTTTGAAACAGTTATTGGACTTGAGGTTCACGTTGAGTTAAAAACCAATTCAAAAATATTTTCTTCTGCGCCAGCTCATTTTGGGGCAGAACCAAACACTAATACAACCGTGGTAGACTTAGGAATGCCAGGTGTTTTACCAGTTTTAAATAAACGAACTGTAGAATACGGTATGAAAGCAGCAATGGCGATTAACTGCGAAATTGCTGAACATACTAAATTTGATCGTAAAAATTATTTTTACCCAGATAATCCAAAAGCATACCAAATCTCTCAATTTGATAAACCAATTGGAGAACATGGCTGGATCGAAATTGAAGTTGGTGGTAAAAAGAAAAAAATCGGTATTACTCGTCTTCACTTAGAAGAAGATGCTGGTAAAAATACTCATACTTCTCATGGCTATTCATTAGTAGATATTAACCGTCAAGGAACACCGCTAATCGAAATCGTTTCTGAACCAGATATTCGTTCTGCGGAAGAGGCGTATGCTTATTTAGAAAAACTAAAATCCATTATTCAATATACAGGCGTTTCTGATGTGAAAATGGAAGAAGGTTCAATGCGCTGCGATGCTAATATTTCTATTCGTCCAATCGGCCAAGAAGAATTTGGTGTAAAAACAGAACTGAAAAACCTAAACTCCTTTAATAATGTGCGTAAAGGAATTGAATTTGAAGAAAAACGCCAAGCAGAAGTACTTCTTTCTGGAGGTATTATTGAACAAGAAACACGCCGTTTTGAAGAAGCAACTGGAAAAACTTCCTTAATGCGTATTAAAGAAGGATCCGACGACTATCGTTATTTCCCAGAGCCAGACTTAGTAGACTTATTTATTGATGAAGCTTGGAAAGAACGTATTCGTGCGGAAATTCCTGAACTACCAGATAAACGTCAAATACGTTATATTAATGAGCTAGGTTTACCAGCCTACGATGCAATGGTGCTTACTTTAACAAAAGAGATGTCTGATTTCTTTGAAGCAACTTTGGCAGCTGGTGCGGATGCTAAACAAGCGTCTAACTGGTTAATGGGAGAAGTTTCCGCGTATCTAAATGCAGAGCAAAAAGAACTTCACGAAACTGGTTTAACACCAGACAACTTAGCTGGTATGATTCAATTAATCGAAGCAGGAACTATCTCGTCTAAAATTGCGAAAAAAGTTTTCCGTGAATTAGCATTAAATGGTGGCGATGCGGAACAAGTAGTTAAAGACAAAGGTTTAGTACAAATTTCGGATGAAGGAGCACTACGTACGATTATTGGAGAAATTCTCGATAATAACGAGCAATCCATTACCGATTATAAAAACGGAAAAGATCGTGCTGTTGGCTTCTTAGTTGGTCAAGTTATGAAAGCAACAAAAGGCCAAGCAAACCCACCAATGGTGAATAAATTATTATTAGAAGAAATGAATAAACGATAAACATAAAGCAGTGAAGCTTGCCTTCACTGCTTTACTTATTAGGAATTTAAAGTGAAATTTGCTATAATATTATTTATCATGTGTCAAAATGCGCTTTTCAATGGAATAACGCTGATTGAGCAAGGAGAGGACGAACAAAATGCAAAAACACGCTCGAGTCATTTATAATCCTACATCTGGAAGAGAAATCATTAAGAAAAATCTTGCAGATGTCCTTTCGATATTAGAGCAAGCTGGGTATGTCACATCAGCTCATGCAACAACAGCTGAGCCAGATGATGCCAAACACGCAGCAGAAGAAGCTGTTAAAGCTAAATATGATTTAGTCGTCGCAGCTGGCGGAGATGGAACAATCAATGAAGTGATAAATGGCATTGCAGAACAAGATTATCGGCCAAAAGTAGGGATTATTCCTACAGGGACAACCAATGATTTTGCAAGGGCAATCCATGTTCCTAGAGACGTGATAAAAGCAACAAAGATTATAGCAGCTGGTCAAAGTGTCGCGGTGGATATCGGAAAAGCAAATAATACGTATTTTATTAATATTGGCGGTGGCGGACGATTAACAGAGCTAACGTATGATGTCCCTAGCCGATTAAAAACAATGCTTGGTCAACTTGCATACTACTTAAAAGGGATTGAAATGCTACCATCCCTAAAAGCAACTAAAGTAAAAGTTGAATACGACCAAGGTGTTTTTGAAGGAGAAATTATGTTTTTCCTTTTAGGCCTGACAAATTCAATTGGTGGCTTTGAAAAAATTGCCCCCGATGCAAAATTAGATGACGGCAAATTTTCTTTAATTATCATCAAAAAGGTAAATTTAGCAGAGTTTGTTCGTTTAGTAACCCTAGCACTACGAGGCGATCACATTAAAGAACCGAATGTTATCTATGTGAAGTCTGAAAAAGTAGTAGTAACTTCAGAAGATAAAATGTTAATTAATCTTGATGGAGAGCTAGGCGGAGAAACACCAATGACATTCCAAAATTTAAAGCAACATATTGAATTTTTCGCAAGCGTAGATGATATTCCAGCGACAGACTTATTTATAAAAGAAAACAACTAAAACTACTAAGCTTAGTAGTTTTTTTCTTTAGCCTAAATGTCCTAATTGCAACATAGTAAAAAGGATGTCATTTTTGTTAAATATTTGTCTTATGTCATTAAAACAAGTATAATAGACGTCTTGGAAAGAAATGAGGTGAGTGCGATATGGCAGGTGGACAACTAATTAAAAAATTCACAGTGATAATTATTATGTTTATCATTGCTATCGCAGCAGTTGTACTTTTCTTTTGGCATGTGGAGGCTGAAGAACAAACGACTAAAGTATCAAAAACAGAATTAATTGAAAGTAATAAAGTGTGGGTAAACAATAAAATGCAAATTCCCATACAAGATAATATCTTTCTCTCCACTCCATCCGCAAACACCGAAGCAACGATTGCACCAAATGGTGATTTAATCGTTACTTCTACTAATAATGAATTTTTAAAACAATTAGCTTCTGCAGATAAAAGATATAAAGGAATAAAAACTTATCGTCTTCGTGTCGCTGCAAAAAAAGTGTCTGAATATATTACAAATGTAAAATATCGTTTTCCAACAACAACCATTCAAGAGAAAATAACTAATTTCGAAATAACAAGTGGCGAACGAACGATAATAACAGAAGCGACTCCTGTAAAAGTAACATCAGTTAAAAATGAAGATAAAATCCAAACAACATTAAAAACAAGCTATTCAAATTTTGATGCAGAAATTGCAACAAAGTTATTTAGCAGTAAAATTCCCAAAGAAGTCACCATAGCAGATGAAACAAAAACATTAATAACCAATAAAGATGTTACTATCTATCCAAAAACATTTGTATATGATTTTACCTTACAAAAAAATACATTGCTTATTTTTAAAGAACAAAACGAAGAAATGATTACAGAGCCAATCGGGATCGAATATATCATTAAGTAAATTTATCGTAAAAGAGAGGGGCAAGGGAATTTGGAAGTATCCCTTTTAAAAAAGAATCAATCAATTGATATTATTATAGAGGATTTAACACATGATGGTAGCGGCGTTGGCAAAATTGATGGCTATCCGCTCTTTATTCCCAATACATTACCAGGCGAAAAAGTAACAGCTAAAATAATCAAATTAAATAAAAACTACGGCTTTGCTCGAATGGAAAGTATCCAAGTAAAGAGTGAGAACCGGGTGGAGCCGCCATGTGCGGTTTATTCCAAATGTGGTGGATGCAGCTTACAACATTTAAGTTATGAAGGCCAGCTCAAGTTTAAGAAAAATCAAGTAGAAGAAACAATGAAACGAATTGGTAAACTTCATGTGGAGGTTAAAGATACTTTAGGTATGCAAAACCCATGGCGCTATCGGAATAAATCACAAGTGCCAGTTGGCTTTGTAAATGGTAAGTTAACAGCAGGTTTTTATCAAAAAAGAAGTCATGATATTATTGATATGACAACGTGTTTAATTCATAACGAACAAGGTGATTTTGCTGTTCAAAAAACGAGAGAAATTCTAGCAAAATATGGGACGGAACCATATAACGAAAAAACAGGAAAAGGCGATATTCGGCATATTATGACACGATATGCCCACACAACAGGGCAATTAATGTTAGTGCTTGTCACCAATAAAGAGCGAATTCCATTTAAAGATGACATTATTCAAGAATTAACAGAACAATTAGCATTAACCTCGATTGTTCAAAATATTAATTCACAGAAAACCAATGTTATTTTTGGTAATCGTACTAAAACACTTTGGGGAAAAGACATTATTGAAGATACAATACACGGTATTCGGTTTGCAATCTCTGCTCGTTCTTTTTATCAAGTAAATCCACAGCAAACAGAAGTCCTCTATCAACAAGCAGTGGAAGCGGCAGAATTGACCGGAGAAGAAACCGTTATTGACGCATATTGTGGTATTGGTTCTATTTCTTTATGTTTAGCTAAAAAAGCAAAACATGTATATGGGGTAGAAATTGTTGATCAGGCGATTCAAGATGCAAGAGCAAATGCAGAATTAAATAATTTAAAAAACACTACTTTTGAGACGGGGAAAGCAGAAGAAGTTATTCCAGCATGGTATAAGGCAGGAATTACAGCAGATGTACTTGTCGTTGATCCCCCAAGAAAAGGGTGTGATGAAAAGTTACTTCAAACTATTTTAGCAATGAAACCAAAAAAAGTGGTCTATGTTTCTTGTAATCCAGCGACATTAGCTCGCGATATGCAAATACTGACGGATGGTGGTTATGAAGCAAAACAAGTCCAGCCGGTAGATATGTTTCCGATGACAACACATATCGAAGCTGTTACCGTGTTAGAAATTAAATAAACAAAGACCGCCAAAATGGGATAATGGCGGTTTTTGTTTTCTCAAGTGTGTAAGTGGACTGTTAGTTAACAGATGTGATTGTTGTTAGATCAAGCCCAGGTTTTATTTAACCATGGAATAAAAAATTGGTCAAAAGAGTACATTTTTGCTTTTTAGGTTTAAAATAATAGTTTTATATACTTTTTTTACGTTAAAAAGTTAAATACCATACTAAAAAATCGGAAAAAACGCTTGAAATTGTTGGTAATTTGTCATATTTTTCTTGCTTCAAAAAGAGCTGATTGTTTGGTAAGATAAATGTAAGAGATTTCACAAGGAGGAGGAAGGCAAAAATGGCAATTAAGATGTATATTGATCAACCAGGAAAAGAACTACATTTAGAAACAACACATCCCAATTTTAAAGACCACTTTAAAGCCAGCTTTTATTTAGATGAAAATGATAAATTAGCACCATTTGGACAGAAGGAAGGTTTAGAAGTTCTAAAACGGCTAGAGGAATATTTTAGTGATAAAAGTGATCAAGGCTTAAATTTATCGGCTTTTCCGAAGTACATGATGGAAACTGTGAAAAATTCGACCTATGTTCCAGCGAAAGATGATGGGGTAGAACGATTACAACAACTTTTAGCTGAATTTGGTAGCGCTGTGCATCAATCAGACCGAATTACGATTGCTGCTGCTTTAGCACAAATTAAAATCACCGGGTATATACTACCGGCACTTCGAGATGCAGCACTTGAATCACTTCATCGCGAAATCGAATTAAATAAACTAGAAATTAGTGATAGTGGCTATGCTGATAGTATCTTTTATGATTTACTTACCTTTACTAAAGATTATACATCCGTTATGCCAGATATGTGGTGTAGACATTGTACTGAATAAAAAACAGCGCGAAATGCGCTGTTTTTTATTTATCTAACATGGCTATAATTGCTTTGGCAACTTCTTGTTGATTGCGGTTGTCCGTATTCACAATAAAATCAGCTGAGGTTTTATAATGCTCAATCCTTGGTTCAAAAATAGCGCGAATTTCCTCAGGTGTTTTTTGCTGTACTAGTGGGCGTGTTGTATCACCCTTAAGTCTATTCATAAATACTTCTGGATTTGTTTCTAAATAAATTACCGGATATGTATTTTTTAAAACTTCTCTATTTTCAGGATTAAGAACAATTCCACCGCCTGTTGCGATAACGGCTTTTGTATCAGCCAATTCTTTTAATTTTTCGTGTTCTAAACGACGAAATTCTTTTTCACCATATTTAGCAAAAATAGCAGAAACACTCATTCCCTGTTCGTGAGTAATAACTTCATCAATATCAATATATGGTAAATTAGCTAATTTTGCGAGTATATTTCCAACGGTCGTTTTTCCAGCTCCCATAAAGCCGATTAAGATAACTTGGTCGATGATGTTCGCCTCCTTTTTAGAAACTATATTTTACTACTTAAAAGCATTAAAGAAATTATATCATATATGTTCAAAAGGTCAACATAAATTCCTTATTTAGCATACAATTAATCGAAACGCACGTCAATCCAGAATTGGCGCCTTTCCATTGAACCTTATTTCTAGTACAATAGAAATAGCACACAATGTGGGAGTGGAGGATGCAAATGATAGAAGCGGAACTAGATCAAGAAAAAAAGACAGAGAGAATAGAATTTAGCGTAAATCGCCGTTTGATTTTTTCAAGTTGCTTATTATGGATAGCGGTTGGATTATTAGTATATATCATTTTTAGTCATATAAAAGGTGTAAATGGTATAGAAGAGACTATTTTACTTATATTTATTGGACTTTGTATTTTACGGCCGTTATTAAGATTGCTAAATACTGCTCCGACCGTTGAATTGACGGAACGTGGGCTTGCTTATCGTGGAGATTTTAAACCATGGAATGAAGTAAAAGAAACCGAACTAAAAAAACCTGCTATCAAATTGTTTGCTCAAGGTCGCTTGAAAATAATGACTTCCATTAATGGGAGAACAGAAGTAGCTTGGGACATTGTTGCTGCAGACGTTTCGATTAGTTTAGAAGAATTAGAAGCACTAATCCATTCAATGCGCGAGAAATATACAGATGATGAAACAGTAGGGGCAGAAATTTTTATTGATAAGAAAAAATTTTAAAGCTATTGGAGCGGAAAAAACGTATGTTAAAAATTGCTTTAGTTCAGAAAAAAGCAGTTGCTAATAATAAATTGGCTAATTTAAATTTAGCTATCCAACATATCGAAACAGCTGCGAAAAATGGAGCAGATTTAGTGCTTTTTCCAGAAATGTGGTCAAATGGATATGCGCCTCCTTTTGATAAAGCTTTCGATTATCCGTTGCATCCTGATTTTAAGAAAGAACGTGCTATGTGGTTAGACGAGGCAGTAACAATTGATAGCGAGTATGTCAAAGTCCTCAGAGAGCAAGCTAAACAACACCATATCGGTATTTGTGCGACCTATTTATCAAAAATAGGTGAGAAAAGACAAAATACGGCAATTATTATTGATCGAAATGGTGCGATTATTTTAGACTATGCAAAAGTACATACATGTGATTTTTCATTAGAGTGTTTAATTGATAGTGGTAATGAATTTCAAGTATGCGAGTTTGAAGGGGTTAAATTGGGTGTGATGATTTGCTTTGACCGAGAATTTCCGGAAAGCGCCCGAACACTTATGCTAAAAGGCGCTGAAATAATTCTTGTTCCCAATGCATGTGATATGAATCCAGCGCGACTGAATCAACTTAACGCTAGAGCTTTTGAAAATATGGTTGGTGTGGCAATGGCAAATTATCCTGGTGAGAATTGGGGACAATCTTGTGCCTTTTCTCCAGTAGTTTTTGATAACGATGGTAAATATATTGATAATGTGATTTTTCAAGCAGAGGCTAGTTCGGAAGCTATTTATATGGCAGAATTTAACGTAGCGGAGATAAGAAATTTTCGAAGGACGGAGGTTTGGGGAAATGCTTATCGAAAACCACAGACCTATGCTTCACTTGTAAATGAGGAAGTAATGGAGCCATTTAAACGAAAAGAAAAAAATTAATGAGTCTTACTTAATTTCGTGGAGCGGTTAGTCTATTGGATTAATCGCTTTTGTATGATAAAGTTTAGATTTTTTTATAAATACAACTATAGCCCATAGTATCTTCTATAAAATTAAGGTAGAATAAGCAAATAATCTAGTAACAGGAGGAAAAGAATGGAGACCGTACTAAAAGCGCACAAAGTTAGAAAAGTATATGGCTCAAAGGGAAATTTGTTTTCTGCATTAGGAAGTGTTAGCTTTGAAATACAAAAAGGCTCATTCGTTGGGATAATGGGACCTTCTGGGGCAGGTAAATCAACATTGCTTAATGTGTTGTCTTCCATAGATAAACCTACTTCTGGAGAAATTGAAATTGGTGGAAAGCAACTTTCAAAAATGAAAGCAAAAGAAATGGCACTTTTTAGAAGAAACCAACTGGGCTTTATTTTTCAAGATTATAATTTGCTTGATACAATGACTGTAAAAGATAATATTGTCTTACCGCTTGCGTTATCGCATGTTAGACAAAAAGAAATTGATGAACGGTTTGAACTTATTGCTCGTCAGTTTGGCATTTATGAGCAGCGAAATAAATATCCAACCGATATATCAGGTGGACAAAAACAACGAACGGCAGTATGTAGGGCGATGATTACGGAGCCTACCCTTATTTTCGCAGATGAACCAACTGGTGCGCTCGACTCCAAGGCTGCAACTAATCTTTTAGAAGGTCTTGCTAAAGCTAAAAATATCCGCGATTCAACAATTATGATGGTTACCCATGATGCCTTTGCTGCAAGTTATTGCGAGCGAATTATGTTTATTAAAGATGGAGAAATTTTCACGGAAATCTATCGAGGAAATAATTCAAGAAAACAATTTTTCCAAAAAGTGTTGGATGTTTTGGCGCTTCTTGGGGGGGACGAAAACAATGTTATTTAAAGTAGCACTTACCAACATGCGAAAAAACTTTACGCAATTTATGGTATATTTTGTTTCGCTTATTGTCTGTGTACTCGTATTCTTTACATTTGTTTCTTTGTCTTATAATCCTCTTATTGATAAGGTTTTTAAACGCTGGGAACTATTTGGGCCGGCGATGTTTTCTGCGGCAAGTATAGTACTTATTTTATTTATCTTCTTTTTTATTTTTTATTCGAATAGCTTTTTTCTTAAAAGACGAAAACGTGAAATTGGCTTATATTCGTTGCTTGGCTTGCGTAAATCCCAAATTGCTTTAGTGCTTTTCTTTGAGAATGCCATGATGTATATGTTAGCGACGGTATTTGGTATTTTACTTGGTATCTTTTTTTCTAAAATGTTTGCCATGCTATTGTTTTGGATTGTTGGTTTAACGATAGATGCACAGTTTCTTATTTCTACATCAGCGATTATAGATACGGCATTGGTGTTTTTAGCAATTATGTTATTTACATCTGTATACGCCATCATCATTGTATTACGTTATAATTTAAGTCAATTATTTAAGAATGACGATAAAGAAGAAAGAGTTGCAAAAGGCTCATTTTTTCTTATGGTAGTGGGGCTTATTTTAATTGGGATTGGCTATTTTATCGCAACTCGCAATATTGAGGAATCACCTATTTGGCTGAAATATGATTTTCTGGATATAAATCTATTTATATTATGTTCTGTAATTTTGGGAACTTGGCTAACTGTCAGATTTGGAACGCCCTATGTGATTAAAAAACTTTATCATAATAAACATTTTTTATACAATGGTACCAATCTAATAGGGATTACATCACTGCGTTTTAGATTGAAAAAGAATGCAAGTACAATTGCAATGATAGCGGTCTTAAGTGCAACTACTTTAACAATCATTGGTTCATTGAGTAGTTTTTATGTTCGAACACTCAATGATATTACAGAAGATAATCCATCGAGTTATCAAGTACGAAATCTAACAAGTAAAAATGAACAGCAAATAATTCAAACCATTAATACAGACAAAAATCATCAGCTAAAAAGTATCATGAAAACAGAAATGGTTAGAGCTAATTTAGAATATCGAGAGAATAGCAAAAAAGATTCAGAACAACTACAAATGATACATCCCATTGTTGCTGAATCTGAATATGCGCGAATTGCAGCAAAACAACAAAGTGATTTTGTGAGGCCTGAAAAATTACAATATAGTGAGGCAATTTTACTTGGGAAAAATGTTTATTATGCAAGACCAGAAATTCAGAATGATTGGTTGGAACGGCAAATAACAGTGAAAACAGAAAAAGCAACTAGTCAAAAGATGGCGCCTATCAAAGTAATTGGTTTTCGAGAATTTTCGATTTTTAATACCGGGATTTCCTATGAAACATTAGTCGTTTCGGATGAATATTATAACGATATAAAAACGTTAGCATCAAGAGAAACAGTAGGAATGTTTAATATTACAAATTCGAGCCATAGTGAAGAATTAGATAAAAAAGTTCAAACAATTGTGGACGGAAAGCCTTCGCTATTCTCAGAAAAAGTGTCTTCCTACTATACAAACTATCATATGATTTCGTTACTTGCAGGTTCATTTTTATTTATCGGTATTTTCATCGGAATTGTATTTTTCTTAGCCACTGGTAGTATTATTTACTTTAAATTAGTTACAGATGCGGTAACGGAAAAAGTGAAATTCCAAATATTATTCAAGCTAGGTGTCACAGAGAAAGAAATAAGAAAGATAATTTCCAAACAAATTTGGCCCATTTTTGTGATTCCTTTATTTTTGGGAATTGCGCATTCAATGGTTGCGCTTTGGGGAATATCTATTAATTTAATCGATAATATTAAATTTCCAGTTTTAATTGGGACAGGTATTTATATTTTATTGTTTGGTGCTTATTACATGCTTTGCGTCAATTCATTTACTAAAATCGTTACGGCAGATAAAAAGTAATTGGCTTTTATAGGTATTTCAGCTAAAATGAAAAGAGAGTTCTGCCGAGGAGGTATGATGATGGTAAAGGTATATATAGTAGAAGATGATGAGGTAATTCGTGATACGATTCAGAAGCATTTAAACAAGTGGGGATTTGAAATTGGTGTAGTGGAGGATTTTAATAATATTTTACAAGAATTCTTAGCTTTTGAGCCGCAACTTGTAATTTTGGATGTGAATTTGCCTTTCTTTGACGGATTTTATTGGTGTAATCAAATCCGGGAAGTTTCTAATGTACCAATTATCTTTTTATCTTCCCGAAATTCCCGTATGGATCAAATTATGGGAATGAACATGGGAGCAGATTATTATATTGAAAAACCTGTGGATTTGGATGTTTTAATGGCTCGAATTAACGCACTTTTACGACGGACTTATTCCTACGCAGATTTAGAAGAAGCAAATGTAATGGAACATAATAATGTTTTTCTGCATATTGATACAAATACACTGACACATTTAGAAGATAAAATCGAACTAACTAAAAATGAATTTTTAATTTTATATGAATTAATGAAGCAAAAAGGTAGCATAGTGAGCCGAGACGAAATTATGCGTGCACTTTGGGAAGATGAAAGCTTTGTAGACGATAACACACTCACAGTTAATGTGGTTCGAATTCGTAAAAAATTAGCAGAAATCGGCTTAGAAGAATTTATTAAAACCAAAAAAGGCCAAGGATATATGATTGAATGAGTAATGAACAGGAAGATGGCGCTAACTGATTGCGTACTTCCTGTTTTTCATAAATAAAGGAGGAATTAAATTGAAAATACTTGTTTTAGGCGGGACGCGGTTTTTTGGGAAGAAATTAGTAGAACGACTTGTTGCAGCGAGGCATGATGTTACGATTGGTACAAGAGGAAAAACAACAGATAATTTTGGCGATGAAGTAAAACGTGTTGTTTTAAATCGTGAATCTAGGGATGATTTATTTCAATTAGCTAAGGAAGACTGGGATGTTATTTATGATAATATTTGCTTCTCACCACAAGAAGCACTTTATGCAGTAGATGCTTTTAAAGGCAAAGTAAAACGATACATATTTACTTCCTCATTATCTGTATATAGTCAAAAAGGGCATGCCTTAGTAGAGGAAGATTTCAATCCAAAACAATATGAAATTGTCAGTGGTGATAAAGAAGATTTTGATTACGGGGAAGGAAAAAGACTGGCAGAAGCAGTATTTTTTCAAAAGGCATCTTTTCCAGTTGTAGCAGTACGTTTTCCAATTGTTCTTGGAATGGATGATTATACAAAGCGACTGCATTTTCATTTGGAACATATTAAAAACCAACAAGAAATTGGTATTAGTAATAATCAAGCAGAAATTGGCTTTATTACTTCTGATGAGGCAGCTCGTTTCTTAGAATGGATAGGTATATCAACAGAAATTACTGGACCAATTAATGCTAGCTCCAATGGAACCTACTCGTTAAATGGATTTATCAAAATGCTTGAAGCAAAAATAGGTCAGAAAGCGCTTGTTGAAGAAGTGACCGACGACGAAGATAATTCACCATTTGGGATTGAAAAAACCTATTATCTTGATAACTCAAAAGCAACAGAAGCAGGCTTTATATTTGATAATCTGCATGATTGGTTACCAAAACTAGTGACAAAAATTTTACAAGAAAATTAATTTGGAGGAAATAAATATTATGTTGAATTTTGAAGAGAAAAAAGCGTTAATAGAAGCAGTTGGTGGTTTTGAACTGCATGAAATTTCAATGGATCGTGTGAATGTACACTATCCTGCAAGCAAGCGCGATAAAAAAATAATCGTCAAACATTTACATCCTAATGGAAATGCATTTATTTATGCACCATTTTTAGAAGTAGAACCACTGGATAAACAAGGATATGTCAATGTAAAAGATTACTCCGAAAATGAAATTCGAGTGTTGCTAGAGGAAGCAAAAGAATATATGGATAAAGATGAAGCAGGCTATAAAGAAGGCCTTACAAAAATATATCAAGATAATCATGGGGATAAACTATCACTCATTTATGAGAATGAAATGTGGGTTATTTATACAGGCGAAAATTTAGAAGCCGTTTTTCCAACAAAAGAAGGCGCAGAGGGATATTTGCTTGACGAAGGATTTTCGGAAGTATAAATAACGGAGGTGAAATTGGGTGGAGAATTTAAAACAACTGCAAGAACGTGTAGCAGTCAGTGATGGTCGAGCAGAGGCAGATTTAGTTATTACTAATGGAAGAATAGTCAATGTCTTTTCAGGAGAAATTATCGAAGGAGATATAGCTATTAAAAATGGTTATATTGCTGGGATTGGTCATTTTCCAAATAGTGCGAACGCGATGGATGCAGCAGGAGAGTTTATTGTTCCAGGCTTTATTGATGCGCATGTCCATGTGGAAAGCGCCATGGTAACACCTGCTGAATTTGCTCGTGTATTATTACCAAATGGCGTAACAACTATTATTACTGATCCACATGAAATAGCGAATGTTGCTGGTGAAAGAGGCATTGAATTTATGCTAGAAAATGCAGAAGATGTGCCACTAGATATGTTTGTAATGCTTCCATCATCAGTTCCAGCAACAGAAGGAGAACATAATGGTGTGACACTCCATGCAGAAAAACTTCACCCACTATACGCACATGAAAAAGTAATTGGTCTTGCGGAAGTGATGGATTTCCCGTCTGTCGCAAAAGGAAACGCGGATATATTGACTAAAATTATCAATGCTAAAAAAGAAGGCGGCAGAATTGATGGACATGGGGCTGGGTTAACTAGCGCTGATTTGAATAACTATTTAGCTGTAGGAATTCGAACAGATCACGAAAGTACAAATGCCACAGAGGCCATGGACCGGTTGCGTGCTGGCATGTTTGTGATGCTCCGCGAAGGAACTGTGGGACGTGATTTACTTGCAACAATCCCGGCAGTCACTTCTAGAAATAGTCATCGCTTTTGTTTTTGCACAGATGATAAACTAATTAATGATTTAATTACAGAAGGTTCGATTAATTATAATATTCGCCTGGCAATTGCAAATGGTATAGAGCCAATCACAGCAATTCAAATGGCGACAATCAATGCAGCAAATTGTCATAATCTGCCATATTTAGGAGCCGTTGCAGCGGGGTATCAAGCTGACATTGTTTTTCTAAAAGATTTACAAACCGTAGAAATATCTAAAGTATTAAAAAATGGACAGGTTGTCGTTGAAAATGGTGTTAGAAAAGAAGCAGCCTTCCAACAACGAAAATCAACACAATTCGTATCACCAAAAATCAATCATCATTTAACACGAAAAGATTTAGAACTTCCCCTTAAAAAGGCAACGTGCTATGTGATTGGCATGCAACCAAATAGTCTATTCACAGAAAAACGAATAGAAGAAGTGTCTGTCCAAGCTGGCTTATTTGTTCCATCGGTAACTAAAGACCTACTTAAAATGGCGGTTGTCGAACGGCATCATGATACTGGTCATGTGGGTGTCGGTATCGTTAAAGGATTTGGTTTAACAGAAGGTGCGATTGCAACTACTGTCGCACATGATTCACATAATATTGTCGCAGTTGGTGTCACAGATGAAGCGATGGAAGCCGCCATTAATCATATAACAAATTGTGGTGGTGGAATTGCTGTAGTAGACGCATCTGGTAAAGTATTACACGATTTAGCTTTACCAATTGCTGGGCTTTTAAGCGATCGTTCTTTTGAAGAAGTGGAAGAGGATTTAGCCGGACTTATAAAAGCATTTAAACAAATTAGCCAAGCAACAGGATTTGATCCATTTTTAACATTGTCATTTTTAACATTACCTGTTATTCCTGAGCTTAAATTAACAGATCAAGGTTTATTCGACTTTGCTACATTCCAAATTATCCCCAACGAAGTAAATTAACGAAAGCGAGGAAATCCATATGAATTGGTGGAATTATATTAAGGATAAACGATTTTTCTTATTGTTTTTTTGTAGCATAATGTTTTTCGTTGGTGTACTAATTTCTATCGACCCTAACAGCAAACTTACACTAGGAAATTTCATTTATTTATATATTTTTGTCTTCGTTTTTTTACTTGCTTATCTTGTGCTAGGCTATTTCTTTAAATATAGTTATTGGCACGAGATGGAAGAATTAGTAAGTGGTGAAATGGAAGAAAATATTATTGAGCTTTTGCCAAAACCGCGAACTCGTGAACAAGCTTTTTTTAATCAATTGATGGCGAAAAAACATCAAGAAGAACTACGAGCTATTAGTAAATTACAAGATAAACAGCAAGAATATCATGATTTTATTTTATACTGGGTGCATGAAGTGAAGACTCCTGTTGTTGCAAGTAAGATGCTAATTAATAATCCTGATTTAAATGATACAAAAACGATTTTCCAACAAATTGATGAGGAATTAACAACGATTGATAAATTAGTTATGCAAGCACTTTATTTTTCAAGATTAGATACTTTTTCCAAAGATTATTTTATCCAAGAGCAGAATCTTGGAGTTGTAGTTCGCGAATCTGTCAAGCGCCACTCCAAACTTTTTATCGGGAAAAAAATGAAGCTGGATATACAAAATGTGGATCTGGATGTGCGAACAGATAGTAAATGGCTTGGTTTTATTCTCGATCAAGTTATATCTAATGCTTTGAAATATACAGCAGAAAGTGGCGAAATAAAAATTTGGTGTGATGCAGAAGCTAGTGGAAAAAAAGTTCTGCACATAAAAGACAATGGTCGCGGAATTAAAGAAGAAGATTTACCACGGATTTTTGAGCAAGGCTTTACAGGCAATACTGGTCGACAAGAAAAGAAAGCTACTGGTATGGGGCTATATCTTGCCAAACAAATGGCTAAAAAATTAGGCCACGAAATTTGTATTGAGTCAAAAAGTGAACAAGGAACAGAAGTGAAATTGTACTTTGAGCAAAAAGATGACTATTTATTAATTGCGAAAGACTAGTTCAAGCTGTAAACCATATAAGTAGCTAAATAAAATAATGCAATATGATAGAAGCACTTTAAACCAGGTTCAATAGGTTAAAAGTGCTTTTTAATATCAAAAAATTTGTAGAAGCAGCGAATGTATCAATGTAAAAATGCCTCTTTATGGCTAACTCTTTGTAAAAACATTTATTTAGTTCTTTAAAATTTTTTGTAAAACAGTTGACTCTATCACTTTATCGTGGTAGAGTATTAGCAAGAAGAAGTGAAAGCGTTGATTAGAACAAGTAGAGCGTAATTCTTTTACAAGAGAGTCCTTGGTTGGTGCGAAAGGATAAAGATAGCGTTATCGAACACATCTAGGAGCTGGTTTGCTGAAAAGTGAGTAGTAGGTGAACTCGGGAAAGCCCGTTATAGCTTGTTAGTCTAGCACTAACAGAGGCTGGTACTGTGAAGTATTAGTAAATTGAGGTGGAACCACGTGAATATTATTCTCGTCCTCTTGGTAGTTTTATGCCAAGCGGACGAGATTTTTTTATGCTAAAAAGGAGCGAATTTAAATGGACTATATAACAGAAATTTTACCAGCATTACTTGATGGGGCGAAAACAACACTTTTGGTTTTTGCAGTGACCCTTGTTTGCTCGATTCCCTTAGGTGCTATTGTAGCAATTGGCAATGTCAGTAAAATAGCCCCCCTTAAATTTATTTTAAATATTTATATTTGGATTATGCGAGGAACCCCTTTACTTTTACAATTAATTTTTATTTATTATGGCTTACCAATTATTGGAATTGTTTTTGATCGCATGGATGCCGTATTTATTGCTTTTATTCTAAATTATGCTGCTTATTTTGCAGAAATCTTTCGTGGTGGATTTTTATCAATCGAAAATGGTCAATATGAGAGTGCAAAAGTTCTTGGTCTAACATATGGACAAACACTTCGAAAAATTGTCTTACCGCAAGTAGTCAAACGTGTACTTCCTGCTATCGGAAATGAAGTGATTAATCTAGTTAAAGACTCTTCATTAGTTTATATTCTTGGCATTGGCGATTTACTTCGTGCAGGAAAAATTGCGATGAGTAGAGATGTCACTTTAATACCACTAGTGTTAGTTGCAGCGATTTACTTAGCGCTAACAGCTATTTTAACTTTACTATTTAAACAATTGGAAAAACGTTTTAGTTATTATAAATGAGGTGAAAAAAATGTTGGAAATTAAAAATTTAACGAAAAAATTCGAGCAAAAAACGATTTTAGATAATGTTAATCTTTCACTTAAAGACGGAGAAATCCTCTCTATTGTTGGGCCTTCTGGTGGTGGGAAAACAACCTTGCTTCGTTGCATTAGCGGTCTCGAAAAAATGGATTCAGGAGAAATTTTGATTGACGGGGAAGTGGTTGATCCGATGTCTAAAAAGGATGTCGAAAATACTATTGGAGTTGTTTTTCAAGAGTTTCACCTATTTCCGCATTTAAGTGTGATGGATAATTTGATTTTAGCTCCTACACTAGCTCGAAAAACAAAAAAAGAAGCGGCTAAAAAAGAAGCAGAACGATTACTTAGTTTACTTGATTTAGCAGATAAAGCAGATAGCATGCCATATCAACTATCGGGCGGTCAAAAACAACGTGTTGCTATTGCCCGGGCACTTGCGATGAATCCAAAAGTGTTGTTATTTGATGAACCAACTTCAGCTTTAGATCCAGACTTACGTGACCATGTTGCATCACTCATTTTAAGTTTAAAACAAGTAGGTATTACACAAATTATTGTAACGCATGATCATGCATTCGCTGAAAAAATAGCGGATCAAATGTTAGAAGTAGAACCATTAAAAAAGGAGGCAATTTAAATGAAAAAAGGATTATTAGTAGCAGTAATGGCAATTTTTGTATTAACGCTTGTAGCTTGTGGGAAAAGTGAGGCAAAAGAAGACCAGTGGAGTAGAATTGAAAAAGATAAAGAAGTGGTAGTCGGTTTAGATGATAGCTTTGTCCCAATGGGGTTCCGTGATAAAGACGATAAGTTAGTTGGATTTGATATTGATTTAGCTAAAGCTGTTTTTGATGAATATGGTATTAAAGTTAAATTTACCCCTATTGATTGGTCTATGAAAGAATCAGAATTAAAAAATGAATCAATTGACTTAATTTGGAATGGCTATACAGTAACAGATGCTAGAAAGAAAAAAGTTGATTTTAGTAAGCCTTATATGAAAAATGAACAAGTCTTAGTAACGCTTAAATCAAGTAATATTAACAAATTTAGTGATATGAAAGATAAAACGCTAGGTGCCCAAAATGGCGCAAGTTCTATTGATGATATGGCTAAAAATCCAGAAGTACTAACTGATATTATTGCAAACAATGAACCAGAATTATACGATACTTTTGATGTTGCTTTTATTGATTTAAATAATAAACGTATTGATGGTTTAATTATTGATGAAGTCTATGCTCGTTATTATATTGATAAACAAAAAAATAAAGACGATTATAATATCATCACAGGTGGATTTGATGCAACCGATTTTGCAGTAGGCATGCGTAAAAGCGACAAAAAACTGCAAACAAAAATAAATGATGCGTTTAAAACTTTATATGACGAAGGAAAAATGCAAGAAATTAGTAAAAAATGGTTTGGTGATGATGAAATTGTAAAACAATAGCTAGATTGACAGTCAGTTTAAGTTCCTATACAATTTGAATTATAAATGTCGCAGCCGAATTGACGACCGTGCCAGACAGAAGGGATGAATTTTGTTGAATAAAGAATTGATTGTTCGCGGAGCTCCGCAAGAATATTTATGTCAAGTAGGTGCATGGGATACATTACCAAACCACTTAGAACGACGTGGCTTAGAAAATGTATTAATTGTTCGTGGAAATGCTTCTTGGGAAGTTGCCAAAAAGAAATTCCCTAAACTACCTGCTATTACATCTACTTTTGAAACCTATAATGGAACTTCTACTTATGAGGAACGTGATCGTCTAGTAGCTATCATGAAAGCTAATAAGATGGATGCTATTATTGCTGTCGGCGGTGGAAAAGTGGCAGATGTTTCAAAAGCTGCTGCAGCCGTTTTACGATTACCTGTAATTATTTTACCGACACTTGCGTCCACCTGCGCAGCATACACACCTCTAAGCGTTATGTATGATTCAGAAGGTGCGATGATTCGTTATGATGTTTTTGCAAGTAGCAATGCATTACTATTAATCGACCCGGAAATGATTCTTGATTCACCAAAAGAATTACTTGTTGCAGGAATTGGTGATACACTTGCAAAATGGTATGAAGCAGATGTGATTATTCAATCTCTTCCTATGAAATCAGTTGAAATTGAAATTGCCCACTTTGCTGCCAAAATGTGCCATGATAATTTGCTGAATTTTAGTGAAGAAGCTCTTTTAGCAATGGATAAACAAGAACTCAATGAAGCGTTTATTAAAATTATCGAAACAAATATTTTAGTTGGTGGAATGGTTGGAGGTTTTGGTGATGATTATGGTCGTTGTGCAGGAGCGCACTCTATCCATGATGCGCTAACAATGGTTCCAGAGACACATCATTTACTTCATGGAAATAAAGTTGCTTATGGCATTTTAGTCCAATTAGTGATTGAAAATAGATGGGATGAAATCGAACAATTATTACCATTCTATACAAAACTTGGCTTACCTGCTAGCTTATACGATATGGGGCTTGCTTCTCTTTCAGAAGAAACACTTATGGCTGTGTCCGAGCGGGCGACAGAAGAACATGAAACGATTCATATGATGCCAGGTGAAATGACACCTATCGTTGTTTTAAATGCAATAAAACAACTTGAAGAAAGTATGGCTGCGAAACGAGTGACTAAATAAACATGATGATACGAACAGAACAACCAAAAGACTACCAAGCTATTCGCCAACTGAATGAACAAGCTTTTAAGGGGACTGTTGAAGCGGATTTAATTGAACATATCCGAGAATCTGAATTTTATCAGCAAGGATTATCCCTTGTAGCAGAAGCAGAAGATGGCCAACTTATAGGATACATTATGTTTAGCGAAATCTCTTTAGAAACAGAAAATAAGAATAGGTTTATTCTAGCTTTAGCCCCACTCGCTGTTCTTCCAGAGTTTCAAGGGGCGAGAATTGGTTCTAAATTAATGGAAGAAGGAATTCGGCTATCACGAGAAAAAGCATATCCTGCAATTGCGGTATTAGGACATGCTGATTATTATCCACGATTTGGATTTAAAACTTCAGAAGCATTTGGAATTCCTTCACCATTTGATGTGCCAGCTGAATATTATATGTTATTAGAATTATATAATGGTAGCTTGGAAAATCTTCAAGGTGCGATTCAGTATCCAGAAGCATTTGCAATGAATGACTAATTAGAAAAAAAGGAAATAATAAACGAGCGGAACAAATTCTCAGAAGGGGATAAGTTCCGCTTTTTTGTCGTAATAATTCCCACAGAGCGGCGCAATTCCTTATCACGCAAGGCGATACTTTTTGTTTCTTTGAAAATGGCACCATCTAAAATCATTTCTGGTAAAATACTAATGCCAAGTCCAGCCCCAACTAAACCTTGAATTGTATAAAAATCTCGACTTTGGAAGGCAATTTCTGGTTGAAAGCCCTTTTTAATGGCAGTATTTGTAACTATTTTATATAAATCAAACTCTTCAGGGTAAAGCACAAATTTTTCATTAGCTAGTTCTTTGAGCGATACATTAAAATTGTCAGCAAGCGGATGTGTTTTAGGGACAATTAATTTTAGTTTTTCATCAAAGAAACGAATAGCTTCGAGTTGTTCACTGGATTCTGGTACAGGAGATAAGAAGCTAATATCTAAGACGCCACTAACAAGCATATCAGTAAGTTCTTCGTTTGTTCCTTCCATGAATTGATAAGTAATATGCGGATATTTTTCTCGAAAACTAGAAATAACAGAAGGCAAAACTTTGGTGGAAAGTGAGTTCGGTAAACCAACACGAACTGTTCCTTTAGTTGGATCGGTATATTCTGTGACGAGTGCTTCCGCTTTTTGTAGTTCATTTAAAGCAATAGCAGCTTGATTTAAGAAGTCCTGACCAACACTTGTTAGTTGCATATTTCTTCCAATACGGTCAAATAAAGGTACGCCTAATTCTTCTTCTAATTTAGTTATCTGTCTACTAACGGCAGATTGTGCTACATGCAAATTCTCACTTGCTTTTGTCATATGCTCTACTCGAGCTACTTCCATAAAATATTTCAATTGTCTAAGTTCCATGTGCGACCTCCAATTGTTCTCGAAATGAGATTGTTTTATTCTATTATATATATTGTTTCGATAAATGAAAAGGAATAAAATAGATACTACAAGAAATGTAAGGTAAACTAATTCGGAATTGAATTGTCAGTCAATTTGTACAATTCCTGTGATATATATTGGAAGATTCCATTTTTGAAGAGGAGGAACTAAAATGAAACAAACTAATTTACCAAAAAAGCACGGTCTATATAATCCGGAAAATGAGCATGATGCTTGTGGCATTGGATTTGTGGCTAATATTAAAAAGATTTCTTCTCATAAAATCGTTGAGCAAGGTATCCACATGCTTTGCCAGTTAAAACACCGCGGTGGAGAAGTTGGTGGAGATACAGGCGATGGTGCTGGTATTTTACTTGAGATTTCTGATTCTTTCTTTCGACGAGAATGTACTAAATTAGGTATTGAATTACCTGAAAAATATCATTATGCAGTAGGAATGTTTAATTTTCCACAAAATAAAACTGAGCGAGAACTTCTTATGGCGGAAGCAGAAAAACTAATTGCCGTAGAAGGACAGCTCTTTTTAGGATGGCGCAAATTGCCGACAGATGTAACAAAAGTTGGCGCTGGTGCACAAAAAACAGAACCAGCGATTTATCAACTATTTATTCAAAAAAATGCCAAACTAGACGAGGCCGGCTTTGAACGAGCACTTTATTTATTTAGAAAACAAATCGAGAAATTTGCCAGTACTTCAGAAAAAATAACAGAGACTTTTTATGTCCCTAGTCTATCTACAAGAACAATTATTTTTAAAGGAATGTTATTACCAGAACAAATTAATCAATACTATTTAGATTTAGCAGACTCAGCATATTTATCTGCTTTCGCGTTAGTTCATTCACGTTTTTCAACGAATACTTTTCCTAGTTGGGAACGAGCGCATCCATATCGTTATTTAATTCATAATGGAGAAATTAATACGCAACGTGGCAATGTTAATTGGATGAAAGCACGAGAGAAAAGAGCAGACTCGGCCCTTTTTGGTAAGGATTTAGCTAAATTACTACCTGTTATTGATGAAAGTGGTAGTGATTCAGCGACGTTAGATAATGCTTTGGAGTTTTTAATCCAATCTGGCCGTTCGTTACCTCATGCTGCTATGATGCTTATTCCCGAACCATGGGATAAAAATCCGCATATGACAGATCCAAAACGTGCTTTTTATGAATATCATAGTACTCTGATGGAGCCGTGGGATGGACCTACTTCGATTTCTTTTACTAACGGTCGAGTAATTGGCACGATTTTAGATAGAAATGGATTACGACCTGCTCGCTATTATGAAACAAAAGACCATACAATCATTTATTCTTCAGAAACAGGTGTAGTACCAGTGGATCCGAGTGAAATTATTCGCAAAGAAACCGTTGGAGCTGGAACCATGTTGTTAATTGATTTAGAAGAGGGAAGAATCGTTACTGATAAAGAATTAAAAGATAAATTAACAACAGATAAACCTTATCGTGAATGGCTAGATGAGGAAATGACAGAAATTGCTGACCTTCTAAAAGAAGAATTAGACTATCAATCAATGGAAAAATCCGAACGCTTTAAAAAACAACGGGCGTTTGGTTATACCCAAGATGAACTAAATAAAATACTAATTCCAATGGTTACTGAGAAAAAAGATCCAATGGGCGCGATGGGATATGATGCGCCACTTGCAGTTTTAAGCCAGCGACCACAAGTGTTATTTAACTATTTTAAACAACTTTTTGCGCAAGTAACAAATCCACCAATTGATGGAATTCGTGAAGAGACGGTAACATCTGCTATGACACTGCTTGGGGATGAGGGTAATATTTTAAATCCGACGGCAAAAAATGCTAAGCGAATTCGCTTGAAAACGCCGATTTTATCTCGGAAGGAATTCAATGCTTTGCTATCTCAAACAAAATTTGCCAAACCAACAGTAACACTTCCAATTTTATTTCAAGCGGAAGAAAGAGATGACTTAGATAAGACGCTGGCGAAATTATTTGCGATGGCAGACCAAAAAGTTGCAGAAGGAACAGAATTAATCGTTCTTGATGATGACGGTGTAAATGCTGATTTTATTGGAATTCCTTCACTTTTAGCAGTAAGTGGATTACATCATCATTTAGTAAAATCTGGAACAAGAACTAAAGTAAGTATCATTGTAAAAACTTCAGAAGCGCGAGATGTTCATCAATGTGCGCTTTTAATTGGCTACGGAGCAGATGCAGTTTTCCCTAGTTTAGCGATTGATACATTTGCTGGCTTGATACAAGAAGACCGCTTAAAAGGATTTTCTCTGGATGAAGCAGAGAGCCGTTATATTGAAGCGATTACGGACGGAATTCTAAAAATCATGTCCAAAATGGGTATTTCAACTGTTCAAAGTTATCGTGGCGCGCAGATTTTTGAAGCTATTGGTATTGGGGACGATGTTATTGCTAGCTTCTTCCCAGGAACTGCTTCTCAAATTGGCGGGATTCCACTTTCTATTATTGCGCAGGAAGCCTGGTTGCGTCATAGAGAAGCATATCATGATATTGGCTACCAAAGTTTTACTCTAAATACTGGTGGAGAATACCAGTGGCGCTCAAACGGAGAATACCACGCGTATAATCCGCTTGCAATTCATTCGTTGCAACAAGCTACAAGAGAAAATGACCGTGAAACTTATAATCTTTATTCTGATTTAATGCAAAATCAAAATAATGCATTTTTAAGAGGATTATTAACATTTACAAGTGATCGCAAACCGATTCCACTTGATGAGGTAGAGCCAGCAGAGGCTATTTTTAAGCGATTTAAATCAGGTGCAATGTCATATGGATCGATTAGTCAGGAAGCTCATGAGGCACTTGCTATTGCGATGAACCGAATTGGTGGGAAAAGTAATAGTGGAGAAGGTGGAGAAAATCCTAATCGTTTTACCCCAGATGCAAATGGCGACTGGCGAAGAAGTGCGATTAAGCAAATTGCTTCAGGTCGTTTTGGAGTGACAAGTCATTATTTAGTGAATGCAGAAGAATTGCAAATTAAGATGGCTCAAGGGGCAAAACCTGGAGAAGGAGGACATTTACCAGGGAAAAAAGTATATCCGTGGATTTCCAAAACACGTGGTTCAACGACTGGTGTTGGACTTATTTCACCACCTCCACATCATGATATATACTCCATTGAAGATCTATCACAACTAATTTTTGATTTAAAAAATGCCAATCAAAACGCTCGTATTAACGTGAAATTAGTTTCGAAAACTGGTATTGGGACGATTGCTGCTGGTGTAGCAAAAGGTAATG
The DNA here is from genome assembly GCF_014322765.1 of Listeria immobilis. GTDB lineage: Bacteria > Bacillota > Bacilli > Lactobacillales > Listeriaceae > Listeria > Listeria immobilis. The sequence continues at coordinate 53,625 of NZ_JAASTZ010000012.1, read as the reverse complement.
CAGATGTCATACTTGTTAGTGGTTATGAAGGTGGAACGGGGGCGGCAGCAAGAACTAGTATTCGCCATGCTGGTGTTCCATGGGAAATCGGATTAGCAGAAACCCATCAAACACTACTTCTAAATGGTTTGCGTAATAAAGTAGTTGTAGAAACAGATGGCAAACTAATGACTGGAAAAGATGTATTAGTTGCTGCAATGCTTGGAGCAGAAGAATTTGGTTTTGCAACGGCGCCACTTGTAACACTTGGTTGCGTGATGATGCGTGTTTGCCATTTGGATACTTGTCCGGTCGGTGTGGCTACTCAAAACCCAGAACTACGCAAGAAATTTAATGGTTCTGCAGATTATGTGGTAAATTTCTTTCACTTTATTGTAGAAGAGATGCGCGAGATGATGGCGGAACTTGGCTTTAGAAGTTTAAAAGAAGTTATCGGCCATAAAGAATTTTTGAAAACACATGAGAAAAAAGAAGCTCATTGGAAAGCGAAATACATCGATTTTTCGAAAATGCTTTATAGTGATGATTTTTATAAAAACCAAGTCCAATATTGTACAAAACAACAAGATCATAAAATAGAGCAAACACTTGATATGCGTGAAATTGTCCCATTAATTAAGCCAGCTTTAGAAAATGCAGAAAAAGTGACGGGTTCCTTTAATGTACGTAATGTCGACCGTGCCATTGGAACAATTGCTGGTTCATTTATAAGCAAGAAATACGGAGCAGCAGGGTTACCAGAAGATACAATCTCGCTTGAATTTACTGGTTCAGCTGGTCAGAGTTTCGGCGCCTATACACCACTTGGAATGACGCTCCGAATTCACGGAGATGCAAATGATTACTTCGGAAAAGGATTATCTGGCGGTAAACTAATCGTAAGTCCAAATAAAAAGACACCGATTAACCCACATGATTCAGCGATAGTAGGAAATGTAACGCTTTATGGTGCAACTGGCGGAGAAGCTTATATGCATGGTCGTGCTGGAGCCCGGTTTGCAGTAAGAAATAGTGGTGCAACAGCAGTCGTTGAAGGTATTGGCGACAATGGTTGTGAATATATGACAGGGGGCGCAGTAGTTATTCTCGGAGAAATTGGCGAAAACTTTGCAGCTGGTATGTCTGGTGGAAGTGCCTATATTTATACAACTAATAAGCAGAGCACGCAAGCAAAAATTAATCATGAACTCGTAAATAGTCGTGCTGTATCTACTAATAAAGAAGCAGCAAAATTAAAGCAGCTAATTGAACAACATGCTAGCTGGACCGGAAGTGAATTTGCTCAAATGATTCTTCAAAACTGGGAAACAGAAAAGGAGAACTTCCTGTTTGTTATTCCAAATGAATATGAGATGATGCTAACGCGGATTGAAACATTGGAGCATGCTGGTCAAACGCATGATGAAGCAGAATTACAAGCTTTTTATGAACATAAAGATGGCAAACTAACGGCTATTATGGCGAAATAGAGAGGAGTGGAAATATGGGAAAAGCAACTGGATTTATCGAATATGATCGAATTCCAGCACCAGGACGAGATCCAAAAAGCCGGACGCGTGACTGGAATGAATATAGTTTGCCAATGCCAGCAGCTGATTTAACTTTGCAAGCGGCAAGATGTATGGATTGCGGTGTACCATTTTGTAGCGTTGGTATGGAAATTAAAAATGGCGTATCAGGCTGCCCACTGCATAATTTAATCCCAGAATGGAACGATGCTGTTTATCGAGGCGATTGGTATGAAGCATTGCAATTACTCTTAAAAACGAATAATTTCCCTGAATTTACCGGTCGGATTTGTCCAGCACCATGTGAAGGTGGTTGTACTGTCGCAATTTCTGAACCAGCAGTAGGAATTAAATCAATTGAAAAAGCAATTATTGATCGTGGTTTTGAAGAAGGCTGGATTAAACCATCCCCCCCAAAACATCGTACAGGTAAAAGAATTGCTGTTATCGGTTCAGGACCAGCTGGTTTAGCTTGTGCCGATCAATTAAATCAAGCCGGACATAGTGTTACCGTATTTGAAAAAAGTGATCGTGTTGGTGGTTTGTTAATGTATGGCATTCCAACGATGAAACTGGAAAAAGAACAAGTAACCCGCCGAGTGAATTTGATGGCAGAAGAAGGAATTGAATTTATTACTGGAGTTGCAGCTGGAAGTGATATTAGTTTTGCTGAGCTACGCAGTGAATATGATTCTGTAGTGTTAGCAACTGGCGCTGGCAATGCACGTGATATCCCTCTAGCTGGACGTGATGCTAAAGGAATTCATTTTGCAGTACCGTATTTAACGCAAAGTACGCGGGATAACTTAGATAATGGCGGTGTCCAAACCCTTTCAGCTAAAGGAAAAAATGTTGTCATCATTGGTGGGGGAGATACTGGAGCAGATTGTGTTGCAACAGCCCTTAGACAAGGTGCAAAAAGTATTTATCAATTTGGGATTCAAGACAAATTACCAGAATTACGTGCCGGTGAAAACCCATGGCCACAATACCCACGTGTTTTTAAAATGGACTATGCCCACGAAGAAGCTGAGGCTGTTTATGGAAAAGACCCACGTGAGTATTTGATTAACACAACTGCATTCGAAAAAGATGTAGACGGCAATCTCACTGGACTTCATACTGTCGAAGTAGTGGAAGATAAAGAAACTAGAAAATATACACCAGTAGAAGGTAGTGAGAAATTTTTCGAAGTAGATATGGTTTTAATTGCCATCGGATTTGCCGGAACAACAGAAGATATTTTTACCAATTTCGGCGTAAATAAAACAGACCGTCATACCATTGATGCGGCGAAAGGATTCTATCGCACAAATGAAGAAGGTGTCTTCGCTTGTGGTGATGCTCGTCATGGTCAAAGTCTAGTCGTAACAGCTATTGCAGAAGGTCGTGAAGCAGCTAGGGAAGTGGACTTTTACTTGATGGGAGAAACTTTTTTACCTTAATAAGACAAAAAGCTTATTCGGTATTCGAATAAGCTTTTTGCTTGTCCAATTATTTCATTCCAGAAACATTGAATCCTTTTAAAATATACTTTTGGAAAGTCATAAAAATCAAGATAATCGGGATAACCATGAAAGTTGCCCCAGCCATTTGAAGTGCGTAATTGCTGCCATATTGTCCTTTTAAAAGTTGTAAGCCAACTGATAATGTGTAGAACTTCTCGTCATTAGCAATAATTAATGGCCATAAGAACGAGTTCCAACCAGCAATAAAGGTAAGAATTCCTTGTACCGCGAGAACAGGGCGTGAAATAGGAATGATAATCCGCCAGAAAATATAAAACTCACTCGCACCATCCAGTCGTGCTGCCTCAAGTAAATCATCTGAGATAGTTGACATAAATTGGCGGAATAAGAAAATCCCAAAAGCACCAACCAGCCCTGGAAGTACAATCCCGGTCATTGTGTTAGTAAGTCCAGCTGCATTTAGTAGTAAATAAACTGGAATCATTGTCACTTGTCCAGGAATCATCATTGTTGCAAGTACAAGATAAAATAATTTATTTTTTCCTTTAAATTTAAATTTCGCAAAACCATAACCTGCCATTGCATTTAAAAATAATCCGAAGAAGGAAAAAAAGACAATGATTAAAGTGTTTTTTAAATAGACAGCAAAGTCCATCTCTGTAAATAGTTTCGTGAAATTATCTAGCGTAAAAGTTTCAGGCCAAATCGTAGGCGGGATTTTTAAAATTTCTGCATCCGTTTTTAAAGAGGAGAGAACCATCCAAATGAACGGTAAAATCATAAAGAATCCGCCAACCGTCAAAATTGTAATGACAGCAATTTTAGCTCCACGCGATTTTTGCGTATATTGATTCATGTATAAAAACTCCTCTCTTAAATATCCCCGTCATTATTTTTGCGCTGAATTCGGAATTGGATAAGCGTGATAATAATAATCGCGATGAATAATATAAATGATCCAGCAGCAGCATATCCAAATTTACTAAGTTGGAACCCATTTTGGTAGATGAAAAGGGCAACAGAATTAGTACTATCTAAAGGTCCGCCTTCTGTCATAACAAAAGGTTCCTCGAAGAATTGTAACCAACCAATCATTGTTGTTACCGTTACAAAGAATATCGCAAAACGAAGCATGGGAACTGTAATTTTAAATAATTGTTGGCGACTATTTGCTCCATCAAGGGAAGCAGCTTCGTAATATTCTTTTGGAATGCCTTGAAGTGCTGCTAGGAAAATAATCATATTTACACCGATTGCCCGCCATACAGCGAGGACAATTAAGGAAAGTTTCGCGATTGTTGGGTCTTGCAACCAGGGTACAGGTCCTAAATCTAGGAAAGAAAGCAAGTAGTTAAGTAAACCGAACCGTGGATTATATAAGTAACTCCAAACAACTGCAACAGCGACAACGTTTGTAATCGAAGGAGTGTAGAAGATTAACCGGAAAAATTGAAAAATCTTTGCTTGCGAAAAGTTAATCATAAGAGCAATACCAAGCGAACAAATAATAACAAGGGGTACACCAATAACTACATAGAAGAGGGTATTAAAAATCGATTTTAAAAAGACCGGATCTTGCATAATGTTGACATAATTATCAATACCAATAAAGTTAATCTTAGAATAATCCGCGAGCCCGACTAAATCAATATCTGTAAAACTAATAACGAAAGCTAGCATAATCGGTAGTAGCGAAAACAGAAGAAGTAAAAACAACGCTGGCGAAATAAACAAATAGGGGGTGTTTTTATTTAGAAATTGTTTCATAACATCAGTTCCATTCTAAAAGGGCAAATAACTGCACTATCTATATTTGCCCTTTTTATTCGTTATTTTTTAAGTAGCGATTCTACTTGATCATTAAAACTATCCATTTGCGTTTGCACATCTGCGCCACCACGATAAATTTGTTCCCAAGATTTACCATATAATTGCGCAATTTCTTCAAACTGTGGAATTAATGGCATTGGTTCTGCTGTTTTCATTTGTTCTCCAAACACTTTGTAGTAAGGATCGTTTTTCAACATATCATCTTCCCATGCATCCATACGAGCAGGCATAGAGTTAGTATCTTTTAACCAAGAAAGTTGTACATCAGGTTGGCTCATATAATCCATAAATTTCAAAGCATCGTCTTTTTTATCACTATATTTAAATATGGAAAGGTTTGCTCCACCGAGACTAGACTGATTATTTTCTTTTTTAGGTAAAACAGCTGTTGCCCATTTACCATCAATATCAGGTGCAGTATCTTTTAAAGTGTTAACCATCCAAGGACCACTCATAAACATTGGAACAATTCCGTCGCCGCCAAAGCTTTGAGAAGCATCTAGACCAAGATCAGTATCTGGGGCAGAACCGTTCTTAATGAAACTATCTAAGTAAGAAACAGCATCAACGAAAGGTGCTTTATTGAAAACAGGTTGTTCATTTTTATCAAATAAAGGAGAGCCATTTTGACGACCAAAAATGAAACCAGTAGTTTGTTCATTTGGATCAACTGAGAAGCCATACATATCTTTGCCACGTTTTGAAAGTTTTAAAGCAGCATCAGATAATTCTTCCCAAGTTTTTGGTGCTTCATTATAACCAACTTTTTTCAGTAAATCGGTGCGATAGAAGAGTACACGGGTTTCTGCATACCACGGAACACCATACGTCTTTCCGTCAAATTGTGTTGTTTTGATAGAACCAGGGAAAAATAATTCAGGGTTCATATTTTCACTTTTTTCTACATCTTTTGTAATATCCAGTAATGCACCAGCTTCAACAAATTCTGGCATCCAAGTAGTTCCCATTTGGACAACATCAGGGCCAGATTTAGAAGCAACAGCAGTTAATAATTTATCATGTGCATTTGCCCAAGGAATAACTTGAACTTTTACTTCAATACCAGTTTCTTTTGTGAATTTCAGTGCTAGTTCTTTTAAAGATTTTGCTTCGTCTCCCATTGCCCAAACATTTAATACTTTAGATTCGCTTGAATTTACCTCATCTTTCGTCCCGCAAGCCATCAGAACCAAACTAAGTGATAACAACAAAGCTAATAGTGCAAACATCTTTTTTTTCATGATTTTTCCTCCATTTTTTGGTTTTTTTCAAAACAACCCTTATGACTGAAGTATATGAAAATAAAACAAGTTGTACGAAACAAGTTTTGCTGCGTACGGGGAAAAACAAATTGTGAAAACTAATTCACATACTGAATATTCAATAGAAACGTTTCGATAAGGTTATTATAGTATATAATGTAATCGGTTTCAAGTGGATTGCAAAATTATTTTTAATAATATAGTTAAACACATTGTATATCAATGGTTTAATAGGCATATTATTTTTAAAGAATAACATTTGCAAAAGCGGGATAATATAGAAGAAAATGATAAATCCGGTTTATTACACTTGTGAATTGATTTATTGGTTGACTAAAGAAAAGAAAGCGCTTATACTGTTGTTATATTTGAATAGAAACGTTTCGAAAAATGTGTTTTAGGAGGTTCCTATGAAACAAGGAAAATTAACCGCTTTATTAGCAGAAATGACCTTAGATGAAAAAATTGCCCAGTGTTTGCAATTATCCCCTTTTCTTTTTAAAGGAGCAATTAAAAATGCCGAATTAACAGGACCTTTACTTCAAGAAATGAAATTAACAGATGCTCATACAGAAAATGCTGGTTCCGTTCTTGGATCAAGTTCAGCTGAGGATATGTTAAGCATTCAAGAAGCCTATTTAAAAACGAATCGATTAGGCATTCCCCTTATTTTTATGGCGGATGTCATTCATGGATATAAAACAGTGTTTCCAATACCGCTCGCACTTGGATGTTCTTTTAATCGAGAAATAGTTCAAACGATGGCAGAAGTTTCCGCCCTGGAAGCAACAGCGGATGGACATCATGTGACCTTTTCACCGATGCTTGATTTAGTACGCGACCCTAGATGGGGAAGAGTAATGGAATCCACTGGAGAAGATCCATTTTTAAATAGTGAGCTTGGAAAGGCAATGGTTGCTGGGTATCAAGGTGAAACTGAAAAGCTTCATGAAAATTACACAAACTTAGCGGCATGCGTAAAACACTTTGCAGCATATGGGGCAGCAGAGGCTGGTCTAGAATATAATACTGTAAATATGTCAACGCGCGAACTATATCAAAACTATCTACCAGCATATGATGCAGCAATTCAAGCAGGAGCCAAATTAGTAATGACAGCTTTTAATGTGGTAGATGGTGTTCCTGCAACAATGAACAAGTGGTTAAATCGAGACGTTTTGCGGAATGAAATGAATTTTAATGGCGTATTAATTTCTGATTGGGGCGCAGTTGCAGAAGTAATTAATCATGGGACGGCAAGAAATCCGGCAGAAGCAGCACAGTTTTCGATGGAAGCTGGTGTTGATATGGAAATGATGACTACTTGCTATATTCATGAATTAAAAGATTTAGTTACAACGAATAAACTATCAGAAAGCTTGATTGATGAAGCTGTTTTACGAATCTTACAATTAAAAAATGATTTAGGGCTATTTGAAGATCCTTATCGTGGTTTAAAAGAAAAATCACGCCAAACTGATATTCTAACAACGGTAAATCGGCAAAAATCAAGAGAAGCTGGTTTAGAATCTGCGGTTTTACTAGAAAATAAACAACAGCTACTCCCACTTTCTCCTAAAACCAAAATCGCCCTCATTGGTCCATTAGCAACTTCAAGCGATATTCTTGGCGGTTGGACAGTATACGGTGAAGAAAAAGATGCTATCCAAGTAGAAACTGGTTTACGAGAAGTTTTTTCTGAGTTAATAACTGTTCAAACAGACTACACCACACTTACTGAGGAAAATAAAACAGCAATAGCAAAAGCAGTTCAAGCATCCGAAGTGGTTGTTCTTGCACTTGGCGAAAAGAATGAATGGGGCGGTGAAGCAGGAAGTTTAGCTACAATACGTTTGCCGGAAGCACAATATAATTTAGCGAACTATGTAAAAACACTTGGGAAACCAGTTGTAACCACATTATTTAATGGTAGACCGTTAGAAGTTAAGGAACTAGCTGAGGTAAGTGATGCGCTTTTAGAACTCTGGTTTCCAGGGACAGAAGCTGGTCATGTAACAGCTGATTTATTAGTTGGTAAAAGTAATCCTTCTGGTAAATTATCTATGTCGTTCCCACAAACAACAGGGCAAATTCCTGTATACTACAATCATTTACAAACAGGTCGACCTCAGACAGAAGGAAATAAAGGGGAACGCTATGTTTCTCATTATCTAGATATTCCAAATGAGCCATACTATCCATTTGGCTACGGAAAAAGTTATAGTGCATTCGAGTGGGAGACTGCCGAATTACCAAAACAAATCCGTCTTGGCGAGTCAGTAGAAATAAAAGTAACTGTAAGAAATAAAAGCAAAGTAGCAGGAAAAGAAGTAATTCAAGTTTACTTACAAGATGTAACAGCTAGTATATCTCGCCCTGTAAAAGAACTTAAAGCATTTGAAAAAATATTCCTTCAAGCTGAGGAAGAGAAGACCGTTTCATTGGAATTAACAAGTGAAGCATTCTCTTTCTATAATTCCAAATTAGAAAAAATACAAGAACCTGGTTTACACCGTATTTTCGTTGGAACAAGTAGCGTAGAAGTGGATACTTTTGAACTGGAAGTGGGGGAAATTTAGTGACAAACTTAATTGAACTAAAACAAGGAAATTTTACTGCAGCTTTTCATCCACAAGGGCAGTTAGCATGGATGAAATTAAATCAAATTATGTTAAATCAAGTTATCCAAAATCCATTAGAAAACAGATTATCGCAAATATATGTACGTGCGTATCAAGGAAATAAAATAACAGCCTATCCATTACTCACAGAAAACGCAGAAGTAGCTTTTAGCGAAAGTAGTGTAAGGTATCTTGGAGAAGCTGGGCCTTTTCGCTTTGATGTACAAATGCATTTTCATCCACAGGGTTGGTTTTATCATGTAAAAGTGGACGGAGATGTGGAATTTGATTTGGTTTATTTACAAGATTTAGGGTTGGCAGAACAAGCAGCTGTAAGAACGAATGAAGCTTATATGTCGCAGTATATTGATTATCATGTGACAGAAGACGAAGCAGGTTACACTATCCAAGCACGCCAAAACCAACCACAAAACAATCAATTTCCAGCAGTCCAAATAGGTGGAACAACGAAGATTATTGGTTACGCAACGGATGGATTTGATATCTACGGAACTGCTTACAAACTAACGAATCAAATAGAAGCATTATCCAAAAGTTCATTACCAAACCGAGTCTATCAATATGAATTCGCGCAAATTTCTCTACAAACAGAGAAGTTCCAAGGAAACGGAGAAACTACTTTTTATGGTTATATAACAGAAAATCAACCAGAAGCATCAGGTGCCAAACATAAAAATATATGGGACATAAACAAAGTAGCAACAAAAAATAACTATCAAACAGTAAATAAAATTACCCGTCAAAAAAGGATAGATTTACCAATTACTGGAGAAACTATTTCAGAAGCATGGTTGCAAGCGAAATTTCCAGATCGTATTCAAGAAGAAACACAAGATGATATGTTGTTATCTTTCTTCACTCCTAATTATTCACATGTTGTAACTCGCGAAAAAGAGGGGAAACTAGAGCGCCCTCATGGCAGTATTTTACTTGATAAAGTGAATGTATTAAATCCAGAAACAACTCTTTCAGCAACAACATATATGTATGGCGCATTTTTATCTCAACTTGTCGCAGGAAATTCCAATATGAACAAATGGAATAGCCACGCCCGAAATCCACTTAATATCCTTCAAACGAGCGGGGTGCGAATTTATATAGAACAGGATTCGAAGCTTAGGTTACTGGGTGTGCCGTCTTTATGGGAGACGGGAACAAACTATTCCATCTGGTACTACCAATTAGCGGATGATCTAATTACCATCCAAACAACACTCACTGCTGAAAGTAAAGAAGCCTATGTAACAGTGAAGTCGGAAAAAGGCCGCCAATATAAATTTGTACTAACAAACCAGGTAACAATGGGAACGAATGAATATGAGACTAGCGTGAAAAAAACAATAAATCAAAAGGTAGTCACATACTATCCATCCGATGAATCTCCAATGTTAGCTACCTACCCAGATATTTCTTTCCAAGTGGATGGATCTTTCCAAAAAATCACAGATGAAAGCTATTTTGCAGAAGCCTATGCTCAGTCAGCGGGATTAGATGTCTTTATTTACGATGCAACTGATTATGCTAATTTTCATGTGCAAGCTAAGCTAACAAAAGAATTTGCTGCACTTCAACCAGATTTAGAAATAGCAATAAAAGAAGTTCGTGCAAACTACGATGAATTAACTGCGCAGTTTCATTTGAATCATTCTAATGCAGCGGCAGAAAAATTAAATTTAACGGTATATTGGTATGCTCACCAAATGTTGGTTCATTATGCATCCCCGCACGGTTTAGAACAGTATAGCGGGGCAGCCTGGGGAACTCGTGATGTTAGCCAAGGTCCGTTTGAATTCTTTCTTGCAACCGGCAATAAGGCTGTGTTACGCAACCTTATAGTAACGATTTATTCTCATCAATATCAAGATACAGGAGACTGGCCGCAGTGGTTTATGTTCGATAAATACACTTCCATTCAACAAGAAGAAAGCCACGGTGATGTAATAGTCTGGCCGCTTAAGATTATTGGTGATTATTTAGAATTGACAGGAGATACAAAGATTTTAGAGGAAGAAATTCCTTTTATGGACCGTACATCGAAAAATTTCACCGCAGAAACCAGCTCACTGAAAAAACATATTGAATTAACTGTTAAAACAATCGAATCCCGTTTTATGAAAGGAACAGCACTGTCGAATTATGGAGATGGAGACTGGGATGACACACTGCAACCAGCAAATGCCCAGTTAAAGAAAAACATGGTATCCAGTTGGACTGTGGCGCTAACTTATCAAGCCTTCAAACGACTTGCGGCATATTTGCCAGCAGGAGAAGAATTTGCAGTGCTTGCGAATCGCGTACAAGCGGATTTTGAACAATATATGATTGGTAAAACGGATGTGATTCCAGGGTTCCTTTATTTAGAAGAAGGGAAAGAGCCTGTTTGGATGATTCACCCGGAAGATAAGGATACAAAAATTAACTATCGCCTAATTCCTTTAACTAGAAGTGTTATCGCTGAACTGGTAAGCAAAGAACAAGCTAAGCGGAATTTTGAAATTATCAACAGCCATTTATTACATCCTGATGGCGTAAGATTAATGAGTGAACCAGCACACTATGCAGGCGGGGTGAGTACCCATTTTAAACGAGCAGAACAAGCAGCTAATTTTGGGAGAGAAGTAGGCTTGCAATATGTCCATGCTCATATTCGTTATATTGAATCATTAGCTAAAATTGGTGATGCAAGTGCGTGGCATATGTTGGAAATTATTAATCCAATCAATATTAAAGAAGTTGTACCAAACGCGGCACTTCGTCAAAGCAACACCTATTTTAGTAGTTCAGATGCGGCCTTTTTAGATCGTTATCAGGCTCAAAATGAATTTTCACGTGTAAAAGAAGGAACAATCCCAGTAAAAGGTGGTTGGCGCATTTATTCAAGTGGTCCAGGAATCTATTTGCATCAATTGATTAGTGCTGTTCTGGGCATTCGTCAAATTAAAGATACATTTATTTTTGATCCAATTTTACCAGCAGAACTAGATGGTTTGGAATGTCATATAGAGTTGGATAATTACGCACTTGATATAACTTACGAACTTGCGGAAAAAGCAGGGATTTTAGTAGATGGAGAAAAGCAATTAGTAGAAAATGCAGCAAATCTATATCGAACAGGGGCAATGATTTTACCGAAAAAGAACTTAACGTCAAAATGTTCGCAAATTACAATTAAATTTCAAAAAAACAACTGTCTCTAAGATTGTTTTGTGTATAATAAAAGAAAACAGAAAAGGATGCGATTCACGTGGTAGGAATTAAAGATATCGCGAAAAAGGCAGGGGTTTCCATATCAACAGTATCCTATGCACTCAATGGCAGCCCGAAAGTGACCGAAAAAACGCGAAAACGAATTATGACCATCGCAAATGAATTGAACTATATTCCCAATATGGCAGCACGAACGTTAAAAACACGAGAAACTAAAATTATCGGCGTCTATTTAACAAACTATGGCGGGATATTTTATGGAACTTTACTCGAGGGTTTAACGCAAACGCTTTACAAACATGGGTATGAGCTTATTGCTTGCAGTGGTACAAAAGCACACCGGTTTTTACCCGAGAAAATGATTGATGGGGCAATTATATTAGATGCTAACTTCCCTTCCAGTGAGATTATTAACTACGCTGATCGTGGTCATAAATTAGTCGTATTAGACCGGGAGTTAACACATAAAAATGTTTGCCAAGTTTTGTTGGATAATAAAGGTGGCGCTACGCTGGCAATTGATTATTTATCAACAGACTTTTCAGGAGATTTTTATGTGGTTACAGGTCCAGATGATTCCTACGATGCCAGAGTCAGGCTAGAAACTGCAAAACAAGAATTAGCTCGGTCAGGAGATAAAACAGCACATATCATTGAAGGGGATTTTTCTGAACAAAGTGGTGAAAATGCTGCCGCGATTATTGCTGAAAATTGGAAAGCACCAGTATCAGTATTTGCTTTAAATGATAATATGGCCATTGGCATGTATCGTTATTTTGCAAAAACAACACTAGAAATTGGAAAAGATGTGCGAATTATTGGTTTTGATAACACTGATATTAGTGAATATTTAGTACCTCGTCTTGCAACAATTGAATATTCTAAATACAAATGGGGAGCAGTAGCAGCTGATAAATTAGTTGCCCTTCTCGAAGGAGATAAAGCTGAAAACGAAATAATCTACACTACAAGAATTAGCGGTTCCTCTGTTTCAAAAAATTAGTACACTTTTTTGCTTATTTTAAGGTATACTTAAAGTAAAATTAAAGGAGTTGTTGGCTAATGAAACTTGGAATTATGGGAACGAATTGGATTACAGATGCTTTTATTGATGGAGCTATTAATTCAGGTGAATGGACACTTACTGCTGTTTATTCAAGAACAGAAGAAAAAGCTCGAGCATTTGGAGAAAAATATGGAGATTTAGCTTATTTCACTGATATAGAAGAAATGGGGAAATCGGACGCACTCGATGCAGTGTACATTGCGTCCCCGAATGCCCTTCATTTTGAACATGCAGTAAGTTTACTCAAAAATAAAAAACATGTTATCGTCGAAAAACCAATTTTTTCTACGGTGGCTGAACTAGAATATGCCCACCAAATCGCTCGTGAAAATAATGTGTTCTTATTTGAAGCAGCACGCCATATCCAAGAACCTAATTTTAAAAAAGTGCAAGAAAATTTAACAAAAATTGGTACAATCCATGGGGCAACACTATCTTATATGAAATATTCATCCCGATATGACCAAGTTTTAAATGGAGAAGAACCAAATATCTTCTCATTGAAATTTTCAGGTGGCTCGATTGTTGATTTAGGCGTATATCCGCTTTATTCAGCAATTACTCTATTCGGAGAACCAGTGAAAGCAACTTATTTTGCCACAAAACTACCAACTGGGGTGGACGGATTAGGACCAATTATTTTGGAATATCCTACATTTAACATCACGATTATTCAAGGGAAAAATTCACAGTCCTTCTTACCAAGCGAAATTTATGGTCAAAAAGGAACCTTGATTATTGATCCGCTTACGGGTATTGAAAATATTACTTTTTATGATAATGCCACAAAAGAAGTGACCGAACTAGCAGGACCAACTGTTCCTAATGATATGCAATTTGAAGCTGCAGAGTTTGCAAGAATTATCGAACAAAGTGACCATGATACCTATGAATACTTAGCTGACTTAAGCTTAAAAGTACTACGTGTCTCAAACGAACTCCGCCATCAAAATGATATTTGGTTTAATGTAGAAAAATAATTTAAAGGAAAGCGTAATACTATGAACCGACCCCAAAAATCTAACTTTTGGAGGTCGGTATTTTTTGTGGCGAAACATAATTACCCTGATTATTTAGTAGTCAACTATTTTAATATTAGTGGAAGTATGTACCTATTTTTTGATATACTAATTTTAGTATAAATGACGGGAGGAGACATTTCATGAGTAACATCGCTTCAAGTACTAGCTCAGCAACATCTGCCGTTGCGGGAGTAAAATCAGTGACTATAAATAAAGGACAACAAGTCTCTTTAGAGCAAAGTACAATAACCAGTATGAAGACAGGAATGGAAGTTAATAACCAGTTGTTAACAGATTTAGCGCAACTAATTGACTGTGTGACGACTCAAAGCGAAAAATTCCCCAAAATTGCAGAACTTATTGCCCTTCAAGATAGTCAAATTACATTTTAAGAGGTGAATTATTTGAATAAAAAGTCAAATGATTACGAACGTGTGAAATATAATCAGCTAATTTTAGAAAATGAACAGCAAATTGATGAGCTCAGCAACGGAAAAAGAAAACTTGAAGAATCTATTTATAATTTGGAAGTAGACTTTCGTAGAGGTTTTCAGGAACTAAACAATTTAAATAATGAAAATGCAAGATTTGATAGCTCCGAAACAAATTGGTTTAAACGTCATAATGAAGAGCAAGAACAATCATTTCGTCAATTACTACGTGAATCCAATGACCAGATTGTATCAGCCTACAAAAAAGAAACGAAAAAAATGGACGAAGAACGTGAAATCCTTTATAAGAAGCGGAGTGATATTCCTTGGGATTAGTTTATTCAAGTAGCGAGTCTGCCGAATTAGTTCAATCTTTAACAAGTAATTTAACAAATGGAAAAGAAGCAATCAACCAACTAAAACTTGGAAGCCAAGAGGTCATTGCAGCAGTAGATGGACATTCATTGGCGGGCGCTGCTTATACTGCGGGAAAAGGTATATTTAGCGATCTGATTATCCCAACTATTACACGAGTAACTACTGCTTGTGAAGCAATTGAACTAGAACTGCAAAAATATGAAACAGCTGATCAAAACATTTCAAATGAAGGGTATTTAAATGAAGAAAATTTAAATCAGCAAATTGCGATAAAAAAAATGATGAAAGCTTCTGTTGACTTTGCTTCATCTATTGCAAAAGCTGCTTTAAGAAATAATCCGGCTACAACAATACTAGATTCTTTACTTGATTTTCAGAAAAAACTAGATCAAATGTCAGATAGCATTCAGGATGATATTGAGCAATTACAAATAAAATTAGATAAGTTACATACCTTTTCTTCACAAACAAATGGATTGTTTAGTGATAGTCTTAACGATTTAAATATAGCTATGCAAGGTGTATTAGTGTTAGATAATACGATTATAAATTCTGATGGCTCATACACCTTGCCCACTGGTACAGACAAAAGCTGGTTTACAGGCAAAAAAGATGTAGCAGCATTTAAAAATTCACCAAACTATATTGCTACACATGCACCGGAAAATATGACACCAGGAGAGACAGAAAACTGGCTAATCGAAAACCTTAATAAATTTGGCCCAGACTTTTTAGATTATATTAAAGATGGAACTATTTCAACTATAAGCTTTGTAAATGGTCGTGCTTTTCTAAATGGTGTTGCTATCACTCAAGATTCATTAGGTCGATTAAAATTAGGAAATAGATTTTTATTTAAACCAACAACAAATGGAGGTCACGTTTATAATCTAGGTAAAAGTTTCCAAAACAAATCTGGTATTGATCTGGGAAATTATCATTACTCTATGCTTCCAAATGGGAGTATTGACTTTGGAGAGTTAAAGTTAGCAGGACTTTCAAATTTTAAAGAAGCATTCAATCCTGTAAATGATTTTAAAGGATGGGGGGATGCTTCAAAAGTTGGTAAATTTGGAAAAGGACTGGGTATCCTTGGAACAGGTTTAACAATTGGAAATAATTTTGCAGAAAATATAGACTTATCTGATGGACTTGATGCAGGAGAGACAGTTGATTTTGTAACAGATTCTGCAATTGATATTGGTTCAGCTGCAGGCGCTACTGCGGTTGGTGCTATGGTTGGGTCAGCATTCCTTCCCCCATTAGGGACGGTTGTTGGTGCAGCAGTGGGTGTTGGAATTAATGTAGCTATAAATTGGGAATTTGGAGGACCTCCTAAAAAAAGTGCTGTAGATCATGTTAAAGATGGTGTTAAGACTGTCACAAAAGCAGTAGGTGATTGGGTTGGAGGATTCTTATTTGGGAATGGGTGATATCTATGGTAGAAAATATAAACAGTTCAGAATCATTAAATAAAAAATACTTTATTTCTTTGGCAAAAACTAGAGGTTCAGTGGGGGCACTACGAATCCAATTAATTGCTTTGTTAGTCCTATCAATTATTGGATTGATCCCAGGAATAGAAATTCACTCTTGGTACAATAATATAGCAAGCACAATTTTATATGGGATGCTAAAATTTTATGTGGTTTATGCGATTGTATTGAATATCTATTTTTTTCTTATTCCCAAAAAAATAGTTTATAAACATCAGGTATTTAATTCTATATTATTATTTTTTACTTTATTAATTGAATTAGTTATTTTAGTAGCTCTTTCATTCATGATTAGTAATAGTAAATCAACTGGGTATAAGTCAAACATAGCTGATTTTAATGCAACCTATTCAATGATATTTCTAGTTTTAATTGGAACAGTAGCTCTACTGACTATTTGTTATAATGTTTTTTGGATTAGAAAAAATATAAGGAAAGGCTTTTCGGAACAAAGAAAAGTTGCTAATTATCTAGCTTTTTCTAAGGTATTTAATTTTAATTCTGCTTGGATTATTTTTGGAGTAGTTAGTATTACAGGCGTATTTTTTACAAATTTTTTATTTATTTTAGGACTTTTACTTGCCTTGGTTTTTGTGTTAGCCTTCACAAGATTGCTGATAGAAATTGGCTACCTAACATATTTGAAATCTGTAAATAGAGATTATTGGGAAGAGTATAAAGACCAGAAGCCCTTTTCTTTCAATGGGAGATTGAGATCAATACTCAGGAAAAAGTATGTATATGTGTTAATAGGAATAGCTATAATAGTTGGTATGGTGAAAATTGATGAGAAATATGCATTATCTAAAACAATAAAAAATATATTTGGATTTATTGTAATTGTCATCTTAATTGGATTTATGATAATTTTGATACAATGGATTATAAAAAAAATAAAAAATAAGCATGTTGGGAGAAAAAAATGAAAATAAAAACAAGACAATTTAGCCTAAATAATGTCATTGGATTTAGTGCAACACTTGATTCTGATAAAGAGATATTTGACCAAGTGGCTGAAATTGGCGCTGAGTTTAAGAAAGTATTAGTTCAGAATGGATATTTTGCAGATTCACCCACTATCTTTGAATACAATCCATTTGATGAATCAAATGATGTGACTATTTTATCCACTGTTGGCAATAAAATAAACATTGTTGGAGAAAATAAGTCACAGTTTTTTTATAAAGAAAGACTAGAATTTACTACAAATTATTTTTATCGTCATTATGACCAAGAAGAAGCTATACCTTATAATGAAATTAAGGAAAAGATTGATAAGGAAAAAGGTATTTTATTAACAATTTATCACGTTCTTCTGGATTTAGAAGGCGATATTGTTATTGATTTATATTGTGAGGTAGACAAACTATGAAATTGTTGCCAAAAGTCTTTACAGCAGACAAAATTAGCTTTCAGAATGTTGTAAGTAAAAGAGCTAAATTTTATTATTCTGAAATAGAAGAGAACTATCAAAATTTTGTTTCTGGCATTATTAATGAAGGTTATAATTTGAAAGGTCCCTTTTTTTATAGCCTTAATAATGTTCCAACAGATGAAATGATAGATATCGAAATGTTTTTTCCAATCATTGAAAACATCTTTGAAGTAGAAGATTATCAATTTGCTTCATATTTTGAAATCACTCCATTACTAAAAACAATCATTGTGGGTGATTTTGATAACGTAACGGAGCAGTCTTATGCAGAATTATTAGCGACCTTAGAAATAAATAATTTGAATATAGAAACACCTTTTTTTCATGTATTCCCAAAAAACGGGAGCAAATATGTTAATCTATATGTTGGTTATTATAAAAGTTAAATATTATTAATATGGCTAACACTATTTTTTGTAGCATCAAGGTTTAATGTAGAAAAATAATTTAATGGAAAGCCAGGAAAAGTGTTTTTAATACTTATTCCTGGCTTTTTTGTGCTTGACAATAAGTTTAATTTAAGTGTACTATTTACTTAATACACTAGTTTCAGATGGAGGAGGTAATGATGAAACCAACATTCCATACAGATAAACCCATTTATAGTCAGATTTGTGATTGGATGAAGAAAAAGATGGTTACAGGAGAATGGAAATCAGATGATAAATTACCGTCTGTCCGTGAAATGGGAGCATCACTTGCAGTTAATCCAAATACAGTTAGTCGAGCATACCAAGAGTTAGAAAGAGCAGGCTACATTTATGCTAAGCGTGGGATGGGATCATTTGTAACATCAGAAAGAGTTGTTTTCGAGCAGCTTAAAAGTGAACTGGCTGATGAAATGGCCGAGCGTTTTTTGGAAGAGGCAGAAAGTATTGGTTTAACCCGTCAAGCAGCAATAGAACTACTAACAAAAAGGAGTATTTAATATGACTGAAAGCATAATCAAAATAACAGGTCTAACAAAAAAATATCGTAAATATAAACCATTAAATGATATTAATTTAACGCTAGAATCCGGAAAAATAATTGGACTACTTGGACCGAATGGGGCAGGGAAAACAACGCTATTTAATGCGATCTCTGGATTATTAAAACCTACCTCTGGTGAGCTTGTTTTGGCAAAGGATAAACGAGTTGCTTATTTACCGAGTGAAGATTTTTTACCTAATATGGTGATTCGTGATTATTTTTTAATTTACCAGGGCTTTTTCCCAGATTTTAATCCTGAAAAAGCGACCGAAATGATTCATTCACTTGGTGTTAATGTCAAAGAAAATACCAAATATTTATCGAAAGGAAATGCTGCAAAAGTAATGCTATCCTTGATTTTGTGTCGGGACGCAGACCTTTATTTACTAGATGAACCTTTTTCGGAAATTGATTTAATTTCGCGGGATGACTTGGTGAAATCAATCGCTCAGTTTTTAAAAGAAGATGCAACACTTGTTGTTACCACACATTTAATTCAAGATATGGAAATGATGTTTGATGAAATTATTTTGATGAAGCATGGGGAAATTATTGACCGTAAAAACACCGAAACGCTAAGAGAAATAGATGGGAAATCGATTGTTACTTATTATCGGGAGGTATTTGGACATGCTTAAAGCTCATTGGAAATTAGAATGGAATGCACATCGCTATTGGTTTATTGCAGCTTTTTCCGGATGGATGGTTTGTTTACTCGTGGGGCTTTTTTATAAATTAGGGAAAGGCGTGCTTCAACCAGTAGTAATTAATCTAGGTAGCGATGGAGCTATTTTTACAGCAGGGGATGATATTTTTCTAACACTTTTAAGTATTGTCGGGGGAAGCTGGATACTTATTTGGGTACTACTTTTTGTAGCAACTGCCCGTGGTGGTGTATATGATGAAACACGTTATTTATTTTTCCAAACAAAAGCACCTATTTGGAAAACGCTTATAAATAAAGTAATCATTTCTTTAGTTGAAACAACTATTTTAACTGCTGGATTCCTTTTTATGATGTTATCGATAATAACTATAAGTGGTGCAGACCTTGGTGTAATAGAAGCTCTAAAAATAATATTAGAAACTTTCTTAGGAATTTGGCTGGTTAATTTATCTTTTGTTTGTATTGTCATTGTGGCGACAGCACTTAGCATGGTTCCAGTGTATGGTTATCGTTTTGGATTTATAGCAGCAATTATTTATTTTTTGGTGATTAATGCTGCGCAAATATATATCAAAAGTAATTGGTTACCAGAAGTAGGACCAGAAATACAGTTTCATTATTCTATTGGGCTTGCATTTCAGTTTTCTGCCTCAGAATTTGTTTTTAATCTGCTTTTTGTCGTTTTTCTTCTATTTATTGCAACAAAAATTCTAAATAAAAGTGCAGACTTGCAGTAAGCGTGGTATGATACAAGGAAGAACGAATAAAGGAGTCCGATCATGATAGAATCAAAAATCCCAAGCTTTTGGGCGGAAAAATGGCAAGAACATGGCTATGAAACACCAACAGAAATTCAACAAGCGATGTATCAGCCAATCAAAGACGGCGCAGATGTTTTAGCGGTGTCACCAACTGGAACAGGGAAAACGGTAGCCTATGCACTACCAACCTTGGAAAAAATTGAAGCCACCCCACACATACAGTGGTTAGTTTTAGCGCCATCCCATGAACTTGTAATGCAAATCACAGAGGTAATTCGCTCGTGGTTACCAAATGAAGATTTAACTGTAGTGTCGTTAATCGGTGGAGCGAATGTAAAGCGTCAAATTGAAAAACTAAAGAAAAAACCACAAATAATCGTTGCTTCTCCAGGACGCGCATTAGAATTAATCAAACAAAAAAAAATTAAAATGCATGAAATCAAAACAATTACCTTGGATGAATGTGATCAGTTACTTCGCCAAGAAAACTATAAAAGTACACTTGAAATTGTTGAAAGTGCTGTACGTGATCGTCAACTCACGCTTGTTTCTGCTACAAAGTTAGAAAATCCAGAAACATTTTTCACGCAAACAGAGCAAGAGCCAGTTGTACTTGAAGTGACTGCAAAATCCGAGGAATTAACAAATGTCGAACATCTTTATATGGATGTAGAGTCACGCGATAAAGCAACTCTTTTACGCCGGATTTCGCATATTAAAGACATGCGTGCACTTGTTTTCGTAAAAGACAAACCGAGAATGGAGATTTTACTAGAAAAGCTACATTTTGACAAAGTAAAAGCTGCGGGTGTTCACGGCGAAATTCGGAAAGAAAAGCGTAAAAAATATCTTGATGATTTCAAAAAAGGGACATTAACCTATTTAATCGTGACAGACGTTGCAGCTCGGGGCTTAGATATTGAAGATTTACCATATGTTATTCACTATGATTTGGCAGTGAGTGAGAAAGAATATACGCATCGTTCTGGACGTACTGGACGAATGGGTAAATCTGGGACGGTCATTACTTTTGCTAATCCTCGTGAAATACGCACATTAAAACAATATTTAACTATCCACAATCTAAAAGGAAAGCAAGTTAGATTTTACCAAGGAAAGCTGCTTGACGGGGCAGTGCCAGAAAATAAAATCGCCAAAAAAGCGACACGACCGCCTAAACAAGTCCGCAATGAAAAAACCAGCAGTTCTTCAGCAAAATCTGCGTATAAAGGAAAAACAACTAAAAATACGAAGCCAGCATCTAAAGAAAAATCGACTCATTCATTCCAAGCAAAACGAAATAATACAACCAATAAAACAAAAAAGAAACCAACTAATTTTAAAAAGTTTTAAAATGTGCAGAATATCTTTCTCTCTTTACCATGAGAAAGATATTCGCTCTTTTTTTACATTTGGTTTTTATCGTTGCGAGGATGCTATTTAAAAAGGTATAATGAAAATATATAGTTTTAAAAAGGAGTAGAGTAGATGTCTAGTAGAAAAGAAGAAGTCCTCCAACTTCTAAAGAAAAAAGAAGAAAAAGTATCTGCAGCAGATGTTGCAGAATTGCTTCAAATGGACCGAGCAAACGCTAGTCGTTATCTAAATGATCTTTTTAAAGAAAATAGGATTGATAAACTTTCAGGGAAACCAGTTTTTTATCAAGCTTTAAAATCTACTACCAAAACGGAACAACCAATCATCGCACATGCAGAAACCGCTTTTGGACGTTTAATTGGTTCAGAGGATAGTTTGAAAGTAAGTATCCAACAAGCTAAAGCAGCCATTCTTTATCCACCTAATGGTTTGCATAGCTTGATTTTAGGACGGACTGGGACTGGGAAATCTCTTTTTGCTGAATGTATGTATCAATTTGCCAAAGAGTCGGAAACAATTCCAGCAAATGCTCCTTTTATATCGTTTAACTGTGCAGATTATGCGCAAAATCCACAACTTCTCTTCGGTCATATTTTCGGGGTAATTAAAGGTGCTTACACAGGCGCAGAAGAAACGCGAGAAGGTTTACTAAAAAAAGCAGACGGTGGAATTTTATTTTTAGATGAAATTCATCGTTTGCCTCCTGAAGGTCAAGAAATGCTCTTTACATTTATTGATAAAGGAGAATTTCGGCCCCTTGGAGAAAGCGCTAACGTTCACCATGCGCAAGTGCAAATTATTGGTGCAACAACAGAATCTCCTGATAATTTCTTGTTAGAAACTTTTACAAGACGTATTCCAATGACGATAACGTTACCTGCACTCGCTGAACGTAATTTGGAAGAGCGTTATCAATTAGTTGAATTTTTCTTAAATCAAGAAGCAATCCGACTACACCAATCAATTCGAGTACATCGAAAAGCACTCATCGCCTTTTTGCTGTACCATGCTAGTGCCAATGTTGGACAACTTCAACGCGATTTAAAACTTGCCTGTGCAAAAGCCTTTTTACATTATAAAACCAAAACAGCGAACTATATCTTGATTGAACAAGATGATTTACCAATCCATGTTCAAAAAGGGTTACTACATCTTAAAGACGAACCAGAAAAATTAAATCGACTTATTGATGTAAACAAAGCTATTTTTAAATTCGTTGATACAAGTGATCCAACTGCAAAAGTAGAAGATGTTCATGACGTTTATCACGCTATTCAAGAAAAAGCCGATCAACTAATGAAAGAAGGTAAAGATCAAAGTGAGTTAGAAGAAGCGCTTTATGTCGATGTAGATCAATATTTTCACGATTATATGGTTCAGCTTCCAACCCATCAAACAGCGAAAGAAATTATCGATCCAGCAGTTTGGGAATTAACGGAAAAAGTCTATGCAATGGCAGAAGAAAAACTTAATCGTAAATACAACGAAAAAATGAAATTCGCTTTTTCATTACATTTACAAAGTACAATTGAACGTGTTCGTGAGCAAAAACATATTATTCACCCGGATTTAAATAATATTCGGAAAAAGTATCCAAAAGAGTTCCAGGTTGCGATTGATTTATCCGCACTGATAGAACAAGAGTTACGTATTGAAATTCCCTTTGATGAAATCGGCTTTTTAACAATGTTTCTTACTGAAGAAGTAGTGGATACGGCACTTTCACAAGAACTCCAAGTCGAAGTGATTGTAATGATGCATGGCCGCTCTACTGCAACAAGTATGGTAGAAACAGTGCAGGAATTATTAAGTATTGATAGTGGTGTTGCACTCGATATGCCGCTATCCGTAGAAGTAAAAACAATGTATGAAAAATTAAAACAAATGGTAATCAAACTAAATCCTGTGAAAGGTGTATTATTACTTTCAGATATGGGTTCGTTAACTTCTTTTGGAAATATGTTAACAGAAGAACTTGGCATACGGACTAAAACCGTTACAATGGTAAGTACTCCGGTTGTTTTAGAAGCAATGCGTAAAGCTTCACTTGGTCGAGGCTTAGAAGATATTTATCAAAGCTGCGAGCAATTATTTGAAAATAAATATAAAGCGCATGTTTTACGTGCCAAACCTGTCAAAAATGCAGTTATTTTCACTTGCTTCACAGGAGAAGGTGTGGCAGAACAACTCCGCAAAGTCGTCGCACCAATAATTGATGAAACAAAAATCGAAATTATCGTTTTACAATTTTTGCATAAGGAAGCATTTCGTGAGCGAATCGATCAACTGATGGAAGAATATAATATTTTGGCAATTATGGGATCTGTTGCTTTTGAATACCGGGATATTCCGTTCTTTAGCGCATTAGAAGTATTATCAGAAGGTGGACTTGGAATTGTATCACGGATTTTAAATGATGAAGTTCCTTATGAAAAACTTATAACTTCATTGGAAGGGAATTTACAAGCAGTAAGCTCTGCGGAACAGCTAGTTTATTTCCTAAGAAAAGTAATCTCAGAACTGCAATTGCAACTAAATGTTATTTTGGAATCAGGTGTAGATATTGGAATGATTCTCCATCTTGCTTTCCTTATTGAACGAGTAAAACTTGGTGCAGTTGACCGTGAATTTCCCGATTTAAACGAATTTGCAAAGAATCATATGGTAGAAATGCAAATTACGCAACAAATGATGGAAAACGTTGAGATTGAATATGATATCGTCATCCCACAATCAGAAATTGCATATTTAACACAGATGATGCTCTCCAATCAGGTGGAAGGGAGCCAGAAATAATCCCCTGCTAAGTGTGTATTGTCTTACACACTTGGCTTTTTTACTTGTGTAAAGACGAATGTAGCAAAGAAGCAAACAAAAAACAGAAAAGTTGGCATATATCTTGCATATTATAATAGCGTGCAGCTTTTCAAACTAGGAGGATTAATTATGAAAAACATCATGTTAGTTTGTTCGGCCGGTATGTCCACAAGCCTTCTCGTTAAAAAAATGACAGAAGCTATCGAAAAAAAACAAGTAGATGCCACTGTAATCGCGGTAGCAGAAGCGGATTTTGATAAATTTAGAAATAATGTAGATGTCGTTTTATTGGCACCGCAAGTCCGTTTTCTTGAGAAGAACTTAAAACGCGTACTGGACCCAATCGGGATACCCGTTTCAATCATTAATGGTATTGATTACGGGACAATGGACGGGGAAAAAGTGTTAAATGATGCACTAACAATGATCAACCAACGACTTCAAGATGAAAATGCTGAATAGGAACAATGATAAGTTTGATAAATGAAAAAAGGATGTGTAAATAATGGAATTAGAACAAACAATTATGCAATTAATCGTACACGGGGGAAACGCTAAAAGTGATGCTATGCTTGCAATCGAAGCAGCGAAAAAAGGTGACTTTGAAACAGCAGATGAACAAATTAAAAATGCCGAGACAGCTTTACTTGAAGCCCATCATTCGCAGACTTCTTTAATTCAAGGAGAAGCACGTGGGGAAAAAGCAGAAGTATCATTACTATTAGTTCATGCACAAGACCATTTAATGAATGCAATTACTTTTAAAGATTTAGCAAAAGAAATTGTTGATTTATACCGCTCTAAATAAGTTTTCGAAGGGATGATTTAAATGAGAAAATTAGGAATATCTGTCTTTCCACAACATGTATCACTTGAAGCATCATTAGAATACATTGAAACAGCAGCAAAATATGGTTTTAGTCGTATTTTTACTTGTTTGATTTCTGCCAATGATGAAGCAGAATTTGCTAAGTTAGAAACCATTTGCAAACGTGCAAAAGAACTAGGCTTTGATGTTATTGCGGATGTTGATCCAACTGTTTTTGAATCTTTAAATATCACTTATAAAGAATTAAATCGCTTTAAAGAACTTGGGCTTGCTGGCTTACGTCTTGATCTAGGCTTTTCTGGGTCAGAAGAGGCAGCAATGTCATTCGATGATACAGACCTGAAAATCGAGTTAAATATTAGTAACGGAACTCGTTATGTAGAAAATATTTTATCTTATCAAGCGAATGTAGGGAATATTATTGGTTGTCACAACTTCTATCCAAGAAAATACACCGGTCTTTCTAGAGAACATTTCTTGCGTACGAGTAAGCAATTTAAAGATTTAAACTTGCGGACAGCAGCTTTTGTTTCTTCTAACAGTGGCAAATTTGGTCCTTGGTTTGTAGTTGACGGCGGACTTCCAACAATGGAAGAACACCGTGGCATGGATATTACTGTTCAAGCGAAAGACTTATGGAACACAGGTTTAATTGATGATGTAATTATTGGCAATATGTTTGCTTCTGAAGATGAGTTACGTGCTTTAAGCGAACTAAACCGTAATGAATTACAATTAGCAGTAGAATTTTTAGATGGAGCGACAGATGTGGAAAAAGAAATTGTTTTAACCCAAAAGCACTTCAATCGTGGGGATGCATCTGCATATGTGCTTCGTTCGACCATGACGCGGGTGAATTTCAAACAATATAGTTTTGAGCCTCATGATACGGAAACCATTGCCAAAGGAGACGTAACAATTGATAATAACGGTTACGAACGCTACAAAGGCGAAATGCAAGTTGCACTCCAGGAAATGGAAAACTCGGGAAAAACCAATATTGTTGCTCGAATTGTTCCCGAAGAACGCTATTTACTCGACACCATCTTACCGTGGCAACACTTTAGATTAGTTGAGAAAACAAAATAATAATTAAAAAGGCGTCTGCAATCACATTTGTAAAGTGTGTTGTAGATGTCTTTTTTTGTGAAAATTAGTATTTCCAACGCTATCTATACTAGATTAATAGTATAGATAGTATAGATAGTAATGATAATATGTCAGAACATATATCTCAAAAAATCATTATTAATCTGAAAGAAAAGAAATGGTGAAAATGTTTTTTATGGTAAGCTAATTTAATTTTATTTAAAAATAAGTAGTAATATTTTATTATGCAATAGATGAAAATTGTCCTGATGTAATATTATCGTTTGTAGAATTCGTCCAGCTATTGAACCGTACCAAATTATATAAAAGTTAATCCATATAAAAAGGCAAATCTCAAAAGAAGATTTGCAGCTTATGTCCCCTGCAGGAATCGAACCTGCACTTAATCCTTAGGAGGGATTCGTAATATCCGTTTTACTAAGGGGACTTGAATGAAATTTTTATGTGCACAACAGATGTAATTTTACCAGAAATACGCCATTTGGGCAAGATAAAGAAGCAGTTGGAACCACATTTATATGGAACCAACTGCTTACTTTTTAATTAATTTTTTGTTAATTTATCTGCAAAGACAAGTGACTTACCTGTCCCGATAGCAACTGATTCAAGGGGACTCGGAGCCATATGTACAGGAACATCAATTTCTTCAACAAGCCAGTCGCGGAAGCCTTGTAGCAATGATCCACCACCGCTTAAAATAATTCCACGATCCACAATATCTCCACTTAATTCAGGAGGACACATTTCAAGTGTATTTCGAATAGCTTCGAGAACGCGGAGTAATGTTTCTGAAAGGGCGCTTTGGATTTCGACTGAGCTTACTTCCACTGTTTTTGGCAAGCCAGTAAGTAAATCGCGGCCACGAATTTCAGCTGTTTTTGTTACATGTTCAATGGGCGCATAACCAAGCTCCATTTTAATGCGTTCGGCAGTTGTTTGCCCAATTAAAAGATTATAGTTCTTACGGATATACTGGATGATTTCTTCGTCCATATGGTCGCCACCAGTACGAATGGATGTACTAGAAACAACGCCACCATAAGAAATAATCGCAATTTCGCTAGTACCACCACCGATGTCAACAATCACATTGGCAACCGGTTCTGACACAGGTAAATCAGCACCAATTGCAGCCGCAACCGGTTCTTCAATTAAAACAACAGAACGTGCACCAGTAGACTTAACAGCATCAGAAATTGCTCGACGTTCTACCGATGTAGCGCCAGTTGGTGTACAAACCACCACATTTGGTTTTTTAACACCACTAGCAGAAATTCTCCGCATAATTTCCCGAAGTAAGCCACTAGTTAAATCAAAATCAGCAATTACGCCATCTTTCATTGGACGAATGGCAGAAATTGAAGTTGGCGTTTTTCCAATCATTTCTTTTGCCTCATGACCAATTGCTAAAACCGAACCATTATCTGTATTTAGCGCGACAACAGATGGTTCATTCAAAATAATACCTTTGTCTTTGCTGTAGACTAAAATATTTGCAGTGCCTAAATCAATTCCAATAGTTGTTATTCCAAACATTTTTACACCTAACTTTCTTTATATAAATAACAAGCCAATTCTAGGTGTACAAGTAACAGTATAGTCTTTTTTCCTCTAATATACCTTGTTTAAACAAATATGACATGAAAAGGTAATTTAAACACCTGAAAATAGCCGTTTCCACGCGTTTTCGTAAATAAAACGTAAAAAAAGTAATCAAATAAAGCAAAAACTATAGAAAGCAAGGGTTAACCTTTTTCTGTAGTTTTTGCTTTTTATTTATTAATTAAATTACACTGGGTCAAAAAAATCAAAACTATACTTGGTGCTGTTTCTCAAATTCTGCATACATATAATAATAAATCAGCCCACTGATCAAAGCTAAAATACCAATGCCAACAAAAGTAGCTGTATAACCAATTAGAGCCGCCAATGTAATGGCAAGTGGTGCAATAACTTTACCAAGAGTATAACGAAGTCCAGCTGCCGAGAAATACATTGCCCGTTTATCTTCTGGAGCAAGTTGCGAGACAAAGTTTTGTTGTAAACCAACCGTCATAAGTTCCGCAAAACTAAAGAGTATAATCGCACAAATCGCTCCCCAAGGTCCAGTCGAAATGCCAAATAGGAAAATCGCAATTCCGTAAAGAAAAGAAGAATTCATAAAAACAAATTTTTCTCTAAAATGGCTCATCCAACGAGTGACAACGACTGTTAGTGCAGCAACAAAGAATCCATTGATGGAAACGATAACGCCAAACAGCTGCTCTCCGGTAAAATGGAAGGAGAAAAGGTCGGATGCACCAATAACTTCTTTAATATAAAGCGGAAAGAGTAGATCCAGTTGCATAAACGACTGAGAAATAATAATACCGGCAACAATGTATAAAAAGAAAATCCTATCTTTAAAAATAACTTTATAATTTTTCAATTGTTCGATTAAAACTGTGCCAATATTTTTTCGAATCGCATCTTTTTTTAGCGCTGGATTAATGACTAATGGCGCAGTTTCATGACCAAATTTTTGTAATAAGAATAGCAATAATAAATCAGCACATACAATAGCAAGTAATGTTTCGGTCGTAAAATTATAAAACAAAACAGAACCAAGAATTGGACCAATTACAACCGCAATATTGACCATCATATAAAAGACAGAATAAATATGTGTCCGATGTTCTGGTGGAACAACATCGGCAA
This sequence comes from Listeria immobilis, assembly GCF_014322765.1. GTDB lineage: Bacteria > Bacillota > Bacilli > Lactobacillales > Listeriaceae > Listeria > Listeria immobilis. Next base: position 24,649 of record NZ_JAASTZ010000012.1, on the reverse strand, counting down.
TCATTGCTTGGCTTGCGGGTTGATAAAATGCCATAAAAATACTTGCAATCGTAAACCCAGCAAAACTTAAGTAAGGCGAATCAACTATATGAAGCGCGCCAATCGCAAATACAAGAAAGCCTAATCCTTCGCCGATAACAGAAATACTCATCATCCGTTTTCGTCCAAAATTATCTGCAAAGTAGCCACCAAGAAGGGCAGTGAAAACAGCTAAAATTTGCGAAACAATTAATAATATACTGGTAAGTTCGCGCCCAATACTTTCTGAAAAATAAATCGTTAAAAAGGGGAAGACCATCCAAAAAGAAATATCGAGTAGTGCTTCCCCAAAGAGCCTTACTTTCAAATTGATGTCCCATGTTTTAAATTTCATCTAAATGCACCACACTTTCTATCATAAAAATTAACAGACGAAAACCCTTGAAAGCATAATGCTACAAGGGTTTTACGCAAAAGGTATAAGTTTTAAAAAAGATTTAGAATGCCCAATCACCATTACGGAAAACAGGAACAACTTCACCAGTTTCGGTTACACCATCGATGTCCATTTTGGAAGAACCAATCATAAAGTCAACGTGGGTTAAGCTATTGTTAACACCAGCTGCTTCTAATTCTTCACGAGACATTTCTTCGCCACCTTTAACATTAAATGCATACGCACTTCCGATTGCTAAGTGGTTAGATGCATTTTCATCAAATAGAGTGTTATAGAACAAAATGCCAGATTGGGAGATTGGAGAAGGGTCTGGAACTAATGCTACTTCTCCTAAATAATGGGAACCTTCATCAGTAGCGATTAAATCTTTTAAAATTTCTTCGCCAGACTCAGCTTCTGCTCCAACAATACGACCTTTTTCGAAAGTGATTTTAAAGTTGTCAATAATATTTCCTGCATAACTAAGTGGTTTTGTACTAGAAACATAGCCTTCCACTTTTAGTTTATCCGCACAACAGAATACTTCTTCTGTCGGCATATTTGCCATAAATTCATGTCCTTTTTTATTCTTACTACCAGCGCCAACCCAAAGATGGTTTTTTGGAAGACCAATGGTAAGGTCAGTTCCAGGAGCTGTATAATGTAAAGAAGTAAATTGTTTTTCATTCAAACTATCTGCTTTTGCAGCCAATGTTTGATCATGGTTTTTCCACGTTTCTACGGGATTATCAGTATTAATTCTTGTTGTTTCAAAAATCGCTTCCCAAAGTGTTGCCATTTGTTCTTCTGGTGTTAAATCTGGGAAAACTTTTGCTGCCCAACCTTGTGATGCAGCTGCAACGACCGTCCAACTTACCACATTAGCTTGCATTAACTCGCGAAACTCACTCATTGCGCCGCCCATTGTTTTTTGGAAGGTAGAGATTTTGTTACTATCAATACCATTAAGTAAATCAGGATCGTCAGAAGTAATGGAAATAAAACAAGCTCCTTCTTTAGCGAGTTCTGTTTTTTCAGCAACACGATGTATTGGTGCACTTTCAAAAACGCGTAGTGGTGCATGTTTATAACGTAAAGCGCCAAGTTCTTCATCGCGCCAATCTATTATTACATCCTCTGCGCCAGCTTCAAAAGCAAACTTAGAAATAAGTCTAACAAATGGAGCTGCATCAACTGGAGCCATAATTACCACTTTCTGTTCTGGTTGTACGTTTACACCAACCTTCACAATCAATTCTGCATACTTTTCTAACTTTTCACTAAATACTGTCATAATTAATCACTCCAATCTTTTTATTCAATACGAGAATTGTATCTTAATTAATGTGGTAAAGCAACCAATGTACGGTGCTTTTTGTTAAATTTAATTTTTACTAAATAAAAAACAAGCACTCCGGAGAATGCTTGTTTGCAAATTAGCCTTTTAATGTATCAACAAATGTTTTTGCGTAACTTTCAGCGCGAACAACATCTTCTTCGTCAGGATCAAGGTCGACTTTTAGACCAGCAACTGGAATGGTAGCACCTTGTTCTTTTAGACGAGTCTCAATTAGATCAACGGTTAAACAATATTCATCATAAAAAGTATCGCCGGAACCGAATGATGCGCATACTTTGCCGCTAAAATCGACATCAGCCATATCTTCATAAAAATCAACAAATTCATCTGGCAGTTGACCATCATCGTACGTATAGCCACCGATTAACGCACCATCATACTCCAGTAAATCTTCTGGATCAACTGAGATACATTCTTCAATTTCAACTTCAATATCGTATTTTTCCAATTCTTCTCCTAGAATATCGGCAATTTCTTGTGTGTTACCAGTCATGCTGGCATAAACAATCATTACTTTTGTCATTTTGCATCACCATTTTCTGAAAATTTTATTGTTTAAAATGGCACAAACCAGTTCACCATTTTTTAACTGATACATTCTATTATAAATGTCTTCAGAAAAACTGCAACCTTTTTTCCAGATTACTTTATTTCTAAGGGTTTTCGGGCTATAATAGTAGATAGTGGAAATTTTAGGAGGGAAATAACGAAATGATTACACTTAAATCGAGACGCGAAATAGATGAAATGAAAGAAGCGGGGAAAATTTTAGCCAATACACATAAAGAAATAAAAAAAATCATTAAACCTGGAATTACTACTTGGGATTTAGAAGTTTTTACAGAAGAATATTTACGTAAAAATGGCGCAACTCCTGAGCAAAAGGGTTTTGAAGGATATGAATATGCCATTTGTGCAAGCATCAATGATGAAATTTGTCATGGTTTCCCGCGCAAACAAAAACTAAATGAAGGCGATATTGTAACTGTAGACATGGTCGTCAATTATCACGGGGCTCTAGCTGATTCTGCTTGGACATATGCTGTAGGTGAAATTCCAGACGATGTAAAACATTTAATGGATGTTACACATAAAGCTCTTTATTTAGGAATTGAGCAAGCAAAAGTTGGATCAAGAATTGGCGATATTGGTCATGCGATTCAAACTTATGTAGAAGCTGAAAATCTTGCTGTTGTTCGTGAATTTATCGGACATGGTGTGGGACCAACTTTACACGAAAAACCAGATGTACCTCATTTTGGAGCAGCAGGAAAAGGGCCACGTTTAAAAGAAGGCATGGTTATTACTATTGAACCAATGGTAAATATGGGTGCATGGAAAGCAAAAATGGATGATAATGGTTGGACTGCTAGAACAGTTGATGGCTCGCTTTCCGCTCAATATGAACATACGCTTGCCATTACAAAAGACGGCCCAGAAATTTTAACTTACCAAGGTGAAAATGATTAATTAAATTAAATGACCAGATGCCTAAAAAAGCCGCAAGTGAATTCATGTGTTAGAGTTCTACTTCGCTAGTTTTATTTAAAGCATCTGGTTTTATTTTTTAGGTGGTGAAAGCTTATGGGAGAAAAAATGGCTATTTGGCGAACAAAAAAGCCATACACAGTGAAAAAAATTGTATCAGACCTAGAAAAAGCTGGAATAGAGAAGGGCGATACGGTTATTTTCCATGCCTCCATGTCAAAAGCGCACTGGATTTGTGGTGGAGCAGTTGCGGTTATTTTGGCACTTCAAGAAACAATTGGTGAAAATGGAAATATAGTAATGCCAGCGCAAACAGGACAACTAACGGATCCTGCTAAATGGGAGAATCCGCCAGTGCCAGAAAGTTGGTGGAAAACTATTCGTTCGGAAACACCACCTTTTGCCCCACTTGTAACTCCTACAAGAGGGATGGGAGTTATCGCGGAAACCTTTCGATCAATGCCAGGAGTAGAGCGAAGTTTTCATCCGTATCACTCTTTTTGCGCTTGGGGTAAAGATAAAGAAGTGATACTACATAATCAGCCACTTGCAAAAAGCTTAGGTGATGAGTCGCCACTAGGAAAATTATATAAACTTTCAGCAAAAATAATTTTGTTTGGTGTGGATAATAACAATAATACATCGCTACATTTGGCAGAAGAACGTTCTAACTCGTTTCCACTTGTAGAAAATCAAGCAGCTTTTTTAGAAGAAGGTGAAATAACCTGGAAAAAATATCAAGAAATTGAATATGATAGTGAGGCTTTTATTGCATTAGGTCGTGCATATGAAAGAAAAGTGGATTTCCATCCGACAACTGTTTCAGGAGCACCAACTAAAATTTATGATATGCGCGAATTAATTGATTTTGGAGTGAATTATTTCCAAACAAAAAACCACTAAAAAGTGGCTCCAGTTTTTTATTATTTTCTAATCCGGCGAAGTTCTTCTGCAAATAGCTGCATTTCGCGAGTACTAAAGGTTGATTTACGTTTAATTAGCTGATAAATTTCAATAAGTGCGTTATAATCAACAGAGTCAAGTTGGATATTTTCAAATACGCCAACATTTACCATTTTTAATTTAGTCGTAATTTCGGTTAACATAAAATTCAAGTTTTCCTGTGAAGGGGTTTCAAGATTCATCTTTTTGCTCCTTTCAAACTAATAGACAAAATTTTACCATAATAGTTGGAAAACTTCCAGATGAATGACTAGGGAAGGAGTGCTATACGTGTGGAAGAAAACAGTCAAATTTGTAAAGCAAAGTAGTATTTTTCAAGTTGGAAAAACTATTAGTGTTCGCGTAGGGCGAAATGACGTATCTGGAAATGCAGCACAATTAGCTTATTATATGTTATTTTCCATCTTTCCAATGATGCTAATTGCCGCAACACTGCTTGCTTATATGCATATTGACAAAGATTCTGTTTTTAATATGTTAAAAGAATTTGCACCAGAGCAGATTTTAGACTTTTTAGAAGAAAATTTAAATAACCTATTAACCCAGAAAAACGGGGGTTTGCTTTCTATTGGGATTATTGCAACTTTGTGGTCAGCTTCTAATGGGATGAATGCCGTAATGAAAGCACTAAATAAAGCATATGGAGTAACAAATAAACGTAATTATGTGGTACAACGTTTATTATCGATGTTCTTCACACTTATGATGCTTGCAACGGTTGGTGCTACTTTATTATTAATTGTCTTTGGGCAACAAATTGGATTATTTTTAATTAACCATTTAAATTTCTCAGAAGACTTTCTTAGTTTCTGGAATAATCTTCGGTGGACTGTTACGTTAATTGTTATTTTTGTAGTATTTACCTTTTTATATTGGGTCGCACCTAACAGACGTAGTACCTTATTAAGTATATTTCCGGGGGCAGTTTTTTCCACTATCGGCTGGACGGTTGCATCAATTGGATTTGCTTACTATGTCAATAATTTTGGTAATTATTCCGCAACATATGGGAGTATTGGTGTGATTATTATACTGATGTTATGGTTTTATTTAACAGGAATTATTTTAATGGTGGGCGGAGAACTTAATGCAACGCTTGCAATTAGGAAGAAGAAAAAGCAATTAGGAGAAATAAATTAAAACGCTAAAACAGACTCATCCTGTTTTAGCGTTTTAATTTATCGTGGATTAGTTGCATTACTAGTTTTGCCTCTGCTGGTTTATTAATATCCACTTCATCAATATTAATGACAAGCGTAGCACTTTTATTGTATGACTCAAACCAGCTGTCATAGCGACTATGCAGGTGTTTGTAATAATCAAGTAGCCCAGGGTTATTTTGAATTTGCTCATAAGGACGTCCGCGCAAAGAAATTCGTTTTAAAACAGTATCCAGACTGCCACGTAAATAAATCAACAAATCAGGCGCTTTTTTTGGCATAAACTCTAGCTCTTCCATCATGTTATCAAGTAAATCAAGGTAAGTATCCATTTCTGGTTCAGAAATATTCCCTTCCTCATAATTTATTTGCGTGAAAAGGGCATCTTCATAAATGCTTCGATCCAGCACATTGTTTTGATCAGTCAACGCAGCTTTTATACTTCGAAAGCGTGTATTTAAAAAGTAAATTTGCAACGCGAAGGCCCATCTTTTAGGGTCTGCATAAAACAGTTCTAAAATTCGATTATCTTGAATGCTTTCATAAAATGCTTTTGTCCCAAGTTCTTTAGCAATTAGTTCAGTATAGCTACTTTTTCCAGCACCAATCATTCCAGCTAAAACAATCACGTTTTTTTCTACTCCTTTCATCATGAGAGTAGCCTCCTTTTTTGGCCGACTATTTATTCATTATACTACGAGTTTGCTTAATAAAGAGATTTTTTGTACGATAAAAGAGAAGAAACCAGGGATTAGGATGACCAAACCATTAAAATTAGTGTATACCAAAAATGGATTTGACACAGGGGGATTTTTCATTGATGAAAACTCGACTGATTATTCACCCGCAGACTTAATGCTAATGTCTGTAGCGAGTTGTAGTGCCATTGTATTTCGAAATATTTTACAAAAAAAGCGCATCCATTTCACCGATTTATGGATTGATGCAACGATGAAACGTATACCAGAGGAAGAAAATCGAATTAGTCATATCCAATTACACTTTAAAATAACCAGTGATAATTTAAACCCAAAAACATTAGAAAAAGCATTAAAACTAACCCCAAAATACTGTTCGATGATCCGTTCCGTAGAAAATAGCATAATTGTCGATGAAAGTCTTGAAATCATGCCATAAACTACTGACAAGTCGATGTTTTTTTGTTAGTATTAATGAAGACTTGGAATGATGGAGGAAAATAATGAATCAAAATCCAGTAGAAGAAGGACAAAAATTCCCACTAACGATTAGACGTATGGGAATCAATGGGGAAGGAATTGGCTACTTTAAAAAAGCAGTTGTATTTGTTCCTGGCGCAATTACCGGAGAAGAGGTAGTTGTAGAAGCCGTCAAAGTGCGTGATCGTTTTACCGAAGCAAAAATCAACAAAATCCGTAAGAAATCCCCTAACCGAGTTACCGCACCATGCCCAGTATATGAAGCGTGTGGTGGATGTCAGCTGCAACATGTGGCATATAATGCTCAACTTGAATTAAAACGAGATATTGTTATTCAATCAATTGAAAAACATACAAAAATAAATCCGCAAAAATTAAATATCCGCGCCACAATTGGTATGGAAGATCCATGGCGTTACCGCAATAAAAGCCAGTTCCAAACACGTTTAGTTGGTAGTGGTCAAGTGGAGACGGGATTATTTGGAGTAAATTCACATCAATTAGTACCAATTGAAGATTGTATTGTTCAACAACCAGCAACTATTAAAGTAACGAATTTTGTCCGTGATTTGCTTGAAAAATATGCCGTTCCGATTTATGACGAAAAAGCTGGCAGCGGGATTGTTCGCACACTTGTCGTTCGAACAGGTGTAAAAACCGGTGAAACCCAATTAGTCTTTATTACAAATAGTAAAAAATTACCTAAAAAACGGGAAATCCTCGCAGAAATCGAAGCAGCGTTACCAGAAGTAACCTCCATAATGCAAAATGTGAATCAAGCCAAATCATCTATTATATTTGGCGAAGAAACCTTCCTTTTAGCAGGAAAAGAAAGTATCCATGAAAAATTAATGGAACTAGAATTTAATTTATCTGCACGTGCCTTTTTCCAATTAAATCCGTTCCAAACCGAACGACTTTATCAAGAAGTAGAAAAAGCGCTCGTACTTACAGGTAGTGAAACTCTAGTCGATGCTTACTGTGGAGTTGGAACTATTGGCCAAACATTTGCCTCGAAAGTAAAAGAAGTTCGCGGCATGGATATTATTCCAGAATCAATTGAAGACGCCAAACGAAACGCCGAAAAAAATGGCTTAGAAAATGTCTACTATGAAGTTGGCAAAGCAGAAGATATTTTACCAAAATGGATGAATGAAGGCTTTAAACCAAATGCCGTAATAGTCGATCCACCAAGAAGCGGTTGCGACAAAGGTTTGATTCAATCTTTACTACAAGCAGAAGCAGAACAATTAGTTTATGTATCTTGTAATCCATCAACACTTGCACGCGATTTGGCATTACTTGCGAAAAAATATCGCGTTCGCTATATCCAACCTGTGGATATGTTCCCGCAAACAGCACATGTGGAAACAGTGGTACTTTTAGAACTTAAAAATAATTAAGTAAATGAGGTGTTTTTTTGGTTGCTGGATTAAGTCATATCACTTTAATTGTACAAGATTTAGAAAAAACAACTACCTTTTTAACAACTATTTTTAATGCTAAAGAAGTTTATGAAAGTGGGGAAACAACTTTCTCCCTTTCCAAAGAGAAATTCTTTATAATCGCAGGGTTATGGGTATGTATCATGGAAGGGGATTCTTTACAAGATCGCACATATAATCATATTGCTTTTGAAATTCAAGCTGATGAAATAGAGGAATATCTTCGCAAAATTGAAGCAGTTGGCGCAGAAATAAAACCAGCTCGTGCTCGCGTTCCCGGAGAAGGACAATCAATTTACTTTTATGATTTCGATAATCATCTATTTGAGCTACATGCCGGGACACTGGAGGAAAGACTGCGCCATTATAAATAGGATTCTATAAATCAAAAAATTTTTTGATAAAACAGCGAACGTTGTAGAATAGTGATACTAGAGGATTTAGTAGGGCCATTTAACAAATTATAGCGACGGATGTTTAAAGCAGAATTGAAAACTATTTTAAAATTAAATCAAACGCCCGCCTAAATGAATAGGTGGGTATTTTTATTTTCATTAGGTCATCTTTTTTATCTGTTGTAGAAGTATTAGCCTTTTGGTTCAACGATCATCCTATATTTGTCTAAATTATAAAATAAAAATCAAAAAAGAGTATAACTTGCAATCATTGAAAAACAAATTTATAATTTAGAAAAATACGGGAAGGGTTAGGATGCGGATTACAGGGGAAAGAATTTATCTAAAACCATTTCAACTAACGGATATTGATCAAAAACTAGCATTTCATTTAAAAAATAAAGCATTTTTTGAAAATTATTCAATGGAGCGAGATGAGCGTTTTTATACAATAGAAGAACAACAAGCGCTTATTTTACGTTTAGAAGATTTTGCTGCAAATGATGTGGAATATTACTATGGGATATTTTTAAAAGAGACGGATGTTTTAATAGGAACAATTAATTTATTTAGTATTTTACGAGAATCTTTGCAATCCGCTTTTATCGGTTATTTTTTAGATAAAGAACATAATGGGAATGGCTACGCGACAGAAGCGGTAAAATTAATGGTTGATTTTGGCTTTGATATTTTAGGACTTCACCGAATTGAAGCAGGAGTCATGCCCAAAAATGAGCGTTCTAAGCAGGTGCTTTTAAAAGCGGGATTTCATTTGGAAGGCTTAGCAATCAAAAACGTTCGGATTAATGGAACCTGGGAGGATCATCAAGTACTAGCCATAATTAACCCGGAAGATTTAAAATAGTAACCAAAAAGCCAAGTGCAGTCTGTAGCGGCAACACTTGGCTTTTTTATTTATTAACGACCGTCTCCGTATTCCCAATTTCGAATTGCGTCATCCTCATCAAACGAAATAAGAACATCTGCAACACCGCGTAGTTTACCAATATTATCCTCTAATCGGTCCTTAATATCATCTACTTCAGCTAATGTAAGCATAGGATCTAGCTCAATTTCAACATCCACATGAAATACATCGCCTTCCTTAAGAACGGTTAATACTTGAATATCACGCACATCAGGATCGCTCATCACCAATTGACCAACAGTTAAATGCATACTTTTGTCAGACTCACCAATAACTCCGGCAGCATTATCTAAAAAGACTTTTCCAACAACGATAAACATCATTACACCAATTAGCATGGAAGCAATCCCTTCCGCTTGATGGTAAGGTGTGTAATGCGAAATAATCACAGCAATCATTGCCAAAAGCCCGCCACCAGTAGCAACAGAATCTTCAAGAAATACAAGTTTTGTTGCTGCTTTGGCTTTGCTTAGGTTATGAATACTATCTTTAAATAAGGCAAGTCCTTTTGATTCTAAACCAACATCATGTGTGATTTCACGCATTGCTTTTATAAGAACGGAGAACTCAAGGGCTGTACAAAGCAAAAGAACAATTAAATTTATAAGGAAACCAGTGGAACTACCAGGGTGAATTATATGTGCAAAACCTTCACGAATGGTTTCAAACGCCATAATACCAACAACAATAACGGCTCCTAGTAATACTAAATTGACCATACGACCAAAACCATGTGGAAAACGTTTTGTTGGTCTTTTTTTGCTTAATGCCGAACCGATAAAAACAAAAAATTGGTTAGCAGCATCACCAAGACTGTGTAAAGTCTCCGCAAACATCGCGATATTACCTGTGAAAAAATAAGTTACACCTTTTATAATCGAAACAATTGTATTAACAAGAGCTGCTGTTAAAGCTGATTTATTACCTTCTTTTAGTAATCCAAATAATTCCTTCATTCTAGTCTCCTCCACGAATATCATTAAGAAATTGTAGCACTTTTTTTCGAAAAGGTAAAATGGAAACTAGTGTACCTTACCTAAGCTTGCAAAAATGTAAGTATATACAGCCTTTCTTTTCATTTTTATATCTGCTAAACTATTACTAGAAGCTCATTTAGAGAGTTTGAAATTATCTTGAAATGGAAGGCGTTGGAATACTCACATGCAAGTCCAAAAATGCCGTTTTTTTGTATTGCTATTGCCTGTGTTATACCTATTATATGGTGTATCCTTGGCACTACAATTTGGAAATAATGCAGATTTAATTAATACAATAGCAAATAGTTGTTTGCTATTTATCGCAACAATCATATTAGCTAAAATGGCAAAATTAAAAAATTGGCTAGACTTTATCTGGTTTTGCGTTTTTATATTATATATTTTTATTTTATTACATCTTGTTGCCTATATCTCTATTGGCGATTTTGTAAATAGTATATATACGGGAAATTTTCATATTCAAAAAGAAATGATTAATTTAATTCCATTTACAACAATCGAAAATACATTTACGCAAACCTTACCAACGATGCCAACTATTATTCAAATTATTGGGAATGTCTTATTACTATCACCGTTATCTTTCTTTTTGCTTTACTTTAAGATAACTAATTCTGGATGGAAGGCATTAATGGTAGTCTTTCTAACTTCATGCGGAATTGAGTTGCTGCAATTTATTCAAACAACGATGATTACTGGTTTTGAGGGTATATCGTTACCACCAGACCGCTCAACAGATGTGGATGATATTATTTTAAATACATTAAGTGGTTTAATTGGTATTTTATTTGCCTATATTATTCCGCCGGTAAGAAAACGAATAAATAAACGAAGATGAATGGATTAGTTAAGGAGAATCAGTATGAAAGAAAAATTAATGCAAGCCTATGGTTGGTTTCAAAAAAATAGCACAATTGTTAAAATTGTATTTATTACTTTTGTGATGGCGTTTGTTGTATTCGAAATTATTAGTATTGCTAAGGATATTGATTATCCTTCTTTAAAAGCAAACTTAACATCTCAAAGCCCAGAACAAATATTTCTAATGTTTATTATCGGGCTAATAGCAGTTACACCAATGCTTTTATACGATTATGTTATTGTAAAATTATTACCTGGAAAGTTTTCGCCTAGTCATGTGGTAGCTTCAGGATGGATTACAAATACTTTTACGAATATTGGCGGATTTGGAGGCGTGTTAGGAGCGAGTTTAAGAGCTAGTTTTTATGGAAAAAATGCTTCCCATAAAGAAATATTGCTTGCCATCTCAAAAATCGCTTTATTCCTTGTTTCTGGTTTATCCATTTATTGTTTAGTATCTCTTGCTACATTACTAATACCAGGCTTTGCGAACCATTTTATTAAATACTGGCCGTGGCTTCTTGCTGGTGGGTTGTATTTTCCAATCTTGTTTATAGTGACAAAATGGAAAAGCAAGTCATTGTTTGTAGATCTACCAATTAAAAGAGAGTTAACCTTAATTGTTGCATCTCTGTTAGAGTGGGGATTTGCGTTTGGTTGTTTTGCTATTATAGGTATCATGCTTGGGGAGCCAGTTGATATCTTTAAAGTATTTCCACTATTTGTTATTGCTTCTGTAATCGGAATTGCATCGATGGTACCAGGTGGAGTAGGAACCTTTGATGTAGTAATGATTCTAGGATTAAGTCAATTAGGTATTTCAGAAGAACTTGCACTTGCTTGGATGTTATTTTACCGCATTTTTTATTATATTATTCCGTTTTTCGTCGGACTTTTATTCTTCGTTCAAAAAGCGGGCAAACGTGTTAATGACTTTTTAGAAGGATTACCACTATTATTCTTACAAAAGGTAGCTCACCGCTTTTTAGTTATTTTTGTATATGTTTCAGGATTATTATTAATTTTATCATCCGCAATTCCAAATGCGATATATCATGTACCTTTACTCTATAAAATTATGCCATTTAATTTCTTATTTACATCGCAAATAACAATAGTAGCTTTTGGATTTTTATTACTTGGACTTGCTCGTGGAATTGAATGTAAAACTCAAAAAGCATATATAATTACCTTTATTGTACTCGGCTGTGCAATTTTCAATACGCTTGCTCGCGTCTTTTCTATCAAACAAGCAGTGTTTCTGGGTATCGTCTTACTTTGTTTATTCTTAGCAAGAAATGAATTTTATCGTGAAAAACTTGTCTATACTTGGAGTAAAATTATTATCGATAGTATTATATTCATTGTCTGTCTAGCAGGTTATATTATTATCGGTATTTATAATTCACCTAATATTAAACATTCCAAAAAAATTCCAGATTATTTACAAATTGCTTCAGAGCACTTGTGGCTAGTCGGTTTCGTTGGAGTTTTCATTGCTGTTGTCAGCTTAGTAATTATTTACATTTATCTCTCCACTACAAAAGAAAAACTAGGTTCTCCGTTTGAAGCAGTAAAAATTCGAGAACATTTAGCCAAATGGGGCGGAAATGAAGTTAGCCATACAATGTTTTTACGTGATAAATTATTATTTTGGGCAGCAGACGGAGAAGTACTTTTTGCTTATCGAATAATTGCTGATAAAATGGTCATCATGGGGGAACCAACAGGTAATATGGACAAAATGGAAGAAGCAATTGAAGAAGTGATGACAAATGCTGATCGATTTGGTTATCGTCCAGTCTTCTATGAAGTTCGCGGTACGATGATTCCATATTTACATGATCACGGTTTTGATTTTATCAAGCTAGGTGAAGAAGGATTTGTAGACGTTCAAAGCTTTACAATGAGCGGTAAAAAGAAAAAAGGGGAGCGCGCGCTAATGAATAAATTAGCACGGGAAGGATATACTTTTGAAGTGTTACAACCGCCATTTAATAAAGAGACGTGGAAAACATTACGAGCAATTTCTGATGAATGGCTAGATGGTAGAGAGGAAAAAGGATTCTCACTTGGCTTTTTTGACAGATACTATATCGAGCAGGCAGGCATTGCTATCGCAAAAAATGGAGAAGGTACTATTATCGGCTTTGCTACAATGATGCCATCTTATACGAGCGAAATGACATCCATCGACTTAATGCGCTATTCAAAAGAAGCACCATCTGGCATAATGGATTTTCTATTTATCAATTTATTTGAAAAAGCAAAAGAAGATGGTTTCCAAATATTCAATGCTGGTATGGCGCCATTAGCCAATGTTGGGGAAAGTAAATACGCTTTTCTCGGCGAACGTTTGGCAGGACTAGTATATCGCTATAGTCAAGGATTTTATGGTTTTAAAGGATTAAGAAATTTTAAATCCAAATATGTTACCGAATGGGAACAAAAATTTGTTGCTTTTAGAAAACGAAGCTCTATTGCGTTTACAATGCTCCAATTAATGATCCTCGTTGGGAGAAAACGACCGCTTGCCAATAATCAAGTTGTATTAGATATACCACTTGATGAAGCAAGCAAAAAAGTAGATTCTGAGTAATTCAGAATCTACTTTTTTCTATTCAATTAAGTCATCAATAGCTTCTTGCAACGTTTCAAATTGAAATTCAAAGTGATGGCTCATTAATTTTTCTGGATAAGCTCTTTGACTATCAAGAATGGTCATTGCTCGCTCACCAAGAATTAAGGAAATCATTTTTTTAGGAATGGGTGTATTGTAAGGTTTATGCATTTTTTTACCTAATCGTTCAGCGAATTTCTTCTCTTGTACAGGATGAGGTGCTGTGAAGTTTACGATGCCATTTATTTGTTCATGCTGAAAAATAAATAACATTGCAGCAACAACATCATCAACATGAATCCAAGAATACCATTGACGCCCACTTCCTAATTTACCACCAGTATAAGTTTGAAACAGTTTTTTGAAGGCTGGGAATGAGCCGCCATTCGTTCCAAGGACAAGCCCAAATCGAGCATAAACAACACGAATACCTAAGTCGTTTGCAGCACTAGCAGTCTTTTCCCACTCATATACAGTTTTCCCAAGAAAATTAGCTGCATAAGGATTTTCTTCTGTATCCAAATAAATGGTTGATTTGGAAGAGTTATATGCTCCAATCGCACTTGCGTTAATCCACAGTTTCGGCTTTATTTTCATTTTTTTTACAATGGATAAAAGCGCTGAAGTAGCTTCGATGCGGCTATTTACAATCGCCTTCTTTCTATCATTTGACCATTTTTCATCCATTAACCCTTCCCCGGCTAGGTTAATGCAAATATCAATTGGTAAGTCTTCCAAGTTAGGTAATTTATCTGATGTTAACCATTCAATATAGTGTACATTCGCTCGATCTTTAAGCTGTTTTCTAGTTAAAATATAGATTTCGTGATTTGATTTTTCTAATTCATGTACTAAATGATCGCCAATAAAACCTGTTGCTCCTGTAAGTAGAATATGCAAATTAATCACCTCTTTATTATCTAACTTTATATTCCCTTTTTAGTAGTATTAAAACCAATATTTGAGGTATGATAGATTAGAAAAGGAGGCGTATTATGAAAATCACGTCCATCAGTGTCCAGCAAAAAAATAAAGAGCGTTACAATATTTTTATTGATGAAAAATACAACTTTAGTGTTGATGAAGAAGTTCTCGCTAGATTCCAACTTATGAAAGGCAAAGCAATTACTGAGGCTGAGATAGAAGAAATAAAACAAGCAGATATGGTACGAAAAGGACTAAATAAAGCAATCCATTTTTTATCTCACCGAGTTCGTTCAGAAAAAGAAATTCGAGATTACTTGAAAAAACAAGAGATGGAGCCTTACGCAATTGATGCGATTTTAAAAAAATTAGCAGACATGGATTATATCAATGACGCAGAATTTGCTGAGTTATATACAAAAACACAAATTAAAACAACTTTAAAAGGGCCAAGAACGATTGAAAGAGAACTTGTGGAAAAAGGACTAACTCGTGAAATCATTAGTCAAGTTATCTTGGGATATTCAGAAGAAGCCCAAGCTGAAAACGCCGAAAAACAAGCGCAAAAAATTATGAAAAGAAATACTAAAAGTGCAAAAAAAATATTACAACAAAAAATCATCACAGATTTAATCCAAAAAGGATACACAAGTGAACTTGCAAAACTCGTAGCTACAAATGTTACAAGTGGACTCGATGCAGCAGATGAACTGGAAATTTTACAGAAACAATTGGAAAAAGCGATTCGCAAAAATAAACGCTTTAAACCAAGTATAGCTAAGCAAAAAACAATTACATCACTAATGCAGAAAGGTTTTTCTTATGATACAATTCAATCATACCTAACCGAAAATGAGATTAGTTTTGAGGAGGAAGAGTGAAATGTATGCGTATTTAGATGAGCTGACTGCAGATTTAATGGCGAAAAATCCGCATTTAGATAAAGAACAAGCGTTATGGTGGATCGAAATGCTTTGGTCAGATTTCGAAAGTTCCTATGCAAAAGCTGGTTACCCATATCGCGGGCCTGAATATGCCGCTGACTATGTTCGACAACAAATTGAACGTCACGGTAGTTCTTTACATCAAGTAAAACGAAAAGATCCAAACAAATAGGGAGGCAACCACGTGAAAGTAAGAGGATTTGAAGTTGTAAATAAAGCGAGCCGAAAGTTTGAAAATCAAGTTATATCATTACCAATTCGCGGAGATAAAGGCTCTGCGGGATATGATTTTTTCTCCAATGAAACAGTAATCATCCAACCAGGCGAAAAACATATTTTTTGGACAGATATTAAAAGTTATATGCAAGAAGATGAAGTGTTAAATATTTATGTACGCTCATCTATGGGGATTAAAAAAGGGCTACTACTTTGCAATGGGACGGGTATTATCGACTCATCTTATTACAGCAATCCTGGAAATGATGGGAATATCGGAATTGCCATTAAAAACTTCTCTACTGAGCCTGTAGAAATCGAACTTGGAGAACGTGTCGCTCAAGGTGTTTTTCAGAAATACTTGGTTGCCGATACAGATATTGTTGCCAATGAATCACGTATAGGTGGAGTTGGAAGTACAGGAAGGTAACAAAAAAGCCTGGGTCTCTAAAATGAAAAACAAGCAGAAATCATGTCTAATCCATTTTTCAAAATGGCTCTATACAATGATTTCTGCTTTTCTATATTTCAACTTTTAGTGCTGAGCTTTAGTTTTGTCCCAGCTTCTTTTTTTAAATACTAACAGGTGCTAGTTTTTTGTATAATTTTTCAGTAGAGAATATCCAGCCGGTATAAGAAGAGACAATATTTAAATTATCATCTAACTTCACAACAGCAACAAAAGGATAATGCCCATTACTTCGATATCGTAAATCAGTAAAAGTCACATAAGTTCCGTCTAATTTTTCTTCTATCCTCCAGTTGTACACTTTGGAAAAAGAAATAAATGCAGCGAGATTTTTATCTAATTTAGCAGAACGTATAATCTCGTTATCGGGAACAGGCAAGCGATCAAATTTTTCATAAATTGAAATGTTTCGTTTGAAAGCTCTACCTACATAATAGTGATCTTTCGTTGTAACTGCCACGCGCCACTGAAAGAAGTGAATTGTGGAAGCGATAATAATTTCTTCTGAATCGGGAATCAAGTTTTGAACCGCATGTTTAATCATTCGCTGCGTCACAAACCTTGCTATATAATAAAGTGCTAAAATTGCATATAGCGTGATAAACGTTGGAGCAGCTGGAGAACCAAGTAACCATGCAGCGATAGCAACTACATGAGAACCAAAAATGAACCAATCAAAAGTATTGATAAATCCAAATGCAACCCAAGTTTCTTTAAACGGTCTTACCGCTTGTGTCCCGTAGGCGTTAAAAATATCTACAAAAATGTGTAACCCAACTGCGATAAATGTCCATAACAATAAATGAATGAACGTGGCCGCTGGGAAGAATAGGTATAAAATAGATGAAATAAGTAATGGCCAAATTGCAAGCATCGGCAAGGAGTGTGTTACTCCACGATGATTTCTAATGTAATCAGCATTATTTTTTAGTTTTAGTACGGTGTCAATGTCTGGAATTTGTGAACCAATAATTGTTGCTGTCATAATTCCAATGGCAGCTTGAGAACTTCCGGCTACTACCGGGTCTACAGTTGCTAATGCTCCGAGTGCAATTCCCATTACTACGTGTGTGCCAGTATCCAATGACTTTTGCCTCCTCTAATAATCGATCTTTAAATTACCTGTCAAATTACTTAAGTAAAACACAAAACTATTCAATTAAGCCAGCATTCGGTATAATAGAAATCGGCTTAAGAAAGGGTATCTTTTTATTCCCTGCTTTCATTATACTACATATCTAGATAATCACACATTAGAAATCTATTAGAATTACAAGGAGAAAATGAGAAAAATGAGCAGATTAACATGGGACGAAGCAAAAATAACCGCCTTTCAAACTGCACTCGTTTCCTGGTATGAAGCGAATAAGCGGATATTGCCTTGGCGTGAAAATACAGAACCATACAGAATTTGGGTCTCAGAAATAATGCTACAACAAACAAAAGTCGACACAGTAATTCCATATTTCAATCGCTTTATGACTAAATTTCCAACAATGGAAAGTTTTGTACAAGCAGATGAAGCAGATATTTTAAAAGCATGGGAAGGGCTTGGCTACTATTCACGAGTACGAAATCTTCAAACTGCAATGAAACAAGTAATGACAGATTTTTCAGGAGAGGTTCCAAGTGATTTAACCACAATTTTGTCCTTAAAAGGGGTAGGGCCATACACAGCGGGAGCGATTTTAAGTATTGCTTATAATCAAGCGGAACCAGCAGTGGATGGGAATGTTATGCGCGTAATTGCTCGTGTGTTAGAAATTAGCGAAGACATAATGAAGGCATCTACAAGAAAAATTTTTGAAGAAGTGCTTTATCAACTAATTGACAAAACAAGTCCTGCAGCGTTTAATCAAGGGTTAATGGAAATTGGCGCACTCGTTTGTACGCCAACAAAACCAATGTGCTTACTTTGCCCACTTCAACCATTTTGCGAGGCACATAAAAATGGTGTAGAAACAAATTATCCAGTAAAAATCAAAAAAGTTAAAACGAAAACAAAAGAATTACTAAGCATTCTTGTTTTTTCAGAAGATGGTAAAATTGCCATTGAAAAAAGACCTGATAACGGATTACTTGCTAATATGTGGCAGTTTCCAACCATTGAAATAACTAAAAAAGAAAACAAAGAAGTAGCCAAGTTACAATTTTTACATCAATATGGACTAGATATTTTACTTGAAACAGAATCAATTGCACATATTAAACATGTTTTCTCACATTTAGTTTGGAAAATGGACATCCAAGTAGCAACACTTCAATCAGCGGAATTAAAAGAAAATTGGTATTTTGCAACAGAAGAAGAAATGGAACGACTTGCTTTTCCAGTACCTTACCAAAAAATGTGGCAAGCTTGGAAAGAATTTAAGGGGGATTAATAAATGAACAAAGTAGCACTTGTAACAGGAAGTAGTAGAGGACTTGGTCGGGAAATTGCAATCGCGCTTGCAAAAGAAGGTTATGATATTGCAGTAAACTTTTCTAGAAATCGAAAAAAAGCAGAAGAAGTAAAGCAAGAAATCGAAAAGTTAGGCAAAAAATGCGAGATTTTTAAAGCGAATGTTGGTGATGTTGAAAAGATTAAAGAACTATTTGTGGCAGTGGATGCAGAGTTTGGCAGATTAGATATATTTATTAATAATGCAGCAAGTGGAGTACTTAGACCATTAATGGAGTTAGAAGAAGCGCACTGGGATTGGACGATGAATATTAATGCTAAGGCGTTACTTTTTGCAGGACAAGAAGCAGCAAAATTAATGCAACGTGGAAATGGCGGTAAAATAATCAGTCTTAGCTCTATTGGATCAATTCGTTATTTAGAAAATTATACAACAGTTGGTGTTTCTAAAGCAGCTGTAGAAGCACTAACTCGCTATTTAGCAGTAGAACTTGCTCCATTTGGTATAGCAGTCAATGCTGTTTCAGGCGGTTTAATCGAAACAGAGGCATTAGATCATTTTCCAAATAGGGAAGCGTTACTTGAGGATGCAGTTAGTAAAACACCAGCCGGCCGAATGATTGTTCCTGCCGATTTAGTCAATGCGGTACTATTTCTTGCTAGCGACAAAGCTGATATGATTCGCGGACAAACGATTTTAGTGGATGGTGGAAGAACTTTACTCGTATAATAAGCTAGAAATTACTTATTTTTGAGGCAAATCCTAGTTTTTTGATGAAATTCTACCATTTTAGCACAATATTGTTTTTTTGCAGTGTTACGTTATGTTATAATGATATTGATTTTGATAGTACATGAGGAAAGTAGGATAAAGGATGTACTTACCCAAAGAGAAAGAAATAATACAGATCAAGAGTTACAAACATAACGGTAAACTTCATCGTACTTGGAAAAAGACAGTGGTGCTTAAATCTACAGAGAATATTATTATCGGTGGAAATGACCATACATTGGTCGTGGAAGCGGACGGACGTAAATGGGTAACGCGCGAACCATCTATTTGCTACTTTCATAGTGATTACTGGTTTAATGTAATTTCAATGATTCGTGAAGATGGCATTTATCACTATTGCAATTTAGGAACACCATTTGCAGTGGATGAACAAGCGCTAAAATACATTGACTACGACCTCGATATTAAAGTATTCCCAGATGGTAGGTTTCATTTGCTTGATGAGGGCGAATACGAGCAGCACCGTCGCCAAATGAAGTACCCAGACTCCATAGACAGGATACTAAAGACTAATGTGGATATATTAAGTCATTGGATATTGGATAAAAAAGGTCCATTTTCACCTGATTATATCGACATTTGGTATGAAAAGTATAAGGAATACCGTTAAAAAAACGAGCTTTGGAATTAATTTTCCAAGCTCGTTTTTTGTTTATTCTTCATTCACATTAATATCAATCTGATTTTCTTCTGTATGTCGAAGTTTAAAGCTATGAATTAATTTTTCTAAATAATCAACAGTCTCTTGATAAGCAAAAATAGAAGCGATAATACGCATTAAATGATATTTGTCCATCATTTCTTCATACTCATCTTTTTCTGTTTCTTCCATTTCACGTAGGAAAAGTTGCATTAAATCTTGCGGATCTTGTGCTAAATGGGACTCGACATAGTCCAAATCAATAGAAACTTTGTCGATATAAGTAAGAAGTAACTGTTCATGTTTATCTGTTAAATAATCAATATGCTGTCTAATTAATTCTTGTTTATCTGGTGGCAGTTGTAAATAATCATTTTCGTAACGATGTTGAATTTTCAGAAGCTCAAAACCTTTTTGCGAACAAAGCAACATCTGCCTGTAAACCGCAATTTTTCGACCTTTAGAAACTGCGCTTTTCTTGAGGAAAGTACGCTCTTCTCGGTAAAATCCATATAAGTTACGTGTTTGATTCAACTGTTTTTGCATCCATTCCATATCTTTTTTTAGAAGTGGAAAATCAGCAGCATGGCGAAGGTTTAGTTTAATCCAACGAACAATCTCGCTATTAGTATTATAAATTAACTGGAATAACGAAACTTCATATTTTGGCGGGATAAAAAATAAATTAACAATAAAAGCAGCAAGCAATCCTAACATAATCGTTCCAAAACGAATAAGTGCGATTTCTAAAAAGTCATTACCGGGTGAGTCCATTACAATAATGAGAGTCACAACAGCAAGACCAATCGTATTTTCTAAACGAAACTGCATTAATAAAGCCACACAGATAATGGAGGCAACACCAATTAAAATAAAGTCATTTCCAATATATAATCCAAAAATAATCGCGATGATAGCTCCAATAATATTCCCTTGTGCACGTTCTAAAATAGTACGATAAGACCTATAAATAGAAGGCTGGATAGCAAAAACGGCGGAAATGCCTGCCAGAGATGGAGAAGGTGAGTTGCAAAGCTCGGCAATAAATAGCGCAAGTGTTATTGCAATACCTGTTTTCAAAATTCTAGCTCCGAATTTCATGGAAGGTTATTCCTTTCTATAGACTATTTGAGCGAGACTTATTAAATATCTCGCTCATTCTTCTTCTATTATAACGTTTCTCTCAAGTTTATACAGTAATATTACCTATTTACCTTAAACCATTTTCGCAAATACGGTGTTCACAGCACGAATGGTTTCTTCAATATCTGCCTCAGAATGTGCGGAGGTAATAAACCAAGCTTCGTATTTGGACGGTGCTAAATTGATTCCCTCTTCCAACATTCCTTTAAAGAACTGACCAAATTTTTCTCCATTTGTATCGCCAGCTTCTGCATAATTCGTAACAGGTTCATCTGTAAAGTATACTGTTAACGCACCAACAATCTGATTCACTGTTACAGCAATACCATATTTATTGGCTGCTTTTTCAATACCTTCTTTTAACATTTTTCCATATTTTTCAAAGCGATCATAAAGACCTTCTTCTTGTAAAACTTCTAGACAAGCAATTCCTGATAAAATGGAAGCTGGATTCCCTGCGTGCGTTCCGGCTTGATAAGCAGGTCCTAGTGGGGCAATTTTTTCCATAATATCAACACGTCCACCATAAGCACCAATTGGCAGACCACCACCAATAATTTTACCCATCGCTGTCAAATCAGGGATAACACCAAGATAATTTTGGGCGCCACCATACATAAAACGAAATGCTGTAATAACCTCATCATAAATTACTAAAGAACCATTTGCATGTGCTAATTCGTTAACACTTTCTAAAAAACCTTCAGCAGGAGCAACCATTCCGAAGTTCCCAACGATTGGTTCTACTAAAACACAAGCGATTTGATCTCCCCAAACAGTAAGTGCTTCTTTAAAAGCTTCTAAATCATTAAACGGAACTGTAATTACTTCTTCAGCTGTTGACCTTGTTACACCAGCCGAGTCGGGAATACCAAGTGTTGATGGACCTGAACCAGCTTCCACAAGAACTAAATCAAAATGACCATGATAGCATCCAGCAAATTTAATGACTTTATCACGACCAGTATAAGCACGAGCGACACGAATTGTAGTCATCACTGCTTCCGTTCCAGAATTCGTAAAACGGACTTTTTCAAGTGAGGGAATGGCATCCTTCAACATTTTCGCAAAAGTAATCTCATGTTTTGTCGGCGTCCCATATAAAACGCCATTTTGCGCTGCTTTTGTAATCGCTTCTGTAATATGAGGATGTGCATGTCCTGTAATAATTGGGCCAAATGCCGCTAAATAATCAATATATTTATTTCCGTCTACATCATAAAAGTAAGCACCATTAGCTCTTTCCATAGTAACAGGAATACCACCACCAACACCTTTGTTAGATCTAGATGGACTATTTACCCCGCCAACAATATGTAAAAGTGCTTCATCATGCAATTTTTCTGACATCGAATGATTCATTTTGTCATCTCCTCAATAGTTTAATACTTTATATATTTTATGCGAAAAAATGAGATGTCGCAATCGAAAAAACAATATAATTGCCGATAAGTGAAAAAAAGCATAAAATTAACTTAAAATAAAAAGGACGGGAGTGAGGCAAAATGAAAACCTTGTTCACACTTAATGTGCCAGAAAAACTGAAAAGGTTGCAAGAAGAGCAATTTCCAGAAGATACTTTCTATTATGGAAATAACGATCATTTTGCCAACTTAGCAGAAGTCGATGCAATTGTCACATATGGGTCGAACCTAACAGAAGAAATTGTCGAAAGAGCTACTAATTTAAAATTTATTATGGTTTTCTCAGCAGGAATAGATGGACTACCAAAAAAAATTATTCAAGACAGAAAAATAAAAGTAGCAAATGTAAGAGGAATTCATGCTATTCCAATGGGAGAATTTGCACTATCTTTTATGTTAAATCATGTAAAAAAAGCTTCTTTCTTCTATGATAAGCAAAAAAAAGAACAATGGGAAAGTGAGGAGCCAATAACAGAACTAGCTGGTAAAACACTTGTAGTAGCAGGTGCAGGAGCGATTGGATCTAAAGTAGCGGAATTTGCTCAAGCCTTTGATATGCGTCTAATTGGTATTAATACCACAGGAATACCAGTAGAACCATTCAATCAAACATATGCAATTACAGAGTTAGAAAAAGTAGCTTCTTTAGCAGACTTTTTTGTTAGCGTGCTTCCTCAAACAAAACAAACAACAGGTATTTATACCACTGCCTTCTTTGAAAAAATGAAACGCAATGCTGTTTTTATTAACATTGGAAGAGGAAGTGCTGTTTCATTAGATGTATTAGAAACAGTAGCGAAACGAAAGCTTATTTCACATTTCTATCTAGATGTTTTACCAGAAGAACCACTTTCACAAGGAAGTGCACTGTGGCAAGCAGCAAATATAACTATCACGCCGCACGTATCAGGGCATTCAGATAAATACTTGGATCGTAGTTTTGAAATTTGGTTGGAGAATATCGTTCATTTTAAAGAAAATACGGATTTGCGAAATGAAATAGATTTAGATAAAGGTTATTAAGCTTTTAATTATGCCGTTCTATTGACAGTGAAGCTTTATTTCCGGTATTATAATTAATATAATAATTATTTTTGGAAGGGAGTGCATGGCGGTGTCTAATGCAACTTTAAAAGAGGCAGTAGATGTCTTGAAGAAAACTGGAGTGAGAATCACCCCTCAGCGTCATGCTATACTTGAATTTTTAATTAACTCACATACACACCCGACCGCAGATGATATTTACCGGTCATTAGAAGGAAACTTTCCTAATATGAGCGTAGCAACAGTATATAATAATTTGCGTGTTTTTCGCGATGCTGGTCTAATTAAAGAATTATCCTATGGTGACGCTTCAAGCCGATTTGATTTTTCAACATCCAACCATTATCATGCGATTTGTAATGTTTGTGGAAAGATAGTGGATTTCCATTATCCTGGACTTGATGAAGTAGAGCATTTTGCAGCACATGTAACTGGATATGAAATCGATAATCATCGGTTAGAAGTATACGGTACATGTCCTGAATGTAAAGCAAAACAATTAGATAAATAATCAAAAACACTTAGTCTTGCTAGGTGTTTTTTTATATTATTTTCATTTTTATTTAATTTTATGCATAATTCAGTTGACATATATCTTAAAACTTGATATATTAGTTTTCGGCGCTACAATAGCAGTGATTTAAAAGGATTTTATTTATAAAATAAATTTAAAAAGTTGTTGACAGATAAACGCTGAAATGATATGATTTAAAAGTCGCAAAAAACAAACAAAAACATTCAAACAACAAGATTTTAAGCGGCTAACTGACCTTTGAAAACTGAACAAAGAAGAAGACGAAAAGCAATGAGACGTAAAGTCTCACTGGTAATCGCAGGGCA
>NZ_JAASTZ010000011.1 GCF_014322765.1 Listeria immobilis | reverse complement strand
GCATACAAAAAGCAGTTAACCAAGCAAAACATCTTTCAAAGTATGTCACGAAAAGGGAACTGTTTTGACAATTCTCCATTGGAGAATTGCTTTGGACTGTTAAAACAAGAAATGTATTATGGGGTAATTTATGCCAGCTTTAAACAATTGAAACAAGCAATAGAAGATTGAATACATTACTACAATCATCATCGAATTAAAACGAAACTTGGTTGTAGTCCTATTCAGTACCGCGAACGGATGACCGCATAAAAATACCAACCAGATTTCTCTGGTCGGCATTTGGTCTAACTTTTGGGTCTCGCTACAAGCTTATTGTTAAGACAAGCTTTTTTATTTTGTGTTTCTTGCTCGTTTATTCCATACTTTATAAGCAAGATAAATTATAATTCCAATAACTAACGCTAACATTAAATAACTAATAGGCCGCGTATATTTTTCCACTACACTCCAATTGGAGCCAAGCGAATAACCAAGCCAAGTGAGGAAAATATTCCACGGGATACAACCTAGAATCGTATAAATAACAAATTTCCATACATTCATCTTTGCAATACCAGCTGGTAAAGAAATAAATGTTCGAATAACTGGTAAAACACGACCGAAGAAAACGGCTCTAGCACCATAACGGCCAAACCAAAGTTCTGCTTTATCCAAATGTTTAACATTTAAAAATATATATTTTCCAAATTTCAGTACGAGCGCTCTACCACCAAATTTACCAATATAATAAGCAATTAGAGAACCAACAAGATTGCCCGCGATACCAGCAAATACGACTAGCCAGAAATTTAATTTTCCAGCCTCCGCCATAAAACCACCAAATAACATAATCACTTCACTAGGGAGCGGAATACAAACACTTTCAATCAACATTCCAAGAAAAATACCCCAATGCCCAAGTGAATCAACTAACCACATAGTAAAATCTTGTAAGCTTTGTATTAATGTATGTAACATTCAAAAGACTCCTTCAAACGATATTTAATTGGCAGAAGCAAGTCTTTGACCGATTCTGTCTTGTTCGATAAATCACGCTATTCATTATACCGAAAAAACATAAAAACGTCACTTTTTAAGAAATTTTTCTATATTGAATAGCATTTTAATTAGATAATCGGTATAATAGATAAGAATTGTTTTCAATGAAATGAGGTCTAAAATGAAAAATACAAAAGGAAAAAAAATTACAATCATTATTTCTATTATTGTCTTAATTTTAGTTATAGCTACTTTTTCTGGATATTATTATGTAAAATCACAACTGGAACCAAGGGATGAAGCAAGTAAAGATAAAATGGTCGTAGAAATTCCAGCTGGATCGAGCATTTCTGATATTTCTACTATTTTGGAAGATAAAAAAGTAATTAACAACGCTTCGATTTTTTCTTTTTATGTAAAATATAATAATGATACTAATTTAAAAGCAGGCAATTATGAACTTAGCCCAGCAATGAACACAGACGAAATCGTAAAAAAAATGCAAGAGGGCAAAACCATTGCACCTGAAAAACTAGTTATTCCAGAAGGTTATACACTAGACCAAATTGCTGAAAGAATCGTTAGCTATCAACCTAAACTTAAAAAAGCGGATGTTATAGAAACAATGGATAATCCTGACTTTATTGCAACTATGATGGATAAATACCCAGAAACAGTGACAAATGATGTATTAAATAAAGCGATTAAACATCCACTAGAAGGATATTTATACCCAGCAACTTACACCTTTAAGGAAACAAATGCAACAGCCGAAACAATTATTGAGGAAATGGTCAAAGCAACGGAATTGAATATTGCTAAATATCGCGATGAATTAACCAAACAAAAAATGTCCGTACACCATTTTCTAACCATGTCTTCTATTATCGAAAAAGAAGCAACAGAAAATGTCGACCGAAACAAAATTGCTAGCGTTTTTTATAATCGTTTAGCAAAAGATATGCCTCTTCAAACTGATCCAACTGTTCTTTATGCACTTGGAAAACACAAAAGTAAAACAACCTATGAAGATTTAAAAGTAGATTCACCATATAACACATACAAAAATAAAGGATTGCCACCAGGACCAATTTCAAATAGTGGTAGTTCTTCAATGGAAGCAACCTTATATCCTGAAAAAACTGACTATCTTTACTTCTTAGCTAACACAAAAACAGGACAAGTATACTTTTCTAAGACATTAGAAGAGCATAATAAATTAAAGGAAGAGCATATTACTAAAAATAATTAAAACAACCACTTGTCAGATACATGTTTTGCATGTTATTTGACAGGTGCTTTGTTTGTGAGGATAGGTGAAATGAAAAGTGAATGATATGATCCATGAGTATTTATTAAAACATATTCCTGAGAGCAGCCCTTTTTTTGTGGAGCTAGAAACATATGCGAAAGAAAATGAAGTACCAATTATGGAGCCAGACTCACTCTATTGCTTACTTCAAATTTTAGATATTCAAAAACCAAAAAAAATATTAGAACTAGGGACGGCAATTGGTTACTCCGCTTTAAAAATGGCTGATAAACTACCAAATACAGAAATTATCACAGTTGAGCGTGATGAAGAACGCTATAATAAAGCAATACATAACATTGAGCGATATGGAGCTTCTGACAGAATAAAAGTCCTATTAACCGATGCTATTGAAGGGGCGGAAGAAATTTTGGCATATGGCCCATTTGATGCGATATTTATAGATGCTGCCAAAGCGCAATATGAGAAATTTTTCCACATTTATACCGATGCTTTAGCCGCAGATGGTGTTATTTATAGTGATAATGTTCTTTTCAAAGGATTAGCGCTAGATATGTCGCCTGAAAAGCAGCGAAAACTTCGCGTAGCTAGGAAAATGCGTCATTTTAATGATTTTCTAGTAACTCACCCTGATTTTACGACAACCACCATTCCTCTTGGTGACGGCTTATCTATATCAAAAAGAAAGAAAACTGGAGGCGAATCATGACAAAAAAACCCATTGTAGTTGGTGTAACAGGTGGTTCCGGTTCTGGGAAAACAAGCGTAACAAAAGCAATTTGTGATCATTTTAGCGGACATTCCATTTTAATGATTGCACAAGATGTTTATTACCATGATCAAGCAAATATGTGTTTTGAAGACCGTTTAAAAGTAAACTATGATCATCCGCTTGCTTTTGATACTGAACTGCTTATTTCCCATATTGCAGCACTTCGGCGATATGAAACCATTGAAAAACCAATTTACGATTATGCAAAATATACCCGAAAAAAAGAAGTAGAAATTCAAGAGCCACGAGAAGTAATTATCTTAGAAGGCATTTTAATACTAGAAGATAAACGGCTTAGAGATTTAATGGATATAAAAGTGTATGTGGACACAGATGATGATATTCGTTTTATTCGTCGTCTATTAAGAGACATGAAAGAACGAGGAAGAACGATGGATTCCGTCATTGAACAATATCTTTCTGTTGTTAAACCGATGCATAACGAATTTATTGAACCAACTAAAAAATTTGCAGATATTATTATTCCAGAAGGCGGCGAAAATCACGTTGCTATTGACTTAATGACCACTAAAATTGAATCCATCTTACAAAAACATGTGTAAAATGAAGGTATCACTTGTCAAACCCGCAAAAGTAAGGTAAAATTTTTCTAGTAAATAGAGAGACATTTGCTTGCTATTTCAAGCGTGACATGTTAATCTTTCTGACGAGTAGTAATATTTGGTGAAGGTGCGGAGAGATACCTCCGTGCTTTTCTATACTATAATGAACCAACAAAAGGAGAGAAATAGATTGGCGACAGAAAAAGTATTTCCAATGACCCTGGATGGGAAAGCAAAATTAGAAAATGAACTTCAAGAGTTAAAAACTGTAAAACGTAAAGAAGTAGTTGAGCGAATTAAAATTGCCCGTAGTTTTGGGGATTTATCTGAGAACTCCGAGTATGATTCGGCAAAAGATGAACAAGCTTTTGTAGAAGGCCGTATCACTACTATCGAAAATATGATTCGTAATGCACAAATCATTGATGCAGCAGAAGCACATACTGGTATTGTAACACTTGGAAACACAGTTACTTTCATTGAATTACCTGATGGCGATGAAGAAACATACACAATTGTAGGTAGTGCAGAAGCAGATCCGTTTGAAGGGAAAATTTCCAATGATTCTCCAATTGCCAAAGGTTTACTTGGTCATAAAGAAGGAGAAGAAGTAACTATTCAAACACCAGCTGGCGATATGAGCGTGAAGATTCAAAAAATCACTGCATCCTAATTTAGCAATTTGCTAGTTGTGTTTTTACAGCGGTTACTTATAAGGTGGTGAAAGCAAATGGCAGATAATCGACAATCGAATAATCGTCGTATTAAACAAAATATGGTAGAAGGTTCGCGCTCACAGCAAAATACCAAGCGAAAAAAAACCAATTTGGTCTTAAATATCTTAATTATCGTGGTAAGCTTACTTATCATTGGTAGCTTGTATTTTGTTTTGTTTAAAACAGAAAGCGACCCAGCAGATCAACCGAATCAAACGGCATCTTCCACTGCGAAAAAAGAAGATGCCGCCAAATCAAACAAAGCCAGCAAAAAAGAAAAAGCAGCAAAAGATACAACAGAAACTACCGATAGTGATGACCCAAATGTGGCAAAAGTAATTTCAAAAGACTGGGAACCAATTGGCACAGAACAAACTGGTGAACACGTGAACTCCTATAGCTCAACCAGTGTCGACTGGCAAGAAAAGCGAAAAGCATTTTCTTTAGCAACAGACATCCCAATCGAAAATACTTCACTTTGGTTTGTAGAACAAGGTGCTGATCCGGCAACACAAGCAATCGGAACGCTTTCTACTAAAGAAACTCCCGATAAAGCTTATCGTGTCTATATTACTTGGGTAGATGGTGAAGGCTGGCAACCAACAAAAGTAGAAGAACTTAAAACAAACGATAAGAGATAAAGCACAGAAGTTAATTTGAAGCTTACTGTGCTTTTTTTTTGGAGGTTACATAATGAAAAAAATTGGTATTATTGGAGCAATGGAAGAAGAGGTAGCACTGTTAAAAGCTACTATGAAAAATCCAGAGGTAATAACGATTGCTGGTGCGAAATTCTACACGGGTGAAATTGCCAGCAAGGAAGTGGTTTTACTTGAATCAGGTATTGGCAAAGTAAATGCTGCATTAGGAACAACACTTATGGCAGATCGATTTAAACCCGAGCTAATTATTAATACGGGCTCTGCTGGCGGAATGGGCGAAGGTTTAACTATCGGGGATGTGATTATTTCAGATAGATTAGCTTATGGCGATGTTGATGTAACAGAATTTGGTTATACCTATGGGCAAGTACCACGCATGCCTGCCTTTTATCAAGGGGATGCGGTTCTTTTGAAAAAAGCAGAAACCATTTACCGTGATTACTTTTCAACAAGTGAAAACAAAGCTGTATTTGGTTTAGTGATTACTAATGACTCATTTATTATGCGTCCTGATCAGCACGAGATTATTCGAACATTTTTCCCAGATGTCAAAGCCGTTGAAATGGAAGCTGCTGCGATTGCGCAAGTGGCCTATCAATTTGATATTCCGTTTTTAATTATTCGTGCTATTTCAGATTTAGCAAACCAAGAAGCAACAATGTCATTTGATGAATTTATCCATTTAGCAGCCAAACAGTCGGCTACTTGTATTATAGAGTTACTTAAAATAATTTAAAAACATCCTGGAGTTTTAGGCTCCAGGATGTTTTTTATTTTACATATTCTTCTGTTAAAGAAAGGAAATCTTCTACATCTTTGGCAGCAAGTTGAACAGCTTCTTCCCAGAAATCAGCTTTACGTAAATCAACGCCTAAATGTTTGGCAGCAAGTTGTTCCGTAGTCATAGAACCAGTATCTTTTAGTAAGGCAATATATTCATCTTCGTATCCTGCACCAGCTGATTGCGCTTTATGGTAAATACCAAGAGAGAATAGGTAACCAAAAGTATAAGGAAAGTTATAAAATGGCACATCCGCAATATAAAAATGCAGTTTAGAAGCCCAGAATTGTGGATGATACTCATCTAAAGCATCTAAATAAGCTTCTCGTTGTGCTTCTTCCATTAAGGAATTAAGTCGATCTACCGAGACAACTCCTTGTTTACGAGCTTCATAAAAATTATTTTCAAAAATAAATCGTGCATGAATATTCATAAAGAATGCAATGCTTCGACCAATTTTATCTTCTAGCAAAGTAATTTTTTCTTCTTTTGTTTTAGCATCTTTGACAGAAGCGTCTGCAATAATCATTTCTGCAAAAGTAGAAGCAGTTTCGGCAACGTTCATTGCATAATCTGTGTTTTCAAAAGGTTCTTCCCGAATAACGTGTGAGTGGAATGCATGACCAAGTTCGTGAGCAAGTGTAGCTACAGTTCCAGGAGCCCCATCATAGGTCATAAAAATCCGGCTCTCTTTTTCAACAGGGAAATCGGTACAAAAGCCTCCTGGACGTTTATTATCACGATCTTCTGCTTCAATCCAGCCTTTTTCAAAAGCATTTTTAGCAAAGTTTGCCATTTTAGGACTGAATTTATTAAATTGCTCGATGATAAACTCGGCACCTTCTTGATAAGTGTATGTTTTTGGCTCGCTGGAGAATACAAGTGGAGCTTCCACATCGTAAAAGCTTAATTTTTCGGGACCAAGTAAATTTGCTTTTCTATCTAAGAAATGAACAAATGTGGGTTTATGTGTTTGAATGACATTCCACATTGATTTTAGTGTTTGTTCATCAAGGCGGTTAATTGAAAGGGGTTCATCTAATGTATTATCCCATTTACGAATATTGTATGTAGCAAGACGGAAGCCGGATAAATGATTTAATGTATCACTAAAAAGACGAGACTCTTGTTGCCAAACACGAGTATATTCTTTAAAAACAGTATGACGAACTTCACGGTCAGGATGGTTTAATAAATTAAGCGCTTGACCAGCAGAAACTTCTTTTTCCTCACCATCTAACGTTATTTTCATCCGTAATTTTCCAACAATTGTATCATAATGATCAGACCAGCCACGATAACCGTCTACAGCTAGTGCGTTAATAGCAGCTTCTTGCTCTTTAGTTCCTTTTTTACGACGGTTTGTTCTTGCCTCGCTTAAAATAAAACTAATTTGAGATAAACCATTTTGCTCCATTAATTCGTCCCATACACGGTCTGAAACTTGAGCAAATTTATCATGCCATTCATCTTCTGCGGTTGCGAGTGTAGCAACATATTGATAAATAAGTGCAGAAATTTCATTCGCACGTGTGTCATTAATATCCGCGGAAGCAAGACATTCTAAGAAAGATCCTGCTGTTAATAAGATTTTAGAGATATCCGCATTTTGGTTGACTAGTAAGAGGAATTCTACGGAAGCTTCAACATTTTCGGGAATATTCCACTCAGAAACATTCGCAACAAAACTATCTAAATCTTCCTTTACTTCTTTAAGTGTTTGCTGCAATTCTTCTGAGCCGCTACCTCCAGCATATATATTTTCTAAATCCCAGGTTAATGCATAATTATTCGACATTTGTATTCCTCCTTGAAAAATAACATTTCTTTAGGTATTATACCATTTTTCTCAGCTTTTTTTGTAAAATAAACAGAAAGATGGTAAAATTTATAGATTATTAGTCTAATTGAATGTATGATAGAATAGACTGTACTAAATAAAAGAATGAGGTGCCAATACGTGCTAAAGCAATTCTCACCAGATAAAATGTTGAATACTCCATTTGGAATAACAGCAGAACAACTTAGGAAAATGGGTAAAACCACGATCTTAACTGATTTAGATAATACACTGCTCGCATGGGATCAATTAGATGCTACCGATGAAGTAATCAACTGGTTTACGATATTGAAAGAAGAAGGAATTAAAGTGATGATTTTTTCTAACAATAATGAAGAACGAGTTGCTCGTGTGGCAAAAGCAATTGATGTCCCTTATTTAGCTCGAGCAAAAAAGCCACTTGGGGGTAATTTCCGCTGGGCATTAAAAGAAATGAATGCAACGCCAGAAGAGACTGTGATGATTGGAGATCAAATTATGACAGATATATTCGGCGGAAATCGGCAAAAGTTAACTACTATTTTTGTTCGTCCAGTAAAACAAACAGATGGTATGGCAACGAAATTAAACCGAATGATGGAAAGCATTATTTTGAAACGATTAGCTAAGAAAAACAAACTCAAGTGGGAGGAATCACTTTGACAGAAGAAATTAGATGTATTGGTTGTGGAGCAGTTATTCAAACCGAAAATCCGAACGAAATTGGTTACGCGCCAAAATCATCTCTAAATAATGAACAAGTAATTTGTAAAAGATGTTTTCGGTTGAAGCATTACAACGAAATTCAAGATGTTGCTTTAACGGATGATGATTTTTTACGCATTTTAAATCAAATTAGCTCTAAACAAGCTTTAATTGTTTATGTAGTAGATATTTTTGATTTTGATGGCAGTTGGTTGCCAGGATTACCACGTTTTGCTGGAAATAATCCGGTTTTATTAGTAGGAAATAAAGAAGATGTTTTACCAAAATCATTAAAACGTGATAAATTAACGCGGTGGATGCGAACACGTGCTAAAGAGCAAGGTTTAACAGCCGCAGATGTTGTATTAGTCAGCGCAGAACGGGGACACGGATTTGATACCTTATTAGAAAAAATGGACGAGCTTAGAAATGGGCAAGATGTATACGTTGTTGGTTGTACGAATGTTGGAAAATCAACGTTAATTAATCGGATTATTAAACAAGCTTCTGGTGAAAACAATGTAATTACTACATCACAATTCCCAGGAACAACACTTGATAAAATTGAAATTCCACTTGCGGATGGAAGTGAATTAGTAGATACACCAGGGATTATTAATCATCATCAAATGGCTCATTTCATTGATACCGCTACTTTAAAAGCAATCACACCTAAAAAAGAAATAAAACCCGCTGTTTTTCAATTAAATGAAGAACAAACGCTATTTTTAGGCGCGCTTGCTAGACTAGATTATGTTTCCGGTGGCAGAAAATCACTAGTTGTCTATGTATCAAACAACTTGCCAATTCACCGAACAAAATTAGAAAAAGCAGATGCACTATATGAAAAACAAGCTGGGTTAGTCCTTCAACCACCTACCGAAGAAGGAATGAAAACACTGCCAAAACTAGTTCCATATACGTTTAATGTCAAAGAAAAAGCCGATATCGTCTTTTCTGGACTTGGCTGGATAACGATTCCAGAAGGTGGCGCGAAAATTACTGCTTGGGTCCCAGAAGGCGTTAGCGCAACTATCCGGACATCACTCGTTTAAAATAAAGGAGGCTTGTCATTTGGAAAAATATGTAGTAATCGGAAATCCGATCAGACACTCTTTATCGCCAGCTATGCAAAACCGGATTTTCCAAGAACTTGGAATGAATGCTAAATATGATTCTGTTTTAATAGAAGAAGCTGATTTTGAAACAGAAATAACAAGACTAATGGATTCAGGAGTCGTTGGATTTAATATAACCACTCCTTTTAAAGAGCGGATTTTACCATTTTTAGATGAGCTTGATAGTCTAGCAACAGCTTCGGGTGCAGTAAATACAGTCCTTCGAAAAAATAAAAAATGGTATGGTTTCAACACAGATGGCAAAGGATACCTAGAAGGCTTAGAAGAAATTCGATTGATTACCGAAAATGACTCCATTTTAATTACAGGAGCAGGTGGCGCAAGTAAAGCTATTTATCTTGCACTAAAAAATTATACAACCGCAAAAATAACAGTTGCCAATCGTACATCAGAAAAAGCGGTGGAAATGACAAAAAATCATAGCAATCATCAAGCAATGACACTAGATGAAGCTGAAAAAAACTTAGCTGATTTTACGATAATCATCCAAACAACTTCGATTGGTTTAGAGGCCTCCAAAAACAAAAGCCCCATTTCGTTAGCTAATTTAACGAAAGGAACAATTTGTTCAGATATTATTTACAATCCAGCCGAAACTGCCTTCTTGAAAGAGGCAAAAAAATACGGAGCAATCACGCAAAATGGTTTACCGATGTTTGTTAATCAAGGAGCACTTGCTTTTGAAATATGGACTGGCGTAAAACCAAATCGTTCACTGATGAAAGATGCAGTACTCGAACAATTAGGAGGAAACTAATGTTAACAGCTACACAAAAACGTTTTTTAAGAAAAGAAGCTCATAGTATTCAACCAATTTTCCAAGTTGGAAAGGGAAGCGTATCGCCAAACTTGATTGTTCAAGTAAAAGAAGCGCTTGAAGCAAGAGAATTAATTAAAATATCCATTCTTCAAAATTGTGATGAAGATAAACAAACTATTGCCGAAAAAATTAGCAGCCGAGCAGGTGCAGATATTGTCCAAGTTATTGGCAGAACAATTATTCTTTATAAGACTTCTGTTAACAAACAACAAATTAAGTTACCGTAATTTGGAGGAAAAGCGTCATGAAACATAAAATCGGTATTTTAGGCGGTACATTCGATCCACCTCATTTAGCGCATTTACGAATGGCAGAAGAAGCAAAAAAACAACTAGGACTTGAGAAAATTCTTTTTCTACCAAATAAAATTCCGCCACACAAACAAATTAGTGGAATGGCATCAAATCAAGCTCGTATAGAAATGCTTGAATTAATGATAGCTGACCATGAGGCTTTTGAAGTGGATGCACGTGAATTAGCACGTGCGGGAAAATCCTATACGTATGATACAATGCGTGATATGATAAGCGAACAGCCTGATATGGATTTTTACTTTATTATCGGCGGCGATATGGTAGAATATTTGCCAAAGTGGTATCATATAGATGACTTAGTAAAAATGGTGACATTTGTGGGGATTAATCGTCCTTGTTATCAAACTGAGGTTCCGTATAAAGTTCTCCAAATTACTATGCCAGAAATGACCATTTCTTCTACAGAAATTCGAAATGATATCGAAAATGCACAAGCTGTTTTACCAGAAAAAGTTTGGTCATATATAAAGGAGCATCAACTTTATGGAAAGAAATGAAATGTTAAAAAAAGTAGAAGCAGCTATGCCAAGTGAACGTTTTAAACACACATTAGGCGTAGAAAAAGCAGCTGTAGAACTTGCAGAACATTATCATATGGATGTAGAAAAAGCGAGAATTACTGCGTTATTACATGATTATGCAAAGTACTATCCAGATGAAGAAGCAAAAAAAATCATCGAAAACGAACATTACGATCCACGACTACTTGCATTTCATCGTTCATTATGGCATGCCCCTGTTGGTGCTTATTTAGCAGAGACGGAATTTGGTATTTCAGATAACGAAATACTAGAAGCAATTCGTGTGCATACTACAGGAAGTGCGTCCATGTCTGATTTTGATAAATTAATTTATTTGGCGGATTATATAGAGCCAGGCAGAACCTTCCCAGGAGTATATAAAGCACGTAGGCTGGCAGTAAAATCACTGGATGCAGCAATGTTATTTGCTTTATCAAGTACCATCACGCATTTAATCAAAAAGCAACAATCCGTTTTCCCGGATACGCTTGATGCTTATAATTATTTTGTTAATTTAAATTTGGAAGGAGACTATCAATAATTTGAACAGTTATGACACATTAATGCTGACC
Source organism: Listeria immobilis (assembly GCF_014322765.1). Taxonomy (GTDB): domain Bacteria; phylum Bacillota; class Bacilli; order Lactobacillales; family Listeriaceae; genus Listeria; species Listeria immobilis. The sequence continues at coordinate 93,085 of NZ_JAASTZ010000011.1, read as the reverse complement.
GCAAAGGCAGCAGACGATAAAAGAGCAGAGGATATTTTAGCACTAGATATGAAGGGGTTATCAAGTTTTGCCGATTATTTTGTTATCTGTCACGGTAATTCGGACAAACAAGTGCAAGCAATTGCTCGTGAAATTAAAGAAAAAGCACTAGAAAACAAAGTGGATGTAAAACGCTTAGAAGGATTTGATGCAGCACAGTGGATTTTAATCGATCTAGGTGATGTGATTATCCATGTGTTCCACAAAGAAGAGCGCTCTTACTATAACCTAGAAAAACTATGGGGAGATGCACCGCTTGTAGATATTTCTGCTGCGTTTGTTTCTTAAATAATTACAAAATGGGCGGGGAAATTTTTCTCGCCTGTTTTTTTAAGGAGAAAAGTATAATGAGTTATGAATATTTCCCAGGATTTTATGATAGACTAATGGACTCAGAACTTTATGATGAATGGGTTCAATTTTCTACTGATTTTATTGGCGACAAACCACAAGATATTCTTGATGTTGCATGCGGAACTGCTGAATTTGCTATTCGTTTAAGTTTTTTAGGGCATTGTGTGACCGGGGTAGATTTTTCCAAAGAAATGGTCGCTGTTGCAAAAGAGAAAATTGCCGCTGCAGAAATAGAATTGTCCATTTTAGAGCAAGATATGTCTAAACTTTCCATAAAACAGACTTTTGATGTGGTGACTTGCTTTTGTGATTCACTTAATTACTTAGAAACTGAAAAAGCATTGGAAGATACAATTCAAGCTGTTTCAGCACACTTAAAACCAAATGGCCTTTTTTTATTTGATGTTCATTCTGTCTATAAAATAGATACGGGTTTCAAAGATTACTCATACGGAGATAGCGAAGAAGAAATTTCGACCATTTGGAATTCTTTTCCTGGAAAATATCCGCATTCAGTAGAACATGAACTTACTTTCTTTATCTTAGGTGAAGATGAAACTTATCATCGTGTAGACGAACTACATAAAGAACGAACTTTTCCAATTGCCACCTATAAAAAACTTCTAAAAAAATATCAATTTACAAAAATAGAGGTTTATGCAGATTTCAGCCAAGAAAAACCAACTGATACAAGTGAAAGAATCTTTTTTGTAGCAAGAAAGTAATTTTAATTAATTGCTTTCTTTTTTTTTGCCTTTTTTCCTCTTAATGATCAAAAAGGAATTTCGAAGCGCATGGCGAATATTATTATTAAGGATGGTGATATTAATGGTTACGTACATGAAAAAACATAAAAATTATTTGTTAATTGGTTTCGCTATTATTTGCATTGGGCTTATCTATCTATTTTTACCGAATGAAGAAATAGCTGAAGTAACCGCAACTCCAGTAGATGCTACTGAAACAAAAGCAGAAAACGAACAAATAAAAAAGCCAGCATATATTTATATTGATATCAAAGGGGCTGTCCGTTCTCCTGGCGTATATAAGCTTCCTTTAGATGCAAGAGTGCAAGATGCTGTTAAAACTGCTGGAGGACTCACTGAAGAAGCCAACAATGCCCATTTGAATTTAGCAGAGAAATTAAAAGATGAAATGAGTATTTATGTTTATAAAAAAGGAGAAGAAGTAGCAGAAGCAGACAATGTAAATCAAAACCAACAAAACACGGCTACGGAAGAGAAGATTAATCTCAACATTGCTACTACAACTGATTTACAACAAGTTCCGGGGATTGGTGCGTCAAAAGCGACAGCCATTATTGAATATCGTGAAAAAGAAGGATTATTTCAGACTATAGAAGATTTACAAAAGGTCACAGGCATTGGAGAAAAAACAGTAGAAAAACTAAAAGAATATTTGGATGTAAAATAATAAAAGTGGTTGACGAACTTCCTATTGAACACCTATACTAATATTTATCAAATCATAAGGGAGTTTTTAGAGTGCAAAGAATCGCATGGGATCAGTTTTTTATGGCACAAAGTCATTTAATATCATCACGAAGCACATGTACAAGGTTAATGGTAGGTGCAACTATTGTTCGAGATAAGCGCATTATCGCTGGTGGATATAATGGTTCTATAGCTGGCGGAGATCATTGTGCTGAACATGGTTGTTATGTAGTGGATGGACATTGTATTCGTACCATTCATGCCGAAATGAATGCAATATTACAATGTGCTAAATTTGGTGCTTCAACAGATAACGCGGAATTATATGTGACACATTTTCCTTGTCTAGCATGCACTAAATCGATCATTCAAGCAGGTATAAAGAAAGTATATTTTGCGGAGGATTACAAAAATCATCCTTATGCATTAGAACTATTCGATTTAGCGGGTGTAGAATTACAAAAAGTAGAATTTGATGAATCTGTTCTCCAAATAAACAATTGGAATTCAGAAAAAATGCATACTTTAGTAAAAGAAGCCGCAATTGAAGCGGATATTGAATCCGAGAAAGCAGAACTACTCTTTCAAAACATCGCAGAAAAATTAACTTAATAGGGAGGGGACGTTATCGAGCGTTATTTGGCTATTATCATTTTAGCTATTATTTGTGCAGCCATTGGAGGCTCTTTCGTTCCCATGTGTATCTGTTTGCTCGCTATCATTGCTTTTAAAAAGAAATCCAAGCTACTTCTTTTCTTAATCCTCATTTATCTTTTTAGTACTTTTTACTTCAATTTTATGGATAGTCGAAATACTTCACAGTTTACTACTTTAGATTTTGCAGCAAATTGTCAAATAACAGATGATTTAAAGGTGGATGGTGATAGTTTTCAATCAGTTGTTTATTGCAATAATGAAAAATTACAGTTAAACTATAAAATCCTTACTGAAAAAGAGCAGCAAAATTTAAAACAGCTCACTTATGGAAGTTTTGTTTCAATTGTTGGAACGTTAGAAGAACCTCAAGTGAATCGTAACCAAGATCAGTTTAACTATAAAGCATATCTCTATAGACAAGGAATTAACTATACCATACAAGCGACAACACTCCATATTTCCCAAAATAAATCATCCTCTTTTTTACTATACATTAAAAACATTCGCTTAAAACTAATAGAACATATAAACACAAATATCTCACCTAAAATTAATTCCTATTTTCTTGCATTAATCACTGGAGATAAGAGTGGTTTTTCAGCAGAACTTTATGAAGATTATCAACAAATGGGAGTAGTACATTTACTTGCAATTTCAGGACTTCATGTTAACTTGTTGATTGGAGCAATTTATTTTGTTTTAGTGAAAATAGGTATTACTCGAGAGCGGACTGCCACACTACTATTAATTTTTTTGCCATTTTACAGTATATTAACAGGGATGAATGCGCCGGTTATTCGTGCTGCAATGATGACTGGATTACTATTGTTAACCGAAAAATTTTCTATTAAATGCAGCTCCTTTTCTGTTATAAGCCTCTCTTTTATTTTGTTTTTTCTTATACGACCTTATGTTATTTATGAAGTTGGTTTTCAACTCTCTTATGCTGTATCATTTGGCATCATTATTTCCTCATCTATTATTTTAAAAAAGCAAAAACATCCACTAATTCAATCACTTTCGATATCTTTAATTTCAACTATGATGTCCTCGGTTGTCATGATGTATCATTTTTATTCCTTTTCTTGGGTAGGTATATTTTTCAACTTACTATATGTCCCAATATTTACAATTATTCTTTTGCCAGGTTGTTTCATAGTATTATTGTTATCATTTATTTCTCCCTTATTAATTACAGTTCCAGAAACTATTCTTTCAGTCTGTATCCAAATAATGGAATTTTTGACTAACATTTTTGCGCAGCTTCCAAAACAAACTATCACTACAGGCAGACCAAATACTGTCTTATGTTGCCTATTTATTCTTGTCATAACATTATTTTTTTATCATTGGCAAAGAAAATCATTCCCCAAAATTCTCTTTAGCTGTTTTATATGTTTATGTTATATCTCAAGTTTTAACCTTACCGGGAAAATTAGTTTTATTGATGTCGGCCAAGGAGACAGTGTTTTAATTCAACTACCAAATAATCAAGGTAATTATTTAATTGATACTGGGGGACAACTTCCATTTACTAAAGAAGCTTGGGCACAAAGGCGAAAACCTTTTACAATTGGATCTAGTATTTTGACACCAGTACTAAAATCAAAAGGAATTAGTACTCTAGACAAAGTGATTATTACTCATAGCGATGCAGATCACATGGAAGGGCTAGAAGAATTACAAAAAAACATAGCGATTAAAGAACTAGTGTTTGCCAAAGGGGCTGACAAGAAAACAATAATGAAAGACACATTAAAAGCTATGCCAAAAGTGAAACAAACCACTGTATTAGCAGGTATGAATTGGCAAATTGGTGATAGTACGTTTGAATATCTCTATCCATTGCATGCTGGAGAAGGCGGAAATAACGATTCACTTGTTATAAAGGCGCAGTTAGACAATAAAGTATGGCTTTTTACAGGAGATATAGAAGCTAGTGGTGAAGAAGTTTTATTAAGTCAACCTATAAAAGCTGATATATTAAAAGTAGGGCACCATGGCAGTAAAACTTCTACTACTAAGAGTTTCATTGATAAAGTAAAACCAACTTTTGCTATTATTTCTTGTGGAGTTCAAAATCGTTTTGGGCATCCACACACAGAAACGCTAAATACACTACAAGAAGCAGGTGCAACAATTATCCGAACAGATTTACAAGGAGAAATAACGTATACATTTGGAAAAGGTTTTAAAACTGTGCTTAAATAAAAAGTACAAATTAAGACTATTATCTTTCCGGTTTGCTTGATTGGTCGTTAAAAAATGCAGAAATAAAACTTGCTATCTCTTATTCCATGTTTTACCATAGAAAGGTAACTAAGAGTGAAATGAGGCGAAAATGATGCTGCCAGAATGGAAACAGATTCGTTCCAAAAAAATAGCCCCTGTTTATTTAATCATTGGTACGGAAGATTATATTATTAACGAAACAAAACAACTTTTAATAGATAATATTTTAGATGGAGAAGATGTAGAATTTAATTATGCTAATCTTGATTTAGAAGAAATGCCGATAGAAGCAGTTGTTCAAGAAGCAGAAAGCATGCCATTTTTTGGAGATAAACGCTTAGTAATGGCAAACAATCCGATTTTTTTAACATCAGAAAAAAGTAAAAATAAAGTCGAGCATGATATTGCTAAATTAGAAGCATATTTAAAAGAACCAGTGGACTATTCCGTACTTTGTTTTGTGGCGCGAGTGGAGAAATTAGATGAACGCAAAAAACTGACTAAACTCCTTAAAAAAACTGCCACAGTAATTGAAGCTAAAAGACCAAGTGAAAATGAACTAAAGAAGTGGATTGAAAGCAAATTAAGTGAAAACCAAATGCAAATGTCCCAAGTAGCAATTACTCGGCTTATTGAATTAACAAGCGGACAACTTACGACAGCGATGAATGAATTACAAAAATTAATGTTATTTTGTTTTGAAACGAAAGAAATTATGATTCAAGATGTTGAATCTTTAGTAGTCCGATCACTAGAACAAAATATCTTTTTATTGTTAGATAAAATGATTGCAATGGATATCGCTGGTGCACTTCGAATTTATTATGATTTATTAAAACAAAAAGAAGAACCAATCAAAATTCTCGCACTAATTTCAAGTCAGTTTAGATTGTTAAACCAACTAAAATTACTTGAACAGCAAGGATATTCACAACAACAAGCAGCAACTAAGTTAAAAGTGCATCCATTTCGAGTAAAATTGGCATCCAAACAAGCAAAGAATTTTTCGGAAACGCAACTAAAGCAAGCATTAAAACGATTAGCTGAAATAGACTATGAAATGAAAACTGGTTTTGGTGATAAAGAACAGAAACTAGAATGGTTTTTATTTGAATTACAAGATAATCGACAAAAAATGGTATAAAAATAAGCTTTGTCTCCACAGACAAAGCTTATTTTACAAACAAAAAACACCACACAAGGTGTGATGTTTTATACCGATATCGGTATTATTTAGCTAATTTAGCAGCTAAGCGAGATTTGTTGCGAGCAGCATTGTTTTTGTGAATCAATCCTTTGCTCACAGCGCTATCTAATTTCTTTGAAGCTTCTACGTAAAGATCTTTCGCGTTGTCCGCGTTGTTTGCAGCTGCTTCATCAAATTTTTTGATAGCAGTACGCATTGCAGAACGTTGAGATGCATTACGGCTGTTGCGAGTTTCAGCAGTTTTTACACGTTTAATTGCAGATTTAATATTTGGCATTCCATTCACCTCCGTCCAAACTAATGAGGTAGTATTTATTTCATATAACATACCTTTTTAAAATATATCAGAACAAATGCTATTATACCGAAATCACAGCCATATTGCAATAATACTTTCCATTTAATTTTAAATTTATCTATAATTAATAAAGAAGTCATTGAATGTTAAGCATTCTACTGATATAATCAAGGATAGCTTGCCATCGGATTTATGCGATGAGTTCTAATCAGGAGCTGGGGAAATGAATAAAGAAGAAATGAATGCAAGACAAAAGAAAATTAGAAATTTTTCGATTATCGCGCATATAGATCATGGTAAATCTACACTCGCTGATCGGATTCTTGAAAAAACGGGTGCATTGACGCATCGTGAAATGAAAAATCAGCTACTAGATTCGATGGATTTAGAACGTGAACGTGGGATAACCATAAAATTAAATGCTGTACAATTAAAATATAAAGCAAAAGACGGGGAGACATATATCTTCCATTTGATTGATACGCCAGGGCATGTCGATTTTACGTATGAAGTATCTCGAAGTTTAGCTGCTTGCGAAGGTGCTATCCTCGTTGTAGATGCTGCACAGGGGATTGAAGCGCAAACACTGGCAAATGTTTATTTAGCGCTAGACAATGACTTAGAAATTTTACCAGTCATTAATAAAATTGATTTGCCTGCTGCAGATCCAGAAAGAGTTCGTGAAGAAATTGAAGATGTTATCGGTCTCGATGCATCTGAAGCGGTATTAGCATCTGCAAAATCTGGTATTGGGATTGAAGATATTTTAGAGCAAATTGTAGAAAAAGTTCCAGAACCAACAGGAGATGTCTCTAAACCATTAAAAGCTCTCATTTTTGACTCTGTATTTGATGCGTATCGTGGAGTTATTGCTAACATTCGAATTGTGGATGGTGTCGTAAAAGCCGGCGATAGAATCAGAATGATGTCTAATGGGAAAGAATTTGAAGTAACAGAAGTGGGTGTCTTTTCACCGAAAGCTACACCACAAGATGCATTATTAGTTGGAGATGTTGGTTATTTAACTGCCGCTATCAAGAATGTTGGTGATACGCGTGTTGGTGATACAATTACACTTGCTAATAATCCGGCAGAAGAAGCGTTAGATGGTTACCGCAAGCTCAATCCAATGGTTTATTGTGGTCTTTATCCAATAGATTCATCTAAATACAACGATCTTCGTGATGCACTTGAAAAACTAGAATTGAATGACTCCGCTTTACAATTTGAAGCAGAGACTTCTCAAGCTTTAGGATTTGGATTCCGTTGTGGTTTCTTAGGATTACTTCATATGGAAATCATTCAAGAACGAATCGAGCGCGAGTTTAATATCGATTTAATCACAACTGCGCCAAGTGTTATTTATCATGTGAACCTAACTGATGGCTCGAATATCATTGTGGATAATCCTGCTGAAATGCCTGAACCTGGTGTCATTGAAAGCGTAGAAGAACCATATGTAAAAGCCACTGTCATGGTACCTAATGATTATGTTGGCGCGGTTATGGAACTCGCACAAAACAAACGCGGTAATTTTATTACAATGGAATACTTAGACGACATTCGAGTTAGCATTGTTTATGAAATCCCATTATCTGAAATTGTATATGACTTTTTTGATCAATTAAAATCTTCTACCAAGGGTTATGCTTCCTTTGATTATGAGTTAATTGGCTATAAAGCATCCAAACTTGTAAAAATGGATATTCTTCTAAATGCTGAAAAAGTTGATGCATTAAGTTTCATTGTTCACCGTGATTTTGCCTACGAACGTGGGAAAATTATCGTAGAGAAATTAAAAGAACTTATCCCAAGACAGCAGTTTGAAGTGCCTATTCAAGCAGCAATTGCAACAAAAATAGTTTCTCGTTCCACTATCAAAGCACTCCGTAAAAACGTACTTGCAAAATGTTATGGTGGCGATGTTTCACGTAAACGAAAACTTCTTGAAAAACAAAAAGAAGGTAAAAAACGAATGAAACAAATCGGTTCCGTTGAAGTTCCGCAAGAAGCATTTATGGCAATTCTAAAAATGGACGAAACCAAATAATAAAGAATGAAGGGTTGCGTTTTGGGCTTCATGCCTCAAGACACAACCCTTTTAATATAGAGACTCGCTGCTATTTCAAAAAAAGCCCATGCCGCTTGGTTTGGTCTACACATAAAAAAACGAAAATATGGTAAACTGTCTATGGAACATTGGCGCTAGTATTTTAATAAAACTAGCTGGATTTTAATTTTAAAGGAATTGATAATAATGATAAACGAAAACCAATCAAGTAATAGTTCGTCTGCAATCTATATTCATATTCCATTTTGCGAACATATTTGCTATTACTGTGATTTTAATAAAGTATTCCTTGAAGGACAACCGGTCGACGAATACGTTAATTTACTTATAAAAGAAATGAAATTAACTGCGAATAAAACGGGTGTTGAGCCAGTAGATACCGTTTTTGTTGGTGGGGGAACGCCTACTACATTAAACGAATCGCAAATTGCCAAACTTTGTACAGCAGTTCAAGAAATTTTCTCATTAAAGGAAGGAGCAGAATTTTCCTTTGAAGCGAATCCAGGGGACCTTTCGATTAGTAAGTTACAAACGATGAAAGATTATGGTGTTAATCGAATCAGCATGGGAGTACAAAGTTTTAATAATGAATTACTTAAAAAAATCGGCCGAATTCACACTGTAAAAGATGTCTACCAATCCGTAGAAAATATGCGCACAGTCGGATTTGAAAATGTTAGCATTGATTTGATTTTTAGTTTACCAGGACAAACCGAAGCAGATTTCAAAGACACTTTAAATCAAGCTTTGGCACTCGATTTGCCGCATTATTCCGCGTACTCACTCATTATTGAACCAAAAACAATCTTTTATAATTTAATGCAAAAAGGGAAACTTTTCCTTCCGGGACAGGATGCCGAGGCAAATATGTATGATTTACTCTTAAATGAAATGGAAAAACATGGTCGAAAACAATATGAAATTAGTAATTTTGCCAAAGAAGGTTTCCAGAGTAAACATAATATTACTTACTGGAGCAATGAACATTACTATGGTTTTGGAGCAGGAGCACATGGCTATATTGGAAATACCCGTTATAGCAACTTTGGTCCAATAAAAAAATATATGGAGCCACTACAAGAAAACAAGCTACCCATTTTTCAACAAAAAGAACTAACATTAAAAGAAAAAATGGAAGAAGAAATGTTTTTAGGGCTTAGAAAAGTACGTGGTGTCGACAAAATGGCTTTTTACCAAAAATTTGGCCAAGATTTAGAAACTATTTTTCCAAAAGCAATTCAAAAAACAATGGAAAAAGGCTGGCTAGAAAATAACAGAGAAAATGTGGCGCTTACGAGAAATGGACGATTTTTAGGGAATAATGTTTTTCAAGAATTTCTCTAAAACCGCACCATTTGACCTTTTTTGACCAAACAATCCTACTTTAGTCTGAAATCGAGTGTTTTCGGTTGACTAAGCTGGAATTGTTTGGTAAATTTATACTTGTATTTAGCACTTGACCTTATTGAGTGCTAAAAGAGGTGATAGATATGTTAACTGAAAGACAACTTTTGATTTTCCGTGCCATCATCGATCATTTCACTTGGACCATTCAGCCGGTTGGTTCGAAAAATCTGCTGAAAGAGAAAGCTTTACCTTACAGTTCAGCTACAATACGAAATGAGATGGGCGTTTTAGAAGAATATGGTTTTATTGAAAAAACCCATTCTTCCTCAGGACGCGTTCCCTCAGAAAAAGGTTATCGCTTTTATGTCGATTATCTACTAAAGCCTAAAAAACTAGATAAATCAGACAGGCAAATGATTCGTTCCTTCTTTTCAGAAAACTATTACGAAATGGAAGGGCTAATTCAAAATTCGGCTTCAATGCTATCTGATTTAACCAATTACACATCCATTTTGCTTGGACCAGAAGCAACAAAAAATCATTTAAGTGGCTTTAGATTTGTACCAATCAATCATTTTCAAGCAATGCTTATTTTAATCACTGATCAAGGGCATGTAGATAACCATCTTGTTACCATTCCAGAAGGGACAACACTTTCGGATATTGAGCGCATGGTTAATATTCTAAATGAACGATTAGTTGGGTTATCGCTGGAGGATTTAAAAGTACAAATACCAATGGAAGTGAAAGAATTACTCGAAAAACACGTTAGAAATTATGAAAGTTTTATGCATGTTTTTTCCGATTCTTTCGCTCAAGCAAGTCAACAAAAAGTGTATATTGGTGGAAAAACAAACATTTTCAATCAGCCGGAATTTCATGATATTAATAAGGTCCGTGAAATGCTTAGTTTGATGGAAGAAGAACAAGATGTTTATGAGCTGTTCAGAGATATCCCGGATGGCTTACAAGTGAAAATTGGGCGAGAAAACAATAATAGTCTAATGGAAGATTGTAGTATCATTACAGCAACTTACAATATCGCTGGGGAACGTGTTGGTGGTATTGTTCTCCTAGGTCCAACGAGAATGGAATACAGCCGCATGATGGGATTAGTTGATGTAATGAGTCGAGATTTAACCGATGTGTTAACGAAACTTTATCGTGATAACCAAAAATAGAAAGGCTGAAAAAGCAACTGTTTTTTCAGGAGGTGGCAAATGTGTCTGAGAAAAAAAGCAAAAAAGAAAAACTTGCTGAGGAAATCGAACAAGAAGAATTAAATGTTTTGAATGAATCAGACAATTCAACCGAAGAAGAAGTGAAAGAAGAATCTTTAACTGAAGATCAAGCAAAAATGTTAGAACTTGAAAACAAGCTAGATGAAATGGAAAATCGTTATTTGCGAACGCAAGCCGATTTTGAAAATGTCAAAAAAAGACATACTGCTGAGCTTGATGCTAAGCAAAAATATCGGTCACAAAGTCTAGCCCAAGATTTACTTCCTGCGCTTGATAGTTTTGAAAAAGCACTTCAAACAGACGTTGAGCATGAAGAAGTAAAACAAATTTTAAAAGGGATGGAAATGGTGTACAACCAAATCCTTGTCGCTTTTGAAAAAGAAGGTATTGAAAGTATTTCTGCTATTGGGGAGCAATTTGACCCTAATTTCCATCAAGCAGTTATGCAAGATAGCGATGAAAGTGCAGCGAGCAATGAAATTACTGCTGAACTTCAAAAAGGCTACAAATTAAAAGATCGGGTAATTCGCCCATCCATGGTAAAAGTAAACCAATAAAAATCTTACTAAATTCACAGGAGGAAATAACAATGAGTAAAATTATCGGAATTGACTTAGGTACAACAAACTCTGCAGTAGCAGTATTAGAAGGCGGAGAAGCAAAAATCATTACAAATCCAGAAGGCGCACGTACTACTCCTTCTGTTTTAGGCTTTAAAAATGGCGAACGTCAAGTAGGGGAAGTAGCGAAACGTGCTGCTATTACAAATCCTAATACAGTAAGTTCCATCAAACGCCACATGGGTACCAATTATAAAGAAACAATTGAAGGAAAAGACTATTCTCCACAAGAAATTAGCGCCATTATCCTTCAATACCTAAAAAGTTATGCAGAAGATTATCTTGGTGAAACAGTAGATAAAGCTGTTATTACTGTTCCTGCTTATTTTAACGATGCACAACGTCAAGCAACAAAAGATGCTGGTAAAATTGCTGGACTTGAAGTAGAGCGTATTATTAACGAACCTACAGCAGCAGCACTTGCTTATGGTATGGATAAAACAGAAACAGACCAAACAATCCTTGTATTTGACCTTGGTGGTGGTACATTTGACGTATCTATCTTAGAACTAGGTGATGGCGTATTCGAAGTACATTCCACTGCTGGTGACAATGAATTAGGTGGAGATGACTTTGATAAAAAAATCATCGACTATCTAGTTGCTGAATTTAAAAAAGATAATGGCATTGATTTAAGCCAAGATAAAATGGCGCTACAACGTTTGAAAGATGCTGCTGAAAAAGCGAAAAAAGATCTTTCTGGCGTGACAAGCACACAAATTTCCTTACCATTTATTACAGCTGGAGAAGCCGGTCCACTTCACTTAGAAGTAACCCTTACTCGTGCTAAATTTGATGAATTAACACATGACTTAGTAGAGCGTACTATCGCACCAACTCGTCAAGCGTTAAAAGATGCAAACCTTTCTGCAAGCGATATTGACCAAGTAATTTTAGTTGGTGGATCTACTCGTATTCCTGCAGTTCAAGAAACAATCAAAAAAGAATTAGGCAAAGAACCTCATAAAGGTGTAAACCCGGATGAAGTTGTAGCAATGGGTGCAGCAATTCAAGGTGGCGTAATCACTGGTGATGTAAAAGATGTTGTCCTACTTGATGTAACTCCATTATCTCTTGGTATTGAAACAATGGGTGGTGTGATGACTACACTTATCGAACGTAATACAACTATTCCAACATCTAAATCACAAACATTCTCTACAGCAGCTGATAATCAACCAGCCGTAGATATCCATGTGCTTCAAGGTGAACGTCCAATGGCGAAAGATAATAAAACATTAGGTCGCTTCCAATTAGCAGATATTCCAGCAGCACCACGTGGAATTCCACAAATTGAAGTATCCTTTGATATTGATAAAAATGGTATCGTAACAGTTCGTGCGAAAGACCTTGGAACTGGTAAAGAACAAAATATCGTTATTAAATCTTCTTCAGGTTTAACAGACGAAGAAATCGAAAAAATGGTTCAAGATGCAGAAGCAAATGCAGAAGAAGATAAAAAGAACAAAGAAAATGCAGAACTTCGTAACAATGCTGACCAATTAGTATTCACTGTAGATAAAACATTGAAAGAACTAGAAGGCAAAGTAGACGAAGAAGAAGTGAAAAAAGCAGAAGCAGCTCGCGATGAACTACAAGAAGCCCTTAAAGGGGAAGATTTCGATGTAATTAAAGAAAAAACAGACAGCTTAAACGAAATCGTTCAAAATCTATCTGTTAAATTGTACGAACAAGCTGCAGCAGAACAACAAGCAACTGCTGGTGCAGAAGGACAAGAAGCTCCTCAAAATGACGATGTAGTAGATGCTGAATTTGAAGAAGTAAATGACGACGATAAAGAAAACAAATAATAATAAAAAAAGCTAAGGATAATGAGTCAAAGTCTACTGTGGCTTTGGCTTTTTATCTGAAATAAAGTTTTTACAACATCTCTTTCAAATGTTACAATACGTTAGGACTATAAAATATATTATGGACAGGAGTGATGGCGGATGGCAAAACGAGATTATTATGAAGTGCTTGGTGTTTCCAAAAGCGCCTCAGCGGACGAAATAAAAAAAGCTTACCGGAAACTGTCCAAACAGTATCATCCGGACATAAATAAAGAAGCAGGAGCCGATGAAAAATTTAAAGAAATATCTGAAGCCTATGAAGTTTTAAGTGACACCCAAAAACGCGCGCAATATGATCAATATGGTCATGTAGATCCAAATCAAGGTTTTGGCGGTGGCGCTGGTGGTTATAGCAGTGGTGGATTCTCTGGATTTGAAGATATTTTTGATACGTTCTTTGGTGGTGGAGGGCGACAACAAGATCCTAACGCACCTAGACAAGGTAGCGATTTGCAATATACAATGCGTCTTAAATTCAAAGAAGCTATTTTTGGTAAAGATGCAGAAATCGAAATCCCTCGCGAAGAAAATTGTGATACTTGTCATGGTTCTGGCGCAAAACCTGGTACTTCACCAGAAAAATGTAGCCATTGTGGTGGGAAAGGTTCTATCAATGTTGAACAAAATACCCCATTTGGCCGCGTAGTAAACAAACGTACATGTCAATACTGTAATGGTACAGGAAAAGAAATTAAAGAAAAATGTTCCACATGTCACGGTAAAGGCCGTGTAACTAAAACGAAGAAAATTAAAGTTAAAGTTCCAGCTGGTGTGAATGACGGCCAACAAATGCGCGTATCTGGTGAAGGTGAAGCTGGCATTAACGGTGGACCAAGTGGCGACCTATATGTTGTATTTGTGGTCATTCCAGATGAATTTTTCGAACGAGAAGCAGATGATATTTATGTAGAAGTACCAATTACATTTGTACAGGCTACATTAGGCGATGAGATTGATGTACCTACTGTTCACGGAAAAGTTCGTTTGAAAATCCCTAATGGTACACAAACGGGAACGACTTTCCGCCTGCGTGGTAAAGGTGTTCCACATCTTCGTGGTAATGGTACTGGCGATCAACATGTCATTGTCAAAGTAATCGTTCCAAAAAAATTAGACGATAAACAAAAAGAAATTCTACGTGACTTTGCTTCCACTACTGGAGATAAAGTAGATGAGCAAACATCCGGATTTTTTGACAAAATGAAACGAGCTTTTAAAGGCGATTGATGAACGGTGAGGTCGATAGTTGTGTGAAAAGCAACCATCGACCTTTTCTACATACTAAAGGAGTGTTAAAAAATGGAATGGTCAGAAGTCGAAGTTCATACAACAAACGAAGCAGTAGAACCTGTTGCAAATGTCCTTACTGAATATGGAGCGGCAGGAGTATCCATTGAAGATATAGCTGATTTTTTGCGTGAACGAGAAGATAAATTCGGTGAAATCTATGCATTAAAACGAGAAGATTATCCAGAAGATGGCGTTATTATTAAAGCTTATTTTTTAAAAACGACAGAATTCGTAGAGCAAATCCCAGAAATCGAAAAAACGCTTAGAAATTTAACTTCATTTGATATTCCACTTGGGAAGTTCCAATTCGTAGTAAATGATGTAAATGATGAAGATTGGGCTACTGCCTGGAAGAAATATTACCATCCCGTTCAAATTACAGATAGAATTACAATTGTACCTAGTTGGGAATCCTATACACCTTCTGAAAATGAGCTAATTATTGAATTAGACCCGGGAATGGCATTTGGTACAGGGACTCATCCGACAACCCAACTTTGTATCCGTGCTTTGAGTGATTATATGCAGCCAGATGATGTCATTATTGATGTAGGAACAGGTTCTGGCGTGTTAAGTATTGCTAGCGCTAAACTGGGCGCAAAGTCAATTTTAGCAACAGATCTGGATGAAATTGCAACTCGCTCAGCGGAAGAAAATATTCGTTTAAATAAAACAGAACATATTATTACAGTGAAACAAAATAACCTTCTCCAAGATATCAATAAAACAAATGTCGATATTGTTGTCGCTAACATTTTAGCTGAAGTCATTTTACTTTTCACTGAAGACGTATATATGGCACTTAAACCTGGTGGGATTTTTATCGCTTCCGGAATTATTAAAGAAAAAGCAGAAGTAGTAGAAGCAGCATTAAAAAACGCTGGACTGATTATCGAAAAAATCGAGCAACAAGGGGACTGGGTTGCGATTATTTCCAAACGAGGAGTGGAATAAATGCAGCGTTATTTCGTAGCAAATGAGTTGGAAAATGACCATGACACATTAAGTATAGCAGGAGAAAATTTTCATCATATTACAAGAGTTATGCGAATGAAAGTATCCGACCAAGTATTTATCGTTTTTCCTAGCAAAAAAACTTGTATTGCTGCTATCACAGCTATTAATGAGGATGAAGTGTTATTAAGCCTAGTCAAATGGTTGACTGAAGATACAGAATTACCTATTAAAATCACGATTGCAAGCGGGTTGCCAAAAGGTGATAAACTCGAACTCATCATCCAAAAAAGCACAGAACTTGGAGCACACAAATTTGTCCCTTTTAAAGCAGAACGTTCTGTAGTAAAATGGGACGAAAAAAAAGTCGTCAAAAAAGTAGAGCGTCTTCAAAAAATTTCTCAAGAAGCAGCGGAACAATCACACCGTACATTAATCCCACAAGTTCAGTATGCAGCGAGTTTGAAAGATTTAATAACTTTGCATGCTGATTACGACTATGTTATCGCAGCATATGAAGAAAGTGCTAGAGAAGGCGAGGATAGCACGCTCTTTCATCTGTTTCAAACAATCCAACCCGGACAGTCAGTTTTGTGTATTTTTGGACCAGAAGGCGGTATTAGCGAAAAAGAACTACAATTAATGCAACAAATAAACATAAAACTTGCTGGACTTGGACCAAGAATTTTAAGAACAGAAACCGCTCCGCTTTATGTTTTATCAGCAGCATCATTCTATTTTGATTTATCAAAAAATAAAAACAGCTAACATTTCAAAGTTTTATGCGAAAGTTAACGATTTCATGTTGACGATGCCCGATGTTTCGTATATAATTTTTAATGAGTGAATGCTTATCTGCATTACTTCAGAATAATTCATAATTTATTTTCCGTTATGTCCTATTCTGGAACTTAAATGAAGGATTTAAGTGAGTGCATGTAAGTGCCGGAGGGAGGGAAAGAGAGATGTCAAAAACAGTAGTTCGTAAAAACGAATCGCTTGAAGATGCTCTTCGTCGCTTTAAACGTACTGTTTCCAAAAGTGGAACTTTGCAAGAATCCAGAAAGCGCGAATTTTATGAAAAACCAAGCGTAAAACGTAAGAAAAAATCCGAAGCAGCAAGAAAACGCAAATTCTAATTAAAAGGCGATGATTTCGTTGACACTGCTTGACAAGTTAAATGAAGATATGAAGCAAGCGATGCGCGATAAAGAGAAAGAAAAACTTTCTGTTATTCGCATGTTGAAAGCAGCTTTACAAAACGAAGCAATTCACCAAGGTGTGAAAGATCTTACTTCGGATGATGAAGTAACCGTTATTTCCCGCGAACTCAAACAACGCAGAGATTCTCTGTCTGAATTTGAAAAAGCTGGACGTGACGACCTTTCTGATAAAGTCCGTTCCGAGATTGTCATTGTTAAGGACTACGCGCCAAAACAATTGACTCCTGAAGAGCTTGAGAATATTGTGAAAGCAACGATCGATGAAGTTGGCGCATCTACTAAAGCTGATTTTGGCAAAGTAATGTCTGCTATAATGCCTAAAGTAAAAGGCAAAGCTGATGGTGGTGCAGTGAACCAATTCGTAAAAAAATATCTTTCATAAACTA
The DNA here is from genome assembly GCF_014322765.1 of Listeria immobilis. Taxonomy (GTDB): domain Bacteria; phylum Bacillota; class Bacilli; order Lactobacillales; family Listeriaceae; genus Listeria; species Listeria immobilis. The sequence goes on along the minus strand of NZ_JAASTZ010000011.1, from coordinate 75,859 downwards.
ATTCAATCTAGTTTTGAAACGTAAAAAAACAGGATACCTTCGTATTTTACGAGGGATTCCTGTTTTTTTGTATTTGTTTTTATGAAGAATTCGTTTATTATCATCGCTTCGTTTTTCAACTACGTAAGTTTCGTGTATAATGTAACTAAACAAGGCACTTATAACAGGTGAAGGGGTTAGCCAATGCTAAATGAATTTAATGAAATAGTCGAATTAACAGATGATACTAATATCCAAGATTTATTCGGCACTAACAATAAGAATATAGAACTTTTAGAAGAATTACTTCAAGTAAAAATTATTACACGAGGGGAAGCCCTGTCAATTACCGGTGATGAAGAAGCAGTCCAACACACAACAGCAGTTTTAGAAGAATTAATCTTAACAGTGAAACGGGGCATTCATATTGATGGACGTGATATTGCGCAAGCTGTAAAAATGCAAAAAAATGGAACACTGATATATTTCCATACATTATTTGAAGAAGAAATTACTAAAAATGCAAAAGGAACACCGATTAGACCAAAAACATTTGGCCAAAGAACGTATATTCAAATGATAAAAAAACATGATATTGTGTTCGGAGTCGGGCCAGCTGGGACTGGGAAAACCTATTTAGCTGTTGTTATGGCTGTAGATGCTTGGAAAAAAGGAAATGTCAGCAAAATTATATTAACTAGACCTGCTGTTGAAGCCGGCGAAAGTTTAGGATTTTTACCAGGTGATTTAAAAGAAAAAGTAGATCCTTATTTACGGCCTGTATATGATGCGTTATACGATATTTTTGGCACAGAACATACAACACGATTAATGGATAGAGGCGTCATTGAAATCGCTCCTCTAGCTTATATGAGAGGTCGTACCCTTGATCATGCTTTTGTTATTCTTGATGAAGCACAAAATACAACCATCGCTCAAATGAAAATGTTTTTAACTCGACTTGGTTATGATTCTAAAATGATCGTTAATGGTGATATGACGCAAATCGACTTACCAAGAGGCGCGACAAGTGGTCTTGTTAACGCAGAGCAAGTCTTAAAAGATGTAAAAGATATCGGTTTTGTTTATTTTGAACACCATGATGTTGTCAGACACCCTCTTGTTGCTGAAATTATTAAAGCGTATGAAGGGAAACAAAGTTAGAGAGGAGACTAAGATGTGAAGTTACCAAAAAAATGGAGACATTGGTACATCGAAAATGGAAAGAAATACCTTTTTCCAGTACTCCTAATTTGTTTCGCTGTCATAGCATATTTGCTTATTTGCCAAATGACCAAACCAGAGTCTTATAATGTAAAATTATTCCAAGTTGCTGAAAAAACAATTCGTTCTCCACAAACCGTAGAGGATACCGAGAAAACAAAAGAAGAACGCACAAAAGCTAGTAATGATGTGGAAGATGTTTATGTCTACAATCGTGAAACAGGACAAAATCGAGTGGCTCTCATTAAAAGTTTATTTGCATATGTAAATGAAGTAAACACAGAGGCACAAGAGACCGATACTAAAAATAAAGAAAAAGCAGCAAAAGAAAATAAGCCCACACCAGCACCAGTTTCAACTGAAGCAAAACTAAAAAGCTTAAAAACAAAATTATCTAGTAATGTATCTGAAAAAATCACTTCCAATCTTTCGGATGAAATTTTTATCACGTTACTTGAAGCCGATAGCAAAGATTTCAATACGATGGAAGAAGTTATTACAACAGAAGTAGCAAAAACAATGGAAGACAATATTCGTGACGAAAACCTTAATGCTGCTAAAATTAGAGCGCGCGATGATATTGAGCTTTCTGCAATACCTTCCTATTATAAAAACGTTTCAAAGGCTTTAGTTTCCTATGCCATTGTACCGAATGAAACTTATAGTGGAGAGCAAACAGAAGACCGACGCAAAGAAGCTTCACAAGCAGTTGTTCCTGTGAAAATCTTGCAAGGACAGGTTATCGTGCAAGAAGGGCAAATTGTGGATAGAGAAACCTATCGTCAATTAAATATGTTACATTTACTTGATCAAAAAATGCCTATAAAACAATACGCTGGCTTTGCTGTATTTATTATTGCGTTAGCTGCGCTACTATTTCTTTACACCAAAAAACAAACACAATCAAAAGCAAAAAAAATGCAGACAATGCTTATTTTTTCTTCAGTTTATGTAACGTCACTTGTGATGCTTATGATTATTTTATTCTTAGAAACCCAAGGAGTATCCAATATTTCCTATCTTTTCCCAGCAGCCTTTGCTCCGATGATACTTAAAATTTTGCTCAACGAAAAATATGCCTTTTTAAGTGTTATTTATATCGCAGCAACGAGTCTTTTTGTTTTCCAAAATGATTCCACCAGCGGCATCACCATTTTCATTTTGTTAAGTGGTGTAACAAGTGTTGTAGCATTACGTGATTATAGCAAACGTTCTGCCATTGTCTTTTCTGGATTTATGGTTGGGTTAATTAATATGGGATATGTCTTTATTTTATTATTTATTAATAACAACTCGCTCTTGCAATTTTCTACTGTGATGTCGCTTGGTTATGCATTTGTTGGCGGATTTGGAGCATTTATTTTAGGTATAGGAATTATTCCATTATTTGAAACGATTTTTGGGTTGCTAACTGCTAGTCGTTTAGTAGAACTTGCCAATCCAAACCATCCATTACTGAAAAAAATCTTAATGAAAGCACCAGGAACTTATCACCACAGTATGATGGTAGCCAACTTAGCGGAGGCATGTGCAGATAAAATTGGGGCAAATAGTTTACTCGTTCGGGTAGGTTGTTTTTATCACGATATCGGTAAAACTTTAAGACCACCATATTTCGTGGAGAACCAACTACAAGGAATTAATCCACATGATAGGCTGACACCAGAACAAAGTCGTGATATAATTCTCTCGCATACAAAAGATGGTGCGGAAATTTTAAAAGAGAATCATATGCCACAGCCAATTATTGATATTGCATTACAACATCATGGAACTACACTACTAAAATATTTTTATTATAAAGCTAAAGAAACCAATCCAGACATAAAAGAGAGTGATTACCGTTATAGTGGTCCAAAACCACAAACGAAAGAAATTGCGATTATAAATATTTCTGATAGCGTAGAAGCAGCAGTGCGTTCTGCCGCTGAACCAACTATGGCGAAAATAACAGAAATTATTGATGGCATCATTAAAGATCGTTTTCTTGATAATCAGTTTACAGATTGTGATATTACGATAAAAGAAATTAGAATGATTCGTGATACATTAATTGCCACATTAAATGGAATATACCATCAACGAATTCAATATCCTGATGATAAAGAGTAAAAGAGGAGGGCAAAAAAATGCCAATCTTAGAAATTGATTTAATAGATGAAACAAAAGAACTTCCAACAGACGATAAAAAACTGGTAGAAAATATTTTGCAATTTGCCGCAGAGTATTTAAAAATTGACGAAGGAACCGAACTATCTTTAACTTTTACGACTAATGAGGGTATTCGAGAAATTAATCGTGACTACCGAAATAAGGATCAAGCAACGGATGTTATTTCTTTTGCGCTAGAAGAACTTGGTGAAGGAGAAACAGAAATCGACTGGGATGATTTTGATTTAGAAACACCAAAAATGCTTGGAGATATTATTATTTCCACTGAAAAAGCAGAAGAGCAAGCACAAGAATACGGACATACAAAAGCAAGAGAATTAGGATTTCTAGCAGTTCACGGACTATTACATTTGCTTGGTTATGATCATATGGAGCCAGAAGAAGAAAAAATTATGTTTGGCTTACAAAAAGAAGTGTTGGATGCTTATGGACTTGAAAGATAGAAAGTATAAACGTAGTAAAAATTATGCAGAATCATTTCAGCATGCATTCACTGGACTAAAAACAGCTTTTTTAGAAGAGAGGAATATGCGTTTTCATACATTTGCAGCGCTAGCCGTTGTTATTTGTGGTTTCTTCTTTCATGTCACTAAATCAGAATGGATTTTATTAATACTTTCCATCTTTGGTGTATTAACACTTGAAATGGTCAATACAGCAATTGAAAGGGCTGTTGATGTAGCTACAGAACAATATATAGATGAAGCAAAGAAAGCAAAGGATGTTGCAGCAGGAGCAGTGTTACTAGCAGCTGTTGTAGCTAGTTTTATTGGTTTAATTATTTTTATACCATACTTTTGCCAGATGTTTTTATAAAAAGAAGGGATTGTGACTTGCTCAATGAAAGAAAATAATTTTATTTCGCTTGCTAAACAAGCTAGAGAATTTGCATATGTTCCTTATTCCAATTTTCCAGTTGGGGCTGCGCTTATAACAGCTGATGATGAAGTAGTTTTAGGTTGCAATATTGAAAATGCCTCTTTTGGTTTAACCAATTGTGCCGAACGAACAGCAATTTTCAAAGCAATATCAGAAGGAAAACGTGATTTCAAGCAATTAGTTGTTGTGGCGGATACAGAAGGACCTGTTTCACCATGTGGAGCATGCAGGCAAGTCATTAGTGAATTTTGTGCACCAGATATGCCAGTAATTTTAACAAATTTAACAGGAAAAACAGCGACGGTAACAGTGAAAGAACTTTTACCAGGCGCATTTGCATCGGAGGATATGTTATGAGTGAACCATTTAAATCAGGATTTGTAGCTATTGTTGGGCGACCTAACGTCGGGAAATCAACTTTGTTAAATCATATTATTGGTCAAAAAATTGCAATTATGAGTGATAAAGCGCAAACTACTAGAAACAAAGTACAAGGTGTTTACACAACAGACGAATCACAAATTGTTTTTATTGATACACCAGGAATACATAAACCAAAACATAAACTAGGCGATTTTATGGTAAAAATTGCTTTAAATACTTTTCAAGAAGTGGATTTAATTTATTTTGTTATTGATGCATCTACTGGGTTTGGTCGTGGAGATGAATTTATCATTGAAAAATTAAAAAATGTACAAACACCCGTCTTTTTATTAATAAATAAAATTGATTTAATTTCTCCAGAAGCGTTATTCAAATTAATCGAACAATACCGAGAATTGCTAGATTTTGAAGAAATTATCCCGATTTCTGCGCTTCAAGGGAATAATGTTCCTAATTTGTTAGACCAAACGAATGCTAACTTAGAGATTGGACCAATGTATTATCCGAAAGACCAAATTACTGATCATCCTGAACGGTTTATTATTTCCGAGTTAATTCGTGAGCAAGTATTGCAATTAACAAGAGAAGAAGTACCACATTCCGTTGCAGTCGTAATTGAGGGTATTGAGAAAAATCCTAAAACAGAAAAACTAACGATTAATGCAACTATCATTGTTGAAAGAAGTACCCAAAAAGGGATTATCATTGGAAAACAAGGACAAATGCTTAAACAAATTGGTATGCGCGCAAGAAAAGAAATTGAACGCTTGCTTGGTTCAAAAGTATTTTTAGAAATTTGGGTAAAAGTTCAAAAAAATTGGCGCGATAAAGAACATTATTTACAAGATTATGGTTTCGATAGAGAAGAATATTAAAAAAAATCCTGTACACCAAATGGCGTACGGGATTTTTTTTACTGTTCCGTCCAATTGTAATCGCCATACTCCACATCGTACGGACCAAAATTGTAAACTTCATAATATAGTGTTAAAATTTTTGTTTCTCCTGGATTAATAGTTTCTTCTAAATACTCTTCTGTAACATCTTCTCCATAATCTTCATCCGCAAGATCAAATAAAGATACATCATCCGAGTAGAAAGTTATTTTTTCTGTACTTGGATTTTCCACTTTAACTTTTACAGCATAAACATCATAACCTGTTTGTTCGCGAGACATGACTGGTTTGTAGACAGTAACTAAACTTTCATCTGTCATTGTTACAGTTTCGCCATATTTTACATTAATAAAATCATCAACAAAGTCATCGGAATATTCATCAGAATAGTCGTCTGCATAACCTTCTAAATCATAAGTAAACGCGAAAGGATTACTAAAACTTTGCAAAAGACTACTCGTAATCAGGTTTAAACCTCCTAGTATAATATAAAAACCAATTCCCATTGATAGGCCAGCTGCAATAATTCCAGCCCATTTCTCTTTTCTTACAATAAGTAGTATAATCCCAACAATAAAACCTATGAATGTAAGAAAGAATAAACCAACAAATATAAGTAAAAAATTCATCACATCAATTCCCTTTCTGCTTCACCTTTTTTCTTTATTTTACAATAGCTGACCTAGGAAAGATAGTGCAAAATAATAAAAGACATATTCCTTTAGAAAATGATATAATAAGACGAATGCAAAGGGGGCTAACCACATGGAAAAATGCGAGGGAATCGTTATACGCCAAACTAGTTACCGCGAATCTGATAAAATTGTTCGAATGTATACGCGTGAATTCGGAAAAATTGGTGTGGTGGCTCGTGGTGCAAAAAAAACGAAAAGTAGATTAGCCGCAGTCACACAATTATTTACAAATGGCTATTTTACTTTCTTTGGTGGAAATGGACTTGGTACACTCCAGCAGGGAGAAGTAATCGAAAATTTCTCTTCTATTCAACAAGATATTTTTATGACTGCATATGCTACCTATGTATGCGAATTACTTGATAAAGCTACGGAAGAACGGCAACCAAATTCTTATTTATATGGGTTAACTTTTCAAATATTACGTGATATTGATGAAGGCTATGATCCCCAAATTTTGACGCAAATTTTTGAAATGAAAATGCTTCCGGTACTTGGTCTTTATCCAACAATGGATAAATGTGCTATTTGCGGGGAAACGACCGGACATTTCGATTTTTCTACTCGGAGCAATGGGATAATTTGTCATCGCTGCTTTGATAAGGACCCTTATCGCATGCACTTGCCAGAAAATGTAGTGAAATTATTACGGCTATTTTTTATTTTCCAACTGGATAGATTAGGTAATATTGATGTAAAACCAGAAACAAAAGAATGGTTACAAAAAGCAATTGATACTTATTATGATGAATATTCTGGACTATATCTAAAAAGCCGCAAATTCTTGCGAGATATGAATAAATGGGAAAATATGCTAAAAAAAGATAGTGAAGATTGACTTTTCGGCTAAAATACAGTATCTTTTAATATATCAACTAATAGGTACATTGAAGGAAAATAGTAACAAAAAGCTCTATTTAAAGCGAATTCGGGATTTGGTGTGAGCCGAGTATTTATCTTTTTGTGAAGGCGTTCTGGAGTACAACGAAATCAAGGTGGGAATTACTTTAATTCCAAATAGGGTGGAACCGCGAGATAACTCTCGTCCCTATATGCTTTAAATCAGCATATAGAGACGAGAGTTTTTATATTGTCTGAATTAATTCTGGAGGTGGAAGAAATGAATTTACAAACAATGATTAGAACACTGCAAGATTATTGGTCTGAACAAGGTTGTATCATGTTACAATCCTACGACGTGGAAAAAGGTGCGGGAACAATGAGTCCATATACGTTTTTAAAAGCAATTGGTCCTGAACCATGGAAAGCAGGTTATGTGGAGCCTTCTCGTCGTCCAGCAGATGGTCGTTACGGAGAAAATCCCAATAGATTATTTCAACATCATCAATTCCAAGTAGTGATGAAACCTTCTCCTGATAACATTCAAGAACTTTACCTTGGTTCACTAGAAAAACTGGGAATTAATCCATTAGAACATGATATTCGATTTGTAGAAGATAACTGGGAAAATCCTTCTCTAGGTTGTGCAGGACTTGGCTGGGAAGTTTGGTTAGACGGAATGGAAATCACTCAATTTACTTATTTTCAACAAGTGGGTGGCCTGGAATGTTTCCCTGTTACTTCTGAAATCACATATGGAGTGGAACGTTTAGCTAGTTATATTCAAGATAAAGAAAATGTATTTGATTTAGAATGGACGGAAGGCATTAGTTACCGTGATATTTTTTTCCAAGCAGAATTTGAAAACTCTAAATATGCTTTTGAAACGTCCAACACAGATATGCTATTAACTTTATTTGATACGTATGAAAGAGAAGCGGCTCGCCAAATGCAAGAAGGACTTGTTTTTCCGGCATACGACTATGTTTTAAAATGTTCGCATACATTTAATTTGCTTGATGCACGTGGGGTAGTTTCTGTTACAGAACGTGCCCAATATATCGGTCGAATTAGAAACTTGGCAAGACGTATCGCAAAAACATTTTATGAATCACGAGAAAAACTTGGCTTCCCATTAGTCAAAGAAGAGGGAGGAAAACGTCATGAGTAAAGATTTTCTATTAGAAATTGGTTTAGAAGAAATGCCAGCGCAATATGTGACTAGCTCCGTAACACAATTAAAAAAAAGAATGACTGATTGGCTTCATGAAAAGCAAATCACTTTTTCCGATATACAAACTTTTTCTACACCAAGACGTCTAACTGTTCTTGTTGAGAATATGGCAGAAGAACAAGCTAATCGTGTGGAAGAAGCAAAGGGACCCGCAAAAAAAATTGCCTTAGATGAAGAAGGTAATTGGTCAAAAGCAGCATTAGGGTTTGCTAGAAGCCAACAAGTTGACCCTGCTGATTTAACATTCCGCGAAATCAAAGGCGTGGAATACATTTATATAAAAAAAGAAATTATTGGTGAAAAAACTGTTACATTACTACCACAGCTTCAAAAAGTAGTAACAAGCATGACTTTTCCTGTAAGTATGCACTGGGGTACCAATGATTTACGCTATATTCGTCCAATCAAATGGTTGATTGCTATGTTTGGCGAAGAAATAATTCCATTTGAAATTACTGGTGTAACAACAAGTAATAGCTCTCGTGGTCATCGCTTCCTTGGAAAAACCGCTACAATCACACAACCTAGCGACTATCAAACCGCTTTATTAGAACAATTTGTTGTAGTTGATGCAGTAGATCGAAAAGAAGCTATCGCTGGACAATTAAAAGAACTAGCAGCACTAGAAAATTGGCAAATCAAAAATGATGATGATTTACTAGAAGAAGTTACAAATTTAGTTGAATATCCGACTGTTTTAGCAGGGAATTTTGAAAAAGTTTATTTAGAATTGCCCAAAGAAATATTAATTACGACAATGAAAGAACACCAACGTTACTTCCCAGTTTTCAGTCAAGATGATAAACTGTTACCACATTTTGTAACAGTTAGAAACGGAAATCATGAAAATCTAGAAACAGTTGCTCGAGGAAACGAAAAAGTACTGCGCGCTCGTTTATCTGATGCCGATTTCTTCTACCAAGAAGATTTGAAAATGACTATTGATGAAGCAGTAGCTAAACTTCCGAATATTGTATTTCATGAAAAACTAGGGACTTTAACAGAAAAAATGAAACGTGTTCAAAAAGTGGCATTAATGCTTGCGGACTACTTATATTGGAAAGAAGAAGACAAAGAAGATATTATTCGCTTAACCGATATTTACAAATTTGATTTGGTTACAAATGTAGTAGGTGAATTCCCAGAACTGCAAGGAATAATGGGAGAGAAATACGCTTTATTACAAGGAGAGAAACCTGCGATTGCAACAGCTATTCGCGAACATTATCTACCGAATTCAGCTGAAGGAGAGCTACCACAAACTGATTTAGGTTCTCTGATTGCGATTGCGGACAAATTAGAAACTTTAGTAGGATTTTTCTGTGTGAATATCGTTCCAACTGGTTCCGCTGATCCATTTGGTTTACGTCGTAGTGCTTTTGGAGCAATGCGGATTATCCAAGCAAATGGATGGGATATTCCAGTGCTTGAGCTCCTTTCTCGCATTGTAGATATGGAACGTGCAGAAGGTGCAGTCGAACTTCCAGGAGAAGAAGTGAAAAAAGAAGTACAAACCTTCTTGAAAAATCGCTTGCGGGTTGTTTTACAAAATCACCATATTCGTCATGATATTATTGATGCAGTTATTGGTGGAGATCCTAATGTTATTCCACAATTAGTTGATCGTGCGCAAATTCTTAATAAACATGTAGAATCCGACTGGTTCCGTCCAACAATAGAAGCCCTAACACGTGTGGTAAATATTTCCAAAAAACATGAGGAAGGCATAGAAGTAGATCCTGCATTATTTGAAAATGAATATGAACAAGCGCTCTTTGATGCATTAGAAAAGTTAAAATACAATTATGCCAATTTAACAATTGTAGAGCGATTAAAAGAATTTGCTGCGCTTAGAACGATTATTGATGATTATTTCGACAATACACTTGTGATGAGTGATAATATCGAACTGAAAAACAATCGTCTTGCACTACTTTTTGAATTAGCAAGCTTTATTAAAGAATTTGCTCAAATGGATGAAATTAATGTAAAATAAAGAAAAGAAATCGATAAAAGAGGAGGATGAGTATATGACACAACCAGCCGTATACGTAGTTTCCGATTCAACAGGAGAAACGGCCGAACTGGTAACAAGAGCTGCACTTAGTCAGTTTGGTCAAACACCTAAATTCATTCATCGTTTTCACCACGTGGACTCTGCTCATATGATTGAGGAAATAGTTGATTTGGTAGCTGTAAACAATGGTATTATTGTGCATACAATTGTTTTAGAAAGCGTTCGTGAAGAGTTAAATCGAACTGCGCAAGCTTTTGGTGTGCCAATTATTGACTTATTTGGTCCACTTTTAAATCAGTTAGAAGAAACTTACAAAATTAAACCACTTTCAGAACCTGGTCGTGTTCGTTCGATGGATGAAGCCTACTTTAACAAAGTGGCTGCAATTGAATTTGCCGTAGAAAATGATGATGGGCGAAATCCACGTGGTATTTTACAGGCAGATTACGTGTTAATTGGTATTTCTAGAACATCCAAAACACCATTATCACAATATTTAGCGCTAAAAGGGTTGAAAATCGTTAATATTCCAATCGTTCCAGAAGCGCAAATTCCTGATGAACTATTCGAAATTGATTCTAAAAAAATTATAGGTTTAAAAATTAGTAAGCAAAAGTTAACTAAAATTAGACAAGAACGATTAATCTCCATTGGATTACCAGGAGCGGGTACTTATGCGAGTAATCAACGTATTGATGAAGAACTAGCTATTTTCAATAAACTCGCAAGTAAACTAAATTGTTTTGTTTTAGATGTTACTAATAAAGCAATTGAAGAGACAGCAAATGAGATTTTAATCCATATTGGTGAAATTGTTGATGAAAATTTAGAATTATAAGAAGGACTTTTGGTTTTTGTGTCGAATATATATATTATACGGGAAAAATAGCTTGTAAAAATTAGCTTCTTCCCGTATAATCTAACATCGCGAATAAAATGCTGAATCTATGAATAATATATTAAAAAACGGGTTAAAAACTCGTTTTTTAACTTGTCTTCAGAGATTTTAGAAGAGAGGATGGAATGTGTGCCAAAAATTTTGGTTGATGCGGATGCCTGCCCAGTTAAAGCAGAAATAAAACAAGTTGCAGAAAAATTTCAAATAGAAGTTATTTTTGTGGCTTCCTTTAATCATTATTCTCTAAATACAAATGGAGAGCATTGGATTTTTGTGGATACTGGAAAAGAGTCGGCGGATATGCGAATGATGAACATAGCAAAAAAAGGCGATATTATCGTTACACAAGATATTGGTCTTGCTAGCATTTTACTTGCAAAAGGCACCTACGTTTTTTCAAATCGCGGAGAGCTTTACCGAGAAGAAGAAATGTCATTAATGTTAGATATTCGCTATAGACATGCCAAAGACAGGCAACAGGGCAAATATAGTAAAGGTCCAAAAGCAATGAGTGATCAAGATAGGTCATTATTTCAAGATCGAATGACAACATTTTTGCAAAATAAGTAAATAGGAGTTGACTGTCAACATGGCGCGGATTCCTGAAGAAGTAATTGATCAAGTCCGGAATCAAGCGGATATTGTCGATATTATTGGTAATTACGTTCAACTAAAAAAACAAGGTCGTAATTATGCTGGTTTATGTCCCTTCCATGGTGAAAAAACACCTTCTTTCTCTGTCTCACCAGAAAAGCAAATTTTTCATTGTTTTGGGTGCGGAAAAGGCGGAAATGTTTTTTCTTTTCTAATGGAACATGATGGATTAACATTTGTAGAAGCGGTAAAAAAAGTCGCGGATATGAGTCATTTAGATGTAGCTATCGAACTTCCAGAAGAACGTGACATGGCGCACTTACCAAAAGAAAATTCAGACACATCCAAAATGACGGAAATGCATCAACTCACTGCTAAACTCTATCATTACATTTTGATGGAGACAGAAGAAGGGGCTACTGCACTTGCCTATTTAAAAGAGCGTGGTATGTCCGAGCAAATGATGGCTGCTTTCCAAATTGGATTTGCACCAAATCATCATGCAACTATCACATCCTTTCTAGAAAAAAGAGGGATGAATTTACAACTTGCGAATACAGCAGGTCTCTTATCAGAACGAGATGATGGTCAAATGGTGGACCGCTTTCGTAATCGAATTATGTTTCCAATTTCGAATGACCGTGGCCAAATAATTGCATTTTCTGGCCGTCTATTCGACCGGGATGATGGACCGAAATATTTAAATAGTCCAGAAACACCCATTTTCAATAAAAGGCGTACATTATTTCATTTTTCGGAAGCTAGACAAGCAATTCGAAAACAAGAAGAAATTACCCTTATGGAAGGTTTTATGGATGTTATTTCGGCTGAAGAAGCCGGTGTTCAAAATGCGGTTGCTTCGATGGGAACAAGTCTTACCGAAGAACATGCCGATTTAATTAAAAGGCTTACTAGTCGTGCAATTATCTGTTATGACGGCGACAGAGCCGGAATAGAAGCAGCTTATAAAGCAGGGACACTTTTAGTAGAGCGAAATCGATTAGATGTATTTGTCCTCCAATTACCAGCTGGAAAAGACCCAGATGACTTTATCCGTGCAAGTGGTGCTGATAAATTCAAAGAAATATATAAACAACAGCGAATGACTTGGACTGCTTTCAAAATTCATTATTTGCGAAGAGAACGTAATTTGCAAAACGAAACAGATCAAATCGCTTATATTGATGATTGTTTACGGGAAATTGCTAAACTTGATCAGGCAGTAGAGCGAGAACTATATTTAAAACAACTTGCTGAAGAGTTTGAATTAACGATAGAAACCTTAAAACAACAGCTACAACAATCAATTAAAACAAACCAAAAAACACGTCAAACACCTAGCTATAATGAACCACCAATAGATGATGCTTTTATGGGGCTTGTCCCACAAGAGAATTCGGAAATGCTGTTTTCTTTTGAACAACCAACACAAACGTTATCAGCGCACACAACAGCAGAACAACAATTGATGAAAGCAATGATAGAAAGTCGTGATAGTTTTATGTTAATTAAACAATTGCTTGGTGATACAGAATTTTACCACGATAACTATCAAACGCTTTATATTCATTTGATTGGCTATTTTGCAGAAGGTAACGAAGCAGATCCCAATAAGTTTATGGATAGCGTGCAAGATATTGCAATGAAAGGGCTTATTAGTAGTCTGGAAATGGTTGTTAGCCCGGATGAACAAGGCAGAGCACAATTTGAAGACTATATTAAAAGTCTAAAACGATTTAAGTTAGAGCGAATGAAGAAAGAACTGGAACAAGAACTCGCTGGATACAACCGAGATAATGACAAAGAAAACGAAATTCGAGTGATGCTTGAAATCGTCCAGCTCAATCGCCAATTAAACAGTGGTCAATTGGATTAAAGAAGTTTTAAAACCGCTAAATGATGGTATTATTACCTAAGAGAGGCCTTTTAATAAGGTTAGCGGCATTTTTGGAAGGAGGAATACAGGCAGTTATGAGTGATAAAACACAAAACACAAAACCAGTTGCTGAACTAAATGTTGAGCAAGTAAAAGAAGCCCTAATAGAGGAAGGCAAGAAAAAGGGGATTTTAACTTATGCAAAAATCGCTGCCAGATTAGCTCCATTCACATTAGATTCCGATCAAATGGATGAGTATTTAGAACACGTTGGCGAAGCAGGAATTGAAGTTTCTGATGATGCTGATGATGAAGATCCAGATGAAACAGAACTTGTTAAAGAGGAAACCGAATCCTTTGACTTAACAGATTTGAGTGTACCACCAGGTGTAAAAATCAATGACCCTGTGCGTATGTATCTCAAAGAAATTGGTCGAGTAGACTTGTTAACTGCTGATGAGGAAATCGCTTTAGCAAAACGCATTGAGGCTGGAGATATTGAAGCAAAAGGTCGTCTTGCAGAAGCCAACCTTCGTCTAGTAGTAAGTATTGCCAAACGTTATGTTGGTCGTGGGATGCTATTTCTTGATTTAATTCAAGAAGGAAACATGGGACTAATGAAAGCCGTTGAAAAATTCGATTTCAATAAAGGATTTAAATTCAGTACCTATGCAACATGGTGGATTCGTCAGGCTATCACCCGTGCTATCGCTGACCAAGCTAGAACTATTCGTATTCCAGTGCATATGGTAGAAACTATCAACAAATTAATTCGTGTTCAACGCTCCTTGCTACAAGATTTAGGACGTGATCCATCACCTGAAGAAATTGGGGAAGAAATGGATCTACCAACTGAAAAAGTTCGGGAAATTTTAAAAATTGCGCAAGAGCCAGTCTCACTTGAAACGCCAATTGGTGAGGAAGATGACTCGCACCTTGGAGATTTTATTGAAGACCAAGATGCTACTTCTCCGTCTGACCATGCGGCATATGAATTATTAAAAGAACAATTAGAAGATGTGCTTGATACGTTAACAGATCGCGAAGAAAATGTCCTTCGTCTTCGTTTCGGTTTAGATGATGGTCGAACACGTACTTTAGAAGAAGTTGGTCGTGTCTTCGGAGTAACACGTGAAAGAATTCGCCAAATTGAAGCAAAAGCATTACGTAAATTGCGCCATCCAAGCCGTAGCAAACAATTAAAAGACTTCCTAGAATAAAGCATAACCAGGCAGGAGGACAAATCGTTCTCCTGCCTTTTTAATGAAAATGAAAGTAGGGAACCAAATGAACGAAGAGCAATTATCGAAGCGACTCGAAAAAGTGGCTTCATACATAACAAATAATGAACGCATTGCTGATATTGGCAGCGACCATGCATACTTGCCGTGTTTTGCTATCAAAAATAAAATGGCTTCATTCGCGGTAGCAGGAGAAGTGGTAGAAGGTCCATTTAAATCTGCGCAAAAACAAGTCGCGTCAATTGGCCTCACTTCTCAAATTGATGTTCGAAAAGGAAACGGTTTAGAGGTAATTACTGCTGCTGATGCTATTGATACCATTGTAATTGCAGGGATGGGTGGCACTTTAATTCGGACAATTTTAGAAGAAGGTGTAGCAAAACTTACAAATGTAACTAAGCTGATTCTCCAACCAAATATCGCAGCATTTCAATTAAGAGAGTGGTCTGAAAAAAATAATTGGACAATTACCTCGGAAGCTATTTTACGAGAAGATAATAAAATTTATGAAATTATTGTTCTTCAACCTTCCAAAGAATCAGTAGAATGGACAGCACAAGAAATCTTTTTTGGCCCATGTTTATTAAAAGAACAAAGTGCCATATTTAAAAGCAAATGGCGCCATGAAGCCAACACTTGGCAAAACATTATCCAAACCATTTCAAATAACCAACCAATATCAGACGAAAATCAAGCAAAAATTCATGAATTAAAACATAAAATTGCATTAGTAGAGGATGTGCTAAAATGAAAGTTGCCAATGGTTATGAATATATTGCAATTCTTGAAAAAATCGCCCCTAAAAAATTAGCTATGGAAGGTGACCCAATCGGCCTGCAAGTAGGGGACTTATCTAGAAAAGTAAGAAAAGTCATGTTTACTCTAGATGTTCTGGAAGAAGTAGTAGATGAAGCAATTGAAAAAAATATTGATTTAATCATTGCGCATCACCCATTTTTATATCGTCCTACACAACAAATTGACACAACAACACAACAAGGAAAAATGATTAAGAAACTGATTAAGCATGATATAACTGTCTTTGCTGCTCATACGAATTTAGATGTAGCACAAGGCGGTGTTAATGATATTTTAGCAGATTTACTACGATTAAAAGACATAAAAATTATTGAAGAAACCTACACAGAACCCTACTGCAAAATGGCTGTTTATGTGCCAGAGAATGAACTGGAATCCGTTCGTTTAGCACTTGTAAATAATGGGGCTGGCAAAATTGGTACAGAGTATACAGAATGTACCTTTCAAGTAAACGGTATGGGATCATTTAAACCTAGTGTAAATGCAAACCCAACTATTGGTAAAAAAGAAACATTAACGAAAGTCCCTGAAGTGAAAATTGAAGCTGTTTTTCCGGAACATTTAACAGAAACTATTCTAAAAGCTGTTAAAATTGCTCATCCATATGAAGAACCAGCAATAGATGTGTATATGTTAGAAAACTTAACTTATAAAGAAGGTATTGGTCGAGTTGGTACCCTTCCAAAAAAAGTTGGAATGGTATCGTTTATAGATAAACTAAAAACAGCTTATGCAGTAGAGAATGTACGCTTTATTGGTGACTTAAAATCAACTGTTAAAAAAGTAGCAATTATCGGTGGAGATGGCAACAAGTTTATTCATCAAGTGAAAGCAACTGGTGCAGATGTTTATATAACAGGAGATATTTATTACCACACAGCACATGATTTACTGGCGATTAATTTACCAACAATTGACCCTGGCCATAACATTGAAAAAGTAATGAAAGGCTATTTAAAAGAAAAAATGGAAGAACAAGCTAAAATTTTAGATTATGAAGGGGATTTTATTGTTTCGGAAGTTAATACTGATCCTTTTCAATTTTGCTAATAAAACTGGCTATTTTTGATTAAATTAAAAAATAGCCAGCTTTATTTTTCTGTTTTACCAAACGCTATTTGATTGTTTTGATAAAGTTGTCTTATAGCACGCACGAATGACTTAATCTGTGCTATAATGGCAATTAGGTATAGAACGGAGTGGAAATATTTTATGACGAAGAAATCAAGGTTTGACCAGTTTGACTTTCAACCTTTTATTGGGGTTGCAATAGATAAATTAGGATTTTACGAACCCACAGAAGTACAACAAAAGCTCATCCCAGGGATTCTTAAAGGTGAAAGTATTATTGGCCAATCTCAAACAGGTACTGGAAAAACCCATACTTTTATTTTGCCAATAATTAATAATGTGAATCCAGAAAAAGACGCCGTACAAGCTGTTATTACAGCACCCAGCCGTGAACTTGCTACACAAATTTATAATGAAATTCGCAAAGTAACCAAATACAGCGAGAAAGAACTAGCTGTTCAACTTGTTATTGGTGGCACGGATAAACAACGAGCAATTGATAAACTAAAAAAACAACCACAAATCATTGTTGGGACACCTGGTCGTATTAATGATTTAATTCGTGAGCAAGCTTTATTTGTGCACACTGCAAAAACATTAGTAATCGATGAAGCTGATATGACACTTGATATGGGATTCTTAAATGATGTGGATCATATCGCTGGAAAAATGCCGGCTAACTTGCAGATGCTTGTTTTCTCTGCAACCATTCCACAAAAACTAAAACCATTTTTAAGCAAATACATGGAAAATCCACGTTATGAGCATATTCAACCAAAAGTTGCTGCATCTAAAACCGTAGAACATCGAATTATGGCGACACGTAGTCGAAATAAACTAGACTTACTTAAAAATGTTTTAGTTGGTTCGCAACCTTATTTGGCTATTGTTTTTACCAATACAAAAACAACTGCTGATGAAGTGGCTAATGGTTTAACAGAACGCGGATTAAAAGTTGCCAAGATTCATGGTGATGTGAATCCACGTGAGCGTAAACGAACAATGAAACAAATCGAAAACTTAGATTATCAATATGTCGTTGCAACTGATTTAGCTGCGCGTGGTATTGATATTCAAGGTATTAGTCATGTTGTTAACTATGAACTACCTGACGATTTAGATTTTTATATCCATCGAACAGGTCGGACAGGACGTGCTGGCCATTCCGGTATTGCTCTAACATTATTTGAGCCGGCTGATGAAGATCGTCTCAATCAATTAGAAAAAATGGGTATTGAGTTTAAACATGTCGATTGGAAAAACAAAGAATTCGTTACACTTGAAGACCGTAATCGCCGTGCCAAACGTGAAGCAAAACGTGAAACGGCAGATCCACGTGAAATTGGTATGCGAAAAAAAGCAAAACAAAAAGGAAAACCAAATTATAAAAAGAAAATCAACTATAAAATGAACGAAATTAAACGTCGGGAAAGACGGAAAAAAAGATAAACGAGGAGTGATTTTATGTTAAGACTTGGTTCTCATGTATCTATGAATGGTAAAAAAATGCTTCTAGGTGCGAGTGAAGAAGCTGCTTCTTACGGATCAAATACGTTTATGATTTATACTGGTGCTCCGCAAAATACGCGAAGAAAACCAATAGAAGAATTAAATATTGAAGCCGGTTTAGAACACATGAAAGCTCATGATATGGCAGACATCGTCGTTCATGCTCCTTATATTATCAATATCGGTAATTCTGTAAAGCCAGAAACATATGAGTTGGGCGTTACCTTTTTACAATCTGAAATAGCTCGTACGCGTGCACTTGGAGCTAAGCAAATGGTACTTCATCCCGGAGCCCATGTAGGTGAGGGTGCTGATAAAGGAATAAAACAAATTATTCAAGGCTTAAATGAAGCGCTTATTCATGACCAAGAAGTTCAAATCGCATTAGAAACAATGGCTGGAAAAGGCTCTGAATGCGGTCGTACATTTGAAGAATTAGCGCAAATTATTGATGGCGTGACTCATAATGAATTATTATCTGTCACTTTTGACACTTGTCATACACATGATGCTGGTTATGATATTGTGAATGATTTTGATGGCGTATTAAATAAATTCGATAAAATTATTGGCATTGATCGCTTAAAAGTGCTACATATAAATGACAGCAAAAATGAATGTGCCGCTCATAAAGATAGACATGCCAATATTGGGTTTGGCCATATCGGTTTTGATGCACTTCATTATATCGTCCATCATCCACAGCTAGCTGATATTCCAAAAATATTAGAAACGCCTTATGTTGGTGAAGATAAAGCATCTAAAAAACCGCCTTACAAACGGGAAATTGCCATGCTAAAAAGTGGCGAATTTGACCCGGATTTATTAAACAAAATTATAAATGACTAAAAGGAGACGAAAATAATGACAAAAACACTTGTATTCGGTCATAAAAATCCAGATACAGATACGATTTGTTCTGCCATTAGTTATGCAGAATTAAAAAAAGCACAAGGAGCAGATATTGAAGCAGTTCGTTTAGGGGAACTTAACAGTGAAACTGCTTTTGTTCTAGATTACTTCCAAGTAACAGCTCCTCGTTTAGTAAAAACAGTTGCAAATGAAGTTTCGCAGGTAGCGCTTGTGGATCACAATGAGCGTCAACAAAGTGCAGATGATATTGCCGACGTAACCGTTGTTTCTGTTGTTGATCATCACCGGATTGCCAATTTCGAAACTGCCGATCCACTTTATTATCGCGCTGAACCAGTTGGATGCACAACAACCATACTTTTAAAAATGTTCCGTGAAAGTGAAATAGAGGTAAGTAAATCAACTGCTGGATTGATGCTTTCGGCAATTATCTCTGACACATTACTTTTCCAATCACCAACCTGTACAAAAGAAGATAAAATAGCTGCTGAAAAATTAGCACTTATTGCTGATGTAGATATTCAAACATTTGGAATGGATATGCTAAAAGCTGGCGCAGATGTTAGTAAAAAAACGGTCGCTGAATTATTACTTGATGCAAAAGAATTTAATATGAATGATAATAAAGTCGAAATCGCCCAAATTAATGTGGTTGATGTAGACGATGTTTTAAGTCGCAGAGCAGAAGTAGAAGCACTTATGACAAATATTATTGCTGAAAAAGGATTAGATTTATACTTATTTGTAATTACCAATATTCTTACTAATGATTCTGTTGGTATAGCTATCGGTGAGAAAACTAATGTTGTGGAGCAAGCCTATAGTGTTAAATTTATCGATAACCAAGCACCATTACAAGGTGTAGTATCTCGTAAAAAACAAGTAGTACCTATTCTTACAGAGAATTTTGCAAAATAATAAATACTTACCTGGAGATGAGCGCCATTCATTTCCAGGTTTTTTGTAGATTTTTTTAATTCGAAGTTATTCCGATTTACATTTAAGCAATTATTTTATATACTAGTACAAGCGACAAGCAAATACTGCCAAAGGAGCAAATGAATGGATAAAATCATAGAAATTAATAATGTAAGCTATCATTATGATAAAGAGCATGCCTTAGAAAACATTCATTTTCAAGTAGAGAAAGGCAGTTTTACCGGCTTGATAGGTCCGAATGGCTCAGGAAAATCTACTATGCTAAAATTAATTTTAGGCGTTCTAAAAAAACAACAAGGCAGTATCTCGCTATTTGGTGAAAAACAAGCAGATTTTAAAGATTGGGTGAAAATTGGTTTTGTCTCCCAAAAATCCAATGCGTTTAACTCCGCATTTCCAGCAACTGTCAAAGAAGTCGTTGCAAGTGGTTTAACGAAAAAAAAGGGATTATTTAAAACATTAAATACAGCAGATAAAGAAGCAATTGACTATGCGCTAAATAAAGTAGAGATGACGCATTATTTACATCGAAATATTGGTGAACTTTCTGGTGGACAGCAACAACGTGTTTTTATTGCTCGTGCATTAGTTAGTCGACCAAAGTTACTTATTTTAGATGAACCAACAGTCGGAGTGGATGTCGAGAATGTGAAAGCATTTTATGAACTACTTCAAGAATTAAATCAAACAGAGCAAATGACACTCTTACTAGTGACACATGATTTAATGGCTGTTAACACCTACGTTAATCATGTAATTAGTATTAATAAACGGATTGTGTTTGATGGTACTGCCCATGAATACCAACATTATTTAGCAGACCGAGAACTTGAAATATTAACAGAACAGCGTAGAAGGGAGGCAGATTGTATTGATTGCGACACTTTTCCAATATGATTTCATCCGAAATACGTTTGTAGTGGGGTTAGTAATTGGGGTCATTGCACCGCTATTAGGTAGTTTTATTGTAGTTAGAAAGCTATCATTGATGGCAGATGCATTAAGCCATGTGACACTTGGAGGAATTGCGGTTAGTTTATTTTTAAGTAAAATGTATTTACCGCTTGCGACACTCAATCCACTATACCTTGGATTTGGTTTTTCGGTTGTTGGCTCCTTATTAATGGAAAAATTACGGACCGTATATAAACATTTTGAAGAACTAGCAATTCCGATAATAATGTCCGCTGGTATGGGTTTTTCAGTTATTTTTATTTCTCTTGCTAATGGATTTAACACAGATTTATTTAGTTATTTATTTGGAAGTGTAAGTGCCGTTAGTCGCACAGATATGCTTACAATTGTTGTAATAGCAATTATTGTGTTTATCGTTATTTTATCTCTATACAAAGAACTATTTTTATTGTCTTTTGATGAAGAATATGCAAAAGTCTCTGGTTTAAAAGCAAAAGTATTTGATATTATTTTTATGGTTTTAGTTGCACTTGTTATTGCATCCTCCATGAGAATTGTTGGTATTTTGCTTGTTTCATCACTAATGACATTACCAGTTGCCGCAGCAATTCGACTTGCAAAAGGGTTTAAACAAACAATTCTTTTATCCATATTATTTGGGGAAATAGCTGTTATCGGTGGTCTATTTATTGCTTATTATTTAAACTTAGCACCAGGTGGAGCAATCGTTATTATTTCCGTGTTAATTTTAATCGTCACGATACTATACCAAAAAATACGTCAAAAAATCTTAATTGCTAATCGAGGTGAAGAAAATGGGACTTACAGCAACTGAAGCATTGATGAAAATGAAGGAACAAGGTTATAAACACACAGATAAACGTGAATTTCTAATTAATTTATTAGCACGCAAAAATAAATATTTAACTGCCAAAGATGTATTAGAAAATATGAAAGATGATTTTCCTGGAATAAGTTTTGATACGATTTACCGAAACCTCTCGTTATTTGTTGAGTTAGGTATTTTTGAAGAAACGGATCTTTCTGGGGAGCGGAATTTTCGTCTTGCTTGTACACATGAGCATCATCATCATCATTTTATTTGTATGAAATGTGGTAAAACAAAAGAAATTATGATGTGCCCAATGGACTTTTTAACAGAAGCATTACCTGGTTATCAGATTGATGGTCATAAATTTGAAGTTTATGGTGAATGCCCAGAGTGTTTGCAAGCTTCTTAATAGTGAATGGTACGAGGAACTTTATTAAACTCGTACCATTTTTATTTTGCCGAGAATGTTCATAATTATTTCATATTTGTTTCTCATTCTAGACACTTTTTATGGTTAAAGTAAGAAGTAGCCGAAAGTAGAAGGAGAGGAACAGCTTGACAATATTAAAAAAAATGATTATTTCAGTTATAACAGCAACATTACTTATTCTCGCAGGATGTGGTAGTAGCGCTGTCGTAAAAACAGATGCTGGGAGTGTAACACAAGATGATCTTTATGAAGCGATGAAAGCTACATATGGGAATGAGGTCGTACAACAACTAACTTTTAAAAAAATACTAGAGGATAAATACACTGTTTCAGAAAAAGAAGTTAATGCAGAATATAAAAAATACGAGGAACAATATGGCGATTCTTTTGAATCAACGCTTGCTTCAAGTAATTTAACGAAAACTTCCTTTAAAGAAAATATTGAATATAATTTACTTATTCAAAAAGCAACAGAAGCAAATATGAATGTTAGCGAAAGTAAGCTAAAAAAATATTATAAAACTTGGCAACCGGATATTACTGTCCGCCATATTTTAGTCGATGACGAAGCAACAGCAAAAGAAATACAAACAAAATTAAAAAATGGAGAAAAATTCACTGATTTAGCAAAAGAATATTCGACAGACACAGCAACAAGTACAAATGGTGGACTACTTGATCCATTTGGTACTGGTGAAATGGATGAAACATTCGAAAAAGCTGCCTATGCATTAGAGAATACAAATGATGTTAGCGAAATAGTTAAATCTAGCTATGGTTATCATTTAATTCAATTAGTGAAGAAAACCGATAAAACGACGTATGCAAAAGACAAAGCAGCCGTAAAAGCTTCCTATATCGAATCACAACTAACCTCTGAAAATATGACTGCTGCCCTAAAAAAAGAATTAAAAGCAGCTAACATAGATATAAAAGATAGTGATTTAAAAGATGCATTTTCTGATTATACAAGTACTAACACGGAAACAACAAGTACCACAACATCCAATTAAGCTTACTTCTGATCTACCCATAAATAAAAACCCTTTACTGGCTTTGATTCCCGTCAAAAACACACGCCAGTAAAGGGTTTTTCTATAAAATTAATCGAATAACTGCCATAGAAATAATGCCAACAATCACAATCCACATTAAATTTTTAGTTAAAATAGCAGTTATAATAGTAGGTAGAGATGCGAGTAAGTTTTCCATATTAATGACTGGAAAAGCATTTTTACTCGTTGTAAGCAAGCTTTGAACAAAAAGAGCAGTTAAAATTGCTAATGGAACAAAAGATAAAAAACGAATGACGATATCAGGCAAGGCTAATTTGCGCACAAAAATAAAAGGAAGTACTCGAGGAATAAAGGTAACAATTCCACAACCAATAATCACAAATAATGTATATGTACTTATTGCCATTTTTCTATTATCACTCCAATCAAACAACCCAACAGTGTTGCAATTAAAATAGCTATTTCAGGTGTCGTAAATCGCATAAAAATTACTAAAAACAATGCAACCATCAACATAACAGATAAGCTAGTACTAATTTTTTTACTTTTATCACTGATAACTTGTAAATAAAGCAACCCTATAAACATAGCTGATAAGGCAAAATCAAGCCCAAATTTTTCTGGATTTGGAAGCCAATTTCCAATAAACGCGCCAACAATGCATGCAATAATCCAAGAAAGATAAGCTGTCACATTGATTCCATGCATCCATTTGGCATTCACTGGTTTTTTATTTCCAATCTGATTCATTGAAACGCCAAATGTCTCATCTGTTAGTAATGAACCAACTCCTATATTATTCCAAAGAGAGTATTGCTTAAAGTGCGGTGCTTCAGCCATTCCCATTAAAAAATGTCTCGAATTAATTAAAAAAGTAGTAAATATAATAGCAGAAATTGGACTTTGTAATAATAATAAACCAGATATAATAAATTGAGCAGCTCCTGCATAAACAATAATTGCGAGTAAAGTTACTTCAAGTACACTTAAATGCGAGGCTTTTCCAACTACACCAGCAGCAATACCAATCCCAGCATAACCTAACACAGTTGGTAAACAAGCTTTTACACCATCATAAAAACTTAATTCCACTTCTTTATCCAAAAAAATATCTCTCCCCTCAAAACAAATGCAGCAATAACTATTCGATGTAATCATTCATTGATAACATTGATTTTTTAATCATACCACTTAAAATCAGCTTCATTCAAATAAAAAAACCACTTGTAAAAGTACAAGTGGTCCATTTTTACTGTTCTAGTGTTGTTTCATTTGGTGGAATAGAACGGATCGCAAGGAAAACAAAAATCATACTAACAACCATATTAATTTCCATTCCAAATGGGACAATTATTTGTAAAGCTTCCATGACCATTGTGAAAACAGCCGCTAAAGTAATACTGTAAGAGGCCATCATCCAATTTTGGCGGAAAGCAATTCCAGTTCTTCCAAAACCTGATAAAATAAAACCAAAGAGTGCATAAAGTGCCACTCGGAAGAAAACGGAACCTAACGTAAAAATAAATAACACTAGTAGAGCGATAGGAATAAAGTACTTCGCGAGAGATTCAATTGATGTATATAAGTTAACCAAATCACCTTTATCACTAATACCAGCCGTTTCATAGCTAAATGATTGTGATACCCCAGCAGCAGTAATATAAATACCATCTGAAAGAAAGGCAACTGCACTATCATAAGAAGCTATTTTATTATCCACATCATCTTCATCAAGCGTTCCAGAAGCATCAAAATAAATATGTAATTGATCTTGATCGATAGAGATAGGTAAGTTTTTTACTTGGCTATCTGTTAAAACAAGTTTTCCGTCTGTCACTTTGAAATCCGGAATTTCCTTTGTAATAGTTTCTTCGCCAACTTTTAACGCATTTTTTGTTGTAACACTCGTAAAGTATGCTAATGGAAGGAAAGTAACAAATGATAAAACGATGATATAGACAATGCTTTTTCTGATTTTATCATTTCGGAACGATGCAATATCCGCAGGGGAATATAAACTTTTCCAGAAGCGTTTAAAAATATTCATTCTTTTTTCAACACCTCGCCTAATGGTTTAACTTTTCGTTTTTCGGGAAAAAGATACCTGTATGTGCAAAAGGATGTTCTTTTCCACCTAACCTTAATCATAGCTTGAAATGATTGCAAAATCAATATTGAAACATCACTAAGCAGAAAAATTGCAAGCATATCTAGGTCGTGGTAGGCTAAATGGTGTAAAGAGAAACGTTATTTAAGGTGTTACATAGTTCTATGGAAATAGGTTCTATAACTTTCGCCTTATAAGCTAATTTCTTTTCACATAAATAATAAACTATCCGAGGAGGAATTTTTTATGACTTACGAATTACCAAAATTACCTTATACTTATGATGCTTTGGAACCGAATTTTGACAAAGAAACAATGGAAATTCATTATACAAAGCACCACAATACTTATGTAACAAAACTAAATGAAGCAGTTGCAGGACATCCAGACCTTGCAAACAAAACTGCAGAAGAATTAGTTGCTAATTTAAATAGTGTTCCTGAAGAAATTCGTGGTGCTGTACGTAACCATGGTGGTGGTCATGCTAACCATACTTTATTCTGGTCTATTCTTAGCCCAAATGGTGGTGGTGCTCCAACTGGTAACTTAAAATCAGCAATCGAAAGCGAATTTGGCACATTTGATGATTTCAAAGAAAAATTCAATGCGGCAGCAGCAGCGCGTTTTGGTTCAGGTTGGGCATGGCTAGTAGTGAACAACGGTAAACTAGAAATCGTTTCAACTGCTAATCAAGATTCTCCACTTAGCGAAGGTAAAACTCCTGTTCTTGGCTTAGATGTTTGGGAACATGCTTACTACCTTAAATTCCAAAATCGTCGTCCTGAATACATTGACACATTTTGGAATGTAATTAACTGGGATGAAGCAAACAAACGCTTTGACGCAGCAAAATAATAACTAGAAGGCTCACTTAGGTGGGTCTTTTTTTATTTCTAATGAATTTCTAATAAACTTACAGTGGAAAAATGACGGTTTTTCAGCTACAATAGGGAAAGGTATTATTGAAAAGTGAGGTAACTTTGCGTGAAACTAAATTTTAGAAAAAAGAAAAAAGATTCCACTAAGAAAAAACGCGCCATTATTCCATTACGTTTAAATATTCTATTCTTTATTATTTTTATATTATTCTCTGTTTTAATTTTACGATTAGGTATTGTTCAAATCGTTCAAGGGGATACGTACAAACGGCAATTAGAAGAGACAGATAACGTAACTGTTTCAAAAAATGTTCCACGTGGAAGTATTTATGACCGCAACTACAATTTATTAGTCGGAAATTCAGCGGTTAAATCAATCACTTACACACGAAGTCAGCAAACAGAAACATCAGAAACGCTACATGTTGCTCAAACACTTGAAAAGTTAATAACTGTTGAGCCAGAGAAATTAACAGAGCGTGATTTACAAGATTACTGGATTTTAACACACCAAACAGAGTCTTTAAACCGTCTTTCTGCCAAGGAGCAAGCACTAGAAGCTTCGAAAGCATACAAGATTCAAGTAGAAAATGTTACACAAGCAGATATTGACAGTCTTAGTAAAGAAGACTTAAAAGTTGCGACCATCTATAAAAAAATGACTACTGGATATGCAATGACTG
This sequence comes from Listeria immobilis, assembly GCF_014322765.1. Classification (GTDB taxonomy): domain Bacteria; phylum Bacillota; class Bacilli; order Lactobacillales; family Listeriaceae; genus Listeria; species Listeria immobilis. The sequence continues at coordinate 48,858 of NZ_JAASTZ010000011.1, read as the reverse complement.
AATCAGTAGTGAAGAATAAAGATGTTACTGATGAAGAAATTGCACGTGTTAGTGAAAACATGGATAGCTTGCCAGGAGTTGATACAACAACGGATTGGAATCGTTATTACACATACGATGAAACATTACGCTCTATTTTAGGTTCCGTATCTAGTGCAAAAGAAGGTTTGCCAAAAGATAAGGCGGAATACTATTTATCGCAGGGGTATAGTCGTAATGATCGTGTAGGTAAAAGTTATTTAGAAGCACAATACGAAAGCGTGCTTGCAGGATCCAAATCACAATCGGAAAGCGTACTAGATTCTAAAGGGAATATTATTGAAACAGTCAGCAAATATGAAGGTTCTAAAGGAAAAGATTTAGTTCTTTCTGTAGATGTTGAGTTCCAAAAAGCAGTAGAAGAAATCTTGCGTAAAAATATTTCACAAGGAAAACAATATGGCGGTTCTGATTTATTTGACCGTGCCTTCGTTGTTGCTATGGATCCATATTCTGGTGAAGTTCTTGCGCTTGCTGGACAAAAACTAAATGAAAAAGGCAAATTTGAAGACTACTCACTTGGGACATTTACTACTGCATATGCCATGGGCTCGGCAGTGAAAGGCTCTACCATCTTAGGCGGTATTATGGATGGTGCTATCACAAAAGACACAGTATTTACTGATCAACCAATTGCACTAAAAGGAACGAAACCAAAGAGTTCTTGGTTTAACAGAACTGGAGCTGGTAACCGACCACTTGACCCAATTGGTGCACTAGAAATTTCATCTAACTCCTATATGTATCAAGTAGCTATGAAAATGGGGGGCGCTAAATATGTTCCAAACGGCCCGCTAAAAGCACCATTAAGTACTTTTGATGATATGCGTTATTATTACAATCAATTTGGGCTAGGTGTAAAAACCGGAATCGACCTACCAGGAGAACAAACTGGTTACAAAGGGGATGACCAAACAATTGGTAAAATTCTCGACTTTGCTATTGGACAATACGATTCCTATACACCACTACAAATGGCACAATACGTTTCAACTATTGCTAATGGCGGCTCAAGAATTGCCCCAAGCATGTTAAAAGAAATTAGAAATCCAAGTACAAATGGTGATACTGTCGGAACTCTCGCAACCTCCAATGAGCCTAAAGTGTTAAACAAAATTGGCGTTTCAGAGAGCGATATGAAAACCGTACAACAAGGATTCTATGAAGTAACACATGGTTCAACGGGTACTGCTAGAACAGTCTTTACTTCTAGCGAATACGATGTTGCTGGTAAAACAGGGACTGCGGATGCCTTTTATGATGGACCGAAAGAAGGAAATAAAATGGCTAGTGTGTGGAATACTACGTTTGTAGGTTACGCACCAGTCAAAAAACCAGAAATTGCTATATCCGTTGTTGTTCCTTGGATTTATCGTCCGTATGGTACGGATCACAAAACGAATATGACCATTTCCAAAGAAGTATTCGATAAATATTTTGAACTAAAACAAGAACGCGCAAAAGCAAATAAAAGCGATTCTAAAGTAGAACAACCTATCAATAACAAAAAAGAAGCAGCAGAAGCTCAGTCAAAACAAACCGAAAATTAACCAAAAAACCACTTTCATTTTTGCGAAAGTGGTTTTTTTTAATATAAACTGACAAACAATTAAAAAAATAAACGCAAACACACATAAAAAACTGCGAAATAGCTCCTTTTATGGTATGATGAAGTAAGTGTAAAATTAACCAGATTTCTGTTTTAATGCAGAGATAAGAGGATGAATTTGAAGGAGGAATTGTAAACAATGACAAAAAGTTATCATGTCGCAGTTGTAGGCGCTACTGGTGCAGTTGGTACTCAAATGATTGAATTACTAGAAGAGGCGGCGACTTTTAAGATAAAGCAAGTTTCGTTCTTGTCTTCAGCTCGCTCTGCAGGAAAAAAATTAATATTCCGTGATGAAGAAATAACGATTCAAGAAGCGAAACCAGAAAGTTTTGAAGGTGTTGATATTGCTTTATTTAGTGCTGGAGGTTCTGTCTCTAAAGCATTAGCTAAAGAAGCTGTTCAACGTGGAGCAATTGTTATTGACAATACAAGTGCGTATCGAATGGACCCGACTGTTCCATTGGTAGTTCCTGAAGTAAACGAACAAGCACTTCATTCACATAACGGGATTATCGCGAATCCAAACTGTTCTACAATTCAAATGGTGACAGCGCTCGAACCGATTCGAAAAGCTTTTGGTTTAAATAGAGTGATTGTTTCCACCTATCAAGCTGTTTCTGGTTCTGGAGTAAGTGCTATTCAAGAATTACAAGAAGGTAGTAGAGCTGTGTTAGACAATAAAGCCTTTACCCCTGAAATCATGCCAGTAAAAGGGGATAAAAAACACTATCCAATCGCCTTTAATGCTCTACCACAAATTGATGTTTTCACGGAAAATGATTATACATACGAAGAAATGAAAATGATCAATGAAACGAAAAAAATCATGGAAGATGCTAGCATGAAAGTAGCAGCTACTTGTGTTCGTATTCCAGTAGTAAGTGGACATTCCGAAAGTGTTTATATTGAAGTAGACAAAGAAGGAGTAAATGCTACAGCTATTCAAAACATCCTAAAAACTGCTCCTGGAGTTATTTTAGAAGATGATCCTGCCAACCAACTATATCCGCAAGCAATTTATGCCGCTGGAAAAAAAGAAGTATTTGTTGGTCGAGTTCGTGCTGACTTAGATGACACAAAAGGCTTCCATATGTGGATTGTTTCCGATAATTTACTAAAAGGGGCTGCTTGGAATTCTATTCAAATCGCTGAAAGTTTAGTAAAATTAGCGATTATTTAAAGCTATTTTGAGGTGTAAGAAATGAAAATCATCGTACAAAAATTTGGCGGTACATCTGTCCAAAATGAAAAAATTAGGTTAATGGCATTTGATCACATAAAACGTGCACTTAAAGATGGCTACAAAGTTGTGGTTGTAGTCTCTGCAATTGGGCGATATGGTGACCCTTATGCAACAGATACACTATTAGAATTGATTGGTGCAAAAGAAACAAAATTGTCTGCTAGAGAACAGGATACACTGCTTTCGGTTGGTGAAACTATTTCTGCTTCAGTATTTACCAATATGTTAAAAGAAGCAAATATTAAAGCCGAATCATTTTCTGGCGGCCAAGCAGGTATTATTACCTCAAGTAACCATCTAAATGCTAAAATTACAAAAGTGGATACCGCCAGAATCCAAAATGCACTTAAATCACTTGATGTTGCAGTGGTTGCTGGATTTCAAGGTATGGCAGAGAACGGCGATATTACAACACTTGGTCGTGGTGGTAGCGATACTTCTGCTGCTGCCCTTGGCGTTTCTTTACAAGCTGACTATATTGATATCTTTACTGATGTAGACGGAATGATGACGGCAGATCCTCGTATTGTGGAGCATGCTCGTTCACTTCCAAGAGTAAGCTATAATGAAGTAAGCAACATGGCCTATCAAGGTGCCAAAGTTATTCACCCGCGTGCTGTAGAAATTGCTATGACTGCTAAGATCCCAATGCGGATTCGTTCTACTTATTTAGAGTCTACTGGAACACTTGTTACGTCTTTAGCAGATGAAGTTGATCATTTCGATGTCAAAGAACGCTTGGTAACAGGAGTGGCTCATGTAACAAATCTAACACAGGTATCAATTTTAACAGACACAGTAAAAACACAACAACTAGCTTTCAAAATACTGGCAGATGCTGGCATAAGTCTGGACTTTATCAATATATCAACGAATTCCGTTGTTTTCACGGTTCCAGAAGAAAAACGTCAACTAGTAAAAGTACTTTTAGCAGAAGCCGGTTTACAAACAAATGTCCGTGAATCTTGTGCGAAGGTTTCTATTGTTGGAGCTGGAATAACTGGAGTTCCTGGAGTAACAGCTAAAATAGTAGCTGCATTATCTGAAAAAAATATACCAATTTTACAATCAGCGGATAGTCACACTACTATTTGGGTATTAGTAAGAGAAGAGGACTTAATTTCGGCAGTCAATGCCCTTCATGACATATTTTGTTTAGAAATTAAGTAAGGAGGAAAAGAAAGATGGATTTAGGAAAAGTTATTACAGCAATGGTGACACCAATTCACCCAGAAAAAAATAAAGTATGCAAAAAAAGAATTCATCATCTTGTGAACCACTTAATCGAAAATGGCTCAGATGGTTTAGTAATTGCTGGTACGACTGGCGAATCACCCACTTTATCACATGATGAAAAAATAAAATTATTCCGTCAAGTTATTGAAACAAATGATGGACGTGCAAAATTAATCGCTGGTACTGGTTCAAACAATACAGCAGAAACAATTGCATTTACGAATGAAGTAGCAGAACTAGGTGGAATTGATGCCGTATTAATTGTTGCGCCATATTATAATAAACCAAATCAAGATGGTTTATATGCTCATTTTGCTGCAGTAGCAGAAGCATCTGACCTACCAGTTGTTATTTACAATATTCCTGGACGTAGTGTCGTAAATATCGAACCAGAAACAATTATTCGTTTAGCTGCTCTACCTAATATTATTGGGGTAAAAGAATCAAGCGGTAATTTAGATAATATTAGTGCGATTATTGCTGGAACTTCCGATGATTTCTTAGTATATAGTGGTGATGATAGTTTAACATTACCAATATTATCAGTTGGCGGACATGGTGTTATTTCTGTTGCAAGTCATCTTGTTGGAAATGAAATGCAGGAAATGATACAAGCGTTTGAAAAAGGGGACGTTCAAAAAGCTGCGAGCATTCATCGCAATTTACTTCCACTAATGAATGAACTTTTTGCTGTACCAAATCCAGCGCCAACAAAATATCTATTAAACCAACAAGGAGTTAATGTTGGTCCAGTTAGATTGCCCCTAGTAGATTTAAACGCTGCACAAGGAACGAAATTACAAGCTATATTAGAAGGACTTTCTAAATAGTTCAAAGGAGGTCTACGCTTTGACAATAAAAAAAGCGAAAAACATAAAAATCATCCCACTCGGCGGTGTCGATGAAAGTGGCAAAAATTTGTATGTGGTAGAAATAGACGAAGATATCTTTATATTAGATGCTGGCTTAATGTTCCCAGAAAATGAATTACTGGGAATCGACATTGTTATCCCAGATTTTAAATATTTAGAAGAAAATAAAGATAGAATTAAAGCGATTTTCCTATCACATGGCCATGAAGACGCAATTGGCGCACTACCTTACTTACTTCAAAAAGTAAAAGCGCCTGTTTATGGTACAGAATTAACTATTGCCCTAGCTAAATCTGCGCTAAAAGAACATCGTAAACTAAGATTTAAAAATTTCCATATTGTTGATGCGGACACTACTTTATCATTTCCTAAAATTGATGTATCTTTTTTCCGCACAACACACACTATTCCTGATTCTGTTGGGATTGTACTGGAAACAAGCGAAGGCTCTATTATCTACACTGGAGATTTTAAATTTGATCAATCAGCACAAGATGGTTATGCATCAGATTTAAGCCATATTGCTGAATTTGGTGAAAAAGGAGTACTTGCCTTATTATCTGATAGCTCTGAAGCAGAACATCCTGGAACTACTTCTAGTGATAGCTTGATTGAAGAGGAAATTAGACATGCATTTCGAATGGCAGATGGCAGAATCATTGTAGCCTGTGTTGCTTCCAATTTAATTCGTTTACAACAGGTTCTTGATGCATCCGTTGCAACTAAACGAAAAGTAGCTATCGTCGGTAAAGAGTTAGAACGCGTTTTTGAGATTGCTGGTAGCCTAGATAAAATAATTATTGAGGAAGATTTAATCATTCCTTTAAAAGATGTAAAAAAATATAATGATGATGAAATTACGATTATCGAAACAGGGAATTTAGGGGAACCAATCCAATCCCTAAAATTGATGACAAAAGGAAATCATCCACAGTTTAATATCAAACCTGGTGATACTGTTTATATTACAACAACCCCATCTCCATCACTTGAAACAATGATGGCTAAAACAATGGATATGCTCTATAAAGCTGGAGCAAAAGTATTAACCATGAGTAATACACTTTTCATTTCTGGTCATGCGAGTCAAGAAGATTTAAAATTAATGATAAATTTACTAAAACCACGTTATTTTGTTCCTGTTCACGGTGAATATCGTATGCTTATCAGTCATGCAAAACTAGCTCATGAAGTTGGCATGCCAAAATCAAATGTATTTATCGTTGGTAAAGGAGAAATCCTAGAATATAAAAATGATAAAATGACTGCCGGAAACCGTGTATATTCTGGTAATACACTCATTGATGGATTAGGTGTAGGAGATGTTGGTAATATCGTCCTAAGAGACCGCAAATTACTTTCAGAAGATGGGATTTTTATTGTAGTAGTAACATTAAATCGAAAAACAAAAACAATTACTTCTGGACCAGAAATTATCTCTCGCGGATTCATCTATGTGCGCGAATCCGAGCATTTAATTGAAGAATCATCCAAAGTAGTGACAAAAATAGTGGAGAAAAATTTACAAGAAGCTGGGTTTGAATGGGCTAAATTAAAACAAGATATTCGCGATCAATTAAATCGCTATTTATTTGAGCAAACCAAGCGTCGTCCAATGATCTTACCAATCATTATGGAAGTATAGTAATAAAACTGTTGTACATACATGAATGTGCGGCAGTTTTTTCGTTTAAAACTAAAATAGACGGGAAAACTAATTTAGAAGGAGTGATTCAATTGACAGAATATACATATGACGTTGTCGTAATCGGAAGCGGAGCAAGTGGAACTACGGTTGCTTTTGAAACTAGGAGTAGAGGTTTAAGTGTAGCTATTGTAGAAGAACGTAGCTGGGGAGGAACTTGTGTACTTAGAGGATGCGATCCAAAAAAAGTACTTATTGGTGCTGCAGAAGCTACCAATTTTTCAAAACGATTACGTGGAAAAGGCATTAAACAAGCTGCAACAATAAGTTGGACTGAATTAATGGCTTTTAAAGAAACCTTTGTGGAAGATGTTCCAGAGCAGCGTTTGCGGAGTTTTCAAGATAGTGGAATCGAAACTTTCTTTGGGAAAGCAGCATTCCAATCAAATAATACATTACAAGTGGGAGAAGATATATTAAAAGCTAAAAATATTGTCCTAGCTACCGGAGCAGCACCAAATAAAATGAAAATACCAGGAAACGAATATATCCAAACAAGTGATGATTTCTTGTCTTTACAGGAACTCCCTGACAGTATCACTTTTATTGGCGGGGGTTATATTTCCTTTGAATTTGCCTCTATAGCTTTAGCTGCTGGAAAAGAGGTACATATAATTCATCACAATAGTAAACCTCTAAAAAAATTCGATCCTGATTTTGTTGCCGCGCTAGTTTCATTGATGAAAGAAGAAGGTGTTCATTTTCATTTTGATACAGATATTTCTAAAGTGGAGAAAAAAGCAGATACATTAGAAATTTCAGGTCCAAATTCCTTTTCTCTTCGAACAGATGTAATTATTGGAGCCACAGGAAGAGCGCCTAATATTGCGCATTTAAACCTAGAAAATGCACAGATTGAATATACTAGAAAAGGTATAAGTGTAAATAAAAACTTGCAAACTGTAAATAATCCACATATTTATGCTTGCGGAGATGTTGCTGCATCCAAAGGGGCAGCGCTTACCCCAGTTGTTAGCATGGAAGCAGCTATTGTAGCCGAAAATATTCTTGGTAAACAAGTTGCAATAGACTATCCAGCGATACCAAGTGTTGTTTTCACTAGCCCTAAACTATCAAGCATTGGTATTAGTATAGCAGAAGCACAAGAACAACCTGACAAATATGAAATAAAAAGCCATGACACAACAGAATGGTACACCTATAAACGAACTAATGAATCACTTGCACTTGCAAAAATAATAACCGATAAAAATACGCAGCAGGTAAAAGGTGCACATTTTCTAAGCGAAGAAGCAGATTATATGATTAACTATATGGCTCTCTTAATGAAAGCAAATCTTACATTAACCGATTTACAAACCGTTCTTTTTGCATATCCATCTCCAGCAAGTGATTTAACTGCTTTGAACTGAACGTCAAATATGGTATAGTGGGGGAGAAATTCGCATAAAAGGAGCAGAATAGATGGAACTTTGGATTATTGTCGGAATAGCAGCTTTCTTAATTTTTATCGCAGGAATTGTGATTTTATTCTTCCCAGCTAAACGAAAAATAGGCGCGATTATGACTAGCGCTGGAATGCTGTTATTAGTTGGTTCAATCATTGGTATTATTGTTAGTTTCTCACACTATCAGCAAGTCCAAAATGATGTGTTTAATTATTCTTCTGCTGGCTCTAATCAAACTGCCACAGAAACAAAAACCTATCAAATAAATTATGAAGATACCGCAGATAATTTTAAGAAAAAAATCAGCTCTGTTACAGTTGAAAAGAAAGAAACTTACTCAACTATTGAAGGGAAATCAGTTCCAGGTAATATTACGTTAGCTCTGGAAATTACGAATAATGCTGATAAAATACTGGAAACATACCCAAATCAAGGACAACTTGAGACTAATAAGATGGAAATAAACGGAGGAGATGCGGTATTATCGGAATTTGAGAAAACTGAAGTTCAGCCAGGAGAAACTGTCAAAGGAAAAATTGTTTTCCCAGTAGAAAAATTAGACAATGTTTCTGATATTACTTGGATTTCATATAGTTTTCTTAGTTACTTTAAAGATTCTTCCACACCACTTACAACAAAAACTGACAAAATAGAATTAAAATAAAAAAAGTCCATATCCTATCAAAAGGGTATGGACACTTTTTTATTCTGTTACATTCATAACTTCTTTTAAATATTCATCATAAGAAATTTCTTTGTTATAAAATTGGTCTTTAGATAAGTTAACGATACGTGTTGCAATTGTTTGTAGTAATTGATGGTCATGAGAAGCAAAGATTATCGCACCTTTGAAAGCTTCTAAGCCATTGTTTAACGCTGTGATAGATTCTAGATCCAAGTGATTAGTAGGTTCGTCCAAAAGAAGAACATTAGATCCCGATAGCATCATTTTTGATAACATACAACGCACTTTTTCGCCTCCAGATAGGACACGAACTTTCTTCAATACCTCATCTCCGCTAAATAACATACGCCCAAGAAAACCGCGTAAGAAAGCTTCACTGTCATCTTCAGGAGAGAATTGACGCAACCATTCCACAAGACTCATATCATTTTCTTCAAAGAACTCGGAGTTGTCTTTTGGGAAATAGCTTTGACTGGTTGTAATTCCCCATTTATAGCTGCCTTCATCTGGCTCCATTTCACCAGCAAGTATTTGAAATAATACTGTTTTCGCTACTTCATCATCACCAACTAAAGCCACTTTATCATTACGATTAATAGAGAAAGAAAGATTATCTAAAATTTTCACACCATCAATCGTTTTAGAAAGATTGGTTACTGTTAGAAGGTCGTTCCCAACTTCTCGTTCTGGTTTAAATTGAATGAAAGGGTAACGACGACTGGAAGGTTGAATGTCTTCAAGTGTAATTTTTTCTAACATTTTTTTACGGCTTGTTGCTTGTTTTGATTTAGATGCATTGGCACTAAAGCGAGCAATGAAGTCTTGTAATTCTTTCATTTTTTCTTCTTTTTTCTTATTACGATCGCCCATCATTGTTTGCGCCAATTGACTTGATTCATACCAGAAATCATAGTTACCAACATAAAGTTTAATTTTACTGAAATCTAGGTCGGCAATATGAGTACATACTTTATTTAAGAAGTGACGATCATGTGATACAACAATAACAGTATTATCAAAGTTGATTAAAAACTCTTCTAACCAGTGAATTGCTCGAATATCAAGGTGGTTAGTTGGTTCGTCCAATAGTAAAATATCAGGTTTACCAAATAATGCTTGGGCAAGAAGTACTTTTACTTTTTCTCCACCAGTTAAATCTTTCATTAATTTACCATGTAATTCTGTTGAAATACCTAAACCATTAAGTAAAACAGCTGCGTCTGATTCTGCTTCCCAACCGTCTAGCTCAGCGAATTCACCTTCTAGTTCAGCAGCCCGAATTCCGTCTGCATCACTAAAATCTTCTTTCATGTAAATGGCATTTTTTTCGTCCATAATTTTATATAGATGTTCATGCCCCATAATTACAGTATTCAAAACTAATTCTTCATCATATTGGAAATGATCTTGGCGAAGGACAGCAAGACGCTCACCAGAACCAATATGCACATTTCCGCTTTGTGAATCAAGCTCACCGGAAAGAACTTTTAGGAAAGTAGATTTTCCAGCTCCGTTTGCTCCGATAAGACCATAACAGTTACCCGGTAAAAATTTAATAGAAACATCTTCAAATAGCTTTTTATCGCCATAGCGTAAACCGACATTATTTACAGTTAACATTTTCTTCCTCCAATACTAAGTTGTTTTCTCTTAATTTCAGAAAAAACACAATTACTACTATTTTAACACGGTTAGTGATGCAAAGAAAGTATACACACATAAATAAATGTTATAATACTAGAATAAGGAGGGAAGTAGCATGAATTATCAACAAATGCTAGAAGAAAAAGTGGCTATTTGCTTAACTTTGCAAGGAGCTAAGGAAACATTTCCATTTGATAAAAAAATGCATGCGCTAACGCTTGGTGGCAAGATTTTTGCGCTTATTCATATGTATCATGGAGATTTATATGTTAGCCTAAAATGCCAACCAGAAAGAATAGACCAATTACGCGATGAGTATAACAGTATCAAACCTGGCTATCATCTAAATAAAAAACATTGGATTACATTAGTTATCAATGAACAATATGATGTGGAAGCAGAAATAGAATTTGCTTTAATCCAAAATAGTTATCAACTTATTTTTCAAAAACTTCCTAAAAAAGCACAAAATACCGTACGATTTTCTACTAATGACTAATAAAAGAAAAAATTCTTTACAAAAAACAAAGCCATGCTATAATAATGGTTGTACAATTAATTTCATAGACGTTACCACAGGGGGGGCTTCTTAGCTGAGATTGAATCCACATGTTTTTGGATTCTGACCCTTTGAACCTGTTCGTTAATACGAGCGTAGGGATTGTGGCGATTGCATTTCTAACAATAGAAACTGCTTTCTTCTGGGGTACGTTTTTGACCAAAAAGAAGAGGGGAGTTTATTTTTTATGCAAAACAAACGATTAATTATTTTACTGGAGTGTGCGATTTTTGCTGCAATTGCAATGGTATTAAGCTTTATTCCACTAGATATTGGATCAAGCTTTTCAATTTCACTAGGCATGATACCAATGTATGTGATTGCCATTCGTCGAGGTTTTTGGGCTGCGGGATTTGCCGGATTATTATGGGGGTTACTACATTTCTTAACTGGGAAAGCATATATTTTAATGCCATCACAAGCATTGATTGAATATGTTATCGCCTTTAGCTTTGTTGCTTTTAGTGGCGTATTTAGTAAGCAAGTCCGGAGTAATTTAGCAGCTGGAGAACTAAAAAAAGCCATACAGTGGGCATGGGGTACTATGATAATTGGTGGGGTTGCTAGATATTTCTGGCATTATGTTGCTGGTGTTTTATTTTGGGGTGCTTATGCTTTTAAAGGTTGGGGTGCTGCATTATTTTCGCTAGTAATGAACGGAGCTACTTGCCTGGCCACCGTAGCTGTTAGTGGAATAGTTATTACGATATTATTAAAAACGTCACCTAAGCTATTCTTGCCAAAATAAGGAACAGGTTTGTGAGCATTTGCTTGCAGACCTTTTTTTTACGAAAAATAAGTATGTTATAATAAAAGTTATACTATTAAGCAGTTTAATAACAATGCTCATTTTTACGATGAATAGCAGTTTAGCGCCAGCCACATACATATGTAGGAAAACACCTCATAAGCGACTTCTATTTGAGTGTATCACTTGTTTTTAACCTGTTTTTCTGTATTTTAAAGTTTCAATCATCCTAGTTAGGGAAAAGATTTATTGATTGCCAATTTTTTGGTAGTGGTAAAGAAAAAAATGGAGGTGTGTAAGCGTGTTAAAATTTGAACACGTAACGAAGACTTATAAAGGGGGCAAAAAAGCAGTTAATGATCTAACACTTAACATCGATAAAGGCGAATTTGTTTGTTTTATCGGTCCAAGTGGTTGTGGGAAAACAACAACAATGAAGATGATTAATAGGCTTATTGAACCTACAGAAGGAAAAATATTCATAAATGATAAAGACATCATGGCGGAAGATCCTGTTAAATTACGTCGTTCTATCGGTTATGTAATTCAACAAATTGGCTTGATGCCACATATGACGATTAGAGAAAATATCGTCCTCGTTCCAAAACTACTTAAATGGTCCGAAGAGAAAAAACAAGAACGTGCAAAAGAGTTAATTAAGTTGGTAGATTTACCAGAAGAATTTTTAGATCGCTACCCATATGAACTAAGTGGCGGACAACAACAACGTATTGGTGTACTTCGCGCACTTGCGGCAGAACAAAATTTAATTTTGATGGATGAGCCATTTGGGGCACTAGATCCAATTACACGTGATTCTTTGCAAGAAGAATTTAAAAACTTACAAAAAGAACTTGGAAAAACAATTATTTTTGTCACTCATGATATGGATGAAGCTATAAAACTAGCTGATCGTATCGTAATTATGAAAGCTGGAGAAATAGTGCAATTTGATACCCCAGACGAAATTTTACGTAATCCTGCTAATTCCTTTGTAGAAGACTTTATTGGGAAAGACCGTTTAATTGAAGCAAAACCGGATGTAACTCAAGTAGCACAAATTATGAATACAAATCCAGTTTCGATTACAGCAGATAAGTCCTTGCAAGCTGCAATTACAGTCATGAAAGAGAAACGCGTAGATACATTGCTTGTTGTAGATGAAGGAAATGTACTAAAAGGATTTATTGATGTGGAACAAATTGATTTAAATCGTCGCACAGCCACTTCAGTAGTAGATATTCTTGAGAAAAATGTCTTTTATGTTCATGAAGACACGTTGCTTCGCGATACAGTTCAACGGATTTTAAAACGTGGTTACAAGTATATTCCTGTAGTAGATAAAGAAAATCGACTAGTCGGTATTGTAACACGAGCTAGTTTAGTTGATATAGTCTATGATTCCATTTGGGGTTCATTTGACGCGGAATCAGTAAATCAGGAGGAACAACCGGATTCCGAAACGACAGAACCAGAAATGAAGCAGGAGGGATAAGCTATGGACGCTATTGTTACTTTTTTTCAAGAAAACGGCCATAACTTGCTCGTTCAAACATGGCAACATTTATTTATCTCTCTTTCTGCGGTGATTTTAGGTATCGCTGTTGCTGTTCCGACCGGGATTCTATTAACAAGATCTCCAAAAGTAGCAAATTTTGTTATTGGTATTGTTAGTGTACTTCAAACTGTACCATCGCTTGCTATTTTAGCGTTTATTATTCCGTTTCTTGGCGTAGGGACGCTGCCTGCAATTGTCGCATTGTTTATTTATGCCTTACTACCAATTTTACGTAATACCTTTATTGGCGTTCGAGGTGTAGATAAAAATTTGATTGAATCTGGGCGTGGTATGGGAATGACCAACTGGCAATTAATTATTAATGTCGAAATTCCCAACTCCATTTCCGTTATTATGGCCGGGATTCGTTTATCCGCTGTGTATGTTATTGCTTGGGCAACGCTTGCTTCTTATATTGGCGCAGGTGGATTAGGAGACTTTATTTTCAACGGATTAAATTTATATCGTCCTGATTTAATACTCGGTGGAGCTATCCCAGTTACTATTTTAGCCCTTTTAGTAGAATTCGCACTTGGAAAATTAGAGTATCGTTTAACACCTAAAGCCATCCGCGAAGCTCGGGAAGGGGGAGAATAACATGAAGAAAAAACTTATTGCTTTAGTGAGCGTTTTACTTATAACTAGTTCGCTCTTCTTATCAAGCTGTGCATTGCCTGGCCTTGGCGGAGGTTCCAAAGATACCATACGAATTGGTGCAATGGCCACCACAGAATCACAAATCGTATCAAATATTTTAAAAGAATTAATTGAACATGATACTGGCTTAAAAGTAGAAATTGTAAATAACCTAGGTTCCACCATCGTTCAACATCAAGCAATGCTAAATGGAGATGTTGATATTACTGCCACAAGATACACTGGAACAGATTTAGTTGGTCCACTTGGAGAAGAAGCTATTAAAGACCCAGATAAAGCCTTAGCAGCTGTCCAAAAAGGTTTTGAAGATCGTTTTCAACAGACTTGGTTTGATTCCTATGGTTTCGCTAATACTTATGTGTTTATGGTGCGTCAAGATACAGCAAAAAAATATAATTTATCTACCGTAAGTGATATGCGAAAAGTGGAAGACCAACTAACTGCTGGCGTTGATAACTCTTGGATGGAACGTGCTGGAGATGGTTATAAAGCTTTTTCTGATGCATATGACATCGAATTCAAAAAAATCTTTCCGATGCAAATTGGCTTAATTTATACAGCGCTAAAAAATAAACAAATGGATGTAGCGCTCGGTTATTCTACAGATGGTCGGATTCCAACTTACAACCTTAAATTATTGGAAGACGATAAAAAATTCTTTCCACCTTATGATGCTTCAGCGCTTGCAACAGATGAAATTTTAGAAAAACACCCTGAATTAAAATCTACTATAAATAAATTAAAAGGCAAAATTTCTACAGAACAAATGCAAAAACTTAACTATGCAGCGGATGGAGAACTCAAAGAACCATCTATTGTAGCAAAAGAGTTCCTAGAAAAAAATAATTACTTTGAAGGTGAAAACTAAGGAGGTGCCAAAAGATGGACACATTAAGCCAATTAATTGACTATTATCAAACAAATGGAAGTTATGTCATGGAAGAGTTCTGGCGGCATTTCTTAATGAGTGCTTACGGAGTTATTTTCGCAGCAATCGTAGCGATACCACTCGGAGTATATATTGCTAGGAAAAAACGTTTAGCTGGCTGGGTTATTCAAACGGCTAATATTATCCAAACGATTCCCGCACTGGCAATGCTTGCGGTATTAATGCTAGTCATGGGGCTAGGAACGAATACTGTTGTTTTATCCTTATTCCTATACTCTTTATTGCCAATTCTAAAAAACACCTACACAGGTATTAGAAATGTCGATGGGGCACTTCTTGAATCTGGTAAAGCAATGGGAATGACTAAATGGCAAGTTCTCCGGTTAATAGAAATGCCACTTGCATTATCTGTTATTATGGCAGGTATTCGAAACGCATTAGTCATCGCAATCGGTGTAGCTGCAATTGGAACATTCGTTGGAGCAGGCGGATTAGGTGATATTATCGTTCGGGGAACAAATGCCACGAATGGGACAGCGATTATCCTTGCTGGAGCTATCCCAACAGCATTTATGGCAATTTTAGCGGACCTCTTACTTGGTTGGCTGGAACGTAAATTAAATCCTGTGAAAAACAAACGAAAAACCCTAACAGAAGCCTTATAGTCATACTGAAAAACACAACCTATTATTTTTTAAAAGGTTGTGTTTTTTCATTTGACAAAGAATGTTTCCCGTAGTAAACTTTTTACCATAAACGAAAGAAGGTCAGGGAGCATGAAAAGAGAGAAAACAGAACGAACAAAAGAAAGCTGGAAAAAAGCACAGAATGCTCCCAGCTTGAGCGAAGTAAATAATTCCGTGAAAATACCAAAGGACGCGAAATTTTTCCGGAAATTACTAGCATTTATGGGTCCAGGAGCGCTTATTGCAGTAGGTTACGTAGATCCGGGAAACTGGGCGACATCAATTGCTGGGGGATCAGAATTTGGATATACGTTATTATCAGTTATTTTAATTTCTAATATTTTAGCTATTTTATTACAATCACTGGCATCAAAATTAGGTATTGTTACTGGACGAGATTTAGCACAAGCCTCTAGCGACAGCTTTTCTAAACCATTTGGATTTGTTTTATGGATTTTAGCCGAACTTGCGATTATTGCGACAGATGTTGCGGAGGTAATAGGGAGTGCAATTGCTCTTAACTTATTATTTGGTATTCCGTTAATTTGGGGCGTTTGTATTACAGCATTAGATATTTTTCTTGTCCTATTTTTGCAGCACAAAGGTTTTCGCTACATCGAAGTTATTGTCATTACCTTAATGGTCACCATTTTAGTTTGTTTTGGAGCGGAAATGATTATGTCCCATCCGGATGTACAAGCGATCGCCAAAGGATTTATTCCACAAACTGAAATCATAACCAATCCAGCGATACTTTATATTGCACTTGGTATTTTAGGTGCTACTGTTATGCCACATAATTTATATTTACATTCATCCATCGTGCAAACAAGACAGTACGATAGAACAAAAGAAGGGAAGAAGGAAGCGATTCGTTTTTCATTTATAGATTCTACTTTTTCTTTAACTATCGCTTTATTAATCAATGCTTCTATTTTAATTTTAGCTGCTGCTGCATTTTACACAACTGGTCAAAACAGTGTTGCAGGAATTGAAGATGCCTATAAATTATTAAATCCTACACTTGGAAGTAGTATTGCAAGTACTATTTTTGCGGTTGCTTTACTTGCTTCTGGTCAAAACTCAACCTTAACTGGTACATTAGCTGGTCAAATTGTTATGGAAGGTTTTTTAAATATTCGTTTAAAACCAGTAGTAAGACGTTTATTAACACGTGTTCTCGCAATTATTCCAGCCGTTATCATCACTGCACTTTATGGAGCAAATGGTATTAACGAACTTTTAATTTTTAGTCAAGTTATTCTTTCTATGCAATTATCTTTTGCCGTAATTCCACTTGTCATGTTTACTAGTGATAAAAAGAAAATGGGCGAATTTGTTAATCCACCTTGGTTAAAAATTATTTCTTGGGCAGTAGCAATTTTTATCGCCATCTTAAATATCTACTTATTATTTTATACTTTAACGTCTTTATAACGAGGAAAGAAGACAATAATTATATTATGTAAACTATTAAAAAACAATTTCTCATTTCTTTCCCTCGAAATTTTCATCTTTATGCTATATAATTAAGTTATATAATACTAATGGCGTAGTAAAGGTGTTGATTAAAGATGACGGATAAATTATTAAAACAACATAAACGACTTTTAGAACAGCAACATAAACTACCGTACACAATTAATTTGGACGGAGAAATCTTCTCAGTTGTTATTTATACAAAATTAAGTAAAGTGGCTGGTGTAACTGTTTTAAACGCAAACGAAGAACCGACAACAATAAAAGAAGCAGAAGCAGTAGTTAATCGCATCCAAAAATACAACTTTTATTTTGAATACTTAGGAAAACGCGCGCATGTTATTAAAGAACGTGATAGCGTTATTGCAGAAAAAATCGAACAAACCCAATTAATTTTAAATGATAATACCATTTTTGGAGAACCACTGCAAGCAACCGTTGACGAACTTAATTTAGCAATGGAAATATACAAACAACAACAACGAAAAATGGATATTTACCAAGAAGATATAACTTTGCTCAATGAAAAAATAAAAATGCAAGGCGAGATATTAGAGGAAGACTGGATATCTGCTGAAAATCTATCTATTTCATTTGCTAAAGCTGCTTATGCGCAAACTATCTATCTAGAGGCTACTCGAAAAAACCGAAAGCAATTAGCGAAATGGTTCCATCTTCATCAAAAAGCATTGCCTTCTGAAAAACAAAAATCCTTAAGCAAGATTATCTCTGTCTTAAGTGACACGAATGCAGGTCTTGTTTTCGATCAAATTATTTCACTTAAACCGCTCTTAGAAGAAGGTTTGATGCTTGATCATGAACAATCATTAACTCAACTTGCGGCTGAATTTAATAAGGAATTTGAAACACATTGTCGTTTCTACAAACCTAATATCAACAAAGTCAAAAATTTAATCCGACAATAAAAAAGAAGCTAAGCGAAAATTTCTCATTTTCCGCTTAGCTTCTTTTTTTATTTTATTAATCCTTGTTCTTGTAAAAATTCTTTCGCAACAGTATAAGCTGATTTTCCATTTACATTGACTTCATAATTCATTTTCCTCATTTGGTCGTCTGTAATTTTACCAGCAAGTTTGTTTAATGGTTTCCTAAGCTCTGGATACTCATTAAGTGTTTCTGTTAACAACAGCGGCGCACCTTGATAAGGAGGGAAGAGCTGCTGATCATCTTCTAGTACTTTTAATTTATATTGCGCTAATTCACTATCGGTTGAGTACGCATCAATTAAATTAATATCACCTGATTTAATGGCATTATAGCGTAATTTAGGTTCCATTGTTTTCAAATTAGGAAAAGTAAGACCATATTTTTCTTGAATACCTTTATATCCGTCCGAACGATCTTTAAATTCTAATGTGAAACCAGCTTTTACTTGATCTGTTACTGGCCCTAAATCAGATATTTTTTCTAATTTATGCTCCTTAGCAAACTCAGGGGAGACGGCTAAGGCATAAGTATTATTATATTTCATTGGTTTTAGATAAGCCATATCAAAATCTTTCGCTAAGCCGTCACGTGCTTGTTCATAGACTTGCTCCGGATTATGTGTTTTGGCATCTTCTTTTAAGAAAGTTTCCAAAACTGTACCAGTGAATTCCGGATAAATATCAATGTCTCCAGATTTTAAAGCATTAAATACAAAACTAGTTTTCCCCATATTTGGCTTAACGTTCACTTTTAAATCAGTCTCATCTTCAATCACAATTTTATACATATTAATCAAAATTTCTGGCTCAGCACCTAATTTACCAGCAATAGTAATTTCTTTTTTGTCAGAAGTTAGGTAAGGGACAACAATAATTGCTGCTGTTAGTAAAATCCCAGCAGAGATTGTAATTACAGTACTTCTAAATGATGCTTTTTCGAGGAAACGTAATAAAAAGTCAAATAAAATGGCTAGTAATGCCGCTGGAATGGCACCTAGTAAGATTAAACTGTTATCATTACGATCAATCCCAAGTAAGATTAAATCCCCCAAACCACCTGCACCAATTAATGCGGCGAGAGTAGCTGTTCCAATAATAAGCACCATCGCAGTACGAATACCTGCCATAATAACTGGCATTGCTAGAGGAAGTTGTACTTTGTATAATCTTTTCCATTTATTCATTCCCATAGCACGTGAAGCTTCCACAAGCGCTGGGTCAACTTCTTTAATTCCCGTATATGTATTCCTTAAAATAGGAAGTAGGGCATAAATAACTAGCGCAATAATCGCTGGAACAATACCAATACCAACAAGCGGTATTAATAAACCTAGTAATGCCAGTGAAGGAATCGTTTGGAAAATTGCAGCTACTTGAATAATTGGTTCAGCAAGTCGCTTATGTCTAGTTAAATAAATACCAAGAGGTAAAGCAATTAACACTGCAATAAAAAGCGAAACAAACGAAATTTGGATATGTTGCACCAAAGCAGTGAAAAGTTCATCTTTACGAACAGCAAAAGTATCTAATAATGTATTCATACTAATTCACCTGAACTTTCTATGTGGCGAGCTAAAAATTGCATGACATGTTTATTTGTAATCGTGCCTACAAAATTGCCAGATGCTTCATCTAGAACAGGGATAGACTCTTCCTCTGCCACACGACGTATTAAAGTCTCAACAGGTTCTTTTAAAGAAATACTTAGCGTGCCATCACTTGTTTGATAATTGTGGTATAAATCAGCTTCTACTAAATCGTTTACTATAAAACTACCTTCTAAAACAGGCGTTTTAAACACATGTCCAGATGCTAAGAAATCTTTCACAAAATCATTTTCTGGATTTTTAAGAATTTCTTGTGGGGTTGCAACTTGGACGATTTCTCCATCTTGCATTACACAAATTCGGTCACCGAGAGCAAGTGCTTCTTGCATATCATGTGTAACAAAGACAATCGTTTTTTTGATTTTCTTTTGAAGTGCCGAAATATCTTGTTGTAGTCGTTGTCTTGAAATTGGGTCTAGCGCACTAAAAGGTTCATCCATTAAAATAATTTCCGGATCAGCTGCGAGCGCGCGGACAACACCAACACGCTGTTGCTCTCCGCCTGAAAGTTCAGCAGGTTTGCGGTGTCGATAGGTCTCTGGATCAAGGCCAACGCTCTCTAACAGTTCAGTAATCCGATCACGAATTTTGTCCTTATCCCATTTTTTTAATTCTGGAACGATGGCAATATTTTCCTCAATTGTCATATGGGGGAAAAGGGCGATTTGTTGTAAGACATAACCAATATCCCAGCGAAGTTCATGAATATCATAATCACTAATTCTTTTTTCATTAATATAGATCGTTCCGGTTGTTAATGGAATCAATCGGTTAATCATTTTGAGTGTCGTTGTTTTCCCACAACCACTTGGACCGATGAAAACGAAAAATTCACCATCTTTTATGTCAAGTGTCACATTTTTCACTGCAGTTTTATCATTATTATAATTTTTAGACACACGATCAAAACGAATCATTTTTTCATCCCTTTCTTTGTTAGTAGAATATATGTTCTAAATTATAACGTTTTTACTTTTAAAGTACAAGAACATACCCTCCAATTACTCTAAATTTATTTAAATTATTCCTAATCTAATAAAAATCTCTGGAATTCTTTGTAAAAAAGTGGTTCCATGATAAAATAGAGGCAGTGATTTTTAAAACTACATCCATGAAAGGTTTGAAATAAATAATGAACAATATCCAAACAGAATTTCCGCATATAGCGATTAAATTAAATGAGCCATTATCTAAATATACGTATACGAAAACAGGTGGAAATGCCGATATATTTGTGATGCCAAAAACAATAGAAGAAACACAAGAAATTGTATCTTATTGTCACCAAAAAAAGATTCCTTTAACCATCCTTGGAAATGGCTCAAACTTAATCATAAAAGATGGTGGAATTCGTGGCGTAATCGTGCATCTTGACTTACTACAAACAATAGAAAGAAAAAATACTCAAATTATCGCGATGAGTGGAGCCAAATTAATTGATACGGCAAAGTTTGCCTTAGATGAAAGTTTAAGCGGACTGGAATTTGCTTGTGGAATTCCTGGGTCGATTGGTGGAGCATTACATATGAATGCTGGCGCGTATGGTGGTGAAATTAGCGATTGTTTAGAAGCTGCTACTGTATTAACTCCCTCTGGTAAACTAAAGAAATTGAAGCGCTCTGAATTAAAAGCTGCCTATCGTTTTAGTACAATTGCTGAAAAAAATTATATCGTTTTAGATGCTACTTTTTCCTTGCAATTAGAAGATAAAAATACTATTCAAGTTAAAATGGATGAACTTACAGCTGCAAGAGAGGCTAAACAACCGTTAGAATATCCTTCTTGTGGTAGTGTCTTTAAACGTCCGCCCGGTCATTTTGCTGGGAAATTAATTCAAGATAGTGGATTACAAGGTCATATTATAGGTGGAGCACAGGTTTCACTAAAACACGCTGGCTTTATTGTTAATATCGGTGGAGCAACTGCGACAGATTATATGAACCTAATAGCTTATGTTCAAAAAACCGTTCGCGAAAAATGGGATGTTGAACTTGAAACTGAAGTTAAAATTATTGGCGAAGATAAGTAGCCAAATCGAAAATAGGAGGTAATACATTTTTGAAAGAGCTGAGTTCTTTATTACAAAATAAGAGTGTCAAGCGTGTTGGAGTGTTTCTTTTAATCGCCTTTGTTTTATATCTACTCCGGAGTCAAATGAACATTATTTTATTAACATTTATATTCTCTTTCTTGATTACTCGTTTAGAGAACTTTATTCTACGGAGAATCTCGATTTATCGACAAATTATTGTTTTATTACTATATGCTCTCATTGCTGTTGTTATTGTGTTTGTATTTGTTAAATATATTCCAGTTTTAGGAGATCAAGTAAATCAATTAGTCAAATTTGTTAATAGTTTCTTTACTACTGAAAGCAATAATGACTTTATTAATTATATTGTTAGT
Organism: Listeria immobilis; assembly: GCF_014322765.1. GTDB lineage: Bacteria > Bacillota > Bacilli > Lactobacillales > Listeriaceae > Listeria > Listeria immobilis. Next base: position 26,877 of record NZ_JAASTZ010000011.1, on the reverse strand, counting down.
TTAGCAAATCAATTTGATATTATGAAATACACAGAGCAGGGCGTATCAATTATTTTAACGTATTTAACTAATGTTGGAACTGTCCTTATGAACGTTTTTATTGCTTTGATGTTAAGTCTATTTTTCTCGCTAGGAAAAGATCACTTAATTTCTTTCACAAATCAGTTTTCCACAAGTAAAATTGGCTTTATTTACGATGAAGTGAAGTTTTTCGGAGCAAAATTTGTTGGGACTTTTGGAAAGGTGATTGAAGCTCAGTTTATTATTGCGCTAGTCAATGCAGTCTTAACAACTATTGCGCTTTGGATTCTTGGTTTCCCGCAATTAATGACTTTATCAATTATGGTCTTCTTACTTGGGCTAATTCCAGTTGCAGGGGTTATTATTTCTCTTGTGCCATTAACCATTATTGGCTACTCAATCGGTGGCGTAGAATACATTTTCTACATTTTAATCGTTGTAGTTATTATTCATGCTTTAGAATCTTATGTACTAAATCCAAAATTAATGTCAGCAAAAACTAATTTACCAGTATTTTATACGTTTATAATCTTGATTTTCGGAGAGCATTTCTTTGGAATCTGGGGTTTAATCGTTGGTATACCAGTCGTTATGTTCTTCTTAGATGTTTTAGGTGTAACAGGGCAAGAAGAAATAGAACAGCCAAAAGACACCATCAGTCATACTTAATTCGTACGGGGGTTCTTCCATATTTGTTGGAAAACCCCTGTTTTTTTGAAAGGGGAGAAACATTGTGACAAAACATCTGTTTATTATTTCATTAGATGCTCTAGGCTCGCTTGATTTAAAAGATATGAGTGAATTGCCTGTGTTACACGAATTAATTCAAAATGGGACACATATTGAAGAAGTAACAACCATTTATCCATCTCTTACATATCCAGCGCACACATCTATTATAACGGGACACTATCCAAAAACACATGGTATCGTAAATAATACGAGAATCCAGCCAGAAAAAGACTCGCCTGATTGGTATTGGTATAAAAAAGCAATTCAAGTACCTACTTTATATGAGTTAGCGAAAGAAAAACAAATGACAACAGCGGCATTTTTATGGCCTGTAGCAGCAAAGAGTGGAATTGATTATAACATTGCTGAAATTTTCCCAAATCGCTTTTGGTTAACTCAGATGATGGTTTCTTTAAATAGTAGCTCTCCGCTTTTTTTAATTGATATGGAACGGAAATTTGGAAATCTGAGAAATGGTATTAATCAACCTGCACTAGATGATTTTTTAACAGCTGGAGTGGTTGATACAATAAAAACAAAAAAACCTAATTTACTTTTAGCTCATTTAGTTGATATGGATAGTATGCGTCATGCACATGGGGTTCATTCTGTAGAAGCTAAAGAAGCTTTAAAACGTCACGATAACCGACTCGGACAAATTATTCAAGCCACCAAAGAAGCAGGGATTTATGAAAATACCGTTTTTGCTGTTCTTGGAGATCATTATCAGATAGATGTTACCCATGCGATTCGCTTAAACCTTCTTTTTGCGGAAAAAGGATGGAGTCAATCGGTCGATAATAAAATCACGGAATGGCAAGTCTATGCAAAAAGTTGTGATGGTTCTTGTTATATTTACACCAATAGTAATAAACTAATTCCAGAAATTATCAAGGTTCTTCAAGAAGTAAAGGGAATTGAAAACATTATTTCCCATGAAGAAATTTGTCATTTAGGGGCAGATCCAAATGCCGCACTAATGTTGGAAGGGCAAGTTGGTTACTATTTTACGGATGATTTATATGGTCCATTAATTGAAGAGGTGACGGAAGAAAAGCTTGGAAAACCTGGTTATTATAGAGCTGTTCATGGTTATTCTCCTGAAAAAGCGAATTACAATACAACTATACTCTTCAACGGTCCAGGTATGAAAGCTGGAATGAAAATAGCTAATGCAAGATTAGTTGATGAAGCACCTACATTTGCCAAAATACTTGGGTTACAATTCCCAACTACAGCAGGCAAGATACTAAGTGATATATTCGAATAAAAAAGGGGAGAAATCTAAGTGGCGTATACAAAAGAAGAAAAAAGTTGGATTTTTCAAGATTGGGCAAATTCGGCCTATTCGATTATGATTACAACGGCAATTTTGCCTATTTATTTTAAAGGAGTTGCGGCGAATGCAGGTATTGCAGACACCACATCAACAGCATATTGGGGGTATGCTAACTCCATCGGTACGTTGCTTATTTCATTACTAGCCCCGATTTTAGGGACCATTGCGGATTACCAATTTTTCAAGAAACGTTTTTTTGGTGTTTTTACAGCTATTGGGATTGCTTTTACTTTTTTATTAATTTTTATCCCGACAGATGCTTGGCTATTGTTACTAGGTTTTTATGTTTTATCACTTATTGGTTTTTCGGGGGCGAATATTTTTTATGATGCTTTTTTAATTGATGTTACAACGAATGCGCGCATGGATAAAGTATCTTCTGCAGGCTATGCATTTGGTTACCTTGGCAGTTGTATTCCTTTTATCATTTTTATTATTTTTCAAGCAACTGGTATTTTGCCAATTAGTGATGTAGCTCTTGTTAACATTGGTTTTATCCTAACAGCGCTTTGGTGGCTATTCTTCTCCATCCCAATGTGGAAAAATGTCCAGCAAATCCACTATATTCCAGCAGTGAAAAATCCTGTTAAAACAAGTTTTAAAAGACTTTTCCACACTATTCGTCATATTCGTGAGCATCAGAATATTGTCCTCTTTTTAATTGCTTATTTCTTTTATATTGATGGGGTGGACACTATTTTTCGAATGGCAACATCTTATGGAATTGATTTAGGGATATCACAAACAACTTTAATTCTTATTTTATTAATGACGCAACTAGTAGCTTTTCCATTTACTTTGTTATATGGTTTTTTAGCGAAACGTTTTAGTGCAAAACCACTTATTTTCACAGCTATTTTTGTGTATATCATTATTTGTATTTATGCCATCTTTATGAAAACAGCATTGGACTTTTGGATTTTAGCTATGTTGGTTGGAACGTCTCAAGGAGGGATTCAAGCACTTAGCAGATCTTTTTTCGGAAAAATTATTCCTAAAAAGCGTTCTAATGAATTTTATGGTTTTTATAATATTTTCGGAAAATTTTCTGCTATAATTGGTCCTGCGTTAATGGGAGCTATTGCACAAATCACAGGGAAAACGCAGTATGGTGTAGCAAGTTTAATCGTTCTTTTTCTAGTTGGTGGAATTTTATTTCTTTTTGTCAAAGAGAAAAACTTAGAAAATCTTTAATTCCTTTTAAGAAAGTCCTTATATTCAAATGTTATTCTAAATGTAACTTTTGAAAGGGAGGAAGCCAGGATGAAAAGATACTTTATTATTCTAATTCTACCAATTATGTCTGTTTTTGCAGCAGTGGCAATGTATTTTTCCTGGTTCCAGGAATGGCTCTACTTTTACTTAAAGCATGTCATGGCCTCAGTTAGTCATATGGGCTATATTACAGTTGGCATCACAGCTTTGTTACTTTATTTTGTTACTGTTCAATTAATAAATTGGAAAATTAATAAAGCGTTACTTGTCCTTTGCTATATGATTTATTTTGGCATTCTCCTTTGTTTATTGTTTGGTAAAGCCTCGAATACGCAAGGGTTTTCTAGTGATACTTTTGGTTTTATCGATACTTTTTTATCAGGAAATTTACGTGTAATTATTATTGGGAATGTGCTAGCTTTTATTCCAATTGGCTTCTTATTAAAAAAAGTAGGATTTATCAAAGCAATACTTTACGCCATGATGATGATTTTTGCGATAGAGGGCGCTCAATATATTTTGCATGTAGGTTACTTTGATACAGGGGATGTATTTTTAAATGTTTCTGGTATTATGTTTGGATATATGCTTATTCGTTTTTTGAATATAAGAAAAAACTACAAAATAAAACCGACTAGCTAATTTAGCTTCGTCGGTTTTTCTGTTATTTTCTTACATATTGTCGTCTGTGATCTTGAATTCCAGTTAACATTATTTCAGCTGGGTCGCTTGATGGATTGATTTCAAGTGTTGAGCCATCTTTTGGTAATTGTTGTTTAAATTTAGTTTCATATTCGGTAATCGCTAATTTAGAGCGGTTATTTAATAATTCCTCATGTGTCTGTGTTTGAAGATATTTTTTAAAACCTGGTTGTAGTACACCATGGAAAAACTCGCCAACTGCGCCTGAGCCATAACTAAAGAAACCAATTTTATCATTTTCTTGTAAGTTACTTTGATGGTCTAATAGCGAGATAAAGCTTAAATATAAAGAACCGGTATAAATATTACCGATGTTCCGGCTATATAAAGTGCTTAGTCGATAGTTTTCCAATAATTTTTCTTGTACTGCTGGTGGTGCTGTTTCAATAATTAAATCTAACGCTTTTTTGCCCATTTTCGTATAAGGTAAATGAAAGCAAATAGCTGCAAAATCTTCCAATTTTTGATTGAATTTTTCTGTATACCTCGTCCAAATTGTATCAAAGAAATGAATATATTGTTCTGTGGAATATTTTCCTTCAACACATGCATATTCAGAATAGACAGGGCGCCAGAAATCCATAATATCCTCTGTATAAAACACATTATCATCTTGGAGCGCAATACAGCGTGGATTAGCGGAAACAACCATAGCAACTGCTCCAGCACCTTGTGTTGCTTCACCAGCTGTAGAAAGGCCGTAACGAGCAATGTCAGAACCAATAACTAATACTTTACTCTCAGGGTTTTTTGCTACATAATCTTTCGCTAAATTAATCCCAGCAGTTGCCCCATAACAAGCTTCTTTTATTTCAATCGCACGTGAGAAAGGTTGAATACCAAGTAAACGATGAATATAAACCGCTCCAGCTTTTGATTCATCAATTCCCGATTCTGTTGCTAAAATAACCATATCAATCGCTTTCAAATCAGCTTCATCTAAAATTTGTCTTGCTGCATTTGCTCCCATTGTAACGGAGTCTTGGGTGATCGGAGCAAAGGCCATTTTATCTTGACCAATTCCAATCGTAAATTTATTCGGATCAATATTTCTCGCTTCAGCAAGTTCTACCATATCCACATAAAACGCCGGAGTATAAAAACCTATCTTATCAATTCCAATTTTCATATGTTCGTCTCAAGTCCTTTATATTTTATTTGTAAGTACTTTAATTTTAGTAGAAAAAGAAGGAAAATACAATACATCGGGCTTAATCTAGTGAGTTTTTAGCAAGTTTCATGATATAATAACTAATACATTATTACATTTAAAGGAGTTTGCTATGAACGAAGTAGTTATAATAGATGCCGCTCGAACACCAATCGGAAAATTTGGTGGAAGTTTAAAAGATGTAAATGCAGTAGAACTAGGAACAACCGTTGTAAAAGGCCTACTAGAAAGAACCAACATTGCACCTGAAAAAGTAGATCAAGTTATATTTGGTAATGTGCTACAAGCTGGTCTTGGCCAGAATGTAGCTCGACAAATCGCTATTAATGCAGGAATTCCTTATCAAGTACCAGGTGTAACTATTAATGAAGTTTGTGGATCTGGTCTAAAATCCATTATGTTTGGTAAACAAGCAATCCAACTAGGAGAAGCAGATATTGTTGTAGTAGGAGGGACTGAAAATATGTCCCAAGCACCGTTATTACTTAATCCTGAATTAGTTGAGGAAGAATTCAATCCTAAAAACCTAAAAAATAGTATGTTAATCGATGGTTTAACCGATGTATTTGGCGAATACCATATGGGAATTACCGCTGAAAACGTTGCAGAAAAATTTGCTGTGTCGCGTGAAGAACAAGATGCCTTCGCTCATAATTCGCAAATGAAAGCAGCTAGAGCCCAAGAAAAAAATCTTTTTGAAGATGAAATTATTCCAGTACAACTTACAGATGGAGCTTTTTTCCAAAAAGATGAAACCATTCGTGCTAATTCGACTTTAGAAAAGCTTGCTACACTAAAAAGCGCTTTCAAAGAAGGGGGAACGGTAACAGCAGGGAACGCATCTGGTATTAACGATGGTGCTTCTGCCATTATTTTAATGTCTAAAGAAAAAGCTATAGCAGAAAATATTCCTTATTTAGCAACAATTAAGGTTACATCAGAAGTCGGTGTTGATCCTGCAATTATGGGATATGCGCCATACTACGCTGTTAATGAAGCTTTAACTAAAGGCGGCTACTCGATTAATGACATAGATTTATTCCATCTTAATGAGGCATTTGCTTCTCAATCGGTTGCTGTTGCTAGAGACCTTGAAATTCCAGAAAATAAATTAAATATTTATGGCGGTGCTATTGCATTAGGGCACCCAATTGGCGCTTCTGGAGCACGCATTGTCGTATCATTATTAAATGAATTAAAACACGAAAACAAGCAAACTGGTCTAGCCTCTTTGTGTATCGGTGGTGGAATAGGAATTGCGATAGTGGTTGAAAAAGCATAAAATAAAAAATACATTGCGAAGCTAATGTCAAGAATTTCTTGCATTAGCTTTTTATTTCCACTATTCATTTGTGTCTAAAGTGTGAATATTTATGTGTCAATATTATGAAAAGTGCCTATTAGCCTCAATACTGAATCTCTTTAGTGCTAGAATATAGTATATTCAGAGAAACAGGAGGTCTTTAATGAAACAGCGAAGAAAACTATATATATCATTTCTTTTATTATTTTCCATCGTGAGTATGACTTTAGTCCCTTATACTGCCAAAGCAGCCCCATTAATGTTAAATATTCCTGCTCCACAAGTTGATCAACTTTATATTGGTGATGACTATATAACCGGAACATTACAACAAGAAGTTCCCATGCATTATCCTGGTAATGGAGCATTTGTCTTTTTAAACAATAAACAATACAACGTGTTTGATTATACGGTTGAAAACGACACTTACTTCCGTCTTAAGTTACCAAAAACGCTTGAAGCAGGAGACACATTAAATTATTTTGCTATTACAGGAAACGTATTAGATCCAGTTGCTTACCCTGGACAAGAATCTTACAAAATGGCGGGACCATTTACACCTATTGAAAAAGCTGAGATTCAAGTTAATTATCTAGATGAAGCTAGTCAACCATTAACTAATTCTGATACACTAAAAGGTAAAATCGGTGAAAGTTATACCACCACACCAAAAGTAATTGATGGCTATCAGCTAAAAATAACTCCCAATAACGCAACTGGGACATTTACAACGAATACTGAAGTAACAGAAGTGAATTATGTGTACGAAATAGCTCCATCTATAGGTGAAAATGTTACTGTTCAGTATATTGATGAAGCAACCAATCAAGCCATTGCCCAATCAGAAACTCTCACTGGAAACATCGGAGCTTCTTATCAAGCAGCTGCTAAAACGATTGATGGATACGAACTTGCTGAAACGCCATCCAACCAATCTGGAATCTTTTCTGCAGACGCACAAACAGTCATTTACAAATATAAAAAAGTTACTCCACCAGCTATTGCTCAAGATATAACAGTAACTTATCAGGCTACTGATGGTAAGACTTTAATGGGACCAATCATTTTAACTGGTAATTTAGGTACATCATATGAAACAGAAGCAAAATCTTTTGTTGGCTATACACTAACAAAGAAACCCGCTAATAGCACCGGAACATTTACGACGGAAGCACAATCCGTTCACTATATTTATGAGAAAACGAAACCGATTGTTGCAGAAGATGTAACGGTATCCTATGAAGATACAAATGGAAATGTCCTTTCTGATTCGATTATTTTAAAAGGAAATGTTGGAGAAATTTTTGAAACAGAAGCAAAATCTTTTGTTGGTTACACATTAACTAAACAACCTACCAATAAAATTGGAACATTTACCACTAGCGCACAAGATGTATTGTATGTGTATACTAAGAACAAAGATAATGCGAAAATAATTCCAAGGGAACCTTTAAAATTAACTGGAATTGCGAGCAAGAGCACGGAAAAAGCGAATCTTGCTACAAGTCAAAGTCTAACAAAAATGCCAAATTCGCTTCCAAAAACAGGGGATACAAGTAGTAATACTCCTTTAATTATTGGAATCACATTAATAATAGGCGCGGGTTATATGATTACTGCCCGAAAAAAAATTAAATAAATTTTTCATGTAAGTCCTAGTCGTAAACACGATTAGGGCTTATTTTTATGCAAATTAGCAAAATAATAAAGTGAATTTTCTCATATTATTCACTAATTCTTCATAAAAAGGGGAAATGGCTTATTTTTTTATGAATATAGCCAAAAATATAAGGGGCGAGCAGGATATTATAGAACTAGATGCAACAATATAATCCTAAAAGGAGCGAACAAATGATTAGAAAAATTTTCTCAGGCGTCTTAGCAGGTGCTATTTTAGTACAAGCAACGGTCGCCCCCACATTCATTATAGCCAGTGCAACCGAGACTAAGACGCAACAAGATAGCGTGGAGATGCAAGTGTCCTCTGAAAATACAGGTCTAAATAACAATGAAGTAATCATCCAAAACACTGTAAAAGGTCAAGTCTACACATTAGTTCTGCCGGAACAACTGCAACTCGATACAAAAAAAATCACTGAAAATATCGATTATGGTAAAACCAAGAATGAGGTAACAATTACAGGAACAGGAGACAAAATATCTCTATTATTGATTGCTTCTAAAGCAGGTAACTATAAATTAGAACTAAAAGCAGGCACAAATATCGCTGCTAGTTTAAATTTAGTTATCCAAAAATCAGAAAGCGAACTTCCTAAAGATAATAATAAATTAGGAAACAATCTATTGAGAAATGAGCCAATAGTTGCTTCGTCTATTTCTGATAAACTTTCACTTCAAGCTGAAGCAAGTAAAACCACCTTAAGCAATTACACGGAACAAATGACCGTCAGTTACTCGATTAATTTTCTTGATGGTTCAGCGACATTAAAAGATGGGAAACTTGTAATTGATTTCACTGGCTCCGGGCTAGAACCAGTGAACTATCCAAAAAATATAGCGGCTAATCTGAATGTGAAGTCTGCAACGTATAGCTCTTCTACAGATAAGTTAACTATTAATCTAGTTGATAACATTCCAAGTGGAGCACCGTTTGATATTCCTATTGTCGTTCGAGCTAGCTATGATGCATCACCTGGAAAGACAAAAGACTTAAAAGCGACTCTTTCTGCTTCAAACAATAATGGAGATACCTATGAACCTGTCGAGAAGACAGTAAGCGTCACGTTTGCTGGAAGTGACACGAATAAAGAATATGAACCCATCACTGCTGGAGATGGCAGTTGGGATTTTGCCCCAAGTAGAAACATATCTTTTTCGCTTATGCCAAAGGGGTATGATATTACTTGGCCCACAATTACTAAAAAGAGTAGCGGGAATAAGAGCTTTAAAAATTTAAAATTAGAATATCTTAAAGAAAATGGTGCAGGTATTGTTAACTTTAGTATGTCTAATTTAAATATCATTAAACCAGGTGAATATTGGTCTTCCCTTAGTGCGATTAATGGAGCACCTACTCAAATTAGCAATACATCCGAAAAACAAGTAGTAGAGTTTGGTCCAATTAATGCTAATATGTATAACCAAGTACAACTAACAGTATCTTCTAACATGCCTGCAAATGCCGTAGCAGGTACAGTTTATACAGGAACTATAAATGTCTATGATGAAGATGTTTTAGTTACAACCTTAAAAGTGAGCTCTACTGCACTTGCTCCAAAATCCACTGTAACTGTCGATAGTTATGTTTCCAAAACCAGTATGTCTGAAAATGATATTATCGAATGGGGATTCACACCCAGAGTAGCTTCTTCTATGTCCGGAGTAAATGACTTACAAATTACTGCACCGGTTCCCGAAGGACTCAAGCCACTCTCTTTTATCCCCAACAATAATTCTCTTAACTCAATAAAGAAATTAGAGTATTATCAAAATGGTGTATGGAAAGCGATGGCTGCCAATACTCGAAGTGGGTGGGATTTGACAAAAGTGGACCAATCTTCGCAACGAATCGAAAAGTACCGAATTACTTATAAAGATGGTATTGTAAGCACAAGTGACTTACCTCCTTATAGCCCAGGCACATTTCGCCTTCAAAATACTGGCATAAAAGCTGGTGACTCATTCGTATTACAACCAGAATCAATAACCTATACCGATTTTGATAAAACAAGTAAAACAGTGGATGCAACTACCAATGCCTTAAAGAAAACGATTCAGGTAGTGGAGCCAACCACTAGTCCAGCTAAAATCAATGGTGCTGTATTTTATCCATCAAGTGTAAGTTATTATGGTCAAAATTTTGATAGCTCGATTTTCTTTAATGGGGATAGTATTGCCCAATCTGTTCGTCTGGCGAGTTATGCCAATAAATTAGAAAATCCCTATATTTTTGTTATTGTTCCAAAAGGGATGGATGTAACTTTATTAAGAAATTATATTCAACAGCCTTATGCTAGTGTCTTAAACTACACATACGCACCGAGTAATGGAATAGATACACTTTATCCAAAAGCTTCCGCAGATGTTAGTGGTGAAGAAACTCTAACAGACGGTTCTACGTTGCTTTACTGGGAGGCGCCTAACACCAGTTTGTCACCAGGTTTGAATCAATGTGAAATGTTGGCAATAGATTTAAACTTTAAGCTAAATAAAGTGAACAGTGGTGAAAATAAAGTAGAATTTGGAATGGGCTCGATGACGGATACTAGCTGGACCGTAAATGGTGCAGGTAACAATGGGCTCAGCGCTAAAACCTTATCCAGTGAACTCCAATCTAAACTACCTGGAGTGACTACCAGTAAGTATTTATCCACCACAATGATCGCGAACGTAGGTATTTCTAACAGCTTAACGACCAAAATGAAAATCAAAGGAAGCGAGAATAAAGAACTCGTTGATGTTAGCACCACCACCGCAACAACAATTCCTGGTAAAAAAGTTGACTACAATTTAAATTTTAAAAATAACGGAACCAAAAATATGAACAACTTAGAAATTATCGACATCTTACCCTATGTAGGCGACCAATATGTTCTTGGCACCGGAGATCGTGGTTCGCAGTTCTCCGTCATCCCAACAAGCGAAATCGAAGTGCTCGTTAATGGGAAGAAAAGTGATACTGCGACCGTCGAGTATTCTACTAGCACCACACCAGAACGATTTAATGCAGATGGGGAAGATGTTCCTGGTGCAGCGTGGCAAATGACCGCACCAACCAACATGGCGGATGTTAAAAGCTTCCGAATCAAATTACCGAATACCGAATTCAAAGTAGGCGACCAAATTGACCTTCATTTTGAAGGGGTTGTTCCAACCGATGCGCCACGGAACGGTGAAATTGCTTATAACTCTATCGCTTACCGAGTGGATAAAGAAACCGCATCTGGTACGAGTAAGCTAGCTTCTGAACCACCACGCGGCGGTGTGAAAAGTACTACACCAGCTACCGATTTAAGTCTCGCAGGGGATTCCTTTATTGACTTGAATAAAAATGGTGTACAGGATAGTGGAGAGAATGGGCTTAACTCAGTTCAGTTAGATTTATATAAAAAAGAAAACGGAGAATGGGAGAAAACAGACACGATTTATACTTCTCCTGACTCTGCTAATCAAAAAAATGGGTTGTTTAACTTTGCTGGCTTAAGAAATGGCACTTACAAAATTGCCGCTCATTTACCAAATAAAAATGCCGACTTTGTTACTACAGGAAATAACAAAGTGGTGGTAGACACGAAAGATGCGAGTCTTGGCTGGCTAACCAAAAATGACTCGACGGAGTTTACTATTGATGACTTAGCAAGTGGAAACCAAAAAGCTATCACAGGCATTCAGCTACCTATATATATGTCCACACCTGTCCAAGGAGCGGTTATCTTTATGAACAAAGCCGGCGAACGGAAAATCACGCCCTATGGAGAAGGCTACCAAGTATCACTGCTAGATGAGGACGGTAAAGAAGTGAAACCCACTGTGACCACAAATAGTAAAGGAGAATTTGCCTTTCGTGATGTCGTTATTCAAAGTCCGGTCAATTATACCTTACAAGTGACCGCACCATCAGGAACTAAAATAGTCTATGCACCACAGAATATAGCATTTAACCGTACTACCGGAGTGTATGCATTAAACAATTTAACACCTGGTGTCGGTAACACTTCAGAAATTTATATTACTGATGATGGGTTACCAACAACGACCATTGAATTAGATCGCACCGTTTCACCCAAAGCCATTACGATTGATTCGAAAGATACCGCGACGGAAGTAACCAACAAATGGACGGTAGAAGATGAGCAAGGAGTACTCGTTTATGAAGGGACTGGAAAGATAATTCGTATTCCAAATGATGAAGGTACCTATACTGCTACAAACACAGCTACAGATGAAGCAGGGAATACGGCAACTGCGCAAAAAACATTTGATATGGATAACACGGCACCAGTGTTGGCTATCAATCCAGATGCTTCCATCGAAGTGAACAGCACGGAAGCCGATATAAATTGGGTGAAGCCTTTAATTGCAACGGCTAATGATGCACATGATGGAGCGATTACACCGACCATTGATTACCGCCAAGTCGTTTGGAATGAACTCGGCACTTATCCAGTCACTATCCAGGCCACGGATGCGTCTGGAAATGAGTCCACGCAAACGGTCCAAGTCCAAGTAGTGGATACCATTGCTCCGACTATTTTAGTAACGAACAACAAGCTCACTTATACGGTGGAAGACATGCGTGCTTTGACCGAACAAGACTTATTCAAAGCAGCAGGTCTGATTGGTGGAGACAACTATGATTTGGCACCAGGGCAAGCACCACAACCAAACAAAAGGCCCATGATTTTCACTAGTGACTTTAATACGGTATTTGACGCTATTTCTACCGTGAAAAAAGGTTCGTATCAAGTACAGGTCAACTTGGAAGATTCGAGCGGAAACGAAGCAATTCCACAAACAATTTCCATTATCGTGCAAGATACAGAAGCACCTGTTATAACCGCAGACGATGTGACTTATCATATCAATGCGAGCAAAACGGAGGCGGATTTCCTTCAAGATGCACATGTAAAAGTGACCGACAACAATGATGACGCAAAAGATTTAACCGTCAGCACTGATTTCGCTACCCAAGTCCATTTCGCAAAACCAGGGAAATACGAAGTCACCATAAGCGCAATCGATACTGCAGGGAACGAGTCCACGAAAAAAGTCCAAGTGCAGGTAGAAAAAGACAAACCTGTCATTTCCACCGATAAAGAAATTACGTATCAAGGAAAAACGAATGTCAGCGAAGCGAAATTCTTAAGTGATATTCACGCAACTGTGACGGATGAACTAGAGAAAGACGTACCAGTGACAAGCAATTTTTCCCAAAAAGTAAACCAACATAAAGTCGGCAGTTATGAAGTGACTTTAAATGCAAAAGACTCTTACGGGAATAAAGCCAATCCGGTCATCGTGTACGTGCAAATCGAAAATAAAGTGGCTCCTACTTTAGAAAATGTGACTGATCAAACGATGGAGGCAACCAACCAAATGCCAGCATTGTCCACTGTTTTCGGTATCCAAGCAACCGATTATATGACTGGAGAAGCTTTAAAAATTTCCTATACTCCAGGTCAACCCATCCAAGGAAATGTGCCGGGGACGTACACAATAAAAGTCAGCACAAAAGATACTGTAGGGAATACCGCAGAAACAACCGCTACTTTAACCATTGTTGACACAACTGCACCAAGCTTCACCACATCTAAAACAACCAAACAACTAGAAATCAACACGAAAGCACCAAACTGGCTGACTTTCTTTGGTATCGAAGCAAGCGACATTGTCGATGGGAAGGTTACAAAGGAAGTTCAAGTGGATGCAAAGGAAGTCAATTTAGCGAAACTCGGTACCTATCACATTTACTTCATGGCGACTGACCAAGCTGGTAATGCTGCAAAACGATTAACTACGACAGTCCAAGTAGTCGATACTAGTTTACCAGAATTAATGGTTACCAAAGATAAAATCAGTTATCCAAAAGGCAAAACGGTATCCGAGATCCAATTCCTGCAAGATATTGGCGCAAGTGCAACAGACAATAATGGAGATGTGACTATTACAACCGATATTAACAAATCAGTCAACTGGAACCAATCAGGCACCTATAAAGTGACGGTTACTGCGACTGATTCATCTGGTAATGTTACCAAGAAAACGATTCAAGTAACGATTCAAGGAGACAAATCAGCGGTTGTCATCCCTTCAGAAAGCAGCAATCATCAAAATAACAATGACTCTTCCAAAAACAAGAAAAACATACCAGAAACAGGGGACACGTGGAACACAATGTTACTCCTTACTGGAATCATCCTTCTTCTAATCGGAATTTGGTTATTCCGCAGAAAAAAAGCAAAATAAAATAAGCAGAAAATAGAGTCAGAGATGCTAATTGATTTTTACTAACCAATTAGCATCTCTGTTTTTCGTTTCAAAAATAAATTTTACTTAATCTGCTCAAAATAATTAAGAATTAAATCAATGGCAATCAAAAGGGGGGCATGATGATGTTTATATATATTTTCATCAAACAATTCACTGGAAGCGCAAATTAACGTTTCCACATATTGAGCAATTTTGGCATTTGGATTGTTCACTAGTGCCACAACATTGGATAAGTTATACTTCAAATGCTCCGCAAGTGATAATGTACTCGCTGTGTTTCCACTCTCTGAAATAATAATAATCAAATCATCTCGTTCCACAATTTGAGGAAGAATATCGATAATAAAAGAGTCATAAGTAAAAACAACATTTTTTTTTGAAGTTACTAAGTTTTTCGAAAAATATTCACCTAAGATTTTAGTCATACCAAGGCAGGCAATATAAATCTTAGGGGCATGTAAAATACGTGTGGCAAGTTGTTCAATTTGCTCCTTGGGTAATTGTTGAACACCCAATTGAACGTTTTCCAGAAAAGTAACTGTGAAATCTTTTGATGTGGGTTTCTTTTCTTTTTTTGTCGAACTAAGTAAAAATTTAAGTTCTGAAAAGCCCGAGAGTTTTAATTTATGACACATTCGTATGACCGTTGTAGTACTAACATTGGTTTCTTCTGCAAGAGAAACAAGTGTCAATTGTTCGATGTTTGTAACATGATTATCTATATAAAAAAACACCTGTTTTTCAGCAATGCTTAGTAATTCAATATCTTTTGCAAATAGATTGTATAAGGTGTTTAATGCCACAGTAAATCCTCCCCTCACTAATACGTTTAGTATACATAAATACGTATTTTAATACAATAGTGTACAAATGTACGCATTTCGTACATTTGAAAAAATTAAATATGGTATAACTAAGATAACCTAGGTGGCCAACTTATTTTAAGGGAGATGATTGCATTGAAGCTAAGTAATATCACATCAAAAGAACTTGTGTTTTTAGATCAAGACTGGCACTCTAAAGAAGCTGTTTTTGATCATTTAATTGATGCACTGCATAAACAAGGAATAATAGAAGACTCCAAAGAATTTAAAGAAGCTGTTCTGGAACGGGAGACCATTTCAGAAACTGGTTTAGAAAAAGGATTTGCTATTCCGCATGGTAAATCAAAAACGGTGAAAAAGGCCGCATTTGCATTTGCTAGATTAAATAGACCAATTACCAATTGGGAAAGTATTGATCCAACAAATCAAGTAAAATATGTTTTCTTGCTAGCAATTCCAGAGGCAGAAGCAGGATCCACACATTTAGAGCTTTTAGCAGAATTAAGTAAGCGTTTACTCGAAGATCAATTTATTACAAATATTACCCAAGCAAAAAATGTATCTGAATTTTTAACTATATTGGACACAGAAAAAGCTGTTGATACAGAAACTGCTTATACAAGAAAAATCGTGGCCATAACCGCATGTGCTGCTGGGATTGCTCACACATATATGGCAGCAGAAGCGCTTGAAAAAGCAGGGAAAGAGCTTGGAATTCAAGTGCTCGTAGAAAAGCAGGGAGCAAACGGAATTGAAGACCGTATAACTCCCGAAGTACTTAAAGGAGCAGAAGCCGTCATCTTTGCGACAGATATTACTGCTAAAGATAAGCATCGTTTTAAAGGACTTCCGTTTATCCAAAGAAGAGTTGCTGAACCATTACGCAGTGGTAAAGAAATGATTGAAACCGTGCTAACTAATCCTGATGGACATGTAAAAGCTGATGATGATGCTTCAGTTCCTAATGACGAGGGAAAAAGTAGCTTCTTTTCTCAAATTTATCGAGGGATTCTAACTGGGATTTCCTATATGTTACCTGTCATTGTCGCAGGAGGTTTAATGATTGGGATTGCTCAACTTGGTGCTGCAGCATTTGGACTTCAAAAAGTAATTGCCAACCCAGAATTTGCTAAAAACTCCAATGAGCTAATCGTGATTTTCCATTATCTTGGTTTATACGGAAATATGATAATGAAATTTATTTATCCTGTATTTGGGGCATTTTTAGCCTATTCGATTGCGGATCGTCCTGGTCTTGCACCTGGGTTTATTGCCGGTGCATTTGCTGGTGGATTGCACTATACTTTCTGGGGTACAGAAGGCGGAATTCCATCTGGGTTCTTTGGAGTTCTTATCTTAGCCACAGTAGCTGGATTTACAGCAAAATTCTTAAATGAAAAAATTCATCTTCATAAAAATTTACAAGCGATGAAACCGATGTTTATTATTCCTGGGATTACCGTGCTGATCATTTTCTTACTGAATTTTTACTTTGTTGATCCAGTGTTTGGTCAAATAAATCTCTGGTTACAAAATTTAATCATTCAAAATAAAGATTCGAGCGCAGTAGTGCTTTCTACCATTATCGCTTGCTTAACTGCATTTGACTTAGGTGGCCCAGTAAATAAAGCTGCCGGAGCAATTGCCATCGGACTTGCAGCAGATAATATTTTCCCACTAACTGCTCGTGTTTTAGCAATCGTTATTCCACCAATCGGTATTGGACTTGCAACTGTTTTAGATAAATATGTAGTTAGACGTCGTGTATTCGATGAGAACTTGCGCGTTGCTGGTACGACTTCCATTTTCTTAGGATTTATTGCAATAGGTGAGGGAGCTATTCCATTTATGCTTCAAAATCCACTTATTACTATTCCAATTAATATGATAGGAGCATCTTTAGGGGCCGTTACTGCTGTTTTACTTGGTGCTGTTCAATGGTTGCCACTCCCAGCAATTTGGGGTTGGCCATTAGTAGAGAATTTTTGGGCGTATGCAATTGGACTGATTGTTGGTATCGGATTTATTACATTTGCTAATATTTTTGTTCGCTATGGTTTAATTAAACGCAAAGAAAATAAAACAAAATAAGTAGAAATTTTGACAGATGTATTGTATATTTCATTGCATCTGTCAATTGAATTGAGAGGTTGTTAAATAATGAAAAAAGTACATGTGGTTGCGCATTCCCACTGGGATCATGAATGGTATTTTACCATGGAAGATTCCCATATCTTATTGGTTGAAAATATGGATTATTTATTACATTTACTAGAAACAAAAGAATCTTTTTCAAGTTATTCATTTGATGGACAGATGTCAATTATTGAACGCTATTTAGAAATTCGTCCTGAAAATAAAGCTCGAGTTGAGAAATTAATCCAGCAAAGAAAACTTTTTGTTGGACCTTGGTATACACAGACAGACTCGTTACTTGTAAAAACAGAAGCAGTTATTCGAAACCTGCTATATGGATACAAAATGGGGGAAGCATTTGGTCATAGTATGCGGATTGGTTATTCACCAGATATTTTCGGTCAACATGCTTACTTACCAGCTATATATAAATCATTTAATATGACGCATAGCATTTTCCAGCGTGGCGTTTACAATGAACAAGTTCAAAATGATGTAAATTTCACTTGGGTAGCTCCCGATCAAACAACCATACCAACGAATAATATTTTCTTTGGTTATGGCCCTGGAAAATTTTTAAGCAGCGACAAAGAATACGTAGCAACTAGGTTATTGCCGATTTTAGATAAACTAGCAGCTATGAATGAGCATACAGATGTTCTTCTTTTGCCAGCAGGAGGAGATCAGGTGTTAGCTCGTAAAAACTTCCCTGAAATTATTGCCGAACTAAACGAAATGAATTTAGGCTACCACTTTGTCTTATCTGATTATGAAAGCTTTATGGATGAGGCCTGGGAATCAAATTTCCCTAATGAAATAAGCGGGGAGTTAATTGCTTGTCAGAAGTCTCGTATCCATAATACTTGTCGTTCAGAACGTTATGACATAAAATGGCTTAACTATTTAGTTGAAAATAGAATTGTTAATATTTTAGAGCCTTTAGCCGTTATTGCAAAAAATGCTGGGCTAGAATACCCACAACCATGGCTCGATATTATTTGGAAAAAATTGTTTGATAGTCATGCCCATAATGGAATTGGCGCTTCCAACTCAGATGATGCCAACCACGATATTGTCGTCCGTCTTACTAGCGCGCTTCGAATGACTGATGACTTAATTAATCTTTTGAAAAAACAAATTGCACACGCTGTTAGCCAAAAACAAGAAAACAGTAATATTGCACTAGTTTTCAATACTAATCCACGAAAAACGAAACAAGCCGTAAAATTAGTCGTCTTTACAGCTGAAAAATCATTTGAACTAGTTTCAAATGGAGAAAACTGGCCTTATAGCATCCTTAAACGAGAACAACTTGATGGTGGGCGAAAAATAATCGTAACTGCGGCGGGAGAAAAAGAAGTGACCATTCCAGCCTATTACCGTACAGAACTGCTTTTAGAAGAACGGGTACTTCCCGCACTAGGATACATGACAGTAGAGATAAATGTTACTGCAAAGAATGCAGATCAACTCGTGGTTGTTTCTGATCAATCCATTGAGAACGAAAATATAGCCGTTCATTTTCAAAATGGCAAACTGAATCTAATCAATAAAAAAACCAAAACAGAAATACCAAATTTTATTCGCTTTGAAAATGTAGCAGATGCAGGTGATTCATTTGATTTCTCTCCACTACCAAATGATGAAACTATTTATATGGAAACATGTGAACTATTAACAGTAGAAAAAAATCAGTTATTTAGTAAAATGCAGTTAAAACATTCCATGACGATTCCTAGTAATTTAGAAGAACGAATAACTAAAAAACGGACAAAAGTTTTAGATATTATGACAGAAATTGAATTGATTCATGGAGAAGAATTTGCTCGAGTACGCCATATAATAAATAATCAAGTTTGTGACCACCGTATTCGCACACTAGTAAAAACACAAATAACTAACCCACAACATTCTTATGCGGATCAAGGTTATAGTTTACTGAAGCGAAGCACAACGAACCCTTACTTAGCTAATTGGCGTGAGGAAGGCTTTGTAGAAGCACCCGTACCAATTTATCCACTTGAAAATATCGTAGCAGTTTCAGAAGCAGCAAAGACATTTGCAGTTCTTGGCGGAGGTATGAAAGAATATGAAATCTTACCTGAGACAAATGAAATTGCCTTAACCCTTTTTAGAAGTAATGGTTTGCTTGGAAAAGATGATTTAATGTGGAGACCAGGTAGGGCATCAGGCATTAACAATAAAGTCGTTCCAACCCCTGATGGACAAATGCTAGAGGAAATGGTATTCGAATATGCTATTTACACGCAAGAAGAAGCTTTAAATGAACGGGATCTATTTGAAAAATCCAATCAGTTTGAAGGTCATATCGAAAGTTACCAGTTACAAACTCTCAACACCTTTGAAGAACGGTTAGAACGATTTGAAATTGATTATCCGGTACAAGAATTGCCAAATCAAACTTCCTTATTCGAAATAAATAATCCCGCCATCTTTATGAGTACCTGTAAAAACGCTTGGGAGAGTGACGGCATTATCATCCGTTTATTCAATCCAACTGAAAAAGACGAAATACTTTCATTTAAAACATCGCTTGGAGCGGGTAGCTGGCTAGTTTCACTGGCAGAAGAAAAACTAACACCAATTACAAATAATAGCATAAGTCTTCCACAAAAAGGATTTGTCACACTATTATTGGAGGAAAAGTAATATGCAAACAACTTTTACAGAGAAAATAGAAGAAAAATTGCAATTAATTTATCAAGAAAATTATCAACCGGACTATCTAGAAAAAATGCTTCATTGTATAAATGCTTACAAAGAAATCCCTCAAAAGGCAATTGCAACCATTTCTGAGCAAAATATTTATCTTATTACGTATGGCGATAGTTTTTACGAAACCGGAAAAGCACCACTACAGACATTGCATGAATTTTTAATAAAAGAGACGTCCGATGTCATTACAGATGTGCATTTATTACCAGTTTTCCCTTATACATCAGATGATGGTTTTTCAGTGACAGATTATACTGCGATTGATTCATCATTAGGTGATTGGAAAGATGTGCAAAATTTGTCTAAAGATTTTCGTGTCATGCTTGATTTTGTCGCTAATCATATTTCTAAATCAAGTAGTTGGTTCCAAAGTTATATAAAACAAGAAGCACCATTTACAAATTTTTTCATTGAAAAAGATGTTCATTTTGACTATCGAAATGTTGTTCGCCCGAGAACGTCGCCACTTTTTCATCAATACGAAAATGGCAAAGAACTGTGGACCACTTTTAGTGAAGATCAATTAGATTTAAATGTGAAAGAGATTGATTGTCTTATTGCTCTAACAAATGTCCTTCTTTTATATGCCGAAAAAGGCGCAACAAGCATTAGATTAGATGCGATTGGTTTTTTGTGGAAAGAATCAGGAACAACTTGTATGCATTTGAAAGAAACGCATGAAATTATTTCACTTTGGCGTATTTTAATTGATGAACTTTATCCTAATTTACAAATTATTACTGAAACAAACGTCCCACACGAAGAAAACATTCGTTACTTTGGAAATGGTGAAAATGAAGCGAATATGGTTTACCAATTTCCACTACCGCCACTCGTTTTGCATACAATGACAACCCATAACTCTAATAAACTTTCTAAATGGGCGAGTAGTATCTCTCCTATATCCGACACAGCCACCTATTTCAATTTCCTAGCTAGTCACGATGGCATTGGAATGCGTCCTGCTACAGGTATTTTATCAGAAGCAGAAATTGGTTTTTTAGTGGAAAAAACGAAAGAAAATGGGGGACAAGTGTCCTATAAAGATAATCCTGATGGTACGCAATCCGTATACGAATTAAATATTAATTACAGTGAGGCGTTAAAAAATAAAACGGAAGATATAACAGAAGCGCTTATTACACAAAAAACGGTTGCAGCTCATGCCATTTTACTTATGTTACAAGGTGTGCCGGCAATTTATTACCATTCATTGGTTGGCTCTAAAAATGACTATAACGGACTAGAGTCTACGGGAATAAATCGCCGTATTAATCGAGAAAAGTTGGAAATAAATCAACTATACACCGAACTAAAATCAAATCCATATCGCAACAAAATCTTTTCTTCTTTAAAAAAACTAATCCGCATTCGTCGTAACCACCAAGCCTTCTCACCATTTGCTAAGCAGGAAATAGTAGATTTAGGAGCGGATATTTTTGCATTAAAACGTGAATCTAGCGATGAGTGTATCTATGGAATCGTTAATGTCTCCTGTAAAAAAACTACCAAACAGCTACCTTGCGCAGGAAAAAATCTATTAAATAATCAAACTATCGAAGGAGAGATAACATTGTTTCCTTATGAAGTGATTTGGTTGAAAGAAGGGCATAAATGAACATTGTCATTGCACCAGATGCTTTTAAAGAAAGTGCTAGTGCCATGCAAGTTGCGAAGGCAATAAAAACTGGCTGGCAAAAAGCGCGACCAACTGACACGATTCATTTATCACCAGTTTCAGATGGCGGTGAAGGGCTCTTAGATGTTTTAAAAGAAAATTGTGATATGGAGTTATATCAAACAGAAATTACACGATTAGATGGAAAGAAAATACTTGCTTCCTATGGTATTTTAAAAGATCAAAAAACTGCAGTGATTGAATCAGCGCGCGCCATTGGCCTAGACTTAATTGCTACTGATAAACGAAATCCTGCACTTGCAAGCTCATTTGGTGTTGGTGAACTTATACTCGCTGCCTTAGATCAAAACATCCATAAGATTATTATTGGACTTGGAGGTAGCGGCACAAATGATGGTGGAGCAGGATTATTGCAAGCACTAGGGGTTCAACTTCTTAATAAAAATAACGACAGCATCGAGCAAGGGGGAATTCATTTAACCAACCTCAACCATTTAGATGTCACGCAACTAGATCCACGCTTAAAACAAGTTTCCTTCCAAATTGCTAGTGATGTATCCAATCCATTATTGGGAGAGAAGGGAGCTACATTCACATTTGGTAGGCAAAAAGGGGCAACCCCGGAGATGCTTATCGAACTCGAACTAGCAATGACCAATTACGGAGAGAAGTTAGATGCATTTGCTGCTAAAAAAGTTTCTCTAATGAAGGGAAGCGGGGCAGCAGGAGGTATTGCAGCAGGACTGACCGCTATTCTAAATGCAGAAATAGTTAGTGGAGCAGACCTTGTTATCAAACTTTCTGAGTTAAAGCAACAATTAGCTAATGCAGATTTAGTTATTATCGGAGAAGGAAAAATGGATGCACAATCAGTGATGGGAAAAATACCTGTTCGAGTAGCCTCAGAAGCTAAAAAAGCGGGTGCATTTGTTTTAGCAATTGTTGGTAGTACAAGTATTGAAAATTCGCTTGCTTATCAAAATGGTATAGATGCAGTATTCCCAATCATTCCCGAACTAACAGATTCCGTGACTATTTTTTGTGAAACAAGCGACAATTTAGCAAGAACAGCAGAAAACATCGCTAATTTAACATCACTTTTTAAAAAGGAGTAGCTTTGAATGGCTAAATACGACTTAAAACCAGAAATAAAAATAAAATCATCTGAGACTGGTTGGGATAATTATGCAGATATAGCAAAAGTACTTAAAGAAAAAAGTTCGACTTCTAAAATTATTGCCATTGAATGTTATCCAGGAGTAAATTTAGAAGAAATTAAAACCAATCTTATATCTCTTTTAAATCCCCAAAAAATCATTTTAGCAGATGATGCAATGATAACTACTCAAGAAGTCCAAGAAATGATAAAGCGAACAATAACTGAAGATCGCGTCTTCGGCATTATGTCGAATTATGTATTCAATGAATTTTTAGACCCAGAAAAAGTTTATAAATTAAAAAAACAAATAAATGAAACACCTGGACTTATTGTTATCTATGGAACAGGGGCCACACTTATTGCAGATCCAGATATTATCGTCTACGCGGATCTCACACGTTGGGAAATTCAGCGCCGTTTTAGATACGAGAACCTAACAAATTGGAAAACGAATAACCCAAGTGAAGATGCACTTCGCAAATTTAAACGCGGCTATTTTTTTGAGTGGCGTATGGCCGATCGTTTAAAAAATCAACTTTACGAAACGACAGATTTCATTTTAGACACTAATAATAAAAATCAACCTAAAATGATTTCAGCTGCAGCTTATCGCACTGGTTTAAAACAGTTTACAGAACAACCTTTCCGCCTTGTTCCTTACTTTGATTCAAGTGTTTGGGGCGGCCAGTGGATGAAAGAAAACTTCCAATTAGACCAAAATGTCGCCAACTATGGCTGGGCTTTTGACGGTATACCAGAAGAAAACAGTATTATTTTAAGCTTTGATAATGTAAAAGTGGAAGTTCCAGCAATCAATATTGTACATCAATTTCCAAATGAGCTACTAGGACCGAAAGTGCATAGTCGCTTCGGAAAAGAATTCCCGATTCGTTTTGACTACCTTGATACAGTTGGCGGCGGAAATTTAAGCTTGCAAGTACATCCACTCGTTGAATATGCTCAAGAAAAGTTTGGAATTCACTATACACAAGATGAAAGCTATTATATTTTAGAAGCTGGGGAAAAATCCACCATTTATCTTGGCGTAAAATCAGATACAACCAAAGAAGCGCTTCTGGCAGATTTAAAAAAAGCAGAACAAGGTCACTTTAGATTTCCCGATGAAAAGCATATTAATGTCTTCCCAGTAAAAAAACATGATCATATCTCCATCCCAGCTGGTACTATTCACTGTGGCGGTCCAGATACCGTCGTTCTAGAAATAAGCGCCACACCATATATTTTTACTTTTAAACTTTGGGACTGGGAACGTGTTGGTTTAGATGGCTTGCCGCGGCCACTTCATATCGATCATGGGTCAGCAAATATCCAAATGGAACGAGATACCAACTGGGTCCAAAATAATTTGATAAACCAAACAAAAATATTGTATAAAGATTCCGAAATCACATCCGAACAAACAGGTCTCCATGAATTAGAGTTCATCCAAACCGAACGTCACTGGTTCACAGGTTCAATTATCTTAAACACAAATGGCAGCGTTAATATGTTAAATCTAGTCGAAGGGGAGACAGCACAAATTGAGTCCTTAGATAATTCCTTCCAACCCTTCATTGTTCATTATGGAGAAACATTCATTGTCCCTGAGCAAGTCAAAACATATCGTGTACATGCTATAGATTCAATTAAAAAACATGCCATTATTCAAGCATTTGTAAAAAATTAACCTAAATAAGTAAAGCCTGCAATCGAGGTTTTACTTATTTTTTCATTCATTCAAAATATATGTTAAAATTTATATGATAATAGATTAAATTACAACATTGAGGGGACTCTATGACATGAAGAAAAGCCAGACATTTGCTAAACAAATACTTCAATTTAACAAAACGCTTTCACTTGATACACTAGCATTACCAACTGGATTTAAATTAATCAATCCATATAACGGTAACCAAAAAGACCAAGTAAATAAAATAACGACCGCATTTTACCAAAAATATTATAATGACACCAAGCCTCGTCGCCTAATACTTGGAAGCTCACCCGCACGTCAAGGATCAGCGGTAACAGGTGTGCCATTTGAAGACGCTAAACATCTCCAAAACGAGACTGGTATTTTTATAGATAAATTTCATATAAATAAGTCCTCGTCAGGCTTTTTATATGATGTTATTAATGAATATGGCGGTTGTCAGCAATTTTATTCAGACTTCTATATGAATTTTGTCTGCCCGCTAGGTATAGCAAAAATAAAGCCAAACGGAAAAGAAGTCAATTGTAATTACTATGAAAACAAAAAAATCCAAGCCATTTTATTACCATTTATTATCGAATCCATACGTAGCCAAATAAATTTTGGTATTGATACCTCTGTATGTTATTGTATAGGAAGTGGCGAAAATTATGCTTTTTTATCAAAACTAAATGAGCAATATCAGTTTTTCCATACCATTATTCCATTAGAACATCCTCGTTTTATCACACAATACAATTCACAACATAAAGATAAATATATGGAGAAATATTTAAATGCATTATTAAAAAACAAAGATTATATGAAATGAAAGGATGAACTTATTTGAATATCATTGTCTACTGTGGAGCAAGCAAAGGAAATAATCCAGCTTATGAACAAGCCGCGAAAATGTTAGGTGAATGGATTACCGCGCAAAAA
Source organism: Listeria immobilis (assembly GCF_014322765.1). Classification (GTDB taxonomy): domain Bacteria; phylum Bacillota; class Bacilli; order Lactobacillales; family Listeriaceae; genus Listeria; species Listeria immobilis. The sequence continues at coordinate 1,312 of NZ_JAASTZ010000011.1, read as the reverse complement.
CATACACTAGTATACGGCGGAGGAAAAGTTGGACTGATGAGCGTAATTGCTGATACTGTAATTAAGGGAGAAGGAGAAGTAATTGGCGTAATGCCTAGATTTTTAATGGACCGAGAACTAGCACATATGCATTTAACCAAGATGTATTCTGTTCATACAATGGCAGAACGAAAACAAAAAATGCTTGATCTAGGAGATGTTTGTATCGCACTACCTGGAGGACCTGGTACGCTAGAAGAAATTACCGAAATGATTTCCTGGTCGAGAATCGGTCAAAACCCCAATCCTTGCATTCTATTTAACGAAAATGGTTTTTATGATCCTTTAAAAGACTTATATGACAGCATGGTAAAAAACGCTTTTCTCACGCAAGCCGATAGAGATAAAACCCTATTTTCAAATTCATTAGAAGAAATCAACCAGTTTATAACTGATTACGTCCCAGCTGAAGTTCGAAAATATTCAGTTTAATAAAAGTCACTCTATGTTATATTACATAAAAAGCATAAAAGGAGATGATTGTCTTGAAAAAAAGCTTCATTCATTTATTTTTCGGAATGATTATTCTAGTAATTATCGCCCTGTATTTTTCATATGCACATCTAAATCAAAACTTTAAATGGATTGCAGGAATACTTTTGTTCTTAGGTACAATATTCAATTGGTTTTTATATCATAAGTATCTATCTAAAAAGTCTAATAAACAAGAGGATAACTAAATATTTCTTTATGGAAAATGGCTCTAAAGCGATATAGAGTATCTGGAAAACAATGTATTCTCACGCAAACCTCAAACTATTCCATTAAACGCTTTACATTTTTTACTTTAATTACTATTATTGAAGTAAGAGACATATCACCTCTATATGAAAGAGGACTAAAACCTTAAATTTGCTCCACTTAAATTTGCATAAGTAAAAGACTACCTCTATATGAAAGAGGACTAAAACTTCAAAGATAAATGCCGTAGAATGCTTGATGTAAAAGACTACCTCTATATGAAAGAGGACTAAAACGTCTAATGTGGATAAGTCTAATAACACTTATCCATCATTTAGGTGTTTTATTTTTTTGTGATTATATGTACAATAGGAGAGAGAACAAAAAATCATTGAGGTGAAAACTATGAGAATTACCAAAGTAGAGATTAATAGAAAAAAAGTGCTAATGTCTAGGGATAGACACAGGGGAAGGTTAGTTTATGAAAGTGAAAAGCAAGATAATACTGAACAAATTGACATAGTACAATAAAAGTAGACCCAGGGTTAGAGAAAAAATGATAAAATAAAAGAAAGAAAACCCAAGTGTCAAA
>NZ_JAASTZ010000010.1 GCF_014322765.1 Listeria immobilis | reverse complement strand
GTCTTCCCATCCACACTAAATTGATACCAAGTAGTGATCGGTGTCTTAGCTTCACGCAAGATGCGCATTTTTTTCCCTGAGTAAACAGATAATTGGTTTATGAGGTTGGCACCTTCCGTTTTATAAGGTTTTGTCCAAACTGCATTACCAGGTGCAGTTTTCACTCGGCTATAGGCAGTAACTGCCTTGTCGTATTCAATTGGATCAAAAGGATTAGTGGCAGTCAAGTTGGCTGCTTTTGTCCAACCAATGAAGGTAGAACCGTCTCTTAAACGATACCAAAGTTGTCCTTCGATAGTTGCTTGTTTATCAACTGCAAGTTTTTTAGTTTTATAGGTGTTTAAAGTAGTACGCTTAATTGGTGCATCTTCAACCGGTAAAGTGTAAAGAGCGGCAGCCGTTTTTTTCGGGTCAACGTACCGAGTTAGTGTAATTGGCTTTTCCATACTTTGTGTATAGAAAGTAGTTAATGCACGTGTATCTACCCAGCCAATGGTCTTCCCATCCACACTAAATTGATACCAAGTAGTGATCGGTGTCTTAGCTTCACGCAAGATGCGCATTTTTTTCCCGGAGTAAACAGATAATTGGTTTATGAGGCTGGCACCTTCCGTTTTATAAGGTTTTGTCCAAACTGCATTACCAGGTGCAGTTTTCACTCGGCTATAGGCAGTAACTGCCTTGTCGTATTCAATTGGATCAAAAGGATTAGTGGCAGTCAAGTTGGCTGCTTTTGTCCAACCAATGAAGGTAGAACCGTCTCTTAAACGATACCAAAGTTGTCCTTCGATAGTTGCTTGTTTATCAACTGCAAGTTTTTTAGTTTTATAGGTGTTTAAAGTAGTACGCTTAATTGGTGCATCTTCAACCGGTAAAGTGTAAAGAGCAGCAGCCGTTTTTTTCGGGTCAACGTACCGAGTTAGTGTAATTGGCTTTTCCATACTTTGTGTATAGAAAGTAGTTAGTGCACGTGTATCTACCCAGCCAATGGTCTTCCCATCCACACTAAATTGATACCAAGTAGTGATCGGTGTCTTAGCTTCACGCAAGATGCGCATTTTTTTCCCGGAGTAAACAGATAATTGGTTTACGAGGCTGGCACCTTCCGTTTTATAAGGTTTTGTCCAAACTGCATTACCAGGTGCAGTTTTCACTCGACTATAGGCAGTAACTGCCTTGTCGTATTCAATTGGATCGTATTTAACTGTTTGCATCGCTTTATACTTTTGATTTACTAAAGAAACAAAATCAGTGAAATTGTAGCCCCATTGATTGAAATAGCCGACAGGGTCTGTATGTGTCGTTCCACCAAGATAGCGAGTGACTGCATCATGTGACCAAACAGTACCTTTGCCATCTCCGTGAGCGTTATCCACAGGTAATTTATATTGATTTAAGAGATAGGCAGTATAGTATGCATAGTTATTTATAGAGCGAGCAAATTCATCAAATGTTTTCGAACGGACCAGTTCTACTTGAATAAAGCGAGCATTAGCATATTGACCGGCACCCCATACCCCATTTTGAGTGGGATGAATTTGAATGATACGGGATTTGTCCACAAATGCATGGACGAAAGCGTTGTTATAATTACTACTCATATAACTAATTTCACCTGTAATCGTGGATGAATTATTGGCAGTTTCATGTATAACAATTCCCTCTGGTTTTCCATACCCATTACGATAGTTGAATTTAGGGAATTGGCTTTTTAGTTGCTTTTCTATTGATGCAGTAGAGAACTTATTTGTTGTAATATAGGAATTAACGTTAGGATAACCTGATGTAGCACGAAGCAAAGGGACTTCCTTTAATACGGTAATAGTCTCATCTTCAAAGCCATCATGTTCCTCTGTAGCAGTTCCGTCTCTAACTCCTTTTGGAATATAAACGGATTGATCATCCGCTTTTTGTACCGTGTCAATGGAAGAAGCACTTGCTTTTTCTGCAATTGTGGTTGCGGAAACACCCACAATAGCAAGACTTGCAAATACGACCGCTGACTTTACTAATTTTTTCAAAGTTCTAATCCTCTCCTAACTACATTACTTTTTAAAAAATAATCTATATTAATTATGACAATAGGTTAAGATGGAGTCAATGGAAATTGGCAACAATGAACCTATTTGCATATAATTTGTCACAGAATAGTAATAAAATTTCTATTTCACATTGAAAAAGGAAATTTGAAAACAATAAATATGTGTTTGGTAGTGGGTAAAAAGGCCTCATTTTACTGATAAGGTTTGTTATAGTCAAACAAGTTGACATCCCTAAAGCAAAATAGGAAACTTAACTCTATAAATAGGAAAGAGGGAGCGGCAATTTGCAAAAGAGAGCGATGATAATATATAATCCGGCAGCTGGAAAGAATAAGTTTAGAAAATTACTTCCGGATGCAGAACAAATTTTAACAAATGCAGATTTTGATGTAACATTAGTTCCGTCTACAAAAGCGCCAAAGAGTACTAAAAAAATTGCTAAACAAGCGGCAGAAGAAGAGTATGATGTAGTGATAGCAGCAGGTGGAGATGGGACAGTAAATGAAGTGGTTAATGGATTAATGCAAGTGACTAATCCACCAAAACTAGGTATTTTACCAGTAGGAACGACAAATGATTACGCAAGAGCACTTAATTTTGCGAAGGATCCACTAGAAGCACTTCATATTATCGCAAAACAAGAGACCGTTCGAGTAGATATTGGAAAAGCAAATGAAACCGAATTTTTTATTAATAATGCAGCAGGTGGGAAAATTACAGAAATAACTTATGCAGTGAAAGAATCAATGAAATCAAAATGGGGTAGGCTTGCATATCTTTTTAGTGGTCTTAGGATATTACCTAAACTATCGCCAGTAGATGTAGAAATTAGTTATAATGATCAATTATTTCAGGGCGAAATTTTACTGTTTTTTGTTAATAAATCAAATTCAGTTGGCGGGATGGAAACGCTTTGTCCACCAGCCCAACTAAATAGTGGTATGTTTGAACTTTTAATTCTAAAAAAAGTGTCGCCGCAGAAGTTATTTCAATTATTTGCTTCAATAAAAAAAGGTACTCATTTGGAAAGCGAACATGTAATTCATGCACGTACCAATAAAGTGGAAATTAGAAGTATGGCGGACTTAAACATTAGTTATGATGGAGTCTATGGTGGAAAAGCCCCGTATACATTAGAGGTTATTCCAGAAGCCTTAGAAATATTTGCAGATAAATCAAGAATAATAAATCGTCTTAGAGGCTAAAGCGTTTTCACGATATTTTTTTCTTGTTTATATGGTAAATTCATCACAAATCTGTTATCATATACTTTGTTAGGGGAAAATAGCTGCCACTATTTTTCACGGCGGAAATTCAAATCTAGGGGAAATCAAAAATGGTTTTCCTAAATTCCTGAGGGAGGAAATTGTATTATGCCTATCGTTAACATGACAGACATGCTGAAAAAAGCATTAGCTGGGAAATATGCTGTTGGCCAATTCAACATCAACAACCTTGAATGGACACAAGCTATTTTGAAAGCTGCAGAAGCAGAAAAAGCACCAGTAATTTTAGGAGTTTCTGAGGGAGCTGCTAAATACATGGGAGGATTTAAAACAGTTGTAAAAATGACTGAAGGACTTGTAGAAGACCTGAAAATCACTGTACCTGTTGCAATTCACCTTGATCATGGTTCAAGCTTTGATTCTTGTAAAGCGGCTATCGATGCAGGATTTTCTTCTGTAATGATCGACGGCTCTCACCACCCAATCGACGAAAATATTGCAATGACTAAACAAGTTGTTGATTATGCGCATGCAAAAGGCGTATCTGTAGAAGCTGAAATTGGTACTGTTGGTGGGGATGAAGACGGAGTAACTGGTGGAATCAACTATGCTGATCCACAAGAATGCTTACGTGTTGTTAAAGAAGCTAACATTGATGCACTTGCTGCAGCATTAGGTTCTGTTCACGGTCCTTATCACGGCGAACCTGTACTTGGTTTTGACGAAATGAAAGAAATCTCTGAACTTACAGGTGCTCCACTTGTACTTCACGGTGGTTCTGGAATTCCGGAACACCAAATTAAAAAAGCAATTGAACTAGGTCACAGCAAAATCAACGTTAACACTGAATGCCAAATCGTTTGGACTGCAGCTGTTCGCGAAAAATTAGCTACTGATGATAAAGTTTATGATCCACGTAAAGTAATCGGTCCTGGTGTGGATGCGATTATCAAAACAGTTACAGAAAAAATTCAAGAGTTTGGTTCTAACGGTAAAGCGTAAAACTGAATTTATGATGATATAAAAATAACTGGCAAAATTCACTTGTTGATTTTGCCAGTTATTTTTATATGGTGATAAAGCATTTATATAGAAGGAAATTAATTATCGTTATTTTAATGAATATGTTATGATAGCAATAGCCTTTATATAGAACGGACTCAAAGTCTAAAATTCCCGATTAAAAATCATGCTACAGGCGCATGTTTTATCATACAAAATGAGTCATAATGTAATTAGTCATGTAATACGAAAGAATAGAATTATGTTATAATAATATACTAAATAATAAATGAACAAACGAGGAAGAGAGTAGGCGATAGTAATGAATATAGGGATTTTCACGGATACCTACAGTCCGCAGATTAGCGGTGTAGCTACGTCAATCATGATTATGGAAAACGAACTAAGAAAACAAGGGCACACTGTATATATTTTTACAACAACTGATCCTAACGCCGATCGAGAAAGTGAAGAGGGACGTGTTTTTCGTTTGCCTAGTATTCCTTTTGTCTTTTTTCCGGAACGTCGTGTAGCTGTAGCTGGGATGAATAAATTTATTAAATTAGTGGGACGCTTAAATTTAGATATTATTCATACGCACACTGAATTTTCTCTAGGACTTTTAGGTAAGCGCATTGCTAAAAAATATCATATTCCTTCCGTCCACACCTATCACACTATGTATGTAGATTACCTGCACTATATTGCAAAAGGGAAAATAATTACACCTTCTATGGTTGGCAAAATGACTAAATCTTTTTGTGATAGTTATGACGCAATAATCACCCCAACAGCGAAAGTAAAACACCATCTTGAAGAACAAGGGATTCATAAATTAATGTATACCATTCCAACTGGCACAGATATTTCTTCTTTTGCACCAGCAGAAAAGCAACAAATAACAGATTTAAAAAAATCACTTGGAATTGGTGTAGACGATGCGGTTATCCTTTCTTTAGGGCGAATTGCTCAGGAGAAAAATATTGATGCAATCATTATTGCGATGCCAGAAGTACTTTTGGAAGAACCGAATGCTAAATTGGTTATTATTGGTGACGGTCCTGTTCGCAAAGAGCTAGAAAAAATAGTAGAATATAAGAATTTAGAACCACATGTTATTTTTACTGGTGCAGTAGAATGGGAAAATATTAGTTTATACTATCAGTTAGGCGACCTGTTTGTAAGTGCTTCAACAACTGAAACACAAGGACTAACTTATGCAGAGGCAATGGCGGCTTCATTACCAGTAGTTGCAAAACGTGATGAAAGCATTGAGGGATTCTTAACAGACCGGGAAACTGCCTTTTTATTTGATGAAGATTATGAATTAGCAGGCTTATTAGTCCAAATTTTATCAGATAAAAATACTGCAACTCATGTAGCTACAAATGGACGAGTGAAGGTAGAATCGATTTCTGCGGATCAATTCGGTCTTAACGTGGAAGCTACATACAATGAAGTTCGCGAAATCTACCGTGCAAAGCGAAAAAATGGCTCCATTAAAGTAAAACCAACATTAATCAAAAGTAAAATAGCTTCCCAAGTATTTTCGCTTTCATCTTCTACACAAGTTCACAGAAAAGAGAGGTCTTCGCGACGTGATTAAGTTGACAATGCTATCTTCAGCGGAAAAAGTCAAGGGTCAAGGTGTAGCGTCAGCATACCGCGAACTTGTGAATTTGCTAGAAGAAAGATATACAAATGAAATTGATATGCAGATTAATAGTTTTAGGGAATCGGATATCACACATTACCATACTGTTGATTTCCGTTTTTTTCTTTCTACTTTTTTTAAGAAAAAACGCGGTGTTTGTGTTGGTTATGTCCACTTTTTACCTGAAACAATGGAAGGTAGTTTAAAATTACCTTGGATTGCACGAGTGGTTTTTTATAAATATTTAATTAGCTTTTATAAGCGGATGGATGAAATTGTTGTAGTAAATCCATCATTTATTCCTAAATTAACTGCATATAACATTCCAGAAGAAAAAATCCACTACATTCCAAATTTTGTTTCTAAAAAAACTTTTTTTCCAATTTCTCAAGCGGAAAAAAATGTCGCTCGAGAAAAATATGGAATTACAGAAGATAAATTCACGGTTATCGGAATTGGTCAGGTTCAGCATCGAAAAGGAGTGCTTGATTTTATTGAAGTAGCTAAACAACTTCCAGAAGTGCAATTTGTCTGGGCAGGTGGCTTTTCATTTGGGAAAATCACTTCTGGTTATGAAGAGCTAAAGAGAATTTATGATAATCCGCCTGACAATGTGAAATTTATTGGAATTGTGGACCGTTCAGAGATGAATGCTTGTATTAATATGGCAGATATTTTCTTTATGCCATCTTATAATGAGCTTTTTCCAATGGCGATTTTAGAAGCAATGAGTTCTAATGTCCCCGTTTTACTCCGGAATTTAGATTTATATGAGGAGATTTTAGATGGTTATTATGTAAAAGAAGCTGATAATCAGGGTTTTATTCAGGCAATTCAGCGTTTAAAAACAGACGAAAATTATTATAATGAAATGCTAGAAAAGGCGAAAAAAGGTGCCGCATATTATTCAGAAGATCGACTAGCTGAGATATGGTACTCGTTTTATCAAAAGTTATACACAAAGGAGTGATGAGTAATGAGTGGAGGCATTAAAAAAAATCTTTTTAATATTGCTATTGTACTTACAATTAGTATTGGATTTATTATTTGGCAATTCAAAGATGTAGATGTCTCTACATTCTTCGCTTCTATGTTAAAAGTAAATCCTTGGTGGCTTGTTGCTGCATTTGGTGCAATGTTTTTATATTGGTTTTTGGAAGCCGTTGTTTTACAAACAGCATCGAAACCAGCGAATAAGGATCAGCGCTTTTTTTCCTCTTTTCGGATTACAATGATTGGTCAGTTTTTTAATACAATTACTCCAATGGCTACTGGTGGGCAACCAGCGCAACTTGTTATGCTAACAAAGCAAGGTATGGATGCTGGGCGTGGCAGTTCCGTCTTATTAGTAAAATTTATTATTTATCAGGCAATGGTGGTACTTAATTTTTTAGTTATTTTATTGTTTGGGATACATTATTTAATGACTGGTGTAACACAATTAAAATTTTTAGTGCTACTTGGCTTTTCTGTACATGTATTTGTTATTGCTTGTTTAATATTAGTTGGTAGAAGTCAAAAATTCACAACAAAACTAGTGCATATTTTGCTTACACCAGCCAAATTATTTATGAAAAAAGAAAAAATAACTAATTTGAGGAATATGCTAGATCAAAAAATTATTACTTTCCATGAAGAAAGTAGTCGAATTGGAAAAGACTGGAAATTAATTATCCGTTGTTGTTTATATACCACTTTACAGCTGTGGATTTATTTTTCTATTCCGTTTTTTATTTTACATGCAATTGGAGTAACTGGTGTTGGATTATATATGGCTATTACTTATCATGCCTTTATTATTATGTTTGCGACTGTAATGCCAACTCCTGGTGGTGCGGGTGGTGCCGAATATACTTTTACATTATTATTTGGAATGCTACTAGGTCCGGCCAAATTACTCATGGCACTCGTGCTGTGGCGGATAATTACTTACTATAGTTGTATCATATTTGGTGCAGGAGCTTTGTTAATTAAAGATACGACCTCTAAAAAAATCAAACCGCGAATGGAAGCACTTGCTAAAGCGCCGGCAAAAAATATTACACAATAATAGAAGCTCGGAACGATTTTGTTCCTAGCTTTTTTTAAAGAAAGAATCTTGCAAAGTAAAACAAATTAATGGATAATGATAAAGTATTATAAGCTTCAAGAAAGAAGGGTACATTTGTGACGGAAAAATTAGTTATTCGAGGCGGCAAAAAATTAGCTGGCACCTTACAAGTAGATGGGGCGAAAAATAGTGCCGTTGCGTTGATTCCAGCTGCAATTTTAGCGGAATCGGAAGTGGTTTTAGAAGGGTTACCAGATATTTCTGATGTATATACACTTTATGATATTTTAGAAGAACTTGGTGGTAAGGTTCAATTTGATAAAAAAACAGCTGTTATAGATCCAACAGATATGATTTCGATGCCATTACCAACAGGAAATGTAAAAAAATTGCGTGCTTCTTATTATTTGATGGGAGCAATGCTAGGACGATTTAAAAAAGCTGTTATTGGGCTTCCGGGAGGCTGCTATCTTGGTCCGCGTCCAATTGATCAACATATTAAAGGTTTTGAAGCACTTGGCGCGAAAGTAACCAATGAACAAGGCGCTATTTATTTGCGTGCTGATGAACTTATTGGGGCACGGATATATTTAGACGTAGTGAGCGTTGGAGCTACCATTAATATTATGCTTGCAGCTGTTCGAGCAAAAGGGAAAACAGTGATTGAAAATGCGGCAAAAGAACCTGAGATTATTGATGTTGCTACGCTTTTAACTAATATGGGTGCTATTATTAAAGGGGCAGGAACGGATACAATTCGAATTACAGGTGTAGAACATCTTCATGGTTGCCATCATACAATTATCCCAGACAGAATCGAGGCGGGAACTTTTATGGTACTTGCAGCGGCTTCTGGAAAAGGAATACGAATCGAAAATATTATCCCGGCACATTTAGAGGGTATCATTGCGAAACTGTCAGAAATGGGCATTTCAATGGATATTGAGGAAGATGCAATTTTTGTTGGTGAGGTAGAAAAAGTAAAAAAAATAGATATTAAAACATATGCTTATCCTGGTTTTCCAACGGATCTACAGCAACCACTAACTGCACTTTTAACAAGAGCAGAAGGTAGTAGTGTAGTAACTGATACGATTTATCCAAGTCGTTTTAAACATATAGCTGAACTTGAACGTATGGGCGGGAAATTCAAACTAGAGGGTAGGTCAGCTGTTGTTAGTGGCCCGGCGAAACTACAAGGATCTAAAGTTACGGCAACAGATTTACGTGCTGGTGCGGCGCTTGTTATTGCAGGACTTTTAGCAGAAGGTCAAACGGAAATTCATGGTGTAGAACATATTGAACGTGGTTATAGTAAAATCATCGAAAAACTTACTGCAATTGGTGCTGATATTACTCGTAGCACTACTGCAGAAACAAATATTTAAAAATTAGAGACTGAACGAAACATTTCGTTTCAGTCTTCCCCCTGTTTGCCTCTCCATTACTTATTTCCAAAAAATTATTAACTTAAAAAGGTGGTACATATATGGCCAAACTGTCCATTGCTTATTTAGAAAGTTTAACAATTAAAGATATTTACTCCCTCGCAAAAGAACACAAAATTGCCTATTATAGTAAGCTTACAAAAAGAGAACTTATTTTTGCATTATTAAAATCCAATGCTGAAAAAGAAGGCTTCTTCTTTATGGAAGGTGTTTTAGAAATCATTCCAAATGAGGGTTTTGGATTTTTACGACCAATTAATTACTCTTCAAGCACAGAAGACATCTATATTTCGGCTTCTCAAATTAGACGTTTTGAACTTAGAACGGGGGATAAAGTTTCTGGAAAAGTCCGCCCACCAAAAGAAAATGAACGTTATTTTGGATTATTGCATGTTGAAGCAGTCAATGGAGAAAACCCGGAAGTTGCCAAAGAAAGAGTGCATTTTCCAGGATTAACACCACTTTATCCAGATCGACAAATTCACTTAGAAACTGGTAAAACGCCTATTTCAACAAGAACAATTGATTTAATAGCACCAATTGGTTTTGGTCAACGGGGCTTAATTGTTGCCCCACCAAAAGCAGGTAAAACGGTATTATTAAAAGAAATTGCTAATGCTATAACGACCAATCATCCGGATTCAGAGCTGATTGTACTACTGATAGATGAGCGGCCAGAAGAAGTTACAGATATAGAGCGTTCGGTAAAAGCAGATGTGGCAAGTTCAACTTTTGATGAAGTGCCAGAAAATCATATTAAAGTTGCTGAACTAGTATTAGAACGTGCGATGCGTCTAGTAGAACAAAAACGTGATGTTATTATTTTAATGGATAGTATTACGAGATTAGCAAGAGCTTATAATTTAGTTATTCCTCCAAGTGGGCGAACGCTTTCAGGTGGGATTGATCCAGCAGCTTTCCATCGACCAAAACGATTCTTCGGTGCAGCGCGTAATATTGAAGAAGGTGGCAGTTTGACAATCCTTGCTACAGCACTTGTTGATACAGGCTCGCGAATGGACGATGTAATTTATGAGGAATTTAAAGGGACAGGAAATATGGAATTACATTTAGATCGCCAACTTGCAGAACGTCGCGTCTTTCCAGCGATTGATATGCGTCGCTCGGGAACAAGAAAAGAAGAATTGCTACTTTCCAAAGAGCGTCTAGAACAACTTTGGAAAATTAGAAAAACAATGCCAAAACAAAGCGATGGACTTGATATTTCCGAGCGTTTCGTCCGCTACCTGAAAAAAACAGCAAATAATGAAGCGTTTTATGAATTATTGCAAGAAGAGATGTTTAAAAAATAAAATATATCTGTACTTTTCTTACTAGTTTTGATAATATCTGTTTTAGAGTGATGAGTGAAATATAAAGAAGGAGAAAGATAATGAAATTAATTACTATATCTGTCCCTGCTTATAATGAACAAGAATCTGTAGTTGCATTATATGAGGCCATCGTGAATGTTATGGATGTCATTAAAGACAAGTATACATTCGAATTATTATTTATTAATGATGGAAGCAAAGACGAAACTTTAGAAATTATAAAAAATCTCCATAACATGGATAACCGAGTAGGCTTTGTAGATTTATCAAGAAATTATGGGAAAGAAATAGCTATGGCAGCTGGTTTTGATTATGCCAAAGGAGATGCAGTAATCACAATGGACGCCGATTTACAACATCCTCCAGAATTAATCATACAAATGATTGAACTTTGGGAACTAGGATATGAAGATGTTTATGCTAGACGGAATAAACGTCATGGTGAAAGCTGGTTAAAAAAAGCAACTTCTAAGTATTATTATAAAACTTTACAAAAAGTTACAAAAACCCCTGTTCTTCCAGATACAGGTGATTTTCGCTTGCTTGATAGACGATGTGTTGATGCTATAAAAAAATTAAGAGAAACGCAACGGTATACAAAGGGGCTATACAATTGGATTGGATTCAAAAAGGTAGAGGTTGCTTTTGATGCTGCACCAAGGCTTGCTGGTGAAACAAAATGGAATTATCGCTCGTTGATTAATTTGGCACTCGAAGGAATTACATCTTATACGACTTTACCGCTAAGACTATCCACTGTAGCAGGCTTTGCAATATCGATTGGGACATTCATTTATTTGATATTTATACTAATTAAAACACTAATTATGGGATCTGATGCTAGTGGATTTCCAACATTAATGATAACCATACTGTTTTTAGGTGGAATCCAATTGACAAGTATTGGAATTATCGGGGAGTATTTAGGAAGAATTTTTAATGAAGTGAAGAAACGCCCGCTTTATTTTGTGGAAGAATACAACGGAGAGAAAGAAGATGTCAAATGATTAGAATAAGACAATTGTTAAATAAATTACCTTGGTATACAGATGAAGTGCATAGCATTTTGATGTATTTAATTATGGGTGGATTTACAACGCTTATTAATATTGTAGTTTTCTGGTTGTGTACTTCGGCCTTAAATTGGGATTATCGAATTGCTAATACAATCGCATGGTTAGCATCAGTTTTGTTTGCCTATTTTTCGAATAAGAAATACGTTTTTGAAAGTTATACGCCAACATGGAAAGATAAGACAAGAGAAATTTCTTCTTTTTTTGGCTTTAGATTTCTAACGTATATTGTTGATTTCTTAGTAATGATTCTATTGATTAGTGGGCTACATATCGATGAATTATGGGCTAAAATATGGACAAATGTAATTGTATTAGTTTTAAACTATATTTTTAGTAAATGGATTATTTTTAAAGTACGAAAATAAAAGGATGGTGCATTGATGATAGGCCGTATAAAAAAAGACGGATTTAAACTGGGGATTTTCAGCTTTATTATTTTTTTGTTTTACTTGTATTTATCTTATTGTACTCCGTTAACGCATGATGACTGGTCATGGGGAATGCAAATTGGTATGAATAGGTTTTATGATGGTTTTAAAGATTATAATGGACGATATTTTGGTAATATTTGTGAGTTAATTATTACTAGAATCGATTGGTTCCGATTTTTAATTATGGGTGTTTTTGGTGCCGCAATTGTAGTATTACCACTTTTGATTGCAAAAACTGCAAAATTAACTATCGCTTTTCTTAGCTTATTTTTAATGCTTGGAGTTTCTAGTGACATGTTTTCTTCCACATTTGCTTGGGCAGCTGGTTTTGCTAATTATAATACTGCGACCATTTGTATATTAGTATACTTATTAATTGTGAAAAATGTTTTTTATGATAAGAGACCTAGTTATTCTGTTTGGTTAGTCATATTTGCAGTTCCACTTGGTATTGCTTCTCAGCTATTTGTAGAGCATGCAACAATATATAATGTTTTTGCAGGCGGATTTATAATAATTTATAGTTTTATTAAATTTAGAAAGATTTTTTATTTTCATGTAGTTTACTTTATTTCAGCGCTTATAGGAGCAGCTATTATGTTTTCCAATGGTGCGTATATGAAAATATTTACTGGAGCAGATACGTATCGAACAATTGATACCGAAATGGGCTTTTTTGAAAAAATATATTCTATTTTTTCTACAAGTATGTATAAGTTTTTAATCATGAACAATGTGTTATTAAATTTCGTCTTAGCTATTTTTTGTATTTTTTTATTAGTTAAAATTGGAACTAATTTGCCTGGATGGAAAATTTGGGTTAAAAATATTTTTATTATTATACTAACAGGTTATCCTTTTTATCAGCCAGTTGTTGTTAATAGAATGCAATTAAGTATCTTTACGGATGTAACAAAGAATTCACAACTCGAAGCTTGGATGTCATTACTATTCTATCTAACTATCTTGTTTACAATCTTATTATTTTTTAATAGAAGTTCATTAAAGGTGGAGTTAAGCTTTTATCTAATATCGGCTGTATTTGTCGCTGGTCCACTTTTCTTTGTAACACCTTTTGGATCCAGGTGCTTTATAATTTCTTATGCATTATTTGTATTATTTATAGTACGATTGCTTGTTTATCTTGTGGATGAAGGCTTTGTGAATTTAAAAGTTATCAATATTCCAATTATCACGATTGCCATTTGTTTTGCGCTTTCTTATATCGTTTTATTTACACAAATAAAGACTTCGGATAATGCAAGAATGGACAGTATATACCAGCAAATTGATGATGGTAAAAAAGTTGTTACAGTTAAACCGCTTAGAAACGAAAAGTTCTTATGGAATAGCAGATTGACCATTCCAAGTTTCCAAGCAGACAATTTTAAAATTTACTTTGATTTACCAAAAGACATTGAACTAAAAAATGCTCCAGAATGATGAGAGATTTTAATTTAAGCAAAATAATTTTAATAAGACAAAAATATAATCTTGCTTGTTTGTGTTAACATTGTTATAATATTTATACTGTGTGTAAAAGCACTTATTACTCTGTTTCAGATGATTCAGGGCGAAGGAGTTGAAAAGAAATGAAAACTGGAATTCATCCTGAGTACCGTCAAGTGGTATTTGTTGATACTAGTACTGATTTCAAATTTTTGTCAGGTTCTACTAAGAGCTCAAGCGAAACAATTAAATGGGAAGATGGCAACGAGTATCCGTTACTACGTGTCGAAATCTCTTCTGATTCGCATCCGTTCTATACTGGTAAACAAAAACATGCTACAGCAGACGGACGTGTGGACCGCTTCAACAAAAAATACGGTCTCAAATAAGCGAAAACGTTTTAGAGGATATCCTAATGGGTATTCTCTTTTTCTTTTTCTAGGACAATTTGTGTATAATGGAATAATGAGGTTTGGAAATATGAAGGAGGCTAGGAGAGTTAGTGGAGATTAGAATGTTGAAATATTTTCTTACAGTAGCAGAGGAACAAAATATTACGCAAGCAGCAAAAAAACTTCATATTACACAACCAACATTAAGTAGACAAATTAGAGACTTTGAAGTAAATTTACAAACAGCTTTATTTGTACGAAAAAATAAAAAACTTTATTTAACTGAGCCGGGCTTGTTTTTAAAGAAACGTGCTGAAGAGATTTTAGAGTTAGATGAAAAAACGGAACAAGAATTTGCTAAATATCAAAATGCACTTTTGAAAGGACAAATTTCAATTGGATGTGTGGAGGCAAGTAATTCCCAATTTTTGGCTGAAATGCTAGAAGAAATGATTGCTGACCACCCTCAAGTAACATTCAATATTTATAGTGGGACGAGTAATGATATTAAGGAGAGGCTTGACAAAGGATTATTAGATATTGCTCTTTTGATAGAACCGGTTTTGGCGGATAATTATCATAAACTAGTTTTACCAGATAAAGAAATTTGGGGATTACTCGTATCTACTGAATACTTTTTGACAAACCAACAACACGTTTCAGCAAAGGAAATATTAGGTGTACCGTTGATCTGGTCCGGTCGGAAAGAGATTCAAAATATGCTTTGTTCATGGGGGGGATTCGTGGAGGAAGATTTGAATGTTGTCGGTAAATATAATTTGATTTTTAATGTTATTTCATTGGTTGAAAATAAAGTCGGCGCTGCTTTTGCAATCAGAGGAGCAATCGATAACCGCAAAAACAATACTAAATTTCTTCCGCTAACACCAAAATTAGAAACGAATTGTGTGCTGATCTGGAAAAAAGAAACGATACTCAGCGATACGGTTTTAACGTTTATTCAAAAGATGGAAAATGCTTTAAAGGCATGAAAGTAAGCTTAATAAGTATTGGACGATAGTTAGGGAAAGCTGTAACATAAACTTGTAAGGGAACTCTTTAAGTTTATGTTATAGCTTTTTTTGAGGTGGAAAATGACTATTATACTTTATTTTTCTAGGAAAGATGAAAATTTTGTGGATGGCGAGATTAAAACGCTGTCGAGTGGGAATACCGAGATTGTAGCAGAAAAGATTGGTCAGAAGATAGGTGCTCCTAGTTTTGAAATTGTCCCAAAAGTGGCTTATCCGTATGACTATCAGGAAGTTGTAAAACTTGCCCAGAAAGAAAAAACGGAGGGTATTAAACCACTGTACCAAACACTCAATATCCATTTAGATCATGTCGCAAATATTTTCCTAGGGTTTCCTAATTGGTTTGGTTCAATGCCACAAATAGTTGCTCATTTCTTAGAAAAAACAGATTTAGCAGGAAAGAATATTTATCCTTTTTGTACACATGAAGGCAGTGCTTTTGGTTTTAGTCTAATGGAGTTAAGAGAAATCTGTCCAGATTCAAACATACAATTAGGATTGCCAGTAAGAGGGTCAAGAGTGGGCAAGGCAGATGAGGCGATAGCAAATTGGCTCGCGGAATACAAAATGAATGGAGGTAAATTAAAATGACAAAATTTGAAGAAGTAAAAGATGGTGTGATTTTTCCAAGTGGAGAGAAAAATGAGGCTTTTGCACAATTTTTTATTGGACAAAGTTATTTGAAATCCTTGGTAGCGGATTCTGCTATTAATGTAGGCGTTGGTAATGTGACATTTGAGCCGGGGTGTCGAAATAATTGGCATATTCACCATGAGGGTTTTCAAATTTTATTAGTGACTGGCGGGGAAGGCTGGTATCAAGAAGAAGGAGAAGTAGCACAATTTTTACAAGCAGGGGATGTTATCGTAACTCATGATGGTGTGAAACATTGGCACGGCGCAACGGAAGATAGCTGGTTCGAACATATTGCTATTACAGCTGGAAGACCTGAGTGGTTAGAGTCTGTTTCGGATGACGTTTACTTATCACTTGAAAAATAAGAAAGAAGGATGAAAAAATGAAAAAACAAACAGCAGGTAGAAATAATTTAGGTGAATTTGCTCCTCAATTTGCGGCATTAAATGATGATGTATTGTTTGGAGAAGTATGGGCACGTGAAGCAGAATTATCCCCTAGAGATCGGAGTTTAATTACAGTCTCTAGCCTAGTAACTCAAGGAGTACCGCAACTAGAAGCTCATTTGAAAATCGCAAAAGAAAATGGCGTAACGAAAGAAGAAATTGTGGCATTAATTACTCACCTTGCTTTCTATACAGGATGGCCAAAAGCATGGTCAGCTTTTAATTTAGCAAAAGATATTTTTAGTGAAGAGGCAAAATAAGTAGAACTACTTGAATGAAGGAGCTAACATGAAGTTTTTTTCGATGAAATTAATGGCATTATTATCAGTAGCGTTAATGGTTAACTCTGCACCAGCTATTTCTGCTAATATACCAGCAATTACGGAGAGCTTTAGTGGGATAAATCCTGTATATGTAGGGCTTTTAACGACTATACCTTCGTTGTTTTTAATAGTGGGTGTTTTTTTTACAAATGTAGTGGAATTCTTTTTAGGAAGAAAATATACCATTTTGCTAGGTTTAGTTATTGTTGGTGTTTTTGGAACTTTGCCAGCGTGGTATCAAGGCAGTTTTCTCGTACTATTTCTTTCAAGGTGTTTGCTAGGCCTTGGAATTGGTCTGTTTAATCGTCTCTTAATTCAAATGATTAGTAGCTTATATCAAAGTGAGATCGGGAAAAAAGCAAAAGCCCTAGGATTAGAAAGTGCATGTGAAGGTCTTGGTGGCATCATCATGACCATTAGCGCGGGTCAGTTAATACGGATAAGCTGGACAAGTTCTTTTTGGGTGTATGGTTTTGCTGTGGTAAGCCTGCTTTTTGTTGCGATTTTTATTCCAAATCAACGAGTGCAACCTATAAGTGATAACGAGGAGGCTGAATCAAGAAATCCCATCTCGAAAGAACGAAAAATAAGGTCTATTATTTTAGGCTGTATTTTATTCTGTATCGTACTTTTGTTTATTAATTATAATTTACAGATTACGCCATTACTAATCGAACAAGGCATAGGGGATGCAACAAATGGGAGTAATATGATTGCAGCAATTGGGGCTGGAGCTTTTATCGCGGGAAATCTATTCGGTAGAACTTATACATATTTGAAAAAGTGGTTACTACCTATTGCTACTTTTACAGCTGGATTGAGTATTTTTTTCACGAATAATTCTAATTCGATTTTATTTACTTTATTTTGCTCGTTAGTGTTGGGATTTGCCTTTCGTAATATTATGCCTTATTTTATGCATATACTTACTACTGGCGGAGAGCAAACAGCTAAATTTGGAGCAACAATTGTTTTAGTAGCTTATAATTTAGGGGCAACACTGGCTCCCTATGGTTCGCGGCTCATATCTGTCATTACTGGTAGTACAAACGCAGGGAGTCAAATCATAGTTATGGGTGTACTTTTATGTGCAATTAGTTTAATTACAGTTATCTTTCATAAATATATGACGGTATAGAAAAGTGCTTAGGAGGAACTAAAATGAATATTTCAGAAGTAGCTTCTCGTCAAAATATCACTCCAGCAACATTAAGATATTATGAACAGCAAGGATTAATCACTCCAATTAAGCGAACAACTGCGGGTGTGAGAGATTATTCCAACGAAGATTTGAAGTGGATTGAATTTATTAAATGTATGCGTAATTCGGGTTTATCTATTGATGCACTTGCAAGGTATACGGAACTTTTTCAAAAAGGGGATATGACACTAAAAGAACGTAAAGAAATCCTTGTGCTTGAATACGAAAAGTTACTTAAAAAGCAAGCGCAAATAAATGAAACAGTAGCCAAATTAGCTTATAAAATAAACAATTATGAAGTGAAGATAAATCACTCTGAAATAATCAATACGGCTGTTCAGAAAACTACTAATTATGCCGGGAGTGTGGAAGATAATGTATCTTTTTCAAAAAATTGAAGAAGCGGACTTTAAGCCACTAGATGCACGACGGACAATTGCGGAGTTTCTTTTGGCTAACAGAGAGAAACTACCTAAATATACAATGGAAGAAGTGGCTAAATTAACGCATACTTCTAAACCGACACTTGTACGTTTTGCTAAATACTTTGAATACTCGGGATGGAAAGAATTTATCTTTGCTTTTACTCATGAAGTGGCTCAGTTTGCAGGGAATCACTTTGACATTGATACGAATATTCCTTTTGGTAATCAGGCAGATACGCTAGAAATTATTGAAAATATTGCTAATTTACGCATCCAGACTATTAAAGAAACGGCATCATTAATGTCACTTTCTGATATCAATCAAGCTGCTCAAATTATCAATCGAGCAAATACAACAATTATTTATGGGAGAAGCCCTAATTCATACTTTGCTGAACTTTTTAAACGAAATTTAAATGCCATTCATAAAAAAGCTTTTTTTGCAGATGAAGCGGAATCGGGCCTTATCTCACACACTTTAACAAAGCAAGATTGCGCTGTGATTATTTCATATTCTGGAAACAATTCCACCTCCTATCCGATGAAAAACTTAAAAATTCTTCTTGCAAATCAAGTGCCAATCATTAGTATTACTAGTGGTGGAAAGAATTATTTGCGTGACTATTCAACAATTAGTTTAAATATAACAAGCAGGGAAAAGTTATATTCCAAAATCGCTAATTTTTCTACGGAAGAATCTATCCAGTTTATATTAAATGTTCTATATTCGAAATTGTTCGCGTTAAATTACGATGAAAATATGGAAATGAAAATTGAGAATTCTAGGATGCTTGAAGCTTTAAGAATGACAACTTTTAAAGATATTTCTGAGGAGCTTTAGAAAAAACGAACTAGCTAGTATTAATTAGGCTAGTTCGTTTTTTTGGTTAGTATAATAGGTTCGCCAGCTGCTAATAGTTGAATTCGATCAGGGTTAATAACTTTATCAAATAAGTCGGCGGGATCTGCGTTAAAGACATTCATATCAGGAGCATCAACTGTTCCCCAATGTGAAAGGATTAAATCAGCCTGAGGATATGTATTTGCAAGTTTTACAGCATTAGCAAAGCCGATATGCCATTCATTGTCTGAGAAATCAAAAAGAATTGCATCTGGAGGTGTCATTTCAAGTTGTTCTTGTAGCAAACGGGAATCGCCAGGAATCCACAAAGTACCATCTGGCGTGTCAATCCAGTAGCCACAATAGTCTTCTATTTTAAAGGTATGCTCAAACTTCGTTGTTGCATTTTGCCACAAATGGTCAGCTTTTGTTAAAGAAATTGTCAGATTGTTGATTTTAAAAGTGTCATAAATCTTATGGCCATTTGCATCAATTTGCAACTGTTCACGCATTAAACGAGCGACGTACTCTGGCCCATGAAACGAGCTAGTCACTGGAATTAATTTTTTGAGTGTTGGCAAACTGTAATGGTCGTTATCGGAGTGAGTGATTAAAATAGCGTCCAAATGAGGGATGTCTTCTGGAGGTATAGGCATATCAATCAGAAGGGGAATATCAAAACCTTCCAAAACGGGATCAATTAAGATATTTGTTGTACCACTATTTAATAAAACACCTGAATTCCCAAGCCAACGAATAACTGTTGTTGTTTCATTTTGAAAAGCTTCTTGTTGAAAAAATTTGGTGTTAGGTGGAATTGCTTGCTTCTTCTTTGTCATTTAGTTCAGTCCCTTCAATCGTTATTCTGTTAAAAAGATTATAACAGTTAAAGCCCACTTTAAGTCAAGTCGACAGAAAAAATGGTTCCTTATAGTTGAAATTAATTTTACAAAAAAAGCTATTTTAAAAAATAAGATGAAATCCGTTTCTTATTTAATAAAAACTATTGGAACCGTTATCAATTCATGGTAAATTGCTTTTCAGAGAGAGCTTATGTTTTACCGGTAAGAGCATAATCTCGTTAAACTTATAGGAGTGGTTTATATGAGCAAAAAATATGAACAATTGGCAAAAGATATTATTCAACAATTAGGTGGAAAAGAAAATATAACAGAAGCGTATCACTGTCAAACAAGATTACGTTTTAAACTAGCAAATGAGACGAAGCTACAAAAAAAGCAGTTACAAGAATTAGATGGCGTTACTAAATATATTAATAACGCAGGTGTCCATCAAGTAGTAATAGGCACACATGTAAAAGATGTTTTTGAGGAGATTGAAAAAAATATCGACACAAGCACAAAAAAATCGACTGACAATGGTTCAGAGAAGAAAAAACCGGTTGCGGCAGCGATTGATTTTGTATCTGGAGTGTTTCAACCAATTATTCCAGCTTTATCTGGAGCAGGGATGGTTAAAGCAGTACTTGCCTTATTAGTAGTTTGCAAGGTTATAACGACAGATTCGCAAACGTATTATATGTTAAATCTCTTTGCAGATGGGGTCTTCTTCTTTCTGCCGATGATGTTAGCATTTACTGTTGCACAGAAATTAAGATGTAATCCTATTCTGGCGGCATCCGTGGCGGCGATGTTGATGCACCCAAGCTGGGGAGCACTTGTTGCAGCAGGAGATCCTGTGAAGTTTTTTGATTTAATTCCTTTCACATTAGCAACCTACACGGGTTCCGTTATTCCAATTTTGATTATCATTTTCTGTCAATCATATGTGGAAAAATTCTTAAATCGAATTATTCCTAAATCCGTTGAGCTAGTGTTTGTGCCAATGCTTACGTTTCTTATTATGGGAACTTTAGCATTTTCAGTACTAGGACCAATTGGTAACATTTTGGGTGGCTATTTAGCATCATTCTTTATCTTCCTAAGTGTCAATGCTAGTTGGTTGCCAGCAGTATTAATTGGTGGATTACTGCCAATTATGGTTATGTTTGGCTTACATAATGGTATTGCGCCATTAGGTGTTATCCAAATGGCTGATATTGGCTATGACAGTATTTTTGGACCAGGTGCACTTGTTTCCAATATAGCTCAAGCAACAGCAGCATTAGTAGTTGCTTTCCGGACGAAAAATAAAAAAATGAAACAATTAGCTGTTTCAGGATCAATCACTGCGTATATGGGAATTACAGAGCCGACATTGTACGGAGTCAATTTGCCTAAAAAATACCCTTTAATAGCCGCTATGATTGGTGGTGCAGCAGGTGGGTTATATGCTGGTTTAACACATACACATCGGTTTGCAACGGGATCATCTGGTTTACCTGCCATTTTGTTATATATCGGTGACGACACGTTGAAGTTTTTTTGGAATATCACCATAGCATTAATCATTTCAGCAAGTGTTACAGCGATTATAACGTATATTTTAAGTTTCAAATTTGAGAAGGAAGAAGAAAATCAAATTCCAGAAATGAAATCTGTCATTTTGGAAAATACAACGATTAGTAGTCCAGTTCCAGGAAAAGTGGTTCCATTAAGTCAAGTGGAAGATGAGGCTTTTGCATCCGAGGCATTAGGAAAAGGATTTGCCGTTGAACCAACAATTGGTGAAGTTTATGCACCGTTTGACGGGAAAGTTGTAGCAATTTTTCCAACCAAGCATGCTATTGGGCTTGTATCAGATAATGGGTTAGAGATTTTAATTCATGTTGGCTTAAATACAGTTGAATTAAATGGTCAATATTTTGAAACAGTAATTGAGGTAGAACAGCAGGTGACCAAAAATCAATTATTACTGACATTTGATATGGAAAAGATTAAAGCGGCAGGGTATGTTACACAAGTACCGATAGTGGTAACAAATACACCACAATATTCATCAATAGAAATGATTGCAGAAGGAAATGTGGATAAAGAAACAGCAATTCTAGCAGTCAATGTATAAGGAGTGGGTTGAAAAATGGCATTAAATGAAAAATTTTTATGGGGTGGGGCGACCGCGGCTAACCAAGCGGAAGGAGGAGTTCTAGAAGGAGGAAGAGGTTTATCTAATGTGGACCTTCTTCCGACTGGAGAGGACCGAAAGAAAGTAGCTTCTGGGGACCTAGAAATGTTGGAATGGAAGGAAGGCTACTATTATCCAGCTAAAGAAGCAGTGGATATGTACCATCGATATATGGAGGATATTCAGTTGTTTGCTGAGATGGGATTTAAAGTCTATCGAATGTCCCTTTCTTGGTCACGTATTTTTCCAAATGGGGATGATGCGGAGCC
This sequence comes from Listeria immobilis, assembly GCF_014322765.1. Taxonomy (GTDB): domain Bacteria; phylum Bacillota; class Bacilli; order Lactobacillales; family Listeriaceae; genus Listeria; species Listeria immobilis. The sequence goes on along the minus strand of NZ_JAASTZ010000010.1, from coordinate 93,218 downwards.
AAATGAAGCGGGTCTTGCTTTTTATGAAAGTATTTTTAAAGAGTTAAAAAAGCATCACATTGAGCCGCTCGTGACAATTGCTCATTTTGATGTGCCAGTGGGGTTAATTAAGCGCTATGGAGGATGGAAAAATCGACAATTAATAGATTTTTACGTTCATTATGCTGAAACTGTTTTAAAGCGGTACCGAGGTTTAGTAAAATATTGGCTTACAATCAATGAAATTAATGTTTTGCTCCATCAACCTTTTGTAGGCGGAGGAATTGTTTTTGAAGAAACGGACAATAAACAAGAAATTAAGTATCAGGCAGCACACCACCAATTAGTGGCAAGTGCACTAGTTACAAAAGCCGCTCATGAGGTAGATACGCAAAATATGGTAGGGTGCATGTTGGCTGGTGGAAGTCATTATCCATACACTTGTCGACCAGAAGATTATCAGGAAGCAATTAATCGTGACCGAGAGGGGTATTTCTTTATCGATGTTCAAGCTCGTGGCAAATATCCTAACTATGCCTTGAAAAAATTTGAACGAGAAGCACTAAATATCCAAATGGCAGAAACGGACGAAGCAACTCTCGCCGCTTCACCAGTAGATTTCGTCACTTTTTCTTATTATTGTTCACGAACTGTCAGCGCGCATCCAGAAGACTACGCAGAAGCAACCGGAAATCTCTTTCCATCGATTAAAAATGAATATCTTCCCTCCACCGAATGGGGCTGGCAAATTGATGCGCTTGGTTTAAGAAATTCTTTAAATCAACTGTATGATCGTTATCAAAAGCCATTATTTATTGTCGAAAATGGGTTAGGAGCGAAAGACACGCCAGATGAAAATGGATACGTGGAAGATGATTATCGGATTGATTATCTAAGAGAGCATATTCAAGCATTTAAAGATGCTGTGGAAATAGATGGCGTAGAGCTACTTGGCTATACAACTTGGGGATGCATCGACCTAGTTGCGGCAAGTACTGGTCAAATGAGCAAGCGCTATGGCTTTATCTATGTGGATAGAGATGATGAAGGCAACGGAACTTTAGCTCGCTCAAAAAAGAAATCATTTGATTGGTATAAAAAAGTAATTGCCTCTAATGGCGAATATTTATAGAAATATAAGTGGGATATTACTTTCCTATGTCACAAGGGATACACGACTTTTGTTGTGTGTCCTTTTTTATATAGTTTAAAAAACTTTCTGTTCAGGGTTTACTTTTCCCTGTGAAGTTGCGTATAATATCACTAATTACTTTTTTATGAGTAGGTAATAAAAAAGTTAAATTTTCTGTTTAGTTAAACAATAATAAGGAGGTTTTCAAGTGGAAGCAAAGTTACAAGTAGGTGTGTTAGGTTTTGGAACGGTAGGAAGTGGTGTTATTCATATTTTAGAAGAACATCAAGAAAAAATTAGTCAAGTAACTGGTTATCGAATTTCTGTAAAGAAAGTGCTAGTTCGCGACTTAGAGAAAAATCGCCGTTACGAAACAAAAGGTTTTGAACTAACCACCAATCCGTCTGATATACTGGATGATCCAGAAATTGCTGTTGTTGTCGAGGTTATGGGCAGCATCACAACTGCGCGGGAATACATTTTGCAGGCCTTGAAAGCCGGAAAACATGTAGTAACTGCGAACAAAGATTTAATTGCGCTACATGGTGACGAATTAGTTGCAGTTGCACAAGCTAATAATTGTGATTTATTTTATGAAGCAAGTGTTGCTGGCGGGATTCCAATTTTACGTACTATTGTAAACAGTCTAGCAGCAGATAAAATTCAAAAAGTAATGGGCATTGTCAACGGGACAACGAATTTTATGCTAACAAAAATGACGACAGAGAAAAAGTCATATGAAGAAGTTTTAGCAGAAGCTCAAGCATTAGGTTTTGCAGAATCTGATCCGACGAATGATGTGGATGGCATTGATGCAGCGAGGAAAATGGTTATTATGACTCGTTTAGCATTTGGAATGAATGTAGATTTAGATAATGTGGAAACAAACGGCATCCGTGGAATTTCCCCTGAAGATATTGAAGTAGCTTATCAATTAGGCTACAAAATCAAGCTAGTTGGTACAGCTGAAGAAACAAATGGTATGGTCAATGTGAATGTTGGTCCAGTATTATTACCAAAAGCGCATCCTCTTGCGGGCGTAAACTATGAAAACAATGCAGTATTCGTTACAGGAGCTGCTGTTGGAGAAACTATGTTTTATGGTCCTGGAGCTGGCGAATTACCAACTGCAACTAGTGTAGTCAGTGACTTAATCACTGTTGCTAAAAATAGTCGTCTGGGTACGAATGGAAATGCCTTCAATAGTTACAAACACGAAACAAAACATACACCAAAAGAACAAGTTTTTTCTAAATATTATCTTCGTCTAACAATGGATGATAAAACAGGGACATTCTTGAAATTAACTCAAATTTTTGCAGAAGCTGGCGTTGGCTTCGATAAAATTTTACAGCAACCATATAATGATTTTACAGCAACTGTTGTTATCGTCACGCATTCAACTAGCCAAGCGCAATTAGAACAAGCAATTGCTAGGGTGAAAAACGAGCCGGAAATGCAAATGCTCGCAAAATATTCCGTCGTGGAGGGGTAAAAATGTATAAAGGTTTACTTGAAAAATATAAAGAATATCTACCGGTAACTGAAAATACACCGATGATTTCACTTGCAGAAGGAAACACACCACTTATTCCATTGCCGAATTTGTCCAAAGAGCTTGGAATCACTTTATATGGAAAATATGAAGGGTTAAATCCAACTGGTTCTTTTAAAGATCGTGGTATGGTGATGGCTGTGGCTAAGGCAAAAGAAGAAGGCGCGGAAGCAGTTATTTGTGCTTCAACAGGAAATACTTCAGCCGCGGCCGCAGCATACGCAACACGTGCTGGTTTGAAAGCATACATCGTTATCCCAGAAGGTAAAGTTGCGCTTGGTAAATTAGCGCAGGCGGTCATGTATGGTGCGGATATTATCTCAATTCAAGGTAATTTTGATGAAGCTTTAAAGTCTGTTCGTGAACTTGCTGAAACAGAAGCAGTAACACTTGTAAACTCAGTGAATCCTTATCGTTTAGAAGGTCAAAAAACAGCAGCTTTTGAAATTTGTGAACAATTAGGCTCCGCTCCGGACGTTCTTGCTATTCCAGTTGGTAATGCAGGAAATATTTCGGCGTACTGGAAAGGTTTTAAAGAATGGAACGAAGCGCATAGTTCAGGTCTTCCTCGAATGCACGGTTTTGAAGCAGAGGGTGCAGCTGCAATTGTTCAAGGGAAGCCAATTGCTAATCCAGAAACGATTGCAACAGCGATTCGTATTGGAAACCCTGCTAGTTGGGAACTTGCTGAGGTAGCTCGTGATGAGTCTCATGGCTACATTCATTCGGTTACTGATGATGAAATAGTCAATGCTTATAAAAAAATCGCCGCGCAAGATGGTGTCTTTATCGAACCAGGTTCAGCCGCTTCTTTAGCTGGTGTAATTCAACATATAGCTAACGGGACAATCAAAAAAGGTGAGACGGTTGTTTGTGTGTTCACTGGAAACGGATTAAAAGATCCAGATACTGCAATGAGTGTGCATGAAATCCCTGTTTCTCATGTAGATGACATCGAAGCAATGCGTGCCCATCTTCGTTCAGGAGTGAAAGCTTAATGCGTATACGTGTCCCGGCAACTACGGCCAATCTTGGTCCCGGCTTTGATTCATGTGGTTTAGCTTTGACGCTCTATTTAACGCTAGATATTGGTGCAGCTAGGGATGATTGGTATATTGAACATAATATTGGCGGAGATATTCCCCATGATAAAACAAATGTTATTATCGAAACTGCATTAAATCTTGCTCCTGATTTGGCACCGCATTATTTAACAATGACCAGTGATATTCCACCTGCACGTGGCCTGGGTAGTAGTTCTGCCGCAGTTGTAGCAGGAATTGAATTAGCGAATACTCTAGGTGAATTGAACCTGACTAAAGAAGAGAAAGTACGAATTGCTGCTGAAATAGAAGGACATCCAGATAATGTTGCCCCAGCAGTTTTAGGCAATTGGGTAGTCGGAGCGAAATTAGATGGAGAAGACTTTTATGTACGCCATCTATTTCCGGATTGCGCATTAATTGCGTTTATTCCAAAAGCAGAACTATTAACATCTGAAAGTAGAGGCGTATTACCTGATGCCCTCCCTTTTAAAGAGGCAGTGAAAGCAAGCAGTATCGCGAATGTCATGATTGCCGCAATTTTGCACAATGATATGAAATTAGCTGGTGAAATGATGGAACGAGATTTATGGCATGAAAAATACCGTAGCAAATTGGTTCCACATTTACCACAAATTCGAGAAATTGCGAGCAAACAAGGCGCTTATGCTACTTGTTTAAGTGGAGCTGGACCAACTGTATTAGTTTTTGCTCCTAGATCTCAAGCTAATACGCTCCAAACCTCCTTACAAAATTTAAAGATGGATGCGGATGTCCTACTGCTTGAGGTAGAAGGTAGCGGCGCAGAAATTTTCCAATAAAATTAAGCTATGTCGGACTCTGGCATAGCTTTTTTATATGGCGGAAAACTATATGTCCCAATTTCGACAGCTCTATGATAAAATAGGAAAAGAGTTTAAAAAGTAAAAGGGAGCGGTCCTATGGCACAGTTATTTTTCCGTTATGGTTCCATGAATAGTGGAAAAACCATTGAAATTCTAAAAGTCGCACATAATTATGAAGAGCAAAATAAATCAGTTGTTATCTTTACTTCTGGAATTGATGACAGGGACCAAGTTGGCTTTATTTCTAGTCGAATTGGATTAAAACGTGAAGCAACACCTATTTTTAGTGATACTAATATTTATGAAATTGTTGCCGACATCACACCTAAACCAAGCTGTGTTTTGCTAGATGAATCACAGTTTTTAGAAAAAGAGCATGTATTTCAGCTAGCAAAAATTGTAGATGATTTAAATATTCCTGTCATTGCTTACGGCTTGAAAAATGATTTTCGAAATGAACTTTTTGAAGGCTCGAAGTATTTGTTGTTATATGCAGATAAATTAGAAGAAATGAAAACGATTTGCTGGTTTTGTGCCAAAAAAGCAACCATGGTACTTCGTGTTGATGATAAAGGCAAACCAGTTTATACAGGCGAACAAATTATGATTGGCGGAAATGATCATTATTATCCAGTGTGTCGTAAATGCCACGCACATCCACCAATAAAATAACTTAAAGAGGTGTTTAAAAAAATGTATGATCGATTACAAGCGGTGGAAGACCGTTATGATGAATTAAACGAACTATTAAGCGATCCTGATGTAGTATCAGACCCGAAGCGACTACGCGATTTATCCAAAGAACAATCCGGAATTACAGCAACTGTGGAAACATATCGTGAGTATAAAAATGTAACAGAGCAAATTGAAGAAACAAAAGAACTATTAAGTGAAAAATTAGATGATGAAATGCGAGAAATGGCAAAAGAAGAATTTGCTGAACTTCAAAAAGAGAAAGTGGATTTGGAAGAACGACTGAAACTACTTCTTGTTCCAAAAGATCCTAATGATGACAAAAATGTTATTCTAGAAATTCGCGGAGCAGCTGGTGGTGATGAAGCAGCATTATTTGCGGGTGATTTATTCCGAATGTACAGCAAATATGCTGAATCGCGCGGTTGGAAAGTAGAAATAATGGATGCTAACCCAACAGGTATTGGTGGTTACAAAGAAATTATCGCCATGATGAATGGGAATGATGCTTTTTCTCGTATGAAGTATGAAAATGGAGCTCACCGTGTGCAACGTGTGCCAGAAACCGAATCAGGCGGACGAATCCACACATCTACAGCTACTGTTGCTATTTTACCAGAAGCGGAAGAAGTAGAAATTGAATTACATGATAAAGACATTCGAACGGATACATTTGCTTCCACTGGTGCGGGGGGACAAAGCGTTAATACAACCATGTCGGCGGTGCGTTTAACCCATATTCCAACCGGGATTGTTGTTTCTATGCAAGATGAACGTTCACAGCTGAAAAATAAAGATAAAGCAATGAAAGTCTTACGCGCGCGTGTTTATGATAAATTCGAACGAGAAGCAAGAGAAGAATATGATGCTAACCGTAAATCAGCAGTTGGAACAGGAGATCGCTCGGAACGTATTCGCACATATAATTACCCACAAAATCGTGTAACAGACCACCGCATTGGTTTAACTATTCAAAAACTGGACCAAATTATGGAAGGCAAACTCGATGAAATTATAGATGCGCTTATCATGGAAGATCAAACAAGTAAGCTGGAACATTTAAATGACGCAAATTAGTCAGTTATTAAAAAATGCAGAAACAATTCTTCTCGAAAAAGGATTAGACCAAAACGCAGCTGAAATTTTACTCGAAACAAGAATGGGGCTTTCTCGCTCGGAGCTTTGGCAGGAATTTAACCGAGAGCTTGAGGCAAATCATGAAAAACAATTTCAAGAGGATTTTCAACGGTATTTAGATGGAGAGCCAGTGCAATATATCTTAAAAACAGCTCCCTTCTATGGCTACGATTTTTTAGTGACAGAAGATGTACTAATTCCTCGCCCGGAAACAGAGGAATTAGTTGCTTGTGCAGAAGCCTTTTTAAAAAAGAAGCCTTTGCCAGCAGTATTAGATGTTTGTACAGGTAGTGGAATCATTGCGATTGCGTTAAAAAAAGTATTTCCTAGTATAGCGATAACTGCTGCGGATATTTCAGCTTCAGCACTTGCCATAGCGAAAAAGAATGCCCTACTATTGAATGCAGATGTACGTTTTGTGGAAACAGACTTATTAGAAGCGTTCATACAAAATGGCGAGCAATTCGACATGATTTTAGCCAATCCACCATATATTTCGGAAGCCGAAAAAGAAACAATGTCAGATTATGTGTTAAAAAATGAACCAGCACTTGCTCTTTTTGCAGAAAATGAGGGACTTGCAATCTATGAACGTTTTGTAGAGGAGCTAAAGTTTGTCTTAAAACCTTCTTTTTGGGTGGGGGTAGAAATAGGTTATACACAAGGCGAAAAAGTAAAACAGCTATTCCAAAAAAGTTATCCACAATCCACTGTTGTTATCCACAAAGATATTAATTCTAAAGATCGTTATGTAACTTGCTCAAATATACTGGTATAAAGGCGTTTCTAAAAATAGAGCGTCTTTTTTATTTTAAGTTATCCACAAAACTGTGGACAAAATGTTGTGCAAAAAATTTTTTTAATCAAATCTTAATAAAAAAAATGGCTTTTTTACTTATCTGAACGAATTATCCACAATTCACAATAAGTTATCCCCATTGACAAAGTTATTATCCACAGTTTGGGGATAACTCTTGTTTAAAATCAACAAAATACAAAAAATAAAAAACAATGCTGTAAAAATAAACAAGAAAACGTTAAAATATAGTAGAAGTTATGTAAAGGGGACTGGAATTTAATGCAAACCATCCATTGGAAAATAAACAAGCAACAATCAAATAAACCAGTTTATGAAAAAGCGGCTAAACTGCTACAAAACGGCGAGTGTGTAGCTTTTCCAACTGAAACGGTATATGGTTTAGGAGCAGATGCGACGAATCAGGCAGCGATAAAAAAAATATATATGGCAAAGGGACGTCCTTCTGATAACCCACTTATTGTCCACATTGCTAGTCGCGAGCAGATGGATATTTTTGTAGCAAGTTATCCACAAAAAGCCATGCAACTAATGGAAAATTTCTGGCCAGGCCCGTTAACAGTTATTCTCCCTTTAAAAAAAGATACCTTAGCGAGCAATGTTTCGGCCGGTTTATCCACAGTAGGAGTGCGGATGCCTGAACATCCTGTAAGTTTGGCTTTAATTAAAGAAGCTGGTATCCCAGTTGCTGCCCCAAGCGCTAATCGTTCAGGTAAACCAAGTCCAACCACTGCAAGTCATGTTATAGAAGATTTAGATGGAGAAATTGCCGGAATTATTGATGGGGGCGAAACAGGAGTAGGTGTAGAATCTACTGTAATTGATTGTTCAGCAGAAATTCCTGTAATACTTCGACCAGGCGGTATTACTAAAGAGCAAATTGAGCAAATTATTGGTCCAGTCGAATTAGCGACCAATGATACAAAAGAAACAGAAAAACCAAAAGCACCAGGCATGAAATACACACATTACGCCCCTAAAGCACCAGTTTATTTAATTGAAGGTTCAAAAGAATTTTGGCAAAAGGAAATAAATAAAGCAGAAGCTGCCCATAAAAAAATAGGAATATTAGCGACCGAAGAACTTATCGAAGGATTAACTACAAATGCAATTATCCAATCAACGGGAAGTATTAGTTCAATGGCAGAAATTGCTAACCAACTTTACAAAGGACTACGAGCGTTTGATCACGTGGAAGTTGATATGATTTTTGCAGAAGTTTATCCTGAAACAGAATTAGGAGCTGCAGTAATGAATCGTTTAGAAAAAGCAGCTGGAAATCGGAGGATTAGTGAATGAATATTTTATTTGTATGCACCGGAAACACATGCAGAAGCCCTCTAGCTGAAAAAATTTTAAAGGAAATAAGACCAGATTTAGAAGTTCGTTCAGCGGGAACTCATGCAATAACTGGAGCTGCGATTTCTGAAAACTCACGAGAAATTCTTGAACAAATGAGTTTAGATACAAGCCACCAAGCTGAAAATATTGATCAAACAGATATTAACTGGGCGAACGAAATTTATGTTATGACAACAACTCATTTACAAGAACTAAAAAATCGCTTTCCAAAAGCAAAAGATAAAATCAAACTTATCTCACTGGATGAAACAGACATTCCTGATCCATGTGGCGGATCTATCGAGCAGTATGAAATAACCTATTATGAGCTAAAAAGTGCAATTTCCGAACGTTTTTTATAAGTGAAGCGCTTCACTATCGGATTTTGCGTTTTTTTATTCCAAAATGCTTGCTTTTCTAGGGGTTTTAAGTAATTATTAGAGTTAATACATAACAGTTCACTTAAAAAATTTATCAGAAAAGGATGGGGTCCATAGATGGTCTATTTACAAAGGCAAGATAAGGAAGTTTTTGATGCAATTAAGTTAGAACTTGGTAGACAACGTGAAAATATCGAATTAATCGCATCTGAGAATTTTGTTAGTGAGCAAGTAATGGAAGCAATGGGTTCTGTATTAACGAATAAATATGCAGAAGGCTATCCAGGAAAACGTTATTACGGCGGATGTGAATTTGTTGATATTGTGGAGGATCTAGCACGAGACCGGGCGAAAAAAATATTTGGTGCTGAATACGCTAATGTTCAACCTCACTCAGGTGCTCAAGCAAATATGGCAGTTTACCATGCTGTTCTCGAACCAGGCGATACGGTTCTTGGTATGAACCTTTCACATGGTGGTCATTTAACTCATGGTAGCCCTGTGAATTTTAGTGGTGTTTTATACAATTTTGTTGAATATGGCGTTCGTGAAGATACGAAACAAATTGATTATGACATTGTTCGTGAAGCAGCTCTAAAACATCAACCGAAAATGATTGTTGCTGGGGCAAGTGCATATCCGCGTAGCATTGATTTTGCGAAATTCCGTGAAATTGCTGATGAAGTAGGCGCGTATTTAATGGTTGATATGGCACATATTGCTGGTCTTGTTGCAGCAGGCCTACATCAAAATCCAGTTCCTTATGCAGACTTTACAACGACCACCACACATAAAACGCTTCGTGGACCTCGTGGCGGAATGATTTTAGCCAAAGCAGAATGGGAAACAAAATTAAATAAATCTATTTTCCCGGGAATTCAAGGTGGCCCGCTAATGCACGTTATTGCAGCAAAAGCAGTTGCATTTGGCGAAGCGCTACAACCTGAATTTACGACTTATTGTGAACAAATTATTCGCAACTCGAAAAAATTAGCTGAAACTTTAGAAGCGAACAATGTTCCTGTTTTAACTGGTGGATCGGACAATCATTTATTACTAATTGATTTAAAACCACTTGGTATAACAGGAAAAGCAGCTGAAAAAGTGCTAGATGAAGTTGGTATTACTGTTAATAAAAATACAATTCCATTTGAAACAGAAAGTCCATTTGTGACTAGTGGTATTCGTGTAGGTGTTGCCGCTGTCACTACGCGAGGCTTTGATGAAGTTGCTATTGAAAAAGTTGGCGTGTTGATTTCAGAAGTACTTCATAATTTAGAAGACGAAGAAGTTTTAGCTAGCGTAAAAGCACGTGTAATCACTTTAACAAATGAATATCCGCTTTATCCAAGTTTATAAAATAAGTAATCCGGTTTTTTCTATAAATACTAGAGAAAACCGGTTTTTTTCGTGTGGGACAAATTAATCCTTGCACTTGTGTCCTGTTCTGATACAATAAGAGAAGGAAATTTTCAATATCAAAGGAGCGAACGAATCGATGGCAAATGTACATGTTATAAATCATCCGTTAGTACAGCACAAACTAACAATTATTCGAGATAAAAATACTGGAACAAAAGCATTCCGCGAACTTGTAGATGAAGTCGCAACACTGATGGCTTATGAAATCACACGTGATATGGAATTAGAAGATACTCAAGTAGAAACACCACTACAAACAACAACAGCAAAAACACTTACGGGTAAAAAACTTGGTGTTGTGCCAATTCTTAGAGCGGGACTTGGAATGCAAGATGGTATTTTAAAACTAATCCCAGCTGCAAAAGTAGGGCATGTTGGTCTTTATCGTGATCATGATACACTTGAACCAGTAGAATATTTTGTGAAATTACCTTCTGACGTAGAAGAACGCCTTTTCATCGTAGTTGACCCAATGCTTGCAACAGGCGGATCTGCAATCATGGCAATTGACTGCTTGAAAAAACGTGGTGCTCGCAATATGAAATTTATGTGTCTAGTAGCTGCTCCTGAAGGTGTTAAAGCTCTTCAAGAAGCACACCCAGACGTAGAAATTTATGTAGCTGGCTTAGATGAGAAGCTAGACGAGAATGGTTATATCCGTCCAGGCTTAGGAGATGCTGGCGATAGATTATTTGGAACTAAATAATTAACAATCTCCTCGATTTAGCGAGATAAGGAATTTACGAACAGTATTACTTTTAAATAAGTAGGCTGAAAAATTTTTTGTCATGCTATTTCAGAGGAGTTTTTTTATGAGGAGGATGACGTTTGGCTAAGATTAAAGTGATGAGTATTTTTGGAACAAGACCTGAAGCAATTAAGATGGCGCCGCTTGTTTTAGCATTAGAAAAAGAGCCAGAAACATTTGAATCTACAGTAGTCATTACAGCGCAGCATCGAGAAATGTTAGACCAAGTGCTTAAAATTTTCCAAATAACACCGGATATTGATTTAGACATTATGAAAAAAGGCCAGACACTTGCAGAAATTACTTCCCGTGTAATGAATGGAATTAATGAAGTCATTATTGCTGAAAACCCGGATATCGTTTTAGTTCATGGTGATACAACCACTAGTTTTGCTGCGGGTCTTGCTGCATTTTATCAACAGAAAACACTGGGACATGTGGAGGCAGGACTTAGAACATGGAATAAATATTCGCCATTTCCAGAAGAGATGAATCGAGAGCTAACAGGAGTTCTGGCGGATTTACATTTTTCCCCGACAATTCAGGCGAAAGAAAATTTGATAGCAGAAGGGAAAAATGCAGATAATATTTTTGTCACTGGAAATACAGCGATTGATGCGCTAAAAACAACAGTCCAAAAAGATTATCACCATCCAATTTTAGAAAAGTTAAGAACTAATCGTTTAATTCTAATGACTGCCCATCGCAGGGAAAATCTTGGCGAACCAATGCAAGGGATGTTTGAAGCAGTGCGAGAGATTGTAGAGGGCCGTGAAGATGTAGAGCTTGTCTACCCAATGCATTTAAACCCAGCAGTGCGAGAGAAAGCAATCAAAATTCTAGGCGGTCATGAGCGGATACATTTAATTGAGCCGTTAGATGCGATTGATTTTCATAATTTCTTACGGAAGGCTTATCTTGTATTTACTGATTCAGGTGGGGTGCAGGAAGAGGCTCCAGGGATGGGCGTGCCAGTATTAGTGTTACGTGATACGACTGAGCGGCCAGAAGGAATTGAAGCTGGAACGCTTAAACTAGTTGGGACACAAAAAGAGACATTAATAAAAGAAGCATTAGACTTACTTGATAATAAGGAACATCATGACGAAATGGCAAAAGCAGCCAATCCATATGGCGATGGAAATGCAGCTAAGCGGATTCTTGAAGCTATCAAAAGTCAATTTAACGAAACAGAAAGACCTGCCGATTTTATTAGAAAATAGTCAAAGAAAACTAGGCTTAAAAAGTCTAGTTTTTCCTTTCACTAGAATGAAAGCGCCTTATTGTTACAGATATGTTACACGCTCGATTTTCGCTAGTTCTTTTATATTACATGTGATAAGATGGACAATGTTATTAATATAAGAGCCCAAAAAATAGCTTTTTGGAAGCATAGGGATAGAAAACTGCTCTCAGTATTCATTACAATCCCGCCGGCGCGAGGTTTACGCTGACTGAATTGGAATCTATACGGGCGGTAGATATCAAAGTGCATCTCGCTTATTGTGAGATTCAGCTGTTTTTTTCGTTCTTTTTCTTGGGAAAAGAACTTTCGGTCGCGAAATTTGCGAATAATCGTATCGAATTCTTTTACCAATAATGGTAGAAGTTTTTTTATTTGTGCGAGAAAGAAAGGCTTGGTTGTTTTTGTGAATTATCACACGAACAATCCGTTCATTTTCTCAATGATTACGGAGGTGTTGATTGCTGTTAAATGGACAAAAAAATTTCTGGTGGAGCAATCTAAGAAACGAATAAAATCTGAAATTAAAAAAACGTAGAAAAAGGGTGCTATTCTTTTATGAATTAGCCGTGTTGTGGTACTATTAGTATTAGATATACGCACTATTTGTGAAAGTGTATTGACTTTTCTCTTTTGGCTGTTGTATGCTAAGAACTGACACGCTGATAAGGCTTTCATGTGTGTTTGGGATTGGAGTAGATTAGGGGGAATGTGTCTATTTTCACAAACCGAACTTACTCCTTTGAGATTTCAGATTGGTTACTTGGATTAAAAATCTTTTTAAAAGAAAGGATTGCGCCCCGAATGTTGGAATCGCTAATTGGCATGTATCATCGTCATCAAAAGTATATGGTTCTTTTTATTGGAGTTTGTCTTTGCGGATGGTTTTTAACCCCTTATATACATATTTTTCTTGGACTTAAGCTGGGATTAATCGTCGGCTGGTTTAATTACTGGCTATTAATGCGAAGAACACAATCAATGACTAGAGCTTTGGCTGAAAACCGTTCATTTTATGGTATGGGAATGACTGTCAGAATGGGAAGTGTGCTATTTGCTACAATTATAGCGACGCAACTACCGGAATATTTTCATGTTTATAGCATGGTAATCGGACTCGGGCTTGCATATGCCATTATTTTTCTAGATTTTTTTGTGTATTCCATGTACCGCAGAAAAAAGTTTTTACAAAGAGAGGGGTGAACCTAATTGGAAGAGGAATTTCCAACGATAAGCCTATTAGGAATCGACTTTAATCTATCGAATATATTGATGATTACTGTGACTTGTGTCATTGTCCTCCTAATAGCCATTATCTGTACCAGGAATCTGCAACGGCGTCCTACCGGAAAGCAGAACTTCATTGAATGGGTTATGGATTTTGTCAGAGGTATTATCAATAGTAATATGGATTGGAAAACCGGTGGGAGATTCCATGTGCTAGGTATTACGCTATTGATGTTTGTTTTTGTAGCTAATATGCTAGGACTACCATTCCAAATCGCAATAAACGATGAAGTATGGTGGCGTTCACCTACAGCAGATCCAATTGTCACATTAACACTTGCGATAATGGTTCTTGGCTTGACGCATTACTATGGTATAAAAATGCGTGGCTTTAAGCATTACTTTGTTGGTACTTATTTGAGTCCAATGAAATTTTTATTCCCACTTAAATTAGTAGAGGAATTTGCAAATACATTAACGCTTGGTTTACGTCTTTACGGTAATATTTTTGCCGGTGAAGTTTTGTTAACCATTATTGCCACTCAACTTGCACATATTAATATATTTGTAGGCGTGCTTGCGATAATTCCAGCGATTGTATGGCAAGGCTTCTCGCTCTTTATTGGGGCAATTCAAGCGTACATTTTCACTATGCTGACAATGGTTTACATGTCACATAAGGTAAGTGACGAACATTAAACTAACTTTCAATTAAGTCATTTATAAAAAGTATTAAAAAAATAATTTGGGAAAAATTAGGAGGATAATTATATGTCTTTAGGTGTTATTGCAGCTGCTATTGCTGTTGGATTAGGTGCATTAGGTGCGGGTATTGGTAATGGTCTTATCGTATCAAAAACTGTCGAGGGTGTTGCGCGTCAACCAGAAGCGCGTTCTATGCTTCAATCAATCATGTTCGTTGGTGTTGCATTAGTTGAGGCCCTTCCTATCATCGCTGTTGTTATTGCGTTCATGGTTCTTAATAAATAATTAGAGAAGTTGGGGAAGTATTACCCCATTTCTTTCTGTTGAACGAATAATTTAAGCGAATGGATAGAAAGGAGTGAAACTGGCGTGTTACAACCACATTTAGTAATTGGTTCCGCATTTACGTTTGGTGATGCATTCTTTACACTTTTTGCTTTCGCGATTTTGCTAGTTTTAATCCGAATTTATGCTTGGAAACCGCTTATGGGAATTATGAAAGAGCGTGAAGAGCATATTGGTTCTGAAATTGATGCGGCTGAAGAAAACCGTGCTCAAGCAGAAAAATTACTTGCTGAACAAAAAAGTGTTTTACAACAAGCTCGTGTTGAATCTCAAACTATGATTGAGAACGCAAAACAGCTTGGTGAAAAAGAACGTGAAGAAATTGTAAAAACTGCTAGACGTGAATCAGAACGTATAAAAGAAGAAGCAAAAACTGATATTGCACGTGAAAAAGAAGATGCTATTTCTGCGCTTCGTGAACAAGTCGGTTCATTATCTGTTCTTATTGCATCGAAAGTCATCGAAAAAAATCTGGATGAAAAAGAACAATCTAACCTTATCCAAGATTATATCGAAAGGCTAGGGGATGACAAATGAGTAAAGATTTGGAAGTTGCAGGTCGCTATGCCAATGCGCTTTTTCAAGTAGCACAAGATAAAGATTTAGTAGATGTTTTTTCCGATGAATTAAAGGAATTAAAATCGGCACTAAACGAAAACAAAGATTTTGTGAAATTACTTGAAAATCCTACTTTCACGACCGAGCAAAAGAAAAATCTTGCCAGCGTTGTTTTTGACACAATAAATCCAACTTTAAAAGATTTTATTTTTCTTTTAATTGACCGTAGCAGAGAAGATTATCTTTCTGTTATTGCGGATGTATATCAAAAACGCGTAAATGACTTGCGAGGAATTGCGGATGCAGATGTTTATTCTGTTGTTCCACTTTCTGAACAAGAACTTACGGCGCTCTCGAGAGTATTTGCTGCGAAAATGAACAAAACAAAATTAAACATTCAAAATCATATTGATAAATCCTTACTTGGAGGAGTCAAAGTGGTTATTGGAACCCGTATATATGATGACAGTCTAAAAACGAAATTAAAAGACATGGAACGGCAAATTAAAGCTTAGTTCCCGTTTAACGAGGGGTGAAATTAATGAGCATTAAGGCTGAAGAGATCAGCTCAATCATAAAACAGCAGATTGAAAATTATCATTCAGAACTAAAAGTGAGTGATGTTGGTACTGTAACCTATATTGGTGATGGTATTGCGCGTGCTCATGGACTCGATAATGCAATGGCTGGTGAATTGTTAGAGTTCTCAAATGGTGTTATGGGGATGGCCCAAAACTTAGAGACTAATGATGTTGGTATCATTATTTTAGGCCCTTACACTGAAATCCGTGAAGGCGATGAAGTTCGTCGTACCGGTAAAATCATGGAAGTTCCAGTTGGTGAGGCGCTTATTGGGCGTGTAGTTAACTCATTAGGTCAACCAGTTGATGGTTTAGGTCCAATTGAAACAACTGGAACTCGTCCGATTGAAGCAGTTGCACCAGGAGTTATGCAACGTCAATCAGTTAACGAACCATTACAAACAGGTATTAAAGCAATTGATGCGCTTGTTCCAATTGGTCGTGGTCAACGTGAATTAATTATTGGTGACCGTCAAACTGGTAAAACTTCTGTTGCGATTGATACAATTTTAAACCAAGCTGACCAAGATATGATTTGTATCTATGTCGCAATTGGTCAAAAAGAATCTACCGTTCGTAATGCTGTAGAAACTTTACGTCAGCACGGTGCACTTGATTATACAATCGTTGTTACTGCTGCTGCGTCACAACCAGCGCCACTTTTATATTTGGCTCCTTATGCTGGTGTTGCTATGGCAGAAGAATTCATGTATAACGGCAAACATGTATTAGTTGTATATGATGATTTATCTAAACAAGCAGCAGCTTATCGTGAGCTGTCTCTATTACTTCGTCGTCCTCCAGGTCGTGAAGCATATCCAGGAGATGTTTTCTACTTGCATTCTCGTTTACTTGAACGTGCAGCTAAATTAAATGATAGTTTAGGTGGCGGATCCATCACAGCTCTTCCATTTGTAGAAACACAGGCTGGAGATATTTCAGCATATATTCCTACGAATGTTATTTCTATCACTGATGGTCAAATCTTCTTGCAATCTGATTTATTCTTCTCAGGTGTACGACCAGCTATCAACGCCGGTCTTTCAGTATCTCGTGTTGGTGGGTCAGCGCAAATTAAAGCAATGAAAACTGTTGCCGGAACACTTCGTCTAGATCTTGCAGCGTTTCGTGAATTAGAATCATTTTCACAATTCGGTTCTGATTTAGATGCTGCTACTCGCGCGAAATTAGAACGTGGTAAACGTACAGTAGAAGTCTTAAAACAAGATTTACACAAACCTTTGAAAGTTGAAAAACAAGTATTAATCCTTTATGCGCTTGTTCATAAGTATCTGGATGATGTGCCAGTTCATGATGTACTGCGTTTTGAGTCTGAAATGAATACATGGTTTGATCATAATCACCCAGAGCTTTTGGAAGAAATTCGTACTACGAAAAAACTTCCGGATGAAGCAAAACTTGATGAAGCATTAAAAGAATTTAAAAATACATTTGTTCCTTCTGAAGAAATATAATTTAGATGCGGAATAAATTCAAAGGTGGTGAAAATCTTTGGCATCTTTAATCGATATTAAACAACGAATAACCTCTACTCGTAAAACAAGTCAAATTACAAAAGCTATGCAGATGGTTTCAGCAGCGAAACTGGGTCGTGCAGAATCAAACGCTCGTTCCTATGGGCCGTATGTTTCTAAAATTAAAGACGTAGTGACACATGTTGCTAGCACTGGTAACAGTAGTGATCATCCAATGCTCGTATCAAGACCGGTTCATCGCACGGGGTATATCGTTCTTACTTCTGATACAGGACTTGCAGGTTCCTATAATAGTTCTGTAATTAAAGAGGTATTTCAAGAAATTAATGAAAAACATACTTCTAGTGATGAATATGCAATAATCACTGTAGGAAGATCCGCTCGTGATTTCTTTAAAGCGCGTCAAATGAATGTCGTTTTAGAAGTCCAAGGTGTAACGGATCATCCGGTATTTGCGGAAATTAAAGATATTGCTAGCAACACAGTTCAAATGTTTGAAGATGGTGTTTATGACGAGGTTTTCATTTATTATAATCACCATATCAATTCCATTTCTAGTGAACTGAGAAAAGAGCAATTATTACCACTAACAGAATTTCATGAAAAAGGTACAGAAGCGGATGTTGATTTAACTACATACGAATTTGAACCCTCTGAACAAGAAATCCTGGAAGTGTTATTGCCGCAATATGTGGAAAGCCTAATTTTCGGAGCACTTCTGGATGCCAAAGCCGCTGAACATGCCGCTCGTATGACTGCCATGAGAAGCGCGACAGATAATGCATCCGATTTAATCAGTGACTTATCACTACAATATAATCGTGCTCGCCAAGCAGCGATCACGCAAGAAATTACCGAAATCGTCGGAGGAGCAGCCGCGCTAGAATAAAAGTCGGCGTTTCTTCATACGTCCCTATAGATGGGAAGGTAAGTGAGGAGGAATAATTGCATGTCTAAAGGACAAGTAATCCAAGTTATGGGTCCAGTTGTAGACGTTAAATTTGAAGGTGGCAACTTACCTGAAATCTACAATGCCCTAGTTATTGAATATAAATCTGATGCAGAAGAAGCACCAACTAGCCAACTTACTTTAGAAGTAGCCATTCAATTAGGTGATGATGTTGTTCGTACAATTGCAATGGCATCAACAGATGGTGTTCAAAGAGGTATGGAAGTTATTGATACTGGAAGTCCAATTACAGTTCCAGTTGGTACAATAACGCTTGGTCGTGTATTTAATGTATTAGGAAACACTATCGATTTGGATGAGCCACTTCCAAACGATATCAAACGTAATAAAATTCACCGTGAAGCGCCAACTTTCGACCAATTAGCAACAACTACTGAAATTCTTGAAACAGGAATAAAAGTAGTAGACTTGCTTGCCCCATATTTAAAAGGTGGTAAAATTGGTTTGTTCGGTGGAGCGGGTGTTGGTAAAACCGTTTTAATCCAAGAACTTATTCATAATATCGCACAAGAACATGGTGGTATCTCTGTGTTTGCTGGTGTTGGAGAACGTACTCGTGAAGGGAACGATCTTTACTTTGAAATGAAAGACTCTGGCGTAATTGAAAAAACTGCCATGGTATTTGGTCAAATGAATGAACCACCGGGCGCTCGTATGCGTGTAGCGTTAACAGGTCTAACAATTGCTGAATATTTCCGTGATGAAGAACACCAAGACGTACTTCTATTCATTGATAATATTTTCCGCTTTACTCAAGCTGGTTCAGAGGTATCGGCGTTACTTGGTCGTATGCCATCTGCGGTAGGTTATCAACCAACTCTGGCTACCGAAATGGGACAATTGCAAGAACGTATTACTTCTACTAATGTTGGTTCTGTTACTTCTATCCAAGCGATTTATGTGCCAGCCGATGACTATACTGACCCGGCTCCGGCTACAACATTCGCCCATTTAGATGCAACAACTAACTTAGAACGTAAATTAACTGAGCAAGGTATTTACCCTGCGGTAGATCCGCTTGCTTCTACATCACGTGCTCTTTCTCCAGATATTGTTGGTGAAGAACACTATGCAGTAGCAACCGAAGTACAACGGTTATTACAACGTTATAAAGAACTACAAGATATCATTGCAATCCTAGGTATGGATGAATTATCTGATGAAGATAAGCAATCTGTTTCTCGTGCGCGTCGTGTGCAGTTCTTCTTATCGCAGAATTTCCACGTTGCAGAACAATTTACAGGACAAAAAGGTTCTTATGTTCCTGTTAAAGAAACGGTTAAAGGCTTTAAAGACTTACTAGCCGGAAAATACGACCATATTCCAGAAGATGCTTTCCGTTCAGTTGGACGCATTGAGGATGTTCTAGAAAAAGCAAAAGACATGGGCATTGAAGTCTGATAAAAACAGGAGGAAATACGTATGGGTTCATTAAAAGTTAGTATTGTTACTCCAGACGGCCCTGTTTATGAAGGCGTTGCTCAAATGGTTATAGCTCGAACAAAAGCAGGTGAACTCGGTATTTTACCTGGCCATGTTCCACTAGTTGCTCCACTTAAAATTGACGTAGTTCGTTTAAAAGTAGAGTCTGGTGAAGAATGGGTCGCTGTTGGTGGTGGCTTTATGGAAGTAAACGGTGAAGAAGTAAATATTCTAGCGGATACAGCTGAGCGTGAGCAAGATATTGATATCAATCGTGCTGAAAAAGCCAAAGAACGCGCAGAAGCAGAACTTAGCCGAGCGAAAGAACAAAAAGTGGATGAAGTAATGGCTCGTCTTGCATTACAAAGAGCTATCAATAGAATCCATGCAAAAGAACATAATTAAATATAAAGTTACTTCCTGGTATTTAATATCAGGGAGTTTTTTTATAAACTTATAAGTGCATTAGCTGTTTTTTCTAACCAGCATTTGTTAAAATGAGTAATAGCAAAATATGAGGAGCGAACAGAAGTGTATAATATTATTATGGAATCACCGTATATCATTATCATCTCACATTTACTATTTATAGTGATTACTTTTTGGGCATTACAAGCAATTAATTATGAAAAATTCATAAAGAAAAACCATGTAACACAAGCAAGACTATTGTTTGTTATTATCTCGATAGTACTTGGTTATACATTGAGCAGTTTCTTCTTAGATTATTTAGGAGCTTCTAAACAATTGCTTAATTTTATTGGGTAAAAAGTGGATATAGTAGCAAAAAATTAATAGAACTTTAAAACAACTTTAATATTAGGTTAAAATCAGTTGATATTTTGGGGTAATAAGTGGTAGAATTACTAAGATATGTTTAAATTAAAATTTTTATTAATAAAATTCGATAAATGATTTAGTTATTAGTAACGCGGAGGGGTTCTTTTTGGAAAAAATTATTGTACGCGGTGGAAAACAGTTAAATGGTTCTGTAAAAATGGAAGGTGCCAAAAATGCTGTCTTACCGGTAATAGCTGCTACATTACTTGCGAGTAAAGGTACTAGCGTATTAAAAAATGTCCCAAATTTGTCTGATGTTTTCACGATTAATGAGGTTCTTAAATACTTAAATGCGGATGTTTCTTTTGTAAATGATGAGGTTACTGTAGATGCAACTGGAGATATCACTTCGGATGCACCTTTTGAGTATGTGCGTAAAATGCGTGCTTCTATTGTTGTAATGGGACCATTATTAGCTCGTACAGGTTCAGCTCGTGTTGCTCTACCTGGAGGATGTGCTATTGGTTCAAGACCAGTTGACTTACATTTAAAGGGCTTCGAAGCAATGGGAGCAATTGTTAAAATAGAAAATGGTTATATTGAAGCAACTGCTGAAAAATTAGTTGGTGCTAAGGTTTACTTAGATTTTCCAAGTGTAGGTGCAACACAAAATATCATGATGGCTGCTACTTTAGCAGAAGGTACAACAGTGATTGAAAATGTTGCTCGTGAACCAGAAATTGTTGACTTAGCAAACTTCCTTAATCAAATGGGAGCAAGAGTTATTGGTGCAGGAACAGAAGTAATCAGAATTGAAGGCGTGAAAGAACTAACAGCTACAGAACATTCTATTATTCCAGATCGTATTGAAGCTGGTACTTTTATGATTGCTGCTGCGATTACTGGTGGAAATGTTTTAATTGAAGATGCAGTTCCTGAACATATTAGTTCGTTGATTGCTAAATTAGAAGAAATGGGCGTTCAAATTATTGAAGAAGATAATGGTATTCGTGTTATCGGACCAGATAAGTTGAAAGCTGTGGATGTTAAAACAATGCCACACCCAGGCTTCCCGACTGATATGCAATCTCAAATGATGGTTATTCAAATGCTAAGTGAAGGCACAAGTATTATGACCGAAACTGTTTTTGAAAATCGTTTTATGCATGTTGAAGAAATGCGTAGAATGAATGCTGACATGAAAATTGAAGGACATTCTGTTATTATCTCCGGGCCAGCAAAACTACAAGGAGCAGAAGTTGCAGCAACAGATTTACGAGCAGCAGCAGCGCTTATCCTTGCAGGTCTTGTGGCAGAAGGATATACACAAGTTACAGAATTAAAATATTTGGATAGAGGCTACAATAATTTCCATGGTAAACTGCAATCTCTTGGTGCAGATGTGGAACGTGTAGATGATTCTAAAATTGATACAAAAAACTTAGCATCTTTATTTTAATAAATGAATTTTGGAAACCGTATCTTCTGGATGCGGTTTTTTTTTCGTAAAAAAACCACAATGTCATAAAATATACATTCCGACATATCATAAATTATGCTATAATTCAGAATGAGATGTAAAAATAGGGATACACCACGAAAGGAGTTAAGTTATTAATGGCAAAGGATGTTGGTATCGACTTAGGTACAGCGAACGTATTAATTCATGTAAAAGGAAGAGGAATCGTTGTTAATGAACCCGCTGTCGTCGCTATAAATAATAAAACTGGTGAAGTTTTGGCTGTTGGAGCAGAGGCTCGAGATATGGTTGGTAGAACTCCAGGAGATATTACAGCAATCAAACCAATGAAAGATGGAGTTATTGCTGATTTTGATATTGTACAAGAAATGCTACGTTTCTTTATACAAAAACTCAATTTAAAAACATTTTTTTCTCGACCACGTATTTTAATTTGTTGTCCAACGAATATCACTTCTGTCGAACAAAAAGCAATTAGAGAGGTTGCTGAAAAAAGTGGTGGTAAACAAGTATTCCTAGAAGAAGAGCCTAAAGTTGCTGCTATTGGTGCAGGAATGGAAATTTTTGAGCCTTCAGGTAATATGATTATTGATATTGGTGGCGGGACAGCAGATGTAGCAGTGTTGTCTATGGGGGACATTGTAACAAGTCAATCTGTAAAAGTTGCTGGTAATAAATGGGATTCTGATATACTAAATTACATAAAGCGCAAATATAACTTATTAATTGGTGAGCGTACTGCAGAAAATATCAAGATAACAATTGGTACTGCGAGTCCAGGATCTAAGGAAGAAACTATGGATATTCGCGGTAGAGATTTAGTGAGCGGTTTGCCTAAAACAATAACAATCACTAGCTCTGAAGTAGAATCAGCTATTCATGACTCATTGCATTTAATGGTGCTTGCTGCTAAACAAGTCCTTGAACAAACTCCACCAGAACTTTCTGCGGATATAATTGATCGAGGAATTATTATGACTGGTGGTGGATCATTGTTGCATGGGTTAGATGAATTAATGACGGAACAATTGAAAGTACCAGTTTTAATCACAGAAAATCCGTTAGATGTTGTAGCGCTTGGTACTGGTGTTCTGCTTGATTCGCTTACAGCTAAAAAGCGTAGTTGGTTCTAATACTAAATTTGGAGGATTCTTATGTTAGATATTAAAAAAATTAAAGAAATATTACCTCATCGCTATCCTTTCTTACTTGTGGATAGAGTTATCTCTGTTGAAGAAGGAAAGAAAGTTACAGCTATAAAAAATATTACTGCAAATGAAGAGTTTTTCAATGGGCATTTTCCTAAATATCCTGTAATGCCAGGAGTGCTTATTGTGGAAGCGCTGGCTCAGACAAGTGGTATTGCAATGATGCAAAGTGAAGCAAATAAAGGTAAAATTGGTTTGTTTGCTGGAATTGATGGATGTCGTTTTAAACGTCAAGTTGTTCCGGGAGATCAGCTGTTACTTGAAGCTGTAATTACACGGATGCGTGGTGCTATTGCAAAAGCTCAAGTGAAAGCCACTGTTGAAGGTGAATTGGTTTGTGAAGCAGAAATTATGTTTGCACTAACAGATATACCAAAATAATAAATTGGCACTAAAACTCTATGCGGGTTTTGGTGCTTTTTCATGTTTTCAGAATAGCATGCGTTAAAAAAAGTTGCAATTTGCTAAAATGCTATTTTAATAGGTATTTTGATAGGGAAAATAGCTATTTTTTCTAGTGAAAATTACTATTTTAAGCTACTCAAATCAATTTAAAAAGCCATTTTAGCTATTTTACAAAAAAATAATTATCCAATATAATCGCTTTACATCAAAAGAAAGAGGCGATTTCATGATTAATCAAGTGACTTTAGTAGGACGTTTAACGAAAGATCCAGAATTAAAATGGACCACAGAAGATAGAGCCGTTTTGAATTTGACAATTGCTTTAAATCGTTTTGGGAAAAATAAACGTGTTGATAATGATGCAGATTTTATTCAATGTGTTATTTGGGGGAAAAGAGCAGAAGCAACGGCAGAATTTTGTAGTAAGGGGCAACTGGTTGGTATTGTTGGTGAATTGCAATCAAGAAATTATTTAAATAAAGAAGAGCAAAAAATATATATTACGGAGGTTTTAGTTCATCAAATTAGGTATTTATCTAATAGAAATAAGGAAGAACATGTTATTAATATTTCTCAAGATGACGACGAATCGTGTAATACTTTGTTATAAAGCATAAGTTTTTACAAGTAATAACTATAAAATAATAGGAAAAATAGCAGAATCTTTATTATTTTAGGTTGTATTTGTAATGGAAAAATTTTCCAATTATATTCAAGAAAAAATTTCAGTTCAATAAATGAAGTATTTTTAGACCTGTTATTTAATTTGCAAACCACAACCGGGCGTAATGATAGCAAAATAAAAGCTACATGTATAGCCATCTACAAGAAAAGTCAGATAATAACGCCAATTTACAAATATTGCAGAGAAACCAGTCGTTTATTAACTGCTGTCATACACGCTTAATTTTTTAGTAACCAAGTCGCTAGTTTCGTATGGTACGATTATTCTCGAAAGTTATCAAGGAGGGAAAATAATTACATGAAAAAAACAGTAGTAGCCATTGCGGCTGGTTTAATTATTGCAGGATCTGGTTCAACTCAAGCTTTTGCAGCTGAGTATAAAGTGCAAGATGGTGATTCACTTTGGAAAATATCGAATGAAAATAATGTTTCTATAAATCAATTGAAACAAGATAACAATTTGAGTTCTAACATTATCTTTCCAAATCAAACCTTGCAAGTAAATAATGGAGAACAAAAATCAACAACAAGCAATACTGAATATACAGTAGTTGCGGGAGACACTTTGGGACATATTGCATCAGATAAAGGTGTAACTGTGAACCAAATAAAATCTTGGAACAATCTTTCATCTGATTTAATTGTTGTAGGTCAAAAATTATCTATTGGAAGTAATGCTGTAAGTGTAACACCAACGAAGCAAAATAATACAAATTCAAATACTGCAGAACAACCAAAACAAGCTGCACCTCAAACAACACAAAAATCAACATCATCTAATGCAGCGTCATCTAACAGTTCTTCATCATCTCAAGGAAATGTATCAAAAGAGGTAACTGTAACAGCAACTGCTTACAGTAAAGAAGAACCTGGTATGGGACATGTTACTGCTAGTGGTATTGATTTAAATGATAATCCGCGTGTTATTGCAGTTGACCCATCTGTTATTCCTTTAGGATCTAAAGTTTATGTAGAAGGATACGGAGAAGCGATTGCAGCTGATACAGGTGGCGCTATCAATGGAAACAAAATTGATGTACATTTTAACTCAGTCCAAGAGTGTTACAATTGGGGCGTAAAACAAGTTAAAGTACAAATTTTAGACTAATATATTTTAATTAATAAGGCTGTAAATAGCATAGTGCTACTTACAGTCTTTTTTTGTAGATTAAAAATAGGAAAGCAACCCTAATTTATGATAAACTTATATTTAATAAAGTATTTTAGGAGATACATATGAAAAAGAAAGTAGTTTCAATTTTAAATATACCTTTTTATAATATAACTCAGGCTGGATTTGTGGAAAAACTCTATGAAGATGTGCAAAGCGGAGAGAGGAAGTTTGTTGTAACGGCTAATCCTGAAATTGTGATGCATGCTAGCACAGACAAAGAGTTTGAAGCTGTTTTAAAGCAAGCTAATTATATTGTTCCTGATGGAATTGGTATTATAATGGCTTCTGAAAAACTAGGTAATCCTTTAGAAGAACGAGTTACTGGATATGATACCATGATTGGACTGCTTGAAAAACCGCTCCGTTGCTATTTTTTAGGTGCTAAACCAGAAGTCAGTCAAATGGTGGAAAAGAAAGTGAATGAAAAATATCCGAATGTGGAAGTTTGTGGTGTCCATCACGGATATTTTGATGCTTTAGAAAGTGAAATAATTGGCCGAAAAATCGTTGAAACGAAACCGGATATCGTTTTTGTTGCTTTAGGTTCACCCGCGCAAGAAAAATGGATTTTATCGCAAATAACCAATTTTGAAAAAGGGATTTTTATTGGCGTTGGTGGGAGTTTTGACGTACTGACGGATAATGTGAAAAGGGCTCCGCAAATTTGGATAAAATTGAAATTGGAGTGGGTATATCGATTGCTTTCAAATCCATCAAGATGGAGACGTTTTTTTGCGATTCCTCAATTTATGTTTGCTATTAGAAAAGAAAGTAAACGCTTGAAGAAGGGGGAGTAGAATGCGATTCCAAAAAGCAAGATTAATCCATGCAGAAATTCCACTTTTGAAGATATTTAAAACAAGTTATGGAGAATTAAAAACTAAGGATTTTTATATTATTGAATTGATGAATGATGCTGGAATATGCGGATATGGGGAATTAGAAGCTTTTCCATTACCTGATTATACAGAAGAAACCCTGGAAACAGCTATTTTGATTGTTAAACAGCATTTATTACCTAACCTTGTGCAAAAAGATTTTGCTGCTCCGGAAGAAGTGCATCAAATTTTTAGCTGGGTTCAAGGTAATGAAATGGCGAAAGCGGCAGTTGAATTGGCGGTATGGGATGTTTTTGCAAAAGCAGAAAAGAAATCTTTAGCCAAAATGATTGGTGCGACAAAAAAATCTATAGCTGTAGGTGTTAGCATAGGAATACAAGATAGTGTAGATTCTTTAGTTCAGTTGGTGGAAGAATACCAAAATGAAGGTTACGAACGAGTGAAAATAAAAATCGAGCCAAACAAGGATATTGCATTTATTAAGGCGGTTCGAGAAAAATTTCCAAAACTAAGCTTGATGGCAGATGCGAACTCAGCGTATAATAGAGAAGATTTCACTTTGCTAAAAGAGTTAGATCAATTTGGCTTAGAGATGATTGAACAGCCATTTGGAGTGAAAGACTTTGTTAATCATGCTTGGCTTCAGCGACAATTGAATACACGGATTTGTTTAGACGAGAATATTCGCTCCTTAGAGGATGTTCAACAAGCGCATCTCCTTGGAAGTTGTCAGGCAATAAATTTAAAATTAGCACGTGTTGGTGGGATGGTTGAAGCACTCAAAATAACGAGGTATTGCGCTGAAAATGATATAATTGTTTGGTGTGGCGGAATGCTTGAAGCTGGTATTGGTAGAGCTCATAATGTAGCGCTTGCAGCAAGAGCAGAATTTAATTTCCCAGGAGATATTTCTGCTTCAAATCGTTATTTTCATGAAGATATTATTTTCCCGGAGTTTACATTAGAACAAGGTAGATTAAATGTACCTGATGGATACGGGATAGGTGTTGGCTTGAACCATAATGTACTACAAAAATACACAAAAACAACAGAAGAAATTTTGTTAAATAAAGGACGGAGCTGAAAAAATATTGCTGTTATGGAGTATACTAATTAGCTTTGCAGTTGGTATTATTATGGTACCAATAATAAGGAAGTTTGCTTTTCGTATTAATGCTGTTGATGTTCCACGTGAAAGGCATCAACATACGAAAACGACAGCTAGTTTAGGTGGGCTAGTCATATTTATAAGTTTTACTGTAGGAATGCTTTTGGCTCCTATTGATAAATCTGGATTTGCTCCGATTTATTTTGGTGCGTTAATTGTTATTGCTACTGGATTTATAGATGATTTATTTGATTTATCACCCAAATGGAAGATGTTAGGGCAAATTCTGGCAGCGCTTTGTGTGACTTTTTGGGGAGATATTACGATTAATTTTATTAACGTGCCTTTTTATGGAGAGTTGGACTTTGGGTATTTTGCAATTCCATTATCTATTATTTGGGTCGTGGCAATTGTTAATGCGTTAAACTTAATAGATGGTTTGGATGGATTAGCTGGCGGGATTTCTATTATTGCTTTAATGACAATTGCGGGTATGGCTATTCTACTTAAAGACGCTTTTGTAGCTCCTGTTGCTTTAATTCTTGTTGCTGCGGTTGCCGCTTTTTTAATTTACAACTTTCCGCCTGCAAGTATTTTTATGGGAGATACTGGCTCTTTGTTTCTTGGCTATATGATTGCTGTTTTATCACTGATGGGCTTCAAAAACGTAACCTTTATTTCACTTTTAGTACCACTAATTATTCTAGGTGTACCTTTATCCGATACATTTTTTGCAATTATACGTAGGTTAAAAAAACGGATGCCAATATCGTCGGCTGATAGATCGCATATTCATCATAGGTTAATGGCCTTAGGTTTTACAGAGAAACAAACAGTACTGTTAATTTATTGTATGGCCTTACTATTTTCAATGGTAGGATTTGTATTTTCCTTCTCAACCGCCTGGGGAGCAGTGCTTTTACTTATATTACTAATATTTAGTATCGAAATTATTGTAGAATTTATTGGGCTGATAGGAGAAGATTATCGACCGATTCTTAATTTGCTTCAAAAAATCCACAGGAAAAGAAAATAGCAAAAAACATCCAAAACCGGAATTCCGATTTTGGATGTTTTTTTTAGTTGGAAGTTTCTGTTGTAGTGGACTCTTCGTCCGAATAAGGTGTGGCGTTTGAAAATGGTTGTGTAATGCCAAGTTCATCAGCGAATTCGTTGGCGACACTTTGAACAGAATCGTCATTTAATTGATAATAATAAATGCCATTCATTGGAGCATCAGTACCTTCAAGATTAAGAGACTTAATATCAATGCTATTAGTTGTTCCGAATTTTGCAATCGAAAGCATTTGATTAAAAGTTAAGTTGGTTTTCATATTATCACCAACAACTTTGATAATATCGGAATACTTACTAATAGAAGAAAGGGACGTTGCTTCACTTACAATAGCTTTTATAATTAATTGTTGTCGTTTACCACGCTCAATATCACTATCAATATGTCTTGTGCGGGCAAGTGCTAAAGCTTGTTCACCATTTAGATGTTGTTGACCTTTTTCAAGTGTGATGGCCCCTGCTTTATCATTAGAATCTTGTTCAGTGAAACTTACTGGAACGTCAACATCAATTCCACCTAATGCATCAACAATTTTAAGGAAGGCATCAAAGTCAAAACGAACATAATAATCGATTGGAATTTGGAATTCTTCTTCTACTGTTTGCATTGTGAGTTCAGGTCCGCCGTAAGCGTGCGCTGCATTGATTTTAGTATACTTATCAATATCTTTTTTGGAATCTTGAATATGAACGTAAGAATCGCGAGGGATACTTGTCATTTCGACACGAGAGTCTTTTACATTGAATGTTGCTAAGATAAGTGAATCACTTCGAGGATTTCCGTCTGATTCGCGTTTAGCGCTTGTATCAACTCCAATAATTAAAATAGAAAAACTATCTTTTATAGGCTCAATATCACTTGAGCGAAGTGTAGAAGCTTGCCCATTTCTTACATTATCAAAAGAGTTGTCAGCGGCTAGTTTTGTTTTACTAAAAAGGTAAGTACCATATCCAACTCCTGCTAAAACTACACACATAATAGGTATTAAAATCCAGAATAGTATTTTTCGTCTGCGTTTGTATTTCTTGCTGCTTCTTCGGCTGTCATCCGTGCCTGTATTCATATATTAATTCTCCTTATAGTTACTTTTCTATGTTTCATTGTATCATTTGTTAGAATAAAGAATGTTACGCTTGATTTACGTTTTCTTTATTTTTTAACTTTTATTCATTATACAGAATTTAATAGGAAAAAAATACAAAAAAGTTACTATCTTTCAAAAATGTAATATTTGTCCTATCCCAGTGTTAAGCGATAATTACTAATTTCACATATTTTCCCAGAGTGCAAATCCAATTCTTTGTCCGTAGAAATAAGCTGGAAGTTCAATTTTTTGAGTAATTTTATGGATGCGACATTTTCGGGAAGTACTTTGGCAGTAATATTCTTATAGGGTAAAAAAGGTTGAGTGATTTTTAAAAATGCAGTTAAAATTTCGAACATTAACCCTTGCCTCCAGTAATTTTGAGCAAGTTCGTAGCCGATTTCAATCATTTTTGTAGAATTATTAACATCGTTTATTCCTAATGACCCGATTGCATGGAGTGGATTTTTAGTATCGAAAATTGTGTATCTACATGCATTTGGTTCATTCTCAATGGCCTGAATCATTTCTTCAGCTTGTAAAATGGTAGAAAATTTTTCGATATTCATAAATTTAGCTACTTCGCTATCCGACCAAATATCAAATAAACTTGTAGCATCTGCTAAAGTCGTTTTTCTTAGAATAGTTCTTTCTGTGGAAATGGTTACTGGTAATTGGAAAAATATGTTTGTGGACATGCTAAGTGACATCCTTTTCTCTATATTTTTGTGGACCTTCTTGAGTCTCAATTTGACCATTAGAAATTTCTGTTATCCAATGAATGAAATTAATTAAATCATCATTATTGACAAAAATGTGAAGAACTACTTTTTCTGTGAATTCTTTTTGGTCAATTTGATAATTTTTTTGTTCTAGGGCATTCTCCATTTTCCCAAGAAGAGGATAAGCAAATGTGCATTTTACGATTGTAGCAAGTTTGCATTCGACTATACCAATAGCTTGAACAGCGTCACTAACAGCGCTACCGTATGCACGAACGAGGCCTCCAGCGCCTAATTTAGTACCACCAAAATAACGGGTAACAACTGCCACAATATTTTTTAAGCCCTTCTTTTTTAAAACTTCTAACATTGGAACACCAGCAGTTCCGCTTGGTTCGCCATCATCATGTGCTTTTTGATATTGGTCGTTTTCTCCTATAATATATGCAGAACAATTATGTGAGGCATCTCGATGTTCTTTTTTTATTTGTTGAATAAACGCTTGTGCATCAGATTCGTTTGTAACTCGCATAAGGTGACAGATGAAACGAGATTTTTCAATGATTATTTCATGTGTCCCATTATGATGAATGGTTAAATATTGATCTAACATAGGAAACCTCCAAAAGTTGATGCGTTTAGCTAGCTTTTATTTTATCTGAAAGTAAAGCAATTGTATAGATATTTTTCTGAGTACAGCGGGTGAAGTAGTGGCAAATTCGTGTTATAATAAAAACTACTATTACTTTAGACTAGTTTTCAGCTTCTCTTTATAGGCATATAGAAGTAATTTTCTCGTATTATGCAGTATAATGGAGATAAAGTTTTTCTGAAAATAACGTAGTCAGAGTAAAAAGTACTTAAAAGAGAAAAGTTTATTGCCAAATTGTGGCAGGGATTATAAGGTTAAGTGGTTTCGCTACTAAAAAGGTTGATGTTTTCGATTGCAATTAGCTTGATGAAAATAGATAAATGAAGGAGGAGTAGTCATTATGGCACTCAAAATCATGATTGTAGACGATCATCAGTTGTTTCGCGAAGGTATCAAACGAATTTTAGAATTGGAAGATTCTTTTGAGGTTGTAGCGGAGGCTGAAAATGGTAAAAATATTGTAGCAAAGGTCCGAGAATATAAACCAGATATTGTTTTAATGGATATTAATATGCCAACAGTTAATGGATTAGATGCAACTGAAATGTTAGTTCGTCAATTTCCGAGTATTAAAGTAATCGTTTTAACTATTCACGATACAGATGAATATGTGACGGAAGCACTTAGAGCCGGTGCTGTAGGTTATTTATTGAAAGAAATGGACGCACACGAACTTGTAGAAGCTGTCAAAATAGTGGAAAATGGTGGAGCGTATATTCATCCTCGTGTAGCAATTAAATTAATTCGTGAATATCGACATTTAGCAAGTACGAATACAGCACAAGGTGTGTATGGGTATCAACAGCCCGAAGTGAAAATGCCGTTACACATTTTGACACATAGAGAATGCGAAGTGTTACAACTTCTTACGGATGGGAAAAGTAATCGTGGAATTGGCGAAACTCTTTTCATCAGTGAAAAAACAGTTAAAAATCATGTCAGTAGCATTTTACAAAAAATGAAAGTAAACGATAGAACGCAAGCGGTAGTAACAGCAATTAAACATGGCTGGGTATACATCCGCTAAAGAAAATGGCAGGGGGAAAATATGAACGGAAAAATAGCAGTGGTGACGGATAGCACAACTTATTTGCCAGATGAAGTGAAAAAACAACTAAGAATTAATGTCGTACCACTTTCTGTAATAATTGACGGCAAAGCTTATCGAGAAGGAGAGGATTTATCTACAGCAGACTTTTATGAAATGGTAAAAGTATCTAAGGATCTTCCTTCTTCTTCTCAACCAGCCCCGGGAGAATTTATTCAATTGTTTGAATCGCTGAAATCACAAGGGTTTGACACAATAATTACGATTCATTTATCCAGTGGTATTAGTGGGACCTTCCAAAATGCTGCTACAGCTGGAGAAGGAATTGAGGACTTAAATGTTATTGCCTATGATTCGGAACTTTCTTGTATGGCACAAGGAATGCTTGTTATTAAAGCGGCTAAAATGGCTATTGAAAATGAATCTGTAGAGAATATTCTTAAGGAATTGGATAAAATAAAACAAGCCCAAGATGCTTATTTTATGGTAGATGATTTAAACAATTTACAACGTGGTGGTCGCCTTAATGGAGCTCAAGCGCTTGTAGGGAGTCTACTTCAAATCAAACCAATTCTTCATTTTAGTGATAAGCAAATTGTTTTGTTTGAAAAAGTGCGGACCCAAAAGAAGGCGCTTAAACGAATTGAGGATATACTCCAAGCTGCTATTCAAAATAAAACAGCAGAAAAAGCCTACGTTATTCATGGAAATGATCCAGAAAAAGGTGAAGCATGGCGAAAACATTTAGAAGAGAAGTTTCCAGAAATGGTATTTGAATTAAGTTATTTTGGACCAGTTATCGGAACACACCTTGGTGAAGGCGCGCTCGGACTAACTTGGTCAATTAAATAAGGATTCCCCAGTCAAAAAGCTGGGGAATTTTTTTGTGAAGGGCAAAATTGTTTTTTAAGGATTTTAAATGGAGGAAAAGTCTAATTTTCTTCTAGGAAAAAATCTGTTTTCCCCATGAGAAAACAGATTGAAAATAAGATAATCACTTCTGCAAGAATAAGCTAAATATTGTATAACTAAATAGAGGTGAATCACAATGAACGTTTTTCCAGGAAGACTGTATCAAGAAAGTGAACTTGAAAATACCAAGGGGCTGGAGGAAGTAGCAGCTATATCTGAAAATAAGTGTTTTCGATGTGGTAATACAAATCAAAAATTATTTGGAAAGATGGATTGTGTATATTGTGGTCAAGAGGCTTGCACTTATTGCCGGAATTGTATTGTTATGGGGCGTGTAAATAGCTGTCAAAAATTGTATTTCCAAAAAACAATACTTCTACCAAAAAGAAAAGAATCTTTTTTGGAATGGGATGGAACACTTTCAGATGGACAGAAAAAAGCTTCTGATGCGGTGGTTGCCAGCTTAGAAAAAAAGCAAGATATGCTCTTATGGGCTGTTGCAGGTTCAGGAAAGACAGAAATGCTGTTTGAAGGAATGAATATGGCGTTAAAACATGGCTATAAAATATGTTTAGCTTCTCCGAGAGTAGATGTATGCTTAGAATTACATCCACGTTTAAAAGCAGTTTTTCCAAATATGGAAATAGTTTGTCTCTATGGTGATTCGAAAGAGAAATATCAAAATGAGCAGTTTGTGCTTGCAACAACGCATCAGTTAGTTCGTTTTTACGATGCATTCCAAGTGATATTTATTGATGAAGTAGATGCTTTTCCTTTTGCAAAAGACCCATTTTTAGAATACGCAGTAAGTAAAGCCCGTTCAAAAGAAGGTACCACCATTGTTATTACAGCAACTCCAGAAGAAAAGTGGCAACAAGAATGTATCCAAGGAAAAAGGCATTTTGTGAAAATTCCAGCACGTTATCACCGGAAAAAACTTCCAGTACCAAAACTTTGCTGGATTGGCCCATGGAAGAAAAAACTAACAGAAGGTAAAATATCTCCAAAACTTATCAATTGGATGAAGGAAACTAACACATATAAACAACCAGCACTCATTTTCTTTCCAGAGATTAAAGTTATGGAAAAATTTGCAGAAGTATTGGTGACATATGGCTTTGAAAAACCAGTCACAGTTCATTCAGCAGATGAAGCGAGAAAAGAAAAAGTAGCTTGGTTGCGAGAAGAGAAAATCAAATTATTATTAACTACAACTATTTTAGAACGAGGTGTAACATTCACTAATATTCAAGTTGCCGTTTTTGGAAGCGAAGAAAGGATTTTTACAGAAGCAGCTTTAGTTCAAATTTCCGGACGCGCTGGACGAAAAAAGACACACCCCACTGGTGATGTTTGCTTTTTCCACTATGGAAAAACAATTCAAATGAAGCGGGCGATTAAACATATTCAAAGCATGAATGAACTAGGTTTTGCAGAGGGATTGTTAGATGACTAGCTGTTTGTTATGTTTCCAAGCTTTAAAATCAGAAGTAAGTTGGGATTGGAAATGGTTGTTTGGAGAAAAACGATTATGTTGTAGAACATGTTTCTCAAGTTTTGAAGCACTGGGAAAGCACTTGTGTGAAAGATGTAGTAAAGAATCAGCGGTTTCAGTATGTAATGACTGTCAAAATAAGCAGTTTTATTTAGATAGCAATAAATCCATATTCCGGTATAACGATTTTGCAAAAAATTATATGAAAAAATATAAGTTTCAAGGAGACTATATAATAGGTGCAATTTTTCAACAAGAACTTAAACAGATATTCATCAAAAGTAACGCTATAATTGTTCCGATTCCAATAAGTAAAGAACGGAAACTAGAACGTGGTTTTAATCAAACGGCAGGAATGTTAAAACAAGCTGGGATTAAATACGAGGAATTATTAGCTAGAAAGCATTCTGAAAAGCAATCTAAGAAAACTAAAAAAGAACGCTTGGAAAGTGAGCAGGTTTTTTATCTCCAGAGAGAAATATGTCATCAACAGGAGATTGTTCTTTTTGATGACATATACACTACAGGTAGTACGCTTAACTTAGCAGCTCAGCAATTAAAAAAAGCGGGAGTCAAAAGAGTATCCGCAGTAACAATATTTAGATAGTTAATATTTATCTGCTAAAAAAGGTTTGCGAGCGTATATTTAGTGGAATAAAATAGTAAATAAAGATAAGTAGAATAATGCTTCAAAACTCTTTGTGCAAATGTTTGCAAAACGTGTTGTTTTCACGTAGACTAAGAGTAAGAAGAATACTCTTCTTTATCGTTATTTGTTTTATTTCAAAGGAGGAATTACTATGCTGAAGTACAACATTCGTGGTGAAAATATTGAAGTGACGGAACCTATTAGAGATTACGTTGAAAAGAAAATTGATAAACTAGAACGTTATTTTACGGAAACACCAGACGCTAACGTACATGTTAATTTAAAAGTATATTCTGATAAAAATGCGAAAGTTGAAGTGACTATTCCTCTCCCAAATCTTGTTTTACGTGCAGAAGAAACAAGTGGAGATTTATATGCAAGTATCGACTTAATTGTAGATAAACTAGAGAGACAAATTCGTAAACATAAAACAAAAGTAAATCGTAAATTCCGTGATAAAGGGGCAGAAAGAGACTATTTTGCCTACTCAGATGTAAACGGCAGTACACCACCGGAAGAACATGAAGGTGATTTTGATCTTGAAATCGTAAGAACAAAACAATTTTCATTAAAACCAATGGATAGTGAAGAAGCTGTTTTACAAATGAATTTGCTTGGACACAGTTTTTATGTATATACAGATGCTGAAACTAATGGCACTAATATTGTTTATTCACGTAAAGATGGAAAGTATGGTTTAATTGAAACGAATTAATTTTTTGAAATAAAGGGTGGGGGCCAGATTCTGGTCCTCACTTTTTTGTTAAGAGTGAAGAATATATGAACATATTTAATTTTTTATTCATTAAAAAGAGATAAGCAGTTGTATATTTTATCTAATAAGTGATAGAATTGGTTTGTGTATTTAAAATAAGATAATTCCTGAAAGTTATCATAGATGAAACTGCATGAAGACAGCGAAAACAGTAGAGGAGAATTTAAATGGCAGGACTATTGAAAAAGATTTTTGAATCAGGAAAAAAAGATGTTAAATATTTGGAAAGAAAAGCAGATGAAATCATTGCATTGGCGGATGAAACAGCAGCCCTTTCTGATGAAGCTCTACGTGAAAAAACAGTAGAGTTCAAAGAGCGTGTTCAAAAAGGGGAAACACTGGATGATTTATTAGTAGAAGCATTTGCTGTAGCTAGAGAAGGAGCAAAACGTGCTCTTGGTCTATATCCATTTAAAGTGCAATTAATGGGTGGGATTGTTCTACATGAAGGTAATATCGCCGAGATGAAAACTGGTGAAGGTAAAACGCTAACAGCAACACTACCAGTTTATTTAAATGCGCTTTCTGGCGAGGGTGTACATGTTGTTACAGTCAATGAATACTTGGCACATCGTGATGCGGAAGAAATGGGAGTTTTATATAATTTCTTAGGTCTTTCTGTAGGATTAAACTTAAATGCATTATCAAGTGCAGAAAAACGAGAAGCCTATGCATGTGACATTACGTATAGTACAAATAATGAATTAGGGTTTGACTATCTACGTGATAATATGGTCGTTTACAAAGAAGAAATGGTGCAACGTCCTTTAGCTTTTTCAGTTATTGATGAGGTCGACTCCATTTTAATCGATGAAGCAAGAACCCCATTGATTATTTCAGGAGAAGCCGAGAAATCGACTATTCTCTATGTTCGAGCAAATACTTTTGTTCGTACTTTGACAGAAGAGAAAGATTATACAGTTGATATAAAAACAAAATCTGTACAATTAACTGAAGATGGTATGACGAAAGGTGAAAATTATTTTGATGTAGATAACTTGTTTGATTTAGAGAATACAGTTATTTTGCATCATATTGCTCAAGCACTTAAAGCAAACTATACAATGAGTTTAGATGTTGATTATGTAGCTCAAGATGACGAGGTACTAATTGTTGATCAATTTACTGGTCGTATTATGAAAGGTCGCCGTTTTAGCGAGGGATTACATCAAGCTTTAGAAGCAAAAGAAGGCGTGACTATCCAAAATGAATCTAAAACAATGGCAACTATCACATTCCAGAACTATTTCCGAATGTACAAAAAACTTGCTGGGATGACTGGTACTGCGAAAACGGAAGAAGAAGAATTTCGTGACATTTATAACATGCGCGTTATTGAGATTCCAACTAATAAAGTTATTATTCGTGACGACCGTCCGGATTTGATTTTTACAACAATTGAAGCGAAATTTAATGCGGTTGTAGAAGATATTGCAGAGCGAAATGCCAAAGGACAACCAGTTCTTGTTGGTACTGTTGCAATCGAAACATCGGAACTTATTTCTAGCAAATTAAAACGTAAAGGTATTAAACACGAAGTACTGAATGCCAAACAACATGAACGTGAAGCAGATATTATTAAAAATGCCGGTGAAAAAGGCGCAGTAGTAATAGCAACGAACATGGCCGGTCGTGGTACAGACATTAAACTTGGTGAAGGTACCATTGAAGCTGGTGGTTTAGCTGTTATTGGTACAGAACGCCATGAATCTCGTCGTATTGATAACCAGTTGCGTGGTCGTGCTGGGCGTCAAGGTGATCCAGGTGTGACTCAATTTTATCTTTCTATGGAAGATGAACTTATGCGTCGCTTTGGTTCTGATAATATGAAGAGTATGATGGAACGCTTTGGTATGGCAGAAGATGCAATCCAAAGTAAGATGGTTAGTCGTGCAGTAGAATCAGCACAAAGACGTGTCGAAGGAAATAACTTTGATTCACGTAAACAAGTACTACAATATGATGATGTACTTCGCCAACAACGGGAAGTTATTTATAAGCAACGTTATGAAGTAATTAATGCTGAAAATAGTTTGCGTGAAATTATTGATCAAATGATTCAACGTACAGTGAATTACATTGTTTCAAGTAATGCTTCCAGTCGTGAGCCAGAAGAAGACTGGAACTTGCAAGGAATCATTGATTATGTAGATGCCAATTTACTTCCAGAAGGCACGATTACACTGGATGATTTACAAAATCGTACAAGTGAAGATATTCAAAATCTAATTTTAGATAAAATAAAAGCCGCTTATGACGAAAAAGAAACAATGTTACCACCAGAAGAGTTTAACGAATTTGAAAAAGTAGTATTACTTCGTGTGGTTGATACGAAATGGGTAGATCATATTGATGCGATGGATCATCTTCGTGATGGAATTCATCTTCGCGCATATGGTCAAATCGATCCGCTTCGTGAATACCAATCAGAAGGTTTCGAGATGTTTGAAACAATGGTATCCTCTATTGATGAAGATGTCGCTCGTTACATTATGAAAGCAGAAATTCGTCAAAACCTTGAACGTGAGCAGGTTGCTAAAGGTGAGGCTGTTAATCCAGATGAAGGCAAGCCAGAAGCTAAACGCCAACCAATTCGTAAAGATCAACATATTGGACGTAATGATCCATGTCCTTGTGGTAGCGGAAAGAAATATAAAAATTGTCATGGAAAAGAAGCATAGTTTGAGAAAACTAAAAAAGCGCCTGCAAGACGGCGCTTTTTGCTATGAAAGTTTCTAAGTAAATTCAAAAAAAGGTGGAATTAAGAATGGAATTAGCAGAGATTCGGAATGAATTAGAAAAAACAGCACAGCAAATCAAAGACTTTAGGGGGTCTCTTTGACTTAGATAGCATGGAAGTTCGGATTGCTGAGTTAGAGGATCAAATGTTAGATCCAAATTTTTGGAACGATCAACAAGCAGCGCAAAAAGTAATCAATGAGTCCAATGGTTACAAAGAAACTTATCAAGCTTTTCATGCGTTAGAAGAAGAGCAAGAAAGCATGGAAATAAGTTTAGAATTATTGAAAGAAGAAGCTGATGAAGATTTACAAAAAGAACTAGAAAAAGATATTACTGCTTATATGGGGACGATTAATGCGTTTGAGTTGAAATTAATGTTAAGCGATCCCTATGATAAAAATAATGCGATTTTAGAGTTGCATCCAGGTGCTGGTGGTACGGAATCACAAGACTGGGGTTCGATGTTACTTCGCATGTACCAACGTTGGTCAGAGAAAAAAGGCTTTAAGGTAGAAATGCTTGATTATCAAGCTGGAGATGAAGCGGGAATTAAAAGCGTAACGTTACTAATCAAAGGGCACAATGCATACGGCTATTTAAAAGCGGAAAAGGGCGTTCATCGTCTTGTCCGTATTTCACCATTTGATTCGTCAGGTCGCCGTCATACTTCTTTTGTTTCGGTGGATGTTATGCCAGAACTTGATGACGATATTGAAATTGAAGTGCGCCCAGAAGACTTGAAAATTGATACGTACCGAGCAACTGGTGCTGGTGGGCAACATATTAATACCACCGATTCTGCAGTTCGGATGACGCACATTCCATCAGGTATTGTTGTAACTTGTCAATCTGAGCGGTCGCAGCTTAAAAACCGTGATCAAGCAATGAAAATGTTGAAAACAAAACTTTACCAAAAAGAACAAGAAGAAAAAGAACGCGAGCTAGCAGAAATTCGTGGAGAACAAAAGGAAATTGGTTGGGGAAGCCAAATTCGCTCTTATGTTTTCCATCCTTACTCCATGGTGAAAGATCATCGCACAAATTATGAAACTGGTAATATTCAAGCAGTGATGGATGGAGATTTAGACGACTTTATTAATTCATATTTGCGTTCTAGGATTGGATAAAATATGATAAATAAACGAAAAAGACAACCTTTATCCCCAAAAACAGCTAAATTAATGGAATATTTATATGTTATTATTGGTGCGGCTTTAATTGCACTAGCTTTCAATGTTTTACTGTTACCCAATCATATTGCTTCTGGTGGTGTGAGCGGG
This sequence comes from Listeria immobilis, assembly GCF_014322765.1. Taxonomy (GTDB): domain Bacteria; phylum Bacillota; class Bacilli; order Lactobacillales; family Listeriaceae; genus Listeria; species Listeria immobilis. The sequence continues at coordinate 53,467 of NZ_JAASTZ010000010.1, read as the reverse complement.
ATAAGTACAATTATTAACTATTTAACCGGTTGGAATCCGGCATTTATTCAATGGGCATTTAATATTCCGCTGTTTCTTGCTGGGTTGTTCTTTTTAGGATATCAATTTGGTTTGAAAACATTCGTTGGCACCATGTTGTTGCCACTCTTTGTCTACTTAACGCAGAATTTAGCACCATGGACCAACGAACCATTAGTTGCCGCTTTATTTGGTGGTGCATTAGTAGGGATGGGCCTTGGGGTAGTATTTCGAGGTAAAGCTTCAACTGGTGGAACTGATGTAGCTGCACAAATCTTGCATAAGTATTCTCATTTAACATTGGGGATTTGTGTAGCATTAATTGACGGTTTTGTTGTTATCTCAGCTATGTTCGTATTTGATGTAGAATCAGGGCTTTATGCACTTATCGGTCTTTTTGCTACAAGTAAAACTATCGATTTAGTACAAGTTGGTTTAAATCAATCCAAAACAGTTTTTATAATTTCGGAAAATCAAGAAGCTATTAGACAAGCGATTCTTTTTAAAATTGATCGTGGAATCACACGACTTTCTGCAAAGGGCGGTTATACAGAAGATGAAAAACAAATATTGTTATGTGTTATTGCTCAAAGTGAATTTTCAAGATTAAAAGAGGTAATTAAAGAAATCGATCCAGAAGCTTTTGTTGTCGTAATGAGTGCCAGCGAGGTCATGGGAGAAGGTTTTACATCCTAAAAAAACTACCACATTGAGTGTTTTCGTCTCAGTGTGGTAGTTTTTTAAAATTATTTTTGACAGTTTTATGACAAAAACAATTTACTGTATTAGCGGAATTGAAGCTGTTTTAATACAATTGGTCTATTCCGATAGCTAGAACTGTAATGATTTTTAATGTACCTGTAATGTTAATTAGCGTAAAAACAAGTTACAATGTTAGCAGTGGAAAAGACCGATGTCGGTGCTTTTTTATTTTGTCAATATCTAATACAACAAAAAAAGTGGAAAACGTGAATATAATCGCCTTTCCTATTACAATAATGGAAATATTGTCATACCTTGAAATATAATTGTAATGCAATTAACCTATAGATGAAAAACTGTCATGGTATAATTAATCTTATGTTGTGAGTTTAGATTTGTGTCCACAAACAGTACATCTTCATGGTTAACATGCATTACCTAAAATGTAACTTAGTAGAAAGGCATAGTAAGGTGATAAAATGATATTAATGGAAGATGTGTATAAGAAATACCCCAATGGTATAACCGCTGCTAATGGATTAAATATTAGCATTGGTGAAGGGGAATTTGTTTATGTTGTAGGACCAAGTGGTGCTGGTAAATCAACCTTTATTAAAATGATTTACAGAGAAGAGCGAGCGACAAAAGGCAAAATCACCGTAGATAAATTTGATTTGATCAATATGAAAAATCGTGAAGTTCCGTATTTGCGTCGTAACGTAGGTGTGGTTTTCCAAGATTACAAATTGCTTCAAAGCAAAACAGTATATGAAAACATTGCTTATGCGATGGAAGTGGTTGAAACTGAGCCAGCCGTAATTAAAGAACGTGTTATGGAAGTGCTTGATTTAGTCAACCTTAAGCATAAAGTAAGAATGTTGCCGGATGAACTTTCCGGTGGTGAGCAACAGCGGATATCCATTGCCCGCTCCATTGCCAATATGCCAAAAGTATTAATAGCAGATGAGCCGACCGGTAATCTAGATCCTGATACTTCATGGGAAATCATGAATATCCTTGAGGAAATAAGCAATCGCGGAACAACCATAGTAATGGCTACCCATAATAAAGAAATTGTAAACACATTAAAACATCGGGTAATAGCTATTGAAAATGGTCGAATCGTTCGTGATGAGCAGCAAGGAGAATATGGTTATGAAATTTAGGACAATAGGAAGACATATAAGAGAAAGTTTTAAAAGCCTTTACCGGAATGGTTGGATGACCTTTGCAGCAGCAAGTGCAGTAACAGTAACACTTATCTTAGTCAGCGTGTTTTTTGCAATATTGATTAACATGAACAAGCTTGCAAGTGATGTAGAAAATAATGTGCAAATTAACGTACATATTTCTCTAAGCGCGGACGAGAAACAGCAGCAAGAACTTGAGAAAAACATTGAGAAGATTGATGGAGTTGATAGTGTCACTTTTTCTTCTAAGGATGATGAATTGAAGAAATTAGTTGGCGCGTATGGCAAAAACTTCGAATTGTTTAAACAAGATAATCCACTATACGATGTTTTCGTTGTTGAGGCAAAAGAGCCAACGCAGACGAAAGCAATTGCTCAGAAAATCGAAAAATTACAGTACGTAGATAATGTAGAATATGGTGAGAAAACAGTTGATAAGTTGTTTGATACCTTGAAATGGGGACGATATGCTGGTATTATACTAAGCGTTGGGTTATTATTAACAGCAATGTTCTTAATATCAAACACCATTAAAATTGCGATTTTCTCCCGTAGAAGAGAAATTGAAATTATGAAATTGGTAGGAGCAACCAATTGGTTCATACGATGGCCTTTCGTTTTAGAAGGAGCTTGGTTAGGTTTAATTGGTTCGATTGTTCCTGTTGTGTTAACATTCGTAGGCTATGTTAATGTTTACAACTTGATAAATCCAAAGTTAGTGACCAGCTCACTTTCGTTATTACCACCAACACCATTTGCCTATCAAATTAGTGGCTTGATTATAGCAATCGGCGTACTAATCGGGATTTGGGGTAGCGCAATATCTATCCGTAGATTCTTGAAAGTCTAACAATTAAATTCACTTGAAATAAAAATAATTTAAAAAGAAAAGCTAGGGAGCTTTTTAGGAGGTAAACTTTTTGAAAAAGAATACGTTTATTGCGGTTTCACTCGCAGCAGTTATCAGTTTGACGCCAGCCTTTACTACTAATGTTTTTGCGGACGTGAATACAGACATTCAAAATCAAGATAAAAAAATCAACGACATTAAGTCTAAAAAGACAGATTTACAATCAGACCTTTCTGGTTTGGTAACTGATCTTGAAAAAGCGCAAGAAGAAGCAAAATCTTTACAAGCAGATTTTGATAAAACAGGCGAAGAGCTAAAACAACTTAACCAAGATATTAAAGATATTAATGCACGTATTAAAGAACGTGAATCAGTTTTAAAAGATCGCGCTCGTGCAATGCAAAAAACATCTAATTCTAATGCATACATTGAAGTAGTTTTAGATGCAGAAAATCTTTCTGACTTAGTTGGTCGTGTTTCCGCAGTAAATCAATTAGTTGAATCTGATAAATCTATTTTAGATGATCAACAAAATGACGAAAAAGAATTAAAATCAAAACAAACTTCTGTGAAGACAAAACAAGAAGAACAAGCAACAGCTATCCATGAATATGAAGCACAACAAAATAAAATTGAAGCGCAAAAAGCTGAAAAAGAAGCAATTGTTGCTCAACTAGCTTCTGATCAAGCAAATGCTGAAAATGCAAAAGCTAGCTTAGTAAGCGAACGCGATAAAGCAGCAAAAGAAGCAGAAGCACGTGCAACTGCGCTACGTGAAGCTACATCTTCAAATGTTGGTCAAGAAGAAAAACAAGCTACAACTAATACTAGTTCGGCAGCTAAAGAGTCTAACTCTTCAAGCGCAACAAAAAATACTTCTTCCAATAGCAACAGTAACAGCAGTGGTAGTAGCAGTAGTGAAACTCCAAGTGCTCCAGCTCCATCTGGTAGTGGATACTCAGCAATGATTTCTGCAGCACAAGCACAACTTGGAAAACCTTATAGTCTTGGAGCTACTGGACCAAGCGCATTTGATTGCTCTGGATTTACTTCTTATGCTTTCCGCGCAGCTGGTATTTCTCTTCCAAGAACTTCTGGTGGACAATATGCAGCAGCAAGCAAAGTGAGTGCTAGTCAAGCAAAACCAGGTGACTTAGTATTCTTCAATTATGGCGGCGGAATTGCTCACGTTGGAATTTATGTTGGTGGCGGTCAAATGATCAATGCTCAAAACAATGGCGTTAAATATGACAATATCACTAGTGGTTACTGGGCTAAATATCTTGTAGGATATGGTCGTGTAGCTAACTTCTAATAAAGATTGAAAAGTTCAAAAGCACCTTTGTCGATTTTAAAAACAAAGGTGCTTTTTTATATGGTAAAGGAATAACATATTAATTTAAAACAAACTATGAAGTTCCTAAGAATATTGAAAACGGAAAAGGAGCTTATTATGTTAAAGAAATATGGGGTATTAGCAACACTTGGCATATTAATTGTTTCTGCACCACTAAGTGTAGAAGCAGATACCATTAACGATATGCAAAAACGTCAAAATGAAATAGAACAAAAAAAATCAGAGTTAGATAAAAATATTGATACAAAAAGTTCGGAAATAGCCAATCTAGAAACCAAGGAAAAAGATGCATCTAAACAATTGGAGTCACTTATAAATAGTATCGATGAAACGAATAAAAAACTAAGAGCGCAAGAAGATAAAGTTGACTCTGAAAATCAGAAATTAAAGCAATTAAAAAAAGATATTGAGAAATTAAGAAAAGATATTAAAGAGCGCCAAGAAGTACTTGATAAAAGAGCTAGAGCAATTCAAAAGAGCGGAACAGCGACAGCCTATTTGGATATGATATTTGAAGCAAATGATTTTAAAGAGTTAGTTGATCGTGTAACAGTAGTATCAACCATGGTAAATGCCGATCAAAACATAATGCAAGACCAAAAAGATGATCAAGATAAATTAAAAGTTGCGGAATCAAGTTCAGAGAAAAAACTAGAGAATTTAAGAGTGCTAGCTGTTGATTTAGCAGTTTCCAGAAATAACATGGAGAGTCAAAAAGCAGAAAAAAACGACTTAGTTATGGCGCTTGCGAATAAAAAAGATTTAACTAAAAATGAAAAATCGCTATTAGCAAATGAACAAGGATCTCTTTCCGCAGAACAGAAGCAATTAGCTTCTAATATTGCAGGCGAAAAAGCTAAACAAGAAGCAGCATTAAAAGCAGCAGAACAAAAACGAATTCAAGAAGCAGCAGCTAAAGCTAATGCTGAAAAAGCGAGTAAAAGTCAAACAACTGTTGCCCAAGCACCTAGTCCTGAAGTGGCTAGTGCACCAAGCAATGTGAGTTCTGGTGGCGGTCAATTTATTAAACCTGCATCTGGAATTTTAACTTCTGGATTTAGTGATCGTACCAATCCAGTTACAGGAGAGCATGAGTCACATAAAGGGCAAGATATTGCTGCTGGAGGCGCGGTAACAGTATCAGCTGCAGCTTCAGGAACTGTTGTCTTTTCCGGTTTTGGTGCATCAGGTAGTGGTTATGGCGGCTATGGTTATGTAGTTGAAATCGATCATGGTAATGGCTTCCAAACACTTTATGGGCACATGCGAGCAGGTAGTTTAAAAGTAGTTGCTGGTCAACAAGTTTCACAAGGACAACCAATTGGAATAATGGGTTCCACCGGGCAATCTACTGGTCAACATCTACATTTCGAGATTCATCAAAATGGAGTACCAATTGATCCAGCTCCTTATCTTTAACTAGTAAACCACTGATAATAAGTCAGTGGTTTTTTCTTGCCAAAAGTTGGACGGCAATAGGCTAAATGAGGATTTTATGATATGATACTACTATCAGTTTGTGTAAGAAAAGGGGGAACATCATGGGGCTGTTGACTTATTTATTAGTGATTCTGCTAATTCTAAATGTATTATTTGCAGCAACAACAGTATTTTTAGAAAGACGAGATACTTCTGCCACTTGGGCATGGTTACTAGTCTTAACTTTTGTTCCAATATTTGGTTTCATTATTTATTTGATTTTTGGAAGAAAATTATCAGGGAAAAAGATTTTTGATTGGAAAGGGCAAGAAAAAATAGGGATTAAAGAATCAACTGCGAACCAAATTGAATTAATTCGCCAAAAAGAATTTCCATTTAGTGATCCTAATGTGAAGAAGCACCGTGATTTAATTTATTTACTACTCGTAAATGATGGTGCAATATTAACACAAGATAATGAAGTGGATCTTTATGTGGATGGTTATGAAAAGTTTGAGGCACTTATTGCTGATATTGAAAAAGCGAAAGACCATATACATATTATTTATTATATTTTTCATTCGGATGAACTTGGAAATCGCTTAATGCGAGTACTTGAAAGAAAAGCGGCAGAAGGCTTAAATGTAAAAATAATTTATGATGCTATGGGATCAAGGACTACAAAAAAATCATTTTTCCGTACTTTTCAGGAAAATGGCGGATTGGTTAGACCGTTTTTTCCATCAAAATTGCCTCTGATTAATTTTCGGCTTAATTATCGAAATCACCGAAAATTAGCAATTATAGATGGAGACATTGGTTATATAGGTGGTTTTAATATTGGTGATGAATATTTAGGTTTATCTAAAAAATTCGGTTACTGGCGTGATACGCATCTTCGTGTGCATGGTAAAGCTGTTTATGCAATGCAAACGCGTTTTATTATGGACTGGAATTCTGCATCTGCTTCTAAGAAAATGGACTACAAGGCAAGATATTTCCCAACATTTCATGGAAAAGGTCATACGAGTATGCAAATTGTATCTAGTGGTCCAGATTCTGAGTGGCAACAAATTAAAAATGGATACATTAAAATGATTAATGCTGCCAAAAAAACGATTTACTTACAATCACCATATTTTATTCCAGATGCCAGCTTATTAGAAGCTATTAAAATTGCAGCACTTTCTGGTGTTGATGTACGTGTGATGATTCCTAATAAACCAGACCATGCTTTCGTTTACCGAGCAACAACGAATTATGCTGGGGAGTTAATGGAAACGGGAGCTAAAATTTTCATTTATGATAATGGATTTATTCATGCTAAAACCTTAGTAGTCGATGGAGAAATCGCTTCTGTCGGGACGGCTAATATGGATTTCCGAAGTTTTCGACTTAATTTTGAAGTAAATGCATTTATTTATGAAAAGGAAATGGTACAAAAATTAGAAGATACTTTTTTAGAAGATATATTAAAATCGTATCAACTAACACCTGAACTATATGCAAAAAGGTCCATATGGATTAAATTTAAAGAAGCGGTAAGCCGACTTTTATCGCCTATATTATAAAATGTGTTGGAAGGCTGGTGTAGATCATGGACATTTTTTTGGAAATACTTAAAGGAATAGGAAGACTACTTCTACAGCCAGCTATTTATGTAGGAATTATTTTAGTTATAATTGCTGGTTTTAATAGAGTAAAATGGGAGCGGAAATCTTTTAGCGTTCGAGTATATTCGCCTTGGTTAGAATTAAAGAACTTCTTTGGTATTGGATTGCTATTTGGTTTAGGTCTGTCGGTAGTAACTACAGTGATTGGCTTTAGTGTAACGTTAGAATGGGTTGCGATTTTTAATACGGTTGTTTGTTTCTTGTTGATTGCTGGGATGTTTCGTCTTAGTTCTACAGCTTTTACGATTGGAATCACAAGTTTAGTATTTTATTTCTGCTATTATTTTGATATTAATCTATCACCATTTACAAACGGAGCATTTGGTTATGATGCAGTATTTATTGATAATTTCATGATTTCAATGACTTTTTTATTAGCATTACTACTCTTTGTAGAAGCATTTCTTATTCAGTATACAAGTGCGAAAAATCCGGCACCATCACTTCGAAAGAGTAAACGAGGAAAACTAATTGGCTCGTTTCAATTAAGAAAATTATGGTTTGTACCGTTAGTTGTTTTTATACCTGGGGATGTTTTTACGAAAATTTTTGAATGGTGGCCGGTGTTTACTATTGGTGCTAAGTCATATTCATTAATTGTTTTACCATTATTTATTGGTTTCCAACAACGGGTTCAATCACAATTACCAGAGCAAGCTAGTCGTAAAATCGCTGTACAAGTTACTACACTAGCAACAATAATTGCGATAGCTGGTTTGTTAGGAATTATGATGCCCGTATTAACCTTATTTGCTTTTATGCTTGCTGTGATTGGCAGATTTTGGATTTCTTATCAACATTATCGTTTGGAAAAGCAATTACCGAAAAAATTCGGACCAAAAACAGATGGAATTGTCGTTTTAGGTGCGCGTGAGGCAACTCCTTCAGCCCGTTTAAATTTAAAAGCTGGCGAGAAAATTACGGAAGTTAACGGACAGGCAATTCATACAAGAGAAAACCTTTATGATGCGCTTAATTTAAATCGTGCCTTTTGTAAAATTAAAGTCATTGATAACAACGGAGAACCTCGATTTGAGCAAACAGCACTTTATGAAAATGAATCATTTGAGCTGGGATTACTTTTAGTCGAACCAAGATAACTATTAGACACCAGTGTTGTTTTTGAAAGCAGCATTGGTGTTTTAAGTTTTTGTAAAGATAAGATTAATATAAAAGCATTTCTATCCGAAAAAGGTTAATTCATGCTATATTTTAAATAAATAGGAATAGATAAAGAAGGGATGGGAAGTAAGTTGGTAAAAATTCTTGTAGTGGATGATGAGGCTTCTATTGTTACCTTATTGCAATTTAATATTGAAAAAGCTGGATTTGATGTGGTTACAGCTGAAAATGGTCAAGCTGGCTATGAACTAGCTTTATCAGAAGAACCAGATTTAATAGTACTCGACTTAATGCTTCCTGAAATGGACGGAATCGAAGTGACAAAAAAACTTCGCCAAAATAAAGTGGATGTCCCAATATTAATGCTTACTGCGAAAGATGAAGAACTCGACAAGATTATTGGTTTAGAACTTGGTGCAGATGATTATATGACAAAACCATTTAGCCCACGGGAAGTGGTTGCGAGAATTAAAGCTATTTTAAGACGTACAGAAGGTAAATCAGAAGTTGTAGAAGAAAATACAGATGAAGTAGAAGCAACTCTTTTAATAGGTGATTTAAAAATTTTACCAGAGAGTTATGAAGTGTATTTACAGGATGATTTGCTAGATTTAACTCCAAAAGAATTCGAGCTATTATTATTTCTTGCTAATCATCGTGGAAAAGTCTTTTCGAGAGATCAGTTATTGGATACAGTATGGAATTATGATTATGTTGGAGAAACGCGAATTGTTGATGTTCATGTAAGTCATTTGCGCGATAAAATCGAATTAGATACGAAACAACCAAAGTATATTAAAACGATACGTGGCTTTGGTTATAAAATGGAGAATGTAAAAAAATGAAGAAATTATGGCTAAAAATTGGTTTGTCGTTTTTTATTCTATTTTTTGTAGTAATGGTAATCGTTGGGATTTTTTCGGGAGAATTAATGAAATCTACTTATTTAAATATGAAAGAAAACCAATTAGAAGATGATGCCAAAATTTTATTGCAAACGACCAATATCGAGAATTTGGATTTGGACAAGGATGCTGTGACAATTCAGAAGACACTTAATCCGCTAAGTGATGAAATTGATGCACGAATTACCGTGATTGATAGTCAAGGGGATGTAGTGGCGGATACGAAAAAAAATCCTGCAAACCTCGATAATCATATGAACCGTCCAGAAGTAGCAGATATTTTAGAAAAAGGGAAAGAAGTAGGCATTTCAATTCGTGAAAGTAATTCTCTTGGATATAGCATGCTTTATGTGGCCGTCCCGGTTCAGCATCAAAATAAAACAGATGGCGTTTTAAGGATTTCAATTTCCCTTGAGTCAGTTGATACAGCTGTCGCAAAACTTTGGGGTAATTTAGCGCTTATTTTCGGTATTGCTTTAGTTATTATAGCGGCAATCAGTGTATTTATTGCTAGAAAAATAACTAAACCTGTCAAAGAAATTATTGATGTTTCCACAGATCTCGCTAACCACAAATATGATAGTCGAATACATGGAAAAAACAGCGGTGAACTACAAGACTTATCAATCAGTGTAAATACGCTTGCGGAAAGTCTCGAAACGCAAATGTTTGAAATTAAGCAAAATGAACAACGGCTTAATGCAATTGTCCAAAATTTAGTGAGTGGTGTAATGCTAATCAATGCCGACAAACAAGTAATTATGACAAACAGGGCAATGTATCAAATTTTAGGTGAGACAGAAATCACTGGAAAACCTTTCTATGAAGTTATTAAAAGTTTTGCACTTAGCCAATTAATTGAAGCAACATTTGAAACAAAAACAATGCAACAAAAAGAAATTATTTTGTATTTCCCACGCGAAATGATTCTAGATGCAAGTGTTTCGCCAATTTTAGCAGAAAATGGAGAAATTACTGGTATTATCTTGCTACTCCACGATATTACGCAAATTAGACATCTGGAAAATGTTCGTTCAGAGTTTGTCACTAATGTTTCGCACGAATTAAAAACCCCTGTAACGGCTCTAAAAGGCTTTGCTGAAACATTATTAGATGGTGCAATGTATGATGAAATGTTACTTAAAAAGTTTTTAACAATTATCAAAGAAGAAAGTGATCGTCTGCACCGTTTGATTATGGACATCTTAGCACTTTCTAGAATTGAGCAAAATCCAGTATCGGAAAATAGGGAAACAATAGATGTAGATGATGTTATTGAACAATCAGCACGCACCATTTATGAGCTGGCAACGGAAAAAAATATTAGCGTGTCTGTCCCAGATAAAACTATTCCACCTGTGATGATTGAAAGTGACCGTGACAAACTGCAACAAATTTTAATTAACTTGCTTTCGAACGCCATTAATTACACGCCAGTAGATGGAAAAGTAGAAGTGAATTTAATGGAACGTGAATCAGAAATTATTATCGAAGTCACTGACAATGGTATTGGAATTCCGGCCAAAGATATAGACCGCGTATTTGAACGTTTCTACCGAGTGGATAAAGCTCGTAGTAGACACTCTGGTGGAACGGGACTTGGACTCTCAATTGTTAAGCATCTTATTGAAAACTGTGGTGGCCGAATTGAAGTAGAAAGTCAAGAAGAAGTTGGCTCCACCTTCCGAGTAACTTTACCAAAAAAACCTTAATAAATATCCTGTTTAAAAGAAAGTAATCTTTTAGACAGGATATTTTTATTATATTTACGAAACAAAAAGAATCTCAGCGATAATTTACTCATTTGCCTTCTATTTGAAAGGGAATCATAAAAAAATTTACAAATTCGATAAAAAATCTAGTTATTTACAATTACTTAACATAAGCTACACACCACCTTAAATCTGTGAGGTTATAGTGATACTTGTAAGGAATAACAATTAAAAAAACAAGGTGGGAATAAAATAATGAAAAAGAAGTATTTGGGAATAGTAGCAGTTTTAGCAGCTTTAATGCTTGTTGTTGCAGCTTGTGGGAGTGGTAGCAGTACAGCGGATAAAGCAAACGGTTCATCAAACAAAGAAGAAGTTTCAGGATCGATTACAGCAGTTGGCTCTACAGCACTTCAACCATTAGTTGAAGCAGCATCTAAAGAATTCGCAAATACAAATCCACAAGCGCAAATTAATGTTCAAGGTGGCGGTTCTGGAACAGGCTTAACACAAGTACAACAAGGCGCAGTAGAAATTGGAAACTCTGATGTATTTGCAGAAGAAAAAGACGGAGTGGATGCTTCAAAACTTGTTGATCATCGTGTAGCGGTTGTCGGAATGGCTCCTGTAGTAAATAAAGATGTTGGCGTAAAAAATATCACAAAACAACAATTAATTGATATATTCACAGGTAAAACTACTAACTGGAAAGATGTTGGTGGTAAAGATGAAAAAATTACTATTATCAACCGTGCAGAAGGTAGTGGAACACGAGCTACTTTTGAAAAATGGGGACTTGATGGTGCAACACCAATAAAAGCACAAGAGCAAGATTCATCAGGTACAGTTCGTAAAATCGTTAGTGAAACTCCAGGAGCAATTAGTTACCTAGCATTTTCTTATATTGATGATTCTGTAGTCGGACTTTCGATAGATGATATAGAAGCAACGGAAGATAATGTAGCAACGAATGACTGGAAAATTTGGTCTTATGAACACATGTATACAAATGGTGAACCTAAAGACCTTACAAAAACTTTCTTAGAATATATGACTTCAGATGACGTACAAAACAATATCGTACCACAATTAGGATACCAATCAATTAAATCCATGAAAGTGGAACGCGATTCAGATGGTAAACTAACTGACGTAAAATAAAAAGAATGAAATGGGCGTCTATCCTAGTAAAATCAGGATAGACGTGTACCCATGTTAGGAGTAAAACATGGGAGGAGAAAGGAGCTTATGTGATTTGGAAGCGATAAAAGAAAAGAAGCTTACAAAAACTTCCAAAAAGGCGCATCTAGAAACAAGAGGCAAGATTATTACATTTATTTGTATCTCAATTATGGTTATTGCCGCTGCGTCTATTTTGTTTTTTGTTATTTCTAAAGGGATAGCAACATTTACAGTTAATAATGTATCTTTCGTAGATTTTATTACTGGTACTGATTGGAACCCCTCTCAAAAAGATGCAAGTGGAAACCCATTAGTTGGTGCACTGCCAATGATAATCGGATCATTTGCTGTTACTCTTTTGGCTGCTTGTATTGCCGGACCACTTGCAATTGGTGCAGCAATATTTATGGTAGAAATTTCGCCTAAGTTTGGGAAAAAAGTTTTACAACCAGTAATGGAATTATTAGTTGGTATTCCATCTGTTGTTTATGGATTCATTGGCTTGAGCGTTGTCGTTCCCTTTATCCGAGATCATATTTCTGGAAGCGGATTTGGTATTGCTGCTGCAACGATTGTTTTAACAGTTATGATACTTCCAACTGTTACTTCGCTAAGTGTAGATGCAATTAATTCCGTTCCACGCCATTACCGAGAAGCTTCTTTAGCACTTGGAGCAACCCGTTTCCAGACGATTTGGAAAGTAGTACTTCGTAGTTCGCGCTCTGGAATTTTAACGGCTATCGTTTTTGGGATGGCTCGTGCTTTCGGGGAAGCTCTAGCAGTACAAATGGTTATCGGGAACTCAGCTGTCATACCAACCTCTCTCTTTGAACCTGCGTCTACATTAACGAGTATTTTGACGATGGGTATGGGAAATACGGTTATGGGGACACTTGATAATAATATTCTATGGTCACTCGCAATGGTGTTACTCGCGATGTCACTATTTTTCATCATCGTGATTCGCTTCATCGGACGTAGGAGGAAAGTCAAATGAATGTAAAAACAAAAGATAAAATTGCGACAGGTGTTTTTTATGCCATTGCTGTCTTAATTGTTGTTATTTTAGCAAGCCTATTAGGTTATATTCTAGTAAAAGGTGTTCCGGAGTTAAGCTGGAAATTTTTGACAACCCCACCACAATCATTTCAAGCTGGCGGAGGAATTGGTCCTGAAATCTGGAATTCATTTTATATGCTCATAATTACTATGCTAATTTCTGTACCTATTTCACTAGGAGCAGGGATATATATGGCAGAATATGCGCGTAAAAACTGGATTACAGATTTAATCAGAACTACGATTGAAGTGCTTTCCTCACTTCCATCTATTGTTGTAGGATTATTTGGTTTCCTTGTTTTTGTTATTCAAATGGGGTGGAGTTTCTCGGTTATTTCCGGGGCACTTACACTAACGATTTTTAATTTACCATTACTAATTCGTGTTGTGGAAGAAGCGCTTAATGCTATTCCAAACACACAAAGAGAAGCTGGTTTAGCACTTGGCCTATCAAGATGGGAAACAATAACTCGAGTACTTGTACCAGCTGCATTACCAGCAATTATTACTGGCGTTATTTTGGGAGCAGGAAGAGTATTCGGTGAAGCAGCTGCACTTATTTTTACTGCCGGACAAAGTACACCAGTGCTTGATTTCACTGATTGGAATCCAGCAAGTCCAGTCTCTCCCCTTAATATTTTCCGTCCTGCAGAAACATTAGCAGTACACATTTGGAAGATTAATGGAGAAGGTATTATGCCGGATGCTCAAGCTGTTTCGGATGGTGCGTCAGCGGTATTAATTATTTCTGTATTGCTATTCAATATCTTAGCTCGTTTACTAGGAAAATTTGTTTATAAACGCATGACCTCTTCGTAAAATGTCAGGAAAAGGAGTTTTAATATGATGTTAACAAAAAAACCTGAAATTAATTCTATTTTGCAAACAACACCAGACCCTCATTCACTTCCTGCTGCGATGGCGACAGAGGATTTGCATGTTTATTATGGTGATAACCACGCGATTAAGGGAGTCGACCTAACTTTCCCAGAGAATAAAGTTACCGCTTTAATTGGTCCGTCTGGTTGCGGGAAATCCACTTATTTACGAGCGTTAAATCGAATGAATGACGAAATAGAAGGTTGCCGAATGGAAGGGCAAATTCTGTATGATGGCATTAATATTAATCGCAAAGAAGTGGACCTATATAATGTTCGAAAAGAAATTGGAATGGTGTTTCAAAAACCAAATCCATTTACCAAATCTATTTATGAAAATGTCGCATTTGGTCTTAAGCGACACGGAATGAAAAATAAAAAAGACATCATGGAGCGTGTAGAAAAAAGTTTACGCCGTGCTGCACTTTGGGATGAAGTAAAAGATGATCTTGGCAAAAGCGCATTATCGCTATCAGGAGGTCAGCAACAACGGCTTTGTATCGCTAGAGCAGTTGCTATGCAGCCTAAAGTGTTGCTACTTGATGAACCTGCATCCGCCCTTGATCCAATTTCAACAAGTAAAATTGAAGACTTAATTAATGAACTTAAAAATAAATATACAATTATTATCGTAACACATAATATGCAACAAGCTGCTCGTGTTTCTGACTATACTTCTTTCTTCTATCTTGGGGAAGTTGTGGAATTCTCTGGAACGTCAGAACTATTCACTAACCCGCAAGAAAAACAAACCGAAGACTATATTTCTGGAAACTTTGGCTAGAAAGGAGCTTTTTCATGACAACTGAAACTGTAAAGAAAACCGAATATATCATTGAAACTAAAGATGTCGATTTATTTTATGGATCAAAGCAAGCTCTGGAAAAAATCGGTTTAAATATTAAAAAGAACCAAGTAACAGCGCTAATTGGCCCTTCTGGATGTGGTAAATCAACGTTTCTAAGAACATTAAATCGAATGAATGACTTAATTCCTGGTGTAAAAACATCTGGTGAAATTCATATTAGTGGGGAAAATGTGCAAGATGCTAAAATCGATATGGTTAACCTTCGAAAAAAAGTCGGAATGGTTTTCCAACAAGCGAATCCATTCCCTTTTTCCATTTATGACAATGTTGCTTATGGTCCACGAATGCACGGAATTAAAGATAAAAAAGAGTTAGATGCTATCGTGGAAAGAAGTTTGCGACAAGCAGCATTATGGGATGAAGTGCATGACAGACTTGATCGTTCAGCAATCGGCATGTCAGGAGGTCAGCAACAACGACTTTGTATCGCTCGAGTACTTGCTGTAAAACCAGAAGTTATCTTGATGGATGAGCCAACCTCAGCACTTGATCCAATTTCAACAGCGAAAGTAGAAGATTTGATTTTAGAATTAAAGAAAGATTATACGATTGTTATTGTGACACATAATATGCAACAAGCTTCTCGTATCTCAGATGAAACAGCCTTCTTTCTTAACGGACGTATTGTTGAATTCTCAGATACAACGAGCATTTTTACCAACCCAGCAGAAAAAGAAACCGAAGACTACATTTCGGGAAGATTTGGATAAAGGAGTGTTATTATGGTAGTCAGAAAAATTTTTACCGAACAACTTAATGACTTGCATCAACATTTAATGGAAATGGGTATGCTTGCGAATGAAGCGATTTTTAAAGCAGTAAAGTCACTTGTACACCGTGATACAGAACTTGCAAAACAAGTAGTAGTAGAAGATAAGGCAATTAATAATATGGAGTTATCATTAGAACAACGCTCTTTTGAATTGATTGCCTTACAACAACCTGTTGGGATGGATTTGCGGAAAATCGTGACTGTTTTGAAAACAAGCTCGGATTTAGAACGTATTGGCGACCACGCAGTAAGTATTGCCAAAACAGCCATTTTAATTGGGGAAAGTAAAGTGTTAAAGCCAATTCCAGAAATTCCGGAAATGGGTGAAATTGTAAAATCCATGTTGCAAGAGGTATTAAAAGCATATCTTTCAGAAGACGAAGCTGCAGCACGCGAAATTGCGATTCGCGATAATGAAGTAGATAAGCTTCACAAAATTGTCTACCAAAAATGCATTACTTTTATGCAAGAAGAGCCGGAACATATTGAAGATGTTTCTCAATTGCTACTAGTTTCTCAGTACATTGAACGAATTGGCGACTACGTAACGAATGTATGCGAATGGATTGTTTACCTTAAAAGTGGCGAAATTGAAGATTTAAATCGATGAAGAAAACAACCCGATTCCCTGTATTAGAGGTAAATCGGGTTGTTTTCTGTGTGTTAGGCGGTTTAAATAACTTCTCAATATTTAACCCTTTTTATTCCCAGCTCTCCTTTCTCTTTGATAAAATAAGTGTAGCATGGAAAGGAGAAAGAGTGTTTTTTTGCTCAAATATAATCATTTTTCGAAGGAAGTAGTTATTAAACTTGCGGAATCATTCCTATTTAAGTATCATATGAGTATATGAACATATAGAGAAAATGGAGTGATATTCAATGAGAAACGCAAAGCAATCATTAGATGAAGAAACGCTTTTTAGTGTAACACAGATTTTTAAGGCGCTCTCCGATCCAACTCGTGTCCAAATTTTAAATTTATTACAAGATAGAGAGTACTCCGTAAATGATATTGCTCGAACACTTGAATTTAATCAAACAACAGTTTCACATCAGCTTCGGTTTTTGAAAAATTTAAGGCTAGTGAAATCAAGACGAGCTGGAACAACTATCTATTATATGCAAGATGATAATCACGTATTAGAGCTATTAACTCAAGCAGTTCATCACGTGCATCATCGTTAATGCAAAACACTCAGGTGCGTTATGGGTGTTTTTTATGCCAAATAAAGAGCAATTATGGTAAAGTAAGTAACAAATAAGAACATGGAGGAAATATTTTGAAGAAATTAACACCAATGCAAAAATTTATTGTTATTTCAGGGATTATCGTGATGATTATTATTTCCATTTTAGCAATTGTCTGGAATAGTAATCTTACTGTTGTTATTGTTTTGTCAGTAGTTCAATTTATTATTATTCAATTTGTTTGTTACGTAGGAATTTATGCACAAATGAAAGTTGGAACTGCACGCGGAACCAAACTTTTTAGTTGGGGGATTTTGACAACATTGTTATTTTCAGCCATCATTTTTATTTTTGCTACAGATAATTTTAGAACCTATTCAGCAGCAATGATCGCTTTAATTGGTTATTGTGCAGCGCTTATGATGCGTGAAATAGAAAATACGAATCCTGCAAATAAAAAGCAAAAGCGGGAGGAATAGAACGAAGAATGGAGGGATTATATGGGAATTCACCAATATTTCCAAAGTTTATCTGATTTAGAAAACATTTATCGTTGTCCGGGGAAATTTAAATACCAAGAACACTCAGTTGCTGAACATTCATATAAAGTGACTTCTATCGCCCAGTTTTTTGGAGCAGTGGAAGAGAGCGCTGGTAACGAAGTGAACTGGCGCGCATTATACGAAAAAGCATTAAATCATGATTATTCCGAATTATTCATTGGTGATATTAAAACTCCAGTAAAATATGCAACAACAGAATTACGTGAAATGCTTTCAGAAGTAGAAGAAAGTATGACAAAAAACTTTATTGAGCGGGAAATTCCTGAAACCTTTCAACCAATTTATCGGCATTTATTAAAAGAAGGAAAAGACAGTACGTTAGAAGGGAAAATCTTAGCAATCTCTGATAAAGTCGATTTATTATATGAATCTTTTGGCGAAATTCAAAAAGGAAATCCAGAAAATATTTTTGTGGAAATTTATAGTGAAGCATTAGCAACCATTTATGAGTATCGCGAAATGGAGAGCGTTAAATACTTTTTACGAGAAATTTTACCAGATATGCTTGCAGAAAAAGGAATTGAAAAAACAGAATTACCGCAGTTAACGACTGAAATAACAACAAAAGCATTGCGTGATGCATAAAATAAGAAAGAGGGGGATTTAAGATGGATCAAATTATATCTGCGCTTATTTTCCCTTGTTTGCTCGTTATTCTTTTTGCTAGAATTACTTATAATCGCTATGTAGCACTATTGCTTATGATAATTTTAATTGCTGCATCTGCAAAATTAGGTTATACGAGTTCCTATTGGTTAATTGTGATTGATGCTTTCTCGATGACAATTGGCTTTATACTTGCTACCTATATGCTAAACCGTTTAAAGAAGCGAGGCAGCGATTTTTAAAAAGCAAATAGATAGGTAGAAAAGCAAAAAAATGATAAAATAAAGAAAAGCGTGATCAACAGGTTGCGTTTTTTCTTTTTAAAAAAATACGAAAATATGTTCGGTTTTTGCTAGTCTTATTAAAATATTTATGATAAAATAGAAACATTAACGGATCTGAAAAAATCCGCTTTTTGCTTTGCGGGACTTTTCGTAAATGCAGTTTTTCAGAAGCCAAGATCGGACCAATATAAGATGGGGGGATTCCGAAGTGAAGGATAAATTTGAGTTAGTTTCTAAGTACAGTCCACAAGGAGATCAACCTAGGGCAATCGAACAATTAGTAACAGGCTTAAGAAAGGGCTTGAAACATCAAACTTTACTTGGGGCTACCGGTACAGGGAAAACATTTACTGTATCAAATGTGATTCAAGAAGTAAATAAGCCAACTCTTGTTATGGCTCACAATAAAACTTTAGCAGGGCAATTATACAGCGAATTTAAAGAGTTTTTTCCAAATAATGCAGTAGAATATTTTGTTAGTTATTATGATTATTACCAACCAGAAGCATACGTTCCACAGAGTGACACATATATCGAAAAAGATGCGAGTATCAATGACGAAATAGATAAGCTTCGTCACTCAGCAACTGCTGCGCTTTTTGAAAGACGAGATGTTATTATTATCGCCAGTGTATCTTGTATTTATGGTTTAGGTTCACCTATTGAGTATGGAGAAATGCTTGTTTCACTGCGAGTAGGCATGGAAATTAGTCGTGATCAACTACTTCGAAAACTAGTAGATATTCAGTATGATCGAAATGACATAGATTTTCAGCGCGGGCGTTTCCGTGTGCGCGGGGATGTGGTGGAAATCTTCCCAGCATCACGAGATGAACATTGTATGAGAGTAGAATTTTTTGGCGACGAAATTGAACGCATTAGAGAAGTAGATGCATTAACAGGCGAAATTATTGGAGAAAGAGAACATGTTTCCATTTTCCCTGCGTCTCACTTTGTTACACGACCAGATATTATGAAAAAAGCTATTGTAAATATAAAAGCAGAATTAGAAGAACGCTTAAAAGTTTTGCGAGCAGACAACAAACTGCTTGAAGCCCAACGACTGGAACAGCGCACTAATTATGATTTAGAGATGATGGAAGAAATGGGCTATTGCTCAGGAATTGAAAATTATTCTCGCCATTTATCACTTCGACCTGCCGGAGTTACACCATATACGTTACTTGATTATTTCCCAGATGATTTCCAAATGGTAATTGATGAATCGCATGTAACAATGCCACAAATTCGCGGGATGTTTAATGGTGACCAAGCGAGAAAACAAATGTTAGTAGATCACGGTTTTAGACTTCCGAGTGCGCTAGATAACCGTCCGCTTCGATTGGAAGAATTTGAAAAGCATATTAATCAAATTATGTTTATCTCTGCCACACCAGGTCCATACGAACTAGAAAAAAATCCAGATGTTATTGAGCAAATCATTCGACCAACAGGATTGCTAGACCCAATAGTTGAAATTCGTCCAATTCAAGGACAAATTGATGATTTATTGGATGAAATTAATGATCGAGTAGAAAAAAATGAACGCGTGTTGATTACCACTTTAACAAAGAAAATGTCCGAGGATTTAACCAACTACCTAAAAGAAGCAGGAGTAAAAGTCCAATATCTTCATTCAGAAGTAAAAACATTAGAACGAATTGAAATTATTCGTGATTTACGACTAGGTGTTTACGATGTTATAGTCGGAATTAATTTGCTTCGTGAAGGAATTGATTTACCAGAAGTATCTCTGGTTGCCATTTTAGATGCCGACAAGGAAGGCTTTCTCCGTTCAGAACGTTCACTAATTCAAACTATGGGGCGTGCTGCACGTAACGAAAATGGTCGTGTAATCATGTATGCAGACAAAATGACAGATTCCATGCGAAATTCTATTAGCGAAACAGAACGACGCCGTGGAATTCAAATAGAATATAATGAAAAACATGGTATTACCCCAATGACCATCAAAAAAGAAATCCGTGGTATTATAGCAGCAACATCTGCCGCAGATGAAAGAGAAGCAATAAAACAACATGATTTAAGTAAAATGTCTAAGAAAGAACGCGATGTCTTCATTGAAGGTATGGAACATGAAATGAAAGAAGCAGCCAAAGCACTTGATTTTGAACGCGCTGCTGAATTGCGTGATGCTTTACTGGAAATAAAAGCGGAAGGATGAAGCAAAATTGAATAAAGATAAAATAGTAATTCAGGGTGCGAGAGCCCACAACTTAAAAAACATTGATATAGAAATCCCAAGAGATAAGTTAGTTGTTATGACTGGCTTATCTGGATCAGGAAAATCTTCGCTAGCTTTTGATACCATTTATGCGGAGGGACAAAGACGTTATGTGGAATCATTATCTGCTTATGCACGTCAATTTTTAGGGCAGATGGATAAACCAGATGTGGATTTAATTGAAGGTCTTAGTCCGGCAATTTCTATTGATCAAAAAACAACAAGTCGTAATCCACGTTCTACAGTTGGGACAGTGACAGAAATTCATGACTATTTACGACTATTATTTGCGCGCGTGGGACATCCAATTTGTCCTAACCATGGTATTGAAATCACATCGCAGACAATTGAACAAATGGTGGATCGTGTGCTGGAATATCCTGAAAAAACACGCATTCAAATTATGGCCCCAATCGTTTCCGGAAAAAAAGGAACACATAAAAAAACAATAGAAGAAATAAAAAAAGAAGGCTATGTAAGAATTCGCGTTGATGGTGAAATATACGATATCAATGATGAAATCGAAATAGAGAAAAATAAAAAGCATTCTATCGAAATTATTATTGACCGAATTGTTATTAAAGAAGGAATTAACACTCGCTTATATGATTCCATTGAAGCGGCTCTTCGCTTAGCAGATGGTTATGCGGTTGTAGATATTATGGGCGAAAATGAACTACTATTTAGTGAGCATTATGCCTGCCCATATTGTGGTTTTTCAGTAGGTGAATTAGAGCCAAGGATGTTCTCTTTTAACAGTCCTTTTGGTGCTTGTCCGACTTGTGATGGGTTAGGAACAAAGTTAGAAGTAGATGTGGATACCGTGATTCCTGATAGAAGCTTATCACTTAACGAAGGAGCAATTATTCCTTGGCGCCCAATCAGTTCTCAATATTATCCACAAATGCTAGCTTCAGCATGTAAAGAATTTGGTATTGATATGGATAAACCATTTGAGCAACTATCTAAAGAAGACATGGACATCATTTTGAATGGCTCTAAAGATAAAGAATTTTATTTTGAATACAAAAATGATTTTGGAATGACACGTGAAACATGGATTCCTTTTGAAGGCATATTACCGAATATTGAACGACGCTACCGAGAAACAAACTCCGACTTCACCCGGGATCAAATGGCGCAATATATGACAGATTTACCTTGCCCAACTTGTAAAGGCTACCGCTTAAAAGAAGAAACACTTTCTGTAAAAGTAAATAATCATCATATTGGTCAAATTAGCGAGTTTTCCATTAACGAAGCATTAGCATTTTTTGATAGTCTAGCGCTTTCTGAAAAAGAAACACAAATTGCTGCACCAATCTTTAAAGAAGTTCGTGCTCGATTAGGTTTCTTAAAAAATGTTGGGCTTGAATATTTGACGATGAGTCGTGCAGCGGGTACTTTATCTGGAGGAGAAGCACAGCGGATTCGTCTCGCAACACAAATTGGTTCAAGGTTAACAGGTGTGCTTTATATTCTTGATGAACCATCTATTGGGCTTCATCAACGGGATAATGACCGTTTAATCAGCACATTACAAAGTATGCGTGATATTGGTAATACACTTATTGTTGTAGAACATGATGAAGACACGATGATGGCAGCTGATTATCTTATTGATATTGGCCCGGGTGCAGGTGAGCATGGCGGACGAATTGTTGCAGCAGGTACGCCAGAAGAAGTTTCCAATAATAAAAATTCCATTACTGGTGACTATTTGTCCGGCAAGAAATTCATCCCAGTTCCAGCAACACGTAGAAAAGGAAACGGACTTGAATTAGAAATAATTGGTGCAAAAGCCAACAACTTAAAAAATGTTAACACTAAAATTCCATTAGCAACTTTTTCATGTGTAACTGGGGTTTCGGGTTCAGGTAAAAGTTCTCTTGTAAATGAAGTACTTAGAAAAGCATTAGCAAGAAAACTAAATAGAAATCATGCAAAACCTGGGGAACACAAAGAAATCAAAGGAATCGAAAACTTGGAAAAAATCATTAATATTGATCAGTCACCTATTGGAAGAACTCCACGTTCCAATCCTGCGACTTATACAGGGGCATTTGATGATATTCGTGACCTATTTGCTAGTACTAATGAAGCCAAAGTTCGTGGCTACAAAAAAGGCCGATTCAGTTTTAACGTAAAAGGTGGAAGATGTGAAGCTTGCAAAGGTGATGGCATCATAAAAATCGAAATGCACTTTTTACCTGATGTCTATGTTCCTTGTGAAGTCTGTCATGGGAAACGATACAATGGTGAAACATTAGATATTCGTTATAAAGGAAAAAACATTGCAGAAGTTTTAGAAATGACAGTAGAAGAGGGCTTGGAATATTTTACTAACCAACCAAGAATAGCAAGGAAGTTACAAACGATAGTTGATGTGGGGCTTGGATATATTCGTTTAGGGCAACCGGCAACCACACTATCAGGAGGAGAAGCACAACGCGTTAAGCTTGCCTCTGAACTGCATAAACGCAGCAATGGGAAATCATTCTATATTCTGGATGAACCAACAACTGGTTTGCATGCAGATGATATTGGTCGACTTCTAAAAGTACTTCAAAGACTGGTAGAAGAAAATGGCGATACAGTTCTCGTTATCGAACATAATCTCGATGTTATTAAACAAGCAGATTACTTGATTGATTTAGGACCAGAAGGCGGGGACGGCGGAGGCCAAATTATTGCAACGGGGACTCCTGAAAAAATTGCTCGCTCGAAAAAGTCCTATACAGGTAAATATTTAAAACCCATTTTAGAACGCGATAAAGAAAGAACAGCAACAAAAATTTCTTCTGTTCAAAAATAATATTGAATCTCGCTTATTATTTAATAAGCGGGATTTTTATGTATAATAACCGTAAGAAAAAGATGATTACCAAACCACCCAAAGTCTAAACAAATAATCATCCTCTGGTTGTATGACAGAAATTATCTTTTCCTTCATAATAGAGACATAGATAAAACAGATAGCTCACTTGCCAATAAAAGCAAGACTAAAATAGTTTATCCGAAAGTATAGGAGGAAATGAAAATGGAAAACGAACGTAAACGTATTCTAGAATTAGTAAAACAAGGTATTATTTCGACAGAAGAAGCACTTACTTTACTTGAAAACATTTCTAAAAAAGAAGGTAAATCTGCTGCCACAGAAAATATCCGTCGTTCCACAGCACCAGCAGAAGAAGTGGAAGAAGAGCTAGAAGAAGAACCAACATTTGATTATAGTAAAGGATGGAATAATCAAGGTAATCCATATACCGCTCCAAAAAGACGCCAAAGACGCCCGGAACCAAGGGAAGATAATAAACAACAAGAAAAACAAAATGAAAATAATTCGAAAAATCAAGATGATTCCATGCGCAATATGGTGAACGACCTATCCCAAGCAGGTGAAAAAATCGGTTCATTCTTAAATAGCGCTTTTAAACAAGTGAAAGATATGCCGTTCCCGTTCTTAACATCTACAAAAATCGAACGAGATTTCGTTTATCATGATACAACACTTTCCATTCTAGAGTTTGAAATTGCCAATGGGAATGTAGAGTTTAAACCTTCAGATACAGATGATATTAAAGTTCATGCGATGATTAAACTTTTCAAAGAGTACCCTGAAGATGAAGCTCTTAAAATATTCTTTGACAAAACCACTTTACGCGTAGACGAAGAAACATTACGCTTCGAATCTACCTCTAAACAAATCGTTACAAACTTAACTGTGTATTTACCACGTAGAGAATATGATTATGTTTCTGTTAAAATGCTAAATGGGAACTTCCATATGGATGAGTTATCAGGACGAGACTTATTTGTTAAAACAACAAATGGAAATATAAGTATTGGAACATTAAATGCAACATTAGCCGAAATTGAATCTATCAATGGCAATGTTCGCATCCAAAATGGTGAAATTCGTGATGTTGCACTTAAAACTTTTAATGGTAATGTAGCAGTAAAAGGTAATTACTACTCCACTAATTTACAAACTAAGAATGGGAATGTTAACTATCAATTAACTGGTAACGAAGCAACCTTCTTAAAAGCGAAGACTGGTGCTGGTAATATTGAAGTACTTGTTCCTACTACAATTGGTGTAGATGGTCGTTTCCATACTAACCTAGGGAAATTACTTTTAGACTTAAAAGGTGCAGAAATACTTGAATCAAAAACAGAATCTGTAAGTAAATCGATTGTGTTCACTAAATTACCAGATGCAGCTGATTCTTCCCTTAAAATCGAAGCAGAAGCAACAACTGGTTCCGTGAAAATTCGTGAAGCAAAATAATTTAAAATCTAGCGCAAGGAAAGCGCGCTAGATTTTACATAGAAATTAGAAAGGAAGAACTAGCATGGATAAAAAACTAAGAAGATCAAGGGTAGACCGGAAAGTCGGTGGTGTTTTAGGTGGCTTGGCAGAGTTTTTAGGTATCGATGCCACACTACTACGACTTATATATATTGTAATTGCTATTATTACGATGAAGACTGGTATTGCAATTATCGCTTATATCATTGCCTTGTTTGTGATTCCTTCTGCTGATACAAGTAACGAAGAAGTTATAGAACGGCACCGTCGCCGCGTGGAGGAGAAAAGAAGACGCCATGCAGGACGTAATGAGGCAAGACAGGAAGTGCGAGAAGCAATGAGAGAAAGACACAACCATATGCATAAAAATAACCATTCCCATAATCACCCAAGAAGAAAAGAAGAGCGGCCACGACCAGTGCGTGAATTTAATTTTGACAATGTGACATTCCGTTCTTTTACAATTAGAATAGCGACAGGAGATGTGATTATCCGTTCTTGGGATAAAGATCAAATGAAAGTTCGTGCTGTATTAGCCGTACATGAAAAAGCACGCTCCATCCGTCAATTAAGTGAAGAAAAATTATGGGATTATTTCTTTAGCCAAACAATGCTAGATATTTCCACTGATAGTTTCATCTTTGAGTCTAAAAATGAATTATTAAAAACAGATTTAGTTATTACTATTCCAAAACGTTTATATGAACAAGTGAAGATTCAACTACTCAATGGGAACTTAAAATATGATGATACAGCGGCAGAAGATGCTATCATCAAAACACGTCATGGAGACATTCGTTCTTCGGGAGCTAGCGGTAAATTCCTTAGTACAGAATCAGCAGACGGAGAAATTTTCTTTAAACGTAGTACTGTTGAAAACGTTGATATGTCAACAGCTAAAGGAGATATTGCACTCCAAGGTAATTTCCTTACGACAATCGCCAAAGCTGCTCAAGGTGATGTGGAATATATTCTAGAAAATGAAACATCTTCAGCGGCAGATCTTGAGGCATTAAATGGAGATATTCGCATTCAAATTCCACCAACTTGGAATGTCGATGGCACACTTGGCACTAAAAAAGAAAAAATTTATTTCGATTTAAAAAATGCAAAAATTTGGGATGATGCTGAAAGAACCTTTGTATTCACCCAAAATGCGGAAGAAATAAGCATGGCAACTCTGCAAGCAAAAGTTGGAAATGGAATAATCAAAGTTTCTGAACTCGAAAATAAAAGTGTTTAATAACACGAAAGGAAGGGAAAACAATGAGAAAGTTATATAAATCTTCATCACAAAAAATGATTAGTGGTGTCTGTGGTGGACTTGCAGAGTATTTTGGAATTGAAGTAACGATTATTCGTTTAATCTGGGCAGGCCTAGCATTGTTTGCTGGCGGTGGAATTCTTCTTTACATTATCGCTGCAATCATAATTCCGAAAGCAACCCCTGAATCTGAATGGGAGTGAACTAAATTATGCGTTGGATTATTGGCGTAATCATCAACTCGGTACTTTTTGTAGCATTATCAGGATTCTTTACAAGTTTTCACGTAGATGGATTCACAACAGCGCTACTAGCGAGTTTTATATTAGCAATTCTTAATATGCTAATTCGCCCTATCTTACTACTTTTGACTTTACCGATCAATATTTTCACATTAGGGCTATTTACATTTGTTATTAATGCACTGATGCTTGAACTAACAACTTTCTTTATTGGAGATTCCTTCCAATTTGATAGTTTTGGGACAGCACTTATTATCGCTGCGATTATGGCATTTGCAAATATGATTATCAATTCCGTTTTATGGAGTAAAAATGAACATTAAACATTCCAGCTACATCTTGAAGTCAAATTGGCTTTGAAGTGTAGCTGGTTTTGCTATGTAGAGCCATTTAGAAAGAAAGAACTAGCTTGATTCCCTCGAAAGTGCTAAAATGAGAAAGAGCTTTGTAAATAATATTTTATAGAAAATAGTGACGGACTTTTATAATTCATTTGGAGGTACTTGCATGACAAAATCGGTTACAGTAAAGGATTTAGTAGAACGACTTAATTTAGAATTAATTTGTTCAGAAAAGGGACTTGAACGGCCAATTTTAACAAGTGATTTATCTAGGCCAGGATTGGAACTCACAGGATTTTTCTCCTATTATCCAGAAGATCGAGTGCAACTTTTTGGAATGACAGAAATTTCTTTTTCAGAGGGCATGGAACCAGAAGAACGACTTAAAAGGTATCGACAAATGTGTACAAAGCGAACTCCAGCTTTTGTGATTTCCAGAAATTTAGAAGTACCAAAAGAGTTAGTGGAGGCGGCAAAAGAAGCTGGTATTCCTGTACTTCGTTCGCGCCTTAAGACGACACGTTTATCCGTTTATATTACAAATTACTTGGAAAGTAGATTGGCACCAGTAATTTCTATGCATGGCGTTTTAGTGGATATATATGGTTTGGGTGTTTTAATTACAGGTAGTAGTGGCGTTGGTAAAAGTGAAACGGCATTAGAACTTGTAAAACGCGGCCATAGACTGGTAGCCGATGATAATGTTGAAATCCGCCAAGAAGATGAAATGACATTAATTGGCTCTTCACCAGCAATTATTGAACATTTACTAGAGATACGTGGACTTGGAATTATAAATGTAATGACATTGTTTGGAGCGGGTGCAGTTCGCTCGAGTAAGAAAATAACAATTGTTGTGCACCTTGAAAATTGGGATCCAGATAAGCATTATGATCGTGTTGGATTAGATCAAGAGAAAACAAAAATCTTTGACATGGATATTCCAAAAATTACTGTCCCAGTTCGTCCAGGGCGAAATTTATCTGTTATCATTGAGGTAGCAGCAATGAATTTCCGCTTGAAAAATATGGGTTATAATGCGGCGGAACAATTTACACAAGACCTTAACAATTTAATAGGTCATAATAGTAGTATGAATGATTAAATAAATATAGAGAATATCTCCGCAGCCTAACAGAAATTAAAATAACTTTGTTTGGTTGCGGAGCTGTCTTTTGAAAGTAGGGGAACTATGGAAAATGGTATACAGCCACTTGATCCGGTGGCAATTCAACTGGGAAATATTTCTGTTAAATGGTATGGGGTAATTATTGCTTCGGCTGTTGTGATTGCACTTATTCTTGCCTTAAGTGAGGCAAGTAAACGTAAAATGGATAAAGAAATCATTGTTGATTTACTTATATGGGCGATTCCAATTTCCATTATTAGTGCACGGATATATTATGTTGTTTTTGAATGGGATTTTTACAAGAATAATTTAAGTGAAATTGTGAAGATTTGGCATGGTGGTATTGCGATTTATGGAGCTTTAATTGGAGCAGTACTAACAGCAGTTATTTTCTCTAGGATAAAGAAAATTTCGTTTTGGCAATTAGCAGATGTGGTCGCTCCAAGTTTAATAATTGCACAAGCGATTGGTCGTTGGGGAAACTTTATGAATCAAGAAGCTCATGGAGCAGAGACAACTAGGACTTTTCTTGAAAACTTACATTTACCAGAGTTTATTATCAACCAGATGTACATAGATGGCGCTTATTATCAACCAACATTCTTATATGAAAGTCTATGGAATGTACTAGGATTTGTTATATTATTAATTATTCGCCGCACGAAAATACGGCGCGGGGAGCTTTTCCTTAGTTATGTAATTTGGTATTCATTTGGGAGATTCTTTATTGAAGGAATGCGGACAGATAGTTTGATGTGGGGCGATTTCCGAGTTTCACAAGTGTTGTCTGTATTATTAATTATTTTATCAATTGGAATAATTGTATATCGTCGTCTAAAAATGAATCCACCTTATTATATGGAAGATAAGTACGGAAAAATAACGAAGAAAAAATAAAGTTTTAAGTTTGTTCTAGAAAGGAAGAAATTATGACTGAGAAAATTACTACCTTGTTGTTTGACTTAGATGGCACGCTGATAAATACAAATGAGTTGATTATTAAAACTTTTCAAGCGACGTTTCAAGAATTTTTACCTGATCGTGTTTTTACAAGAGAGGATATTTTACCATTTATTGGACCTTCATTGATGGAAACATTTCGTGAAATAAATCCAGCACATGCAGAAGAAATGCGCGTTTTTTATCGTGAATACAATTTAAAGCATCACGATGATTTGATTTTGGAATATGATGGAGTTTATGAAGCAATTCGAGCTTTATATGAAGAGGATTATAAATTAGGAATTGTTTCAACAAAAATGTACGATACAATTATGCGTGGTCTAAAAGTGACAGGATTAGATAAATTTTTCCAAGTGGTGATTGGATTAGATCAAGTATCTAATGCTAAACCAGATCCAGAAGGTATTGAGATGGCTTTGTCTTTACTTAATGCAACAAAAGAAGAGGCAATTATGATTGGTGATAATTATCATGATATTGAAGCGGGGAAAAATGCAGAAACATTAACTGCTGGCGTAGCATGGGCAATCAAAGGACCAGAACACTTAGCACAATTTCAACCAGACTTTATGTTAACAAAAATGGGTGACTTGCTTGCGATTGTTAGGGACGAGGAATAAATTTTGAGACGGTTAGAGAAACTAAAAGCTCCTGATAAAAAAGTCAATACGCTATTTCAAGTATACAAAACGGTTTCCTTTTTTAGAGCGGTAAAAAACACAATGGTTATTGAGTTTGGTCGTTTTTTTCCGTGGATGGGAGGCAAACGACGAATTTATCGCGCGTGCTTAGGAATGAAAATTGGTGAAAAGACAGCAATTGCATATAAAGTAATGCCAGATTTATTTTTTCCTGAGAAGATTTCTATTGGAGCGAATTCGATTATTGGCTATCAAACAACTATTTTAACGCATGAATATTTGATTGCTGAATATTGTATTGGTGAAGTAGTTATTGGGGAAAATGTGATGATTGGCGCGAATGTAACTATTCTGCCAGGTGTTACAATTGGAGACGGAGCAGTTGTTGGTGCAGGAGCTGTCGTTTCAAAAGATATACCAGCAGAAAGTTTTGCATATGGGAATCCTTTAATAATCAAAGAACAAACTATCCCAAAATAAAGGTGATAGTAAATTAGCCTTTTAATATGTCTAATGAAAGCTTATCCATGATGTTTATTCTGACTTCATGGGTAAGTTCTTTTTATTTTCCTTCACTTTAAAATGGTAAATGATAGTTGCGCTTAAAGGAATTTAATTAATGTTAAAAAGAAAAATTACTTAATTATCGGGTCATAAAATAATGCGGATTATATGAGTGGAATTCTTTAACTTGTTGTTTGAAGAAGCTGCTACAATTAAGTCTTTTTTTGTCGCCCAAAGTAATAAATTCTGTGTTATACTCATTAGGATAAGGAAATTGTTGGGGGTGGAAAAATGGACGAAAACAAAAAAATATCTGCGAAAATCTATCCATTTTATCCGAATGGGCAATTTTATTTTGAGCGTGGTGTAGAAGCATTTCGCGATCAACGCATTAAAGAAGCTATTCGCTACTTGATACGTGCTTCAGAACTTGAGCCGGGAGAGTCAGTAATTATTTGTCAACTCGCGATTTGTTATACAGAAATAGGACAATTCCATAAATCTAATCAATTAATTAGAGATATTCTAGAAAATCGTAATGGGAATATGGATTATTGCTACTATTTTATTGCTAATAATTTTGCTTATATGAAAGATTATAGACGTGCGCTCCAATATGCGAACCGCTATTTAGAAATGTCTCCAGAAGGTGATTATGCGGAAGAAGCTCGTGATTTAATTGAGGTCTTACTTGAAGAAACTCCTTTTGGTGAAACATTAGAAAATGGTTTTTCAAAGTTAGAACAAGAATTTTATGCTTATAAAAAAGAAATTAATCGTCATTTGGCAGAAGAGGATAGCGCCTCAGCATGTGATATTTTAAAAAAAGTAATTGATGAAAAGCCAAATTTTTGGCCGGCTTATAATCAACTAGCGTCACTTTATTTTGAACAATTGAAAGAAGAGGAAGGTGTCAAAGTTTTAAGTGATTTGCTTGAAAGAAACCCTGGAAATCTTTTAGGGCTTTGTGATTTCTTTGTATATCATTTCTATAAAGGCCATAGAGAAGTCGCTGATGCACTTTATGCTGATTTGCGTGACGTATTACCAGTTCTTTCGCATCATAAAGAAAAACTTGGACTGATTCATGCGATGATGGGCAATTACAAAGAAGCAGACGATTTACTTGAACAAGTGGCTGATTTGGAAGTTAATGAACGCAGCAAATATTACTATTATCGTGCCAAAGCGGCTTACTATATAGGTGAAGTGGAAGATGCAAAGCTTTTTTGGCATTCTTTTTTAGAGTGCGATTTATATGAGGATGTTAGATTTCCCTGGGAAAAAGAAATCGATTTAACAAATGATACGCGCTATATATTAGAGATGCTTCAATCGGAGGATGAGTTAACACATCTATTGGGTGTTTATGCACTAACTGTTTCTAGTAACCGTCCAGAATTAATGTTATTTCACCCATTGCTTGATATGAGTAAATGGTCATATATGGAGCATTTAATTTTTACCGATTTTGATTATTTTCCAGATGGTGATGTAGAGCAAAATTGTTTTTTAATTACGAAGGCAATGAACACACTTCGAGAAAATGGTGTTTTGTTTAATAAGGAAAATCTGTCTTTATATAGTACAGTGTTTTCATTAGTTTTACACGATAGACGAAATGAGTTAATTCTTGGATGTTACACTATTCAAATTGTTGCTACTGCCATTGCGTATGTATTTTTACCAGAATTAAAACTTACCATGACAGACGAGCTAAATTACCATAAGTGTGCAAAAGAGATACAGCAAATTCTGAGCAGATAAATAGACCTTTTTGCTATTCCGTATTAGGATTAATTTAGGCTAACTATAGTGCGAACATAAATGAGGAGGGCGAAATGATGGCTAGTGAAGAAAAAATTTATGATGTGATAATTATTGGTGCGGGACCAGCTGGGATGACAGCAGCTCTTTATACTTCCCGTGCAGATTTAGATACTTTAATAATTGAACGTGGTGTACCAGGCGGACAAATGGTAAATACTGCTGAGGTAGAAAACTATCCAGGATTTGATAGCATCTTAGGACCAGATTTGTCTAATAAAATGCTTAGCGGTGCAAAACAATTTGGCGCTGAGTATGCATATGGTGATATTAAAGAAGTCATTGATGGCAAAGAATTTAAAACAGTAACAGCTGGTTCGAAAACATATAAGGCTCGTGCGATTATTATTGCTACAGGCGCTGAGCATCGAAAACTTGGCTCAGCAGGTGAAGAAGAGCTTAGTGGACGCGGTGTATCCTACTGTGCGGTCTGTGATGGAGCCTTCTTTAAAGGACGAGAGCTAATTGTTGTTGGTGGTGGCGATTCTGCTGTAGAAGAAGGAACTTACTTGACTCGCTATGCCAATAAAGTAACTATTATTCATCGTCGTGATAAACTACGCGCGCAACAAATTTTACAAGATCGAGCTTTTAAAAATGAAAAAGTAGATTTTATTTGGAATAGTACGGTAGAAGAAATTATTGGTGATGGGAAGAAAGTCACTGGAGCTAAACTTGTATCAACAGTGGACGGTTCTGAATCGATTATGCCAGTGGATGGTATCTTTATCTATGTTGGACTTGTACCATTAACAAAAGCGTTCTTGAATCTAGGTATTACAGATGATGAAGGCTATATTATAACAGATGAAGAAATGCGTACAAATCTTCCAGGTATTTTCGCAGCAGGAGATGTTCGTGTTAAAAGTTTACGCCAAATCGTGACTGCAACTGGTGACGGCGGACTTGCTGGACAAAATGTACAAAAATATGTGGAAGAACTAAAAGAAGAATTAGAAACAGAAGCGGCAAAATAAAGTATTGATATGGAAAATGGGTCTAAGGTTATTAATCTTAGACCCATTTTTGCGTGACTAGATAGACTAGAGTAGTGTAGAATAGAATGAAAAGAATCAAGTTAGGAGAGATAAACAAAATGAGTATAGTTGTTCTTGGAGGAGCCGGATATATTGGTTCTCATGCAGTAGATGAGTTAATTAATAGAGGTTATAAAGTAGTAGTCATTGATAATTTAAGAACGGGGCATAAGGAGTCGATTCATAAAGAAGCCATTTTTTATGAGGGGGATATTCGTGATAAAGCATTTTTGCAAACCGTTTTTGAACGTGAGGAAGTGGAGGGTGTAATTCATTTCGCTGCTAGTTCGCTTGTTGGTGAATCAATGGAAGAGCCCTTGCCCTATTTAAATAATAATGTATATGGAACACAAATTTTGTTGGAAGTGATGGAAGCGTTTAAAGTGAAGCATATTGTCTTTTCTTCTAGCGCAGCAACATACGGAGAGCCTGAGAAGGTGCCAATTACAGAAGATATGTTAACAAATCCTGAAAGCACCTATGGAGAAACAAAATTAATAATGGAAAAAATGATGAAGTGGTGCGATAAAGCCTATGGAATGAAATATGTTGCGTTGCGTTATTTTAACGTTGCAGGAGCAAAAGCAGATGGCTCTATTGGCGAAGACCATCAACCAGAGTCGCACCTTGTACCAATTATTTTACAAGTAGCGCTTGGTCAAAGAGAAAAATTAGCTATTTACGGAGATGATTATAATACTCCAGATGGTACATGTATCCGTGATTATGTTCATGTGGAAGATTTAATTGATGCGCATATTCGAGCAATGGAATATTTGAAAAACGGCGGCGAAAGTAATATTTTCAATTTAGGCAGTAGTAACGGTTTTTCAGTGAAAGAAATGTTAGATGCGGCTCGTATAGTTACTGGAAAAGAAATTCCTGCTGAAGTGGTAACAAGACGAGCGGGAGATCCGGGAACACTAATTGCTTCCAGTGAAAAGGCGCGAGATATACTTGGTTGGACACCCATATATACAGATGTGAAAGATATTATCGCAACAGCATGGAAATGGCATGTATCACACCCAAATGGCTATAAATAAAATAGAAGAAAGAACGTGATTCTCATCGAAGTAATAAAACAGCATTTTGGCGAATTTAAAGGCGAAACAGTTTGGCAGTGGACATTAACAAATGACCATGGAATGAAAATGAGTGTGTTAAATTTTGGAGCAATAGTTACCTCGATAGAAACGGCGGATAAATTTGGTAAGTTTGCGAATATTAGCCTTGGTTTTTCAAGCATAGATGATTATCTGGCTTTCTCCCCTTATTTTGGTGCAGTGGTTGGTCCTGTTGCAGGGCGAATTACAAAAGGACAATTTGAATTAGAGGGGGAGCAATTTCAGCTATCCATAAATGATGGTAATAATTCTCTTCATGGTGGAAAAGCAAACTTTAGTAAAAGAATGTGGGATGTTGCTATTGAAGAACAACCAGATCAAATTATTATGAAGTTTCAATATCAGTGGCCAGACGGAGAAAATGGCTATCCTGGAAAAATAGAAACAAAAATGAGCTATATATTAAATAATAAAAATGAATGGCTGATTGATTATGAGGCAGAGACGGAGAAACCAACTATTTATAATCCATCTAACCATATTTATTTTAATTTAACTGGAGATAATGGTTCCACTGTTTTAGAACATCAGCTTAAGGTTAATAGTGAGCAATATGTGCCTTTAGATGGTGAAACGCTCCCGATAGGAGAAATTTGGTCAGTAAAAGATTCGGTTTTTGATTTACGGGAAGAAACTAAAATTGCTGAGATAGTTAGTAGTTCAGATGAGCAAATAAAAATAGTCGGAGCAGGTCTAGATCATGCTTTTATTTTAAAACATGAAAAGGAACAGCCAGATGCAATCTTAGTAGATCCTAAATCAGGTAGATGTGTGGAAATGGAAACGACCTCAGATGCGGTGGTAATTTATACAGCAAATAATTTGGCGAGTAAATTTAACATTGCTGGAGTACCTGTTCCCAAATATGCAGGAATAACGATGGAAACGCAAGGCTTGGTAGATGCAATTAATCAACCGGATTTTGGAGATATTGTGCTTAGACCTGGTGAGAAATTTGTTTCAAGAACTACTTTCCGTTTTACAGTGGATGGACGAGATAAATAGAACCTGTTAAAATCAAAGAAACGAGTATGCTGAGGAGTGTGACCAATGAACTGGCAAAATGAATATCAAAATTGGACTAAAAATAAAATGTTAGATGAGTCCTTAAAGGCTCAATTAGATAAAATAGCTACTGATGAAAAAGAATTAGAAGATAGTTTTTACCGAGATATGGAATTTGGTACAGCGGGAATGCGCGGAGTACTTGGTGCAGGGATAAATCGGATGAATATTTATACAATCCGAAAAGCTTCATTTGGTTTAGCTCAGTTTGTAGCTGAAAACGGAGAAGAAGCAAAAAAACGCGGAATAGTAATAGCTTATGATCCGCGTCATATGTCACGTGAATTTGCTTTTGAGTCAGCTGCCGTATTAGGAGAACATGGTGTTAAAAGTTATGTTTTTGAGGCACTTCGCCCAACTCCAGAGCTTTCATTTGCTGTTCGTTATTTAAATGCTTTCGGGGGAATTGTTATCACAGCTAGCCATAATCCGCCTGAATACAATGGTTACAAAATATATGGAGAAGATGGCGGACAAATGCCACCAAATGGCGCAAAAGCAGTGACTGAATACATAGAGTCTGTCAAAGATATTTTTTCTGTCAAAGTAGCAGATCAAGACGAACTAATGAAACAGAGTTTACTAGAAGTGATTAGTGAAAAAGTGGATTGTCCTTATTTGGAAAGGTTAAAGGAAGTCATCGTCAATAAAGAACTAGTTCGTGCAAATGGAAGGGATTTAAAAATTGTTTTTACGCCGCTTCATGGTACTGGTGGGATTTTAGGTGTTCCTGCGCTTGAAAGTGTTGGATTTACTAATATTATTAAAGTAGCTGAGCAATTTGTAAATGACCCGGACTTTGGTACAGTGAAATCGCCAAATCCTGAAAATCGCGAGGCATTCTTACTTGCCATTGAATATGGTAAAAAGAACGGTGGAGATATTTTAGTAGGAACAGACCCGGATGCTGACCGATTAGGGGTAGCTGTGCGTAATCATGCAGGAGACTACGAAATTTTATCTGGCAATCAAATTGGTGCGATTATTTTACATTACTTATTAAAACAAAAGAAAGCTCAAAATGAATTGCCGGAAAATGCTGCGGTATTGAAATCAATTGTAACGAGTAATCTTGGAACAGAAATTGCTAAACATTATGGTGTTGAAATGATCGAAGTACTAACAGGATTTAAATTTATTGCTGAACAGATTAAACAATTTGAACTTACTGGCAAACATACTTTTGAGTTTGGTTATGAAGAAAGTAATGGCTATATGGTGAAGTCGTTTACTCGAGATAAAGATGCTATCCAAGCTGTTTTAGCAATTTCAGAGGTGGCGCTTGTTTGTAAAACAGAAGGTCGCACGCTATTAGACGAATTAGACCAAATTTATGCGGAGTTTGGTTATTATAAAGAAGATCTTGTGTCGTTAACTTTAAGTGGAAAAGATGGTTCCAAGCGTATTAAAGAAATCACAAGTGGTTTTAGAGAACAACTTCCAACAAGTATGGGTGGCTATAAAATCGAACGCGCAGAGGATTATTTAAGAAGTGAAACAACGTGGATTGCTTCTGGTGAAACAGCAACAATTAAGCTACCAACTGCAGATGTCATAAAATGCTATTTAGAAGATGGTTCCTGGTTTGGTTTACGCCCATCTGGGACAGAGCCGAAAATCAAGTTTTACTTTAGCATTTGCGGAGAAAACGAGGAAGAAAGTACAACCAAACTAGAAAAAATTAAGACGGATTTGCTTGCCTATATTGAGGCTTAAAAATAAAATCCCGGAAATGCTCTTTGGAGACTTTTCCGGGATTTTCTAGTAAGAAGTGTGCTAAAATGGTAGGTAGATATATTTTGTGCGAAAGGATGAGGCATTTATGGCTTCTAAACAATTAAAATTAGTAATTATTACTGGGATGTCTGGAGCAGGTAAAACAGTTGCAATGCAGTCCTTAGAAGATCTCGGTTATTTTTGTGTAGATAATTTGCCGCCAAGTTTACTTCCGAAATTTTGGGAGCTAATGAAAGAAAGCGATAAAATGGATAAAATCGCGCTAGTAATGGACCTACGCGGAAGAGAGTTTTTCGATTCCATTGAACCAGCGCTTGATGAATTAGATAATACCAATTTTATTACAACGAAAATTCTCTTTCTAGAAGCGGATGATAAGGTGCTTGTTTCGCGTTATAAAGAAACACGTCGGCACCACCCACTAGAGCCAAATGGTTCTGTACTGGATGGAATTAATGCGGAACGTGAACTGCTTAGCGATTTAAAAGGACGGTCTCAATTAGTAATTAATACTTCCAATATGGCTCCACGAGAGTTGCGCGAACGAATTAATAATGAATTTCAAACAGAAGATAAAGATGTTTTCAATGTGCAACTAATGTCTTTCGGTTTTAAATATGGTATTCCAATTGATGCAGATTTAGTATTTGATGTACGGTTTTTACCGAATCCACATTATATTGACAAAATGCGCCCGCTTACTGGCTTAGATGAAGATGTCTATGAATATGTGATGAAATGGCCAGAAACACAAACCTTTTTAGATAAATTAATAGACTTATTAATGTTTACACTTCCGTTTTATAAAAGAGAAGGTAAAACACAACTTGTGATTGCAATCGGATGTACTGGAGGGCAACATCGTTCAGTCGCTTTAACAGAGTTTGTCGGAAGAGCTATTCAGCAAAAATATGAAACAACGATCTCACATCGAGATATGAAACGTAGAAAGGATCGTTAATATGAGAAACGAAATGAAACCGAAAGTAGTCGTTATAGGCGGCGGCACAGGTCTTCCAGTAGTTTTAAAAGGATTAAAGCGAAAAGACATTCATCTGACAGCAATTGTTACAGTAGCAGATGATGGTGGAAGTTCTGGTAAGATTCGTGAGCAAATGGATGTGTTACCACCAGGAGATATTCGGAATGTTATGCTTGCTTTGTCCAATGTTGATCCGCGTGTAGTAGATTTGTTTCAGTACCGTTTTGCTGTTGATGGCGATCTTTCTGGACATGTTATTGGCAATCTGATTTTAACGGCTTTATCGCAATTGAATGATAGTTATGTGGATGCAATTAATGTTCTTGCCACCGTGCTAAAAATCCGTGGAAAAGTTATTCCGGCGACAGATCAGCCGTTAATTTTGAGCGCAGAGATGGAAGATGGTTCGATTGTTCATGGTGAATCTCTTATCCCTTTACAAGGAAAACATATTAATCGCGTATTTATTGAACCTGAAAATGTGAAACCATATCCAACAGCAGTTGCGGCTGTAAAAGAAGCAGACTTAATTGTTATTGGTCCGGGAAGCTTATATACTAGTATTTTGCCTAATTTATTATTAACAGAATTAACAAATGAAATCATAGCAAGTAAAGCGCCAAAAGTCTATATTACCAATATTTTAACGCAAATTGGAGAGACCGACTTCTTTTCAGATGCAGACCATATTAAAGTTATTCACGAACATGTTGGTAAATCTTTTATTGATAAAACGTTGATCAATACCACGGCAGTACCGAAAGAATTGCTATTTCCGGAAGATGTTACTCAAGTAGAACATAATGCGAAAGAAATGGAGAATCTTGGAGTAGAAGCCATTTATCAAGATTTTCTTTCGACAGAAGATGGACTTGTACGTCATGCTGCTGATAAGGTGGCAGATGCACTTTTAGCAATATTATCTAATAAAAAAATGGAAAAGGAGTGAGTCAGCCATGTCATTTGCATCGGAGACAAAGAAAGAATTAACCCATATGGACGTAAGTGATAGCGATGCAAAAGTGGAACTCGCAGCTTTTATTCGAATGAATGGTGCAATCTCGTTTTCTAATCAATTAGTCATAATGGATGTTCAAACGGAAAATGCCGCTATTGCTAGACGAATGTACCAATTATTAAAAGATTTATATGAAGTTCCAATTGAGCTTCTTGTTCGTCGGAAAATGAAACTCAAAAAAAATAATGTCTATATTGTACGATTAAAGTCTGGGACACGAGGGATTCTGGAAGATTTACGGATTCTCGAACCACCAATGACGTTTACCAAATCAATTGATAGGGGATTTGTTAAGAAAAGAAGTGCCAAACGTGCTTATTTGCGTGGTGCATTTTTAGCAAGTGGCTCTGTTAATAATCCAGAAACTTCTTCCTATCATTTAGAAATTTTTTCGGTTTATGAGGAACATAACGAAGCAATATGCGCATTGTTGAATCAATTCGACCTTAATGCGCGAACACTTGAACGGAAAAATGGTTATATTACTTATTTGAAAGAAGCGGAAAAAATCACGGAGTTTTTAAGTATTATTGGAGCGACGAGTGCCCTACTCCATTTTGAAGATGTTCGGATTATGCGCGATATGCGAAATTCTGTGAATCGGCTAGTAAATTGTGAAACCGCCAATTTAAATAAAACTATTAATGCAGCTGTTCGACAAATTGATAATATTAAATATATTCAAGCGACAGTTGGTTTAGAAGCTTTACCCGAACGTTTGCGTGAAATCGCGGCACTACGGATCGCCAATGAGGATGTAACGTTAAAAGAATTAGGTGAAATGTTAACAACAGGTCAAGTAAGTAAATCTGGAATTAACCACCGTCTTCGTAAACTTGATCAAATTGCCGAACGTTTAAGAAGCGGAGAATCTCCTTCTCAAGTAGGTTTAAAAGTTAGTAATAGTTAAATAAAAGAAAAGGATGCGAATTAGAATGTCAAAATTATTTTCAGAATATAAGTTAAAAGATGTAACATTAAAAAACAGAGTAGTTATGTCACCAATGTGTATGTATTCAGTAGAAAATAAAGACGGAATCGCAACAGATTTTCATTTTGCTCACTATGTTTCTAGAGCTGCTGGTGGAACGGGACTTGTGATTTTAGAAGCTACGGCAGTGCAGGAAGTAGGGCGGATTTCAGAGTTTGATTTAGGTTTATGGAATGATGAACAAGTACCAGCTTTAAAACGAATAGTAGATGGATTACATTATCACGGCGCAAAAGCAGGAATTCAGCTGGCACACGCTGGTAGAAAAGCCGTTTTGCCAGGTGAAATCGTAGCGCCATCAGCTATTGCCTATGATGAAAAATCAACCAAACCAACTGAGCTAACAAAAGAAGCAATTAAAGAAGTAGTTGCAGATTTTAAACGCGCGGCATACAGAGCGAAAGAAGCTGGTTTTGATGTCATTGAAATTCATGCAGCTCATGGCTATTTAATTCATCAATTCTTATCACCGATTACTAATCGACGTGAAGATAATTACGGCGGTCCAGCTGGTAATCGCTATAAAATTTTAAGTGACATTATTAAAGCAGTTAAAGAAGTGTGGGACGGACCAATTATTGTGCGAGTTTCAGCAACAGACTATGCTCATGGTGGTTTGCAATTAGAGGATTATATTCCTTTTGCTAAATGGATGAAAGCAGATGGAGTAGAGCTAATTGATGTCAGTACTGGTGGACTCGTTA
Source organism: Listeria immobilis (assembly GCF_014322765.1). GTDB lineage: Bacteria > Bacillota > Bacilli > Lactobacillales > Listeriaceae > Listeria > Listeria immobilis. Next base: position 12,990 of record NZ_JAASTZ010000010.1, on the reverse strand, counting down.
ATGTAGCACCTCCAGTTTTCCCAGGTTATCAAGTACCATTTGCTGATGAAATTCGTCGTGGAGCAGGAATTGCCACTGGAGCACTTGGGTTAATTACACGCGGGGAACAAGCAGAAGAAATTTTATGTAATGAACGGGCGGATTTAATTATTGTTGGTCGTGAATTACTAAGAAACCCATACTTTGCGAAAGATGCGGCACAAGCATTAGGTGAAACAATCGAGGCACCGAAGCAATACTCTCGTGCATGGAAATAAATTAAAAGACCTGAAATCCCAAAGTGAAATTGTAGTGACCCCAAAAAGTCTAACTTTTTGGGGTCACTACAATTGGGACTTCAGGTCTTTATTTCTTAATTAATTGTAAGAACCCAGTCATAAATACAACCTTGTTCAGTAACTGGATAAGCCATATTAAATTGAACATTAAATTTATAGACTCCTGGGTTAAGCGTCGAGGTATCAAGTGTCATTGAATTTGTTGCTTCGTCTAATGTTACAGGGACAGAATATACATTATCAGTTACATATGCCCCAGAGACATTTGGATTTACTAACATACCAATAGATTTCATTTGGAAGTAAATTGGTAATTCAATAGTACAAGCTTCACCTTGATTGATAGTTTGGTCAGGGACTGTACCATTCTGATTATGAACAAAAATAGAATCAATTACATTACTTGGAAGTTCGTTTAGGTGATTATAATCTAAATTTAATCCTAAGTGAGTTAATGATGGTAGGTTAGTAAAATTAACGATTTTATCTGTTAGTTCATTATAGCTTAAATCCAAGGTTTCTAGTTCTGGTATATTTTGAAAATCAGGAATATCATCACTTGAAATGGACATCCGAGACATACTTAAATTTTTCAGCTTAGGCATCCCAGTAAAATCAGGAATTGGCCCAATTAACGTGCTGCCATTCATGGTAATTGCATACATTTCTGGATAGTTTTGATAATCTGGGAGTGATAAACTTCTGGAAATTCCAGATGGTGGTAATTGGTAAAATAAAGTAGCTAAGTGAGGAATGGTCATAATGTCCGGAAACTCGGTTAAACCTTCACCAAATTCCATTACACTAATGGAGGTAACGTTACTAAACATTGCTCGTTCCAATAACTTCATGGAGTCATTTGTGATTGTTTCTGTTTCAAATCCCAATCCGGTTAATGCGTCTAGATCAGCTTGATCAATAATATCATTAACAGAATCTTTATTTAGATTTTTGGCCATATCTTTTGCAAGCCCATCATCTGGAAAGACGTCAATAATTGGTGCGGGTAGTGGATATAAGTCAGAAGTTGCCTTTGCTTTTATATCTCCTCCTGAAACATTGAATAATAAAGTAATCAGTAATAAAGCGAAACTTAAACTAGTTAATATTTTTTTCATAGCATTCATCCCTTTCATTTGGTTGGCTAAAGCGTAACATGGAAAGGATTTAGAAAAAATTTTTACATCAAATATGAACTTTATTACTACATTTTTAAAAATTTAAATAACGTATTGCATGCTTTTTGTGCAAATTCATACAAATATGGTATATCTTTCAGTTTGTTTATGGTAGTATAAATAATGGTTTTCATATTAGCTTTAAAATACATATAGATAAATTAACTGAAAATTGGAATTTAAAAAAGGAGGAATTTTCATAATCCCGAAAAAGACAAACATCATTTGAACAAAACATTAGGTGCATTTGATTTAACCATGCTAGGTGTTGGAGCAGTGGTTGGTGGAGGTATCTTTATTCTCCCGGGAGAGGTTGCTTCTGTTATTGCAGGACCAGGAATTATTATCTCATTTATTATCGCAGGAATTGCTTGCTGTTTGGCGGCGCTTTGTTATTCGGAATTTGCTTCTAAATTGCCAGTTGCAGGAAGCGCGTATACATATAGTTACCATGTTTTTGGCGAAGGAATTGCCTGGATACTTGGTTGGTCACTTATTTTGGAATATGGGCTAGCGGTTGCCGCGATTGCAAGTGGTTGGTCATCATACATGAAAAGTTTACTAGCTGGATTTAATTTGCACATCCCGACAGTGATTTCATCAGCTTACGATCCAAAAGCAGGAACTTACTTTGATTTACTCGCATTTCTAGTTATTATGATTATTGGGATTTTACTTAGTTTTGGCATTCGTGAATCGACGCGAGTGAATAATATTATGGTTTTAGTAAAAATTGCTGTAGTCGTATTATTTATTATCGTTGGTGCGTTTTATGTTAAACCAGACAATTGGACACCGTTCTTGCCATTTGGAGTACAAGGTGTTATTACTGGAGCTTCAACAGTGTTTTTTGCTTATATTGGTTTTGATGCTGTTTCAAGTGCCGCCGAAGAAGTGAAAAATCCGCAGAAAAATATGCCAATTGGAATTATTTCATCACTCGCTGTTTGTACACTACTATATATTTTACTTTCAGCAGTTTTAACAGGCGTTGTCCCTTATACTGACTTAGTTGGTGTGAGTGCACCAGTGGCTTTTGCTCTTCAAGCTATTAATCAAAACTGGATTGCTGGACTTTTATCGGTGGGGGCGATTGTTGGAATGACTACTGTTGTACTTGTAATGTCATACGGCGGAACTCGTTTGTTGTTTGCAATGGGACGTGATGGGTTACTTCCAAAATCCTTCTCAAAAATCAGTAAAAATGATACACCAGTTCGAAACACAATGATTTTTGCTACAGTGATGGGGTTAATTGCTTCTGTAGTACCAATGGCTGATTTAGCACAATTAATTAATATTGGTACATTGTTTGCTTTTGCAATGGTTTCTATCGGAATTTTCTTCTTACGTCGGAACCCAGAACTAAACAAAAAAGGCTTTAAGACACCTTTGTACCCTGTAGTACCAGCGCTTTCATTTTTACTTTGTGTGTACTTAATGCTTAATTTATCAAAAACAACTTGGATTGCTTTTGGGATTTGGTTTGTGTTAGGAATTATTGTATATATATTCTATGGGAGAAAACACTCAGCTATTCGTTTGAAATAAGTGCATAAAAAAGGATGTTGCAAGTTAATGCAGCATCCTTTTTTCGTATCAACCTTTTAAACCAGCTTTGTTAACGATAATATCATCAATTAAGCCATAATCTTTTGCTTCTTGTGCAGTCATGAAGTTATCACGATCTGTATCACGAGCAATTACTTCATATGGTTGGCCAGTTTTTTCAGCCATAATAGTATTCATACGTTCTTTAATTTTTAAAATATGACGAGCAGCAATCTCAATTTCTGTTGCTTGGCCTTGTGCACCGCCAAGTGGTTGGTGAATCATAATTTCAGCATTTGGCAAGGCGAAACGTTTACCATTTGCACCTGCTGTAAGTAAGAATGAACCCATAGAAGCTGCCATTCCCATACCGATTGTTTGTACATCAGCTTTAACGAAATTCATTGTATCATAAATTGCCATCCCTGCTGAAATGCTTCCTCCTGGAGAATTGATATAAAGGAAAATATCTTTTTCAGGATCTTGTGCATCTAAAAATAATAACTGGGAAACGATAGAGTTAGCAACGTTATCATCAATTGCAGAGCCTAACATAATAATTCTGTCTTTTAATAAACGAGAATAAATGTCATATGCGCGTTCACCGCGGCTAGTTTGTTCAATTACTGTTGGAATTAAGTTCATATCAAGATTCCTCCTGTTAAATGTGAATTAAAATTAACTTTGTATCTATCATACACTAATGGTCAAATTAGGTCAAATAATAAAGTTCGAACCCAGAAATAAAGTGGGATTTAACTAAAAAAACGGAAAACTGTATAAAGTGAAACGGTTTAAAAGATTAAAGAACAACGAATTATGTAAACTAAACTGTTTATAGATAGTTGGAAGAACAATAATTGGCAAGTTAATAGGCACATAAGCTGTTTTAGCTCAAAATAAAGCTTGTAAAACCTTCTTTTTTTCGCTATAATTACTATTCGTACGATAATAATATTATGTGTACATAAAGCCCTCGTGGTGCAACGGATAGCACGTAAGATTCCGGTTCTTAAAATGGGGGTTCGATTCCCTCCGAGGGCAGTTTTTCAATTAAAAAAACATTTTATTAATGGCGTTAAAGATAGCTATACCAAAGCGTTCGGCCGTTTATAAAATGTTTTTTATTTTGTTCTATTTTCCTTTTTTTACCCTGTTTTTACATTTTTTAATATAGTAAGTTCCCGGTTGAATTGTTCCGATGTTCTTTTTTCATTTAGTGTTCTAATTTTAGAACTGACATGATTAATGAAAGTGATAATACCAATGCTTGTCGGATTTTTGATAATAACTCTGATTGCACATGTATCCGCAGCAGAGGAAAAGGTTGGAACATCTCCAATTCTTACGCAAAGTGAGGTTGAAAATAGTGTGCAATGTAGTAGTGAAGCATTATCGACTGAATTTATAGTTAAAGATAAAAATATCCCAAATAGTCAAGAAAGACCACTTTTAAAAAGTGCTAGCTAATACACAGGGACAACTACAAAATATACAAGTACTGCTTCAAGTACATACGTTCAAAGCCGTAATAAATAAAATGAAAAGAGAGACAATGGAATGAAGAAAAAGTGGTTAATATTATTAATTGGGACAATAGTTATTGGTACTTCAGTATTCGGAATAAAATGGCTACTATATAGAGATAATCTTGTAGGGATGGTACAAGTTGATGGGCTTCTATATATAGTGACGAATGAACCAGCAAAAAATGAAGATAGTTTGGGGAAATTTGGGGAGGTAGAGCAGAAAATAAAAAGATATCAAATACCAGATAAAGATTTTACCTCTAACTCATTAAATGAAGGCGTAGAACTTTATCAAGCCAAAAACGGAGACGCTTACCCTAGAATTATTTTGTATAAAGAAGAGGGGGAATACTACATTGCCTCGGAAGCTGTGGAACAACCTAATCAGCAGCAATAGTAGCATTTAGTATTAACAAACTAGCGAGTTATCCAACATAAGAGGTATGATTTGTAGCAAGTAAACTCTAAATGGCTATAAACCAAGTGTGTATTAATCCTCTGTTAGCATAACGGAAAACGAACGTCACAGAAGCTAAATTCCTCAGTGATATTCAGGCAACAGTGAATGATGAATTAGATGGAAATATCCAGGTTACCAGTGACTTCGCTGAAAAAGTTAATCAAAACAAAGTTGGTATCTATCCAGTGAAACTTGACGCAGTAGACACCTATGGGAATAAAGCAAATCCTGTTACCATCTATGTGCAAATTGAAAATAAGATAGCACCAACATTAGAAAAAATAAAAGATCAAACAATAGAGGCAACGGATAAACTATCTGAGTTGTCGGCGATTTTCGGGATAGAAGCAAATGATTATATGACGGGCGAATCCTTAACAATCACCTACACTCCAGACCAATCTATCCAAGGTAACGTTCCAGGAACATACCCAATAAAAGTCAGCACGAAAGACACTGCGGGTAATACAACAGAGAGCAATGTTGTACTCACGATTATTGATACAACAGCACCAACGTTTACAGCAAAACAATCAAGTAAAAAAATAGAAATTAATACAGTAGCGCCAAATTGGTTGACGTTCTTTGGCATCCAAGCAATTGATATTGTAGATGGTGATGATACTAAACAAGTCAAAGTGGATGCGAGCGAAGTGAAACTAGCTCAACTAGGCGAATACCATGTTTACTTTACAGTAACGGATCAAACAGGAAATGTAGCAAATCAATTTATCACAACGGTCCAAGTGGTTGATACGACACCTCCAACATTGTTGGTAACAAAGGACAAGATTAGTTACCCGAAAGGAAAAAATGTATCAGAAAACCAATTTCTACAAGATGTCGGTGCAAGTGCAACTGACAATAACGGCATTGTATCAATCACTACCAACTTTGCCAAAGTAGTTAACTGGAATCAGGCAGGCGTATATCAAGTAACTATCACTGCAACTGATTCATCCGGAAATGTGACGAAAAATGTGATTCAAGTTACAGTAAAAGATAGCGACACAGCAATTATCATCAAACCTAAAAATGAATCCAATAACCAAAGAAAAGGCGGCAGCAAAAACGTTTCTTCTAAAAATAAGAAAAACACGCCAGAAACAGGAGATACATGGAATACTGAATTACTTCTAACTGGCAGCCTACTTCTCTTAGCTGGTATTTGGTTGTTCCGCAGAAAGAACACAAAAACAAAATAAAATAAAAAAAGTGGAGATAGTTAGTGATAGAAAAAAATCACCAAACATCTCCGCTTTTTCTTATTTAAATACTGTATTTTTAACTTTCCAATCTTCCAATTTAATAAATACCCAGAAGCTATAAATACCTATCGTAATAATGCTTAATAATAACCACTTAATCCAATGACCGAAAAGCCCAACTGCTGATCCTCGAAATTCTAAACGTCTACCTTCAATAACAGTATGATTTATTTTCCAACCATAGATCATACATAAAGCCCATGGATAACAAATACCAATTGTCACAATCGTTATAATAACTCCTAGTATTGTCCAACCTATAAATTGCAGTAATCCTCCGTCAAAAAATGATGTTCTCCCGTTTCGTGTTTCTAACATAGTTTGTTCTCCCATTTTGCCCCAACTTCCTAGTTATATTTTGATAGCCATAAAAACGATTATACTATATTAATATAGCCGTAATAGCTACACTATTTATTTTAGCATAATGACAATAATAAGTAGACCATCAATTGATCATATAACAACAAATATTTAAAAGTAATGCTACAATTTAAAAAATCCATTTTACAAATAGTCCGACTTTTGGGAGCTAACAGTTTTTATTTAAAAAAATAGGGGCGTGAGGTAGGATGGGGGTAAGGATAAAAAGTGACGGGTTTTAATTACTTATTGTGAAATGTAAATACTCCTGGAACATGGCTCATTGCCTTTTCACGCAACGGATTAAACCAGATAGAAACAATTATGTTCGTTTGGAGCAAATTGAGGAATTGCAACAAAAAAACAAGGAACTAGTGCAAAATTAGTTTCTTGTTAGAGTGGGTGTTGGTTATTTTGAAGGATAGAAGATTCTAGAGATTTCAGGTCACTCATAATTTCTTGAACAGAACGTGTTTTTAACGAAGATTCTTCTGTATTAGATTCTTTTTCTTTCTTCTTTTTGGCTTTTTCTTCGGCTTCAATATCGGAAACATTTTTTCCTTTTATATCTGCATTGGGTTTTTCGAGTTTGTAAATTTCTTCTGCGACATTGACAACTTCAACTCCGTTTTTTCCATCCATAGCAGCATCAATCCAAAGTTTTTTATTATCATTGATGTATCCTTCAATATGTGTGATTCCTGTTGGATTTGTGTAAGTACCTGTTAATGTTATGCTGTCTATATTATTAAAATTATAAGCGAAAAATTTTTCAATACGTGGTTTTTGTTCAGTCATTAATTCTTTTTCTTGATGTTTCATGTATAAGTACCCTCCTAAAATGATACATAGTATAATAAGTGGTATGATTGATATGATGATGAATTTCTTTTTTCTTTTCATGTAGTAAACTCCCGTCTTTTGTTTCATACAAGATAAGTATAACATACGAGGTGATGAAAATGGCAGAATTTACAGATGAACAATATTTTGGGTTATCAGACCAGGTTTATAAAAATAATAATTTAAAGGTTGGAAAGACTATTCAATTAACCGATTATTCAAAGTGGAAAGTAATTAATTCGGTTGATAAACAAGGAAGTGGCTTACAAGCCATCGCCGTTGTACCAGCAAAAGAGTACAAAAAAGGAAAAACATCTTATGATGACGCTATTTTTGTGGCACGAGGTTCGGAACCCAATACGAAGCAATTTATGAAGGATTGGATTCACACGGATGTCGGGAAACTGGGTATTGGACAGAAACCAGAAACGGATAGAAAGTTAAAAAAAGCTGTAGGACAACCGTCTCAAACAGTGGCTGATTTTGCTAAAAAATGGTCGTTACCGGGAAAAGGAATTGCTCAATTACCAGCTTGGTACAGCAATACAGACAACCAATTTTATGATTATCAAGTGTTTGTGAATCAGACGTTAAAGGATTATCAGATTCCCAATTATACGTTTACAGGGCATAGTTTAGGTGGTGCTTTATCGCAATATATGGGCGTACAAAAAAAGAAAAAAACGGTGACATATGCAGCAGCTAATCCGTTTCGCTTATTGACGAAGGAACAACAAGAAGCAGTGGAAAATGGGGATTTCGATACCCTTATTACAGATTATCGTCATCGTTTAGATCCAGTAGGAAAGATTGTTCCTGGAGGTATGGTGATAGGGAAACAATTTATTATGGATATGAATTCGGATGTGTCTTTAGGTTCGTACATTTTCATGGGACATTTAAAGGGAACGTTTGCCGGCATGTTTACTGCCAGTGGTTCAGCGAAATTAAAAGTGAATCCAGATATGGTCATTCAACAAGCTCGTCGATTAGATGATGTGTTAGCGATTATGCAACAAACCCAATATCGCATGCAAGATTTAGAGGAAGAAGTAGCGAAAAGGTCGCGAAAGCTTCGAGCAGATTTAGAGGATGATACGAGGGAAGGCGCTCGTTTTAGTGAATTAACGGTATGGGATGTGGATGAAGCGTTAACAGAGCGTGCGGTGAAATATCATGGTGGGGTTTATACCTTTCATGACCCAGCTAAATTTGAAGCTTTTTATGCTTTGAACGAACAACAAATGGGACGCTTACGTGGTTTTCAAGAGGGATTAATTCAAGCAGCAGCGTCCATACGAGAGAAAGATATTTCTTTAGGGGATTGGATAGCTCATAATCAGCCATAGGAGGTTTATGTATGTATCAAAGTACGTATCAACGAGGCATGGAAATGGCAACAGGCAGTCGTTCTGGTGAATTATTGTATCAAGCAAAACAATTAAGAGAACGGCTAGATAAAGGGGATTTAAGTGACAAAGAACGAAGCAATTTAGTGATGGCAGAAAGAGAGCTTATTCAGCAAGCGCAAAAAATTGATTTAAAGAAAGCCGTCAAAAAAGGGGCTAAAAAAATAGAGGATGTATTGGATGAAGAAATGGACCGTGTTCAAAAAAAGTATCCGACGGTACAAGAAGACCTGCAAGCAGTGCAAGTGACGTTAAAAGATGCCTTTGAATCAGCGACAGGAGATGCGGTATTTATGTGGCTACAAACGACTCGAACAGAAGCGATACAAGCGAGTAGAGAAGCATTGGAAGCTTCATGGTAAGCAAGTACAAGGGATAGAAACGGATTCAATAGGAAGTGTCCACGGTAAATGGCTGACTGAACGGAGAGAAGGAATTTAAGGAGTGGATACGAGCGTCTGATTTACACGCTAATGTTTGCCAATGTTGAACCATTGGCCGAGTTCCCGACGGCGAGGGGGTCTTGAAAAGGTTTTAGGTTTTCACTTGCCAAATGGAATGAATAGAGCTATGCTAAAAATAACTTCATAACGGACGCGAAAAAAGCCTATGAGTTGAACGCTCACAGACTTTTTATACCGTGTAAGAAAGAAACCACCTTTCTTACAGGCTTCGCATTAGTGCTTTGTTATCAAAATAAGAGTATCGGGAGTATCCGATATCCTTATCTTATAAACAAAGCGCTAATAAGTCAATCGGAAAGTAAACGAATTGATAGTGAAAACCTTGTAAGAACGGACGAAACCTCTTACAAGCGAGCTATCGAGGCGTTTACTTTTTTTGTTGAAAAAAATCGAAAAAGACCTCTGAAAACCATCAACCAGCGGAGACGGCACGCCGGGGAGCGCCCAGCGCTCCAACGGCAGTGACCGACGGGACGTCGGAGCTGGGCAAGGAGGAGCGTAGCGACGAGTTTCTTATTAACTTGATTTTAGTTAAACTTTACGAGAAAAAGAAAATAAATGGCAGAGCAGAGCCAATGAGGAAGGAGGTGCAAAGGGCATGGGAGTCAAAAAAATAGACGCTTTCATCAATAACGATGATCGAGTACGAGTAACGGAAATGAATGACATAATAGAGCTGCAGTTTATGAGTCATTGGAATCGAGAATGTCCGATAGTCAAATTGGATAAGTCTCGTTACTTGGTGAAATCGACGGGAGAAATTGGGGAATTTAATCAATCAATGACTCGAAAAGATAATTTAAACTCTTTGCGCCAATCTTTTAAACGGCTGTCTTACTTGATAAATGCCAACTTTACGGGAGCAAACAATGAATTATGGATAACGATGACATATAAAAAGAATATGACCGACAATAAACAAGCTTCTGCAGATTTTGACCGATTTTTGAAGCGATTTAAATATTTTTGTGAACAGACATATGGAAAGACAAGAGGACATATGGAATATGTGAAGGCGATAGAGCCACAAGAACGGGGTGCGTGGCATTTTCATTTATTAGTGAAATTCCCATTGATGAAAAAAGTATACATACCGAACAGTTTATATGCAGCAATTTGGGGTCATGGCATTGTGAATGTGAAACGTCCAGATAGAACGGATAACATAGGAGCCTATTTTACGAGCTATTTGACAAATTTAGAGGTAGAAGAAGGTTTAACTGTCGAAGAGGAAGAAGAACACGTGAGCGAGCTCCTACAGGCTCCTGGAGCACGTACCGTAGAAGTAACGAAGTCGGACGAATCCAAACGAGTGATAAAAGGGGGACGTCTGCACTTATATCCACGGGGCATGCAGTTGTACAACAAGTCGAAAGGAATTAAAATGCCTCTACGAAAAGATAGCAAATGGCGTAAAGCGGTGCGAAAATATGGCTTAAAACCCCAACATTTAGCGCTTCGCAAGTCGTTGTTGATAGAAGATGTGGAGAATGAATTTCAAAATGTGCTGATTATTGAACAGTATAATCGGAATGTGTGGAAAGAGGATTCGATACTGGCGAAAAGGCAGTTTTATTTGGAGCGCTTAGAAAAAGCCGAAAAAGAAGGGGCAGAAACATGGTATTTGGCATTTATGCGGTATGAATTAGACCAAATAGAAAACAAGTATGCCCGTTTAGAGGAAATAGAGGAATTGCAACAAAAAAACAAAGAACTAGTGCGTAATTAGTTCCTTGTCAGAGTGGATGTCGGTTATTTTGAAGGATGGAAGCTTCTAGAGACTGCAGGTCGCTCATAATTTCTTGAACAGAACGAGTGTTTAACGAAGATTCTTCTGTATTAGATTCTTTTTCTTTCTTCTTTTTGGCTTTTTCTTCGGCTTCAATTCCACTAACCGTTTTACCTTCGTATTTGAATTGTGGTTTAGAATATTTGTCATCAAATATTGTTGGGGTGTTAACGACTTCGACACCATTTATGCCATCTAAAGGAGCATCAATTTTTAGCTTTTCATTATTGTTTAAGTAGCCTTCAATATGTACTATACCCGTTGGATTTGTGTAGGTTTTTGTTAGTGTAATAGATTCTATATTGTTGTAGTTGTATTTTAGAAATTTTTCAATCCGTGGTTTTTGTTCCTGCATCAATTCTTTTTCTTGATGTTTCATGTATAAGTACCCTCCAAGTATAACAAATAGTAGTATAATCAGTATAATTATAATGATTTTTATTATCCGTTTTCTTTTTTTATTTTTCATGAAGTCAACTCCCGTTAATTATGCAATACAAGATAAATATAACATATGAGGTGATGAATTTGGCAACATTTACAGATGAGCAGTATTTTAGTTTAGCTGATGAAGTTTATAATAACGACACTTTGAAGCTGGGAAGCTTAATTAAGACAAAAGATGTTTCTGGTAAATATTCTAAATGGCGAGTGATTAACTCAGTTGACAAGCCAGGAAGTGGATTACAAGCTATCGCCGTTGTACCAGCAAAAGAATATAAAAAAGGAAAAATGACGTATGATGACGCTATTTTTGTGGCACGAGGTTCGGAACCCAATACGAAGCAATTTATGAAAGATTGGATTCATACGGATATTGGAAAATTGGGTATTGGTCAGAAACCAGAAGCAGATAGAAAGTTAAAAAAAGCTGTAGGAGAACCGTCTCAAACAGTAGCTGATTTTGCTAAAAAATGGTCGTTACCGGGAAAAGGAATGGCTCAATTACCAGCTTGGTACAGCAATACCGACAACCAATTTTATGATTATCAAGTGTTTGTGAATCAAACGTTAAAGGATTATCAGATTCCAAACTATACGTTTACGGGGCATAGTTTGGGTGGCGCTTTATCGCAATATATGGGTGTACAAAAAAAGAAAAAAACGGTGACGTATGCAGCAGCTAATCCGTTTCGCTTATTGACGAAGGAACAACAAGCAGCAGTGGAAAATGGAGATTTTGATAGCCTTATTACAGATTATCGTCATCGTCTAGACCCAGTAGGAAAAATTGTTCCTGGAGGTGTCGTGATAGGAAAACAATTTATTATGGATACGAATTCAGATGTACCTTTAGGTTCGTCTCTTTTCATGGGACATTTAAAAGGAACGTTTGCTGGAATGTTTACTGCTAATGGTTCAGCGAAATTAAAAGTGAATCCAGATATGGTTATTCAACAAGCAAGTCGATTGGATGATGTGTTAGCGATTATGCAACAGACTCAATATCGTATGCAAGATTTAGAAGAAGAAGTCATGAAAAGGTCTCGAAAGCTTCGAGCAGATTTAGAAGATGATACGAGTGAAGGCGCTCGTTTTAGTGAATTAACGGTATGGGATGTGGATGAAGCGTTAACAGAACGTGCGGTGAAGTATCATGAGGGTGTTTATACGTTTCATGACCCAGCTAAATTTGAAGCTTTTTATGCGTTAAATGAACAACAAATGAGACGTTTACGTGGTTTTCAAGAGGAATTAATTCAAGCGGCACAATCGATACGAGAGAAAGATATTTCTTTAGGGGATTGGATAGCTCATAATCAGCCATAGGAGGTTTATGTATGTATCAAAGTACGTATCAACGAGGCATGGAAATGGCAACAGGCAGTCGTTCTGGTGAATTATTGTATCAAGCAAA